>JAFGDD010000005.1 GCA_016932315.1 Candidatus Woesearchaeota archaeon
AGGGGCGGTTTGCTCCTTAAGCATTAGTCCTGTTCGGACCGTCGATGCTCTGTCCTCATTGGCTCTTATCTTTGTGAACCGGGTCAGACTGGGAACAGAGCAGCCCTAAGCCTAGGCAAGGGTGCTTTGAGGGTCGCGGAGCGGAGGAATGGATGGGGTACACTAATGTTTAGAGTGCTTATCCACCCTTGGGCGCGCATTTATTTTTTAATATGAATTTTTAATATGAAACTAACAACTAATAGGCTGGTAATCAGGGATTATGAAAAAAGAGACATTCCTTCATTAATTGAGAATATAAATAACTTGGAAGTTTCAAAAAACCTTCTTCTCGTGCCTCATCCTTATACCTTAAAGGATGCTCAATGGTGGATTAATCATTGCGCTGAGGAAATGAAGAAGAAGCCTAGAACAACTTATGATTTTGCATTAGAGCTTAAGTCTGAGAAAAAGCTTGTTGGCGGCATAGCCTTAAACAAGGTTGATGATTTTAATGGCACAGCAGAGATAGGCTACTGGCTTGGCCAGAGTTATTGGCGCAAAGGATTCGTGTCTGAAGCAGTTAAAGAAATAGTAAATTTCGGATTTGAAAAGTTAAAGCTTAGGAGAATTGATGTATGCGCCTGGACAAAGAACATAGCTTCTAATGAACTGATTAAAAAAACAGGATTTGTGTATGAAGGTATGAGAAGGCAGGCTGCAAGGTCAAAAGCCACAGGAAGTATTCATGACTTGTACATTTACGGGCTTCTAAAAGAGGAATGGGAGAAGTTCAAGGATTTGAAACTGTAAAAAAAATATTTTTATGAATCTTACGCTTCTACTTGGTATCGTTTGTATGCGTTAGGGTAGTTTTTCTTTAAAGTCTCTATAGCTATTGTGCAGACTTCATTGTGTACAGCATTGAGCCTTTCGATAAAGCTCTGACCTTTCTCAGCAGCAAGGCGCAGTGCTTCTAATTCTTTTTCCATTTGGTTAATTAGTTTGCCGCCCTTGTTTGCTAATTCTTCAGCTGTTTTGGCTTTGAATCTTGAAGAATTCAGGTCAATATAGAAGCTGAATGGCGATTCCATATCATGCCTTAATTCGCTATATCGCAGTATGCTTCCATTATTAGTTCCATTCCAGTTGTTTTCTAAGCGTGTGCTGTTGTTCCAATCTTTTTCATCATGCATAGCATTTCTTAAGCTCCCTTTTCTTGGGAAGCTAGCCAGCAGATTAGGAGTCAGTATTAAGCAGTTTGGAAATTTTAGATTCCTATAAAGCTCATCTGTCGGTTGAGTTGAAATGTGTTTAATGTCTTTAATGCGAGCCATTGATTCCAGCATATCATCCTCATTTTTCCTGACGAGCTCTAAGTAGCGCTCTCTGTCCATCACTCTTGCAGCAGCTACCCACACATCTATGCCGTCTGCTGCATAGCCGTACTTATGGCTGTGATAGCCAGAATCATGAGACACCATTCTTATTTTCTTATCATCAGGCAATTCTTGTAACGCTGATGCTGATTTTATAATATCTTCGAGTGTGAACGTGTTATCATCAGTGCCAAAAATAATTGACTGAATACACTTTTTTTCAGTCTTCCTGAATACTATTTTAGATTCGCCGCGGGTATCCTTAACTCTCTGCAGTATTGCGTTCTTTGATTCCAGTATTTCAGGAACTTCTGAATCAAGCTCATGCCTTTTTTGAGGCATCACATGCAAGCCATAAGTAACCTGAGCAAAACCCTGTTTAGAAGCAATGAACAGTGAGCCGTCTCTTTGAAACATTACTGGCTTTGAATCGCTAAGCTTGGTCATGGCATCAATAACAAAATCAACTGCATACGTCATTTTTATCCCTCCTTAAATCTCCAAGAAACAGCTTGGAGTGCTACACGCCCCTTTGCCGAGAAGGAACAAAACTTGGTTTATAAATCTTTTCTCCAAACATTTATATAATCATAAAAGCATTTGATGTGCTGGAATGAAAACAGGCATTAGAGGAGTGGCCAGGGACATATTTATTGTGTACGTGTGCATACGCTTAGTTGCTGTCTGGATTTTTGGCGCAAAGTTTGATTTTGTGCTCGGAGTAATGGTTGTATTGCTGGGCTTGTCTGCAGTCTGGTTCATGATAGAAAGGGTTGGGATGATTAATTAGAATTGAAAATGTTGCGCCGCTCGGGCGCGATTATTCTTTTGAGTACTTCAGTTCCCCGTAGGGGGCAACCCCCCTTCCGTGATTGATTATTAAATCGAATATGCCCTCGCATTTGGGCGCAAACAACATTTTCAAATTCAAAAAAATATTTAAGCAGCAATATTATTATTGCTTCTGGGTGAGAGTTATGAATGATTCTACAGTTGCAATTGATAGGAGGCAGTTTATTAGGCTTGTTGGTTGGGGTATTATTGGAGCAGCTACTGTGCTTACTGTTTCAGATATTGTGCAGAGAGCTCCTCGGGTTTTTCCTGAGAGAATTATTAGGGATGTTGGACAGAACGCTATTCCTGTTCCCAGGTCATGGGTTGATGCTCTTCCAAGGGTTAGCATTGAAGGAATGCCTCTTGACAAGCAAAGGATTGACTCTATCCCAATGCTTCCTGTTGATAAGGACGGCTATTGCAAGACAGGCGTTCTTGTCCAGAAATTAAGGCACGGCATTACAATTCCTGATATGTATGAAAAGATCGGGATGGATTATTCCAAGACTGGCGGGAGAATTATTGCCACAGCAACTGACTGGTATGCTCTGGTTCCTGAAAACCCTGAATCTGCTTTTTTCTCTGCGAGCAAAGAGAATATTCCGCGAGAGTTCTGGAATGGCAAAGGGTTTGTTAATGCGCAAAAAACTAAGATGACTCCTTATGGCTGCTTTCCTTTGGATGATAAGGCTTGGCATAAGCTGAGCGACTGCTACACCATTAATGGTTATCGCGGGGAAGCAGAGCCTGGCACTTATTTTATCGGGGCTGACGGCAACATTATCGTGCCAGAGAACCTTGATGTCAGCATGAGCCTTGACAAATTAGTGTTAAGCGTGAATAATGCGAGTATTCCTTACTCCAAGATTAAGAAGATGTGCGAGGAGCAAAGAGTCTCTTATAATGGGAAAGAGCTTGCGTCCATGCCTTTGAAAAAATTGATAAGTATTGCAGGTTTTGAAAGTGAAGGCAAGGCTTTGATAATTAATGCTAATAACTATGCTGTAAGCATCCCTCCCTGGAGGCAGGAAGACGTACTGGTAGTATTTGATGAGGATTATGTTGGCAAGTACGGCACGCCTGCAAAGCTGATAGGAAAATACCTTAACAAGGCAGCGCAGATCGGAGGATTCTATGGTATTAAGGTGACATGAATTTTATATTAAGAAATTAGTCTTTCATCGCATCATTTATTCCTCTGAGTATTTCTTCCCAGTATTCCTTTGCTGCTTTCCACTTGTCTTTTTCAAATCTTGGCAGCCATTCCTTTGCGTCAGCACATTCAGGGACTTCAGCAAGAGTCTTTTTCAAGAATCCAATTATTATGTCTATTACTCTCTCGCTCTCCCAGAAAGCGCTCTTGTTGTCGAGGTTAATGAGTTGTGCTAGCTTTTTGTGGTGCTCAAAGAAATTAATGCGAAGCTTGAAGTGCTTGTCAATCAGTTCTTCCATCAGGTCTTCTATCCAGCCGCGGTGGAACCTGCAGCATCCTGCATTGTCAGAATAGAATTCTTTTATCATCCTCTCAACATTCTTTTTTCCGAGCTCATAAGGATTGACTATCTTCTTCTCATAGTACTGAAAATATTTGCCCATTATGGGCATTGGGCTGAACAATCCAGGGGCCCAGTACATGTTTGGCACCATGCAGCCTTCATCATCATAGGCGTTGTAAACAGCTAGATTTATCGTCTTGACGCCGTACTTCTTATCTATTTCTTTTGCAGCAGCTCTTATGCTCTTGTTGAATATTGGGTTGCTGAGGACTGCATTGATTATCTGCATCCCTAGCTCTGCATTGTTTGCAGAATCATTAACAACATCAAAGCTTTTCCAGTCCCATTTAGGCATCAGGCCAATCCCAAAGTCCTCTTTTCTTATCAATCCTTTTGCTAGGCATTCCATGAACCAGCTAACAAGCCCTCCTGCTTGTATTGCATCAAATCCCATGGCATCAACATAATGGTTTAGTTTTTCAGCAGAGCGCTGGTCAAATATTCCGCAATTAGGCCCTAGTGCCTCGTATGGCTCATAATCCTTCTTGAATTCTCCTCGCATCTTCTTGCAAACTGCTACGCAGCTTTCTCCGCAGCTCTTGAAAAGCTTTGGCTTAATGGTTTCTTCGTTGAACTGCTTGAGATAATGCTCCTTGATAAAATCATTATGAATCTTTTTTCTCTCATCATCAGTCAGATAAATTGATGAATAATTAAAGCTGAAAAGCCAGTCGCTTGTCTTTGTGAAATTCACTCCTAGTGTTCCGCCAGACTCATATTCCGGGTCATACCTGTACTTTTTGGTAACTTCCAAATCCTCGACCAGCATTTTCTTGTGGAAGTGCTCCTCAAAATAGCTGTTTAGCTCCTCAGAATTCCTTAAGTCATTATCAGTATAATCACCTCCATAAACAATAGCAACAATTTTATGCTTCTGAACAAGTTTTGAGCCTATGCCTCCTCTGCCTGCCCAGCAATCAACAGCATTAAGCTTGCCAGCTTCAACATAGCTGGAGCCTATAGCACCCATGTTAGTCTTAATTGCGGCAGGCCCTGTTGCTAATATTCTTAATTTGCCGAACTCATCAAGGCAGTCATCATATTCCTGCTTGTAATGGTCAAATACATAATCCTGCAAAGCATAAAACCCGATTTTATTATTATAGCCTTTCCACACATCCTCTGGGTTAAGCTTTTCAAAGGTTACAGTAATGTTATTGTTCTTCCTCTTCAACCTGAGAACACTATAATCAGGGCATGAGCCTTCTATAACAACATAGTTTATTCCAAGGTGATGAAATATTAATGCAGCTCCTCCCATGGTTGAGACGTAAAAATTCTTCCATAACAGTGACTTGCCGCAGAATATCAGCCTCCTGGTGCCCGGAATGATTGAGCCTGCCAATACTCCGCTGCCGAAAAAGAACTTGTCTTCGTCATTAGCATACCTAAAGGCAAAGTCAAGCGGGCCAATAACTTCTTCATCATTAACATCCTCTAATCTGAAAGAGCCGTTTGCTGCATTAATGTAAAGGACTTTTTGCGGTATCATTTAATATTTTAAACCTCTTTTTTATTGAATTGTTTTCATAAAATTACTGGTTCTTTCTTCTCAGCCACGCCTTTTTGAACAGGTGCAAAGTAAGAGTGGATAAAAGGAATGCCAATGTGGGAACTATTGAGTTCAAAAATGGCTTGGGTAGGTGAGCAAAATAAAAAAACAATACAATCACAACATAAGTTAAAATCGCAATCAATACTCTTCTCGTCCATGAAGTTTCCCAAGATTTATCTGCTTCAACTCTCTTGTTGCGCTCCTTAATCAGTTCAATCTCTTTTTGCAAGTCTTTAATTGAAGCCATTTTCAGCGAACATTCACTCAAATATTATTGCTGGTTTGCCGGGCATCGCATTAGCCGCCTTCTCGTGTTTTGACTCTTTCTCAGCCACTATCTCAAACTTGGTCTTGAATTCTTTCTCAAGCCCTGCAATGCAGTCATCCAAGGCTTTTTTCTCCTCTGCAGCTGACAGCACAACCATTGGAATCTTGTCAGGGTTCTTGACAAATTTTGGAACAAAATTTGCTATGAGCTTAGCATGAGTTTTATCTTTTGCACACAATGCTTTTATCAGCTCGCCAGCATTCCTTGTTTTTTCCATTTCTTTTTTCAATTCCTTAATAAAAGAGTACTTCCAGTTATCAGGCAGGATGAACACTACCTTGTTAGGCTTGATGATTCCTGTTAATTCCTGCAAGGATATTATGTCTTTTCTTATCTTCTCGTAAAGCTCTTCTCCTGCTTCTAGCTTCTCGTCGATTTTCTTTTCATCATAAGCAGGCCATTTTGCAATGCTGATAAAGTCTTTGTTGCCTATCTTTTCCCATAATTCCTCTGCAATATGAGGAGTAAAAGGCGACAATAACAAGAGAAGAGTTTCTGCTGCTTTCCTGCTAATCTCTTCCTTGGAATTAAGGTAATTGGCTAAGTCCATTATTTTTATGAGCGCGATGTTATAATCAAAAGACTCAATGTTCTCTGTAACTTCCTTTATTGCCTTGTGAGTCTTGCTCTCCTGGTTCTTGATATTCTTGTCAACTATCTTTTTCTCTGTTATCATCCTATAAACCTTGACCAGAAAACGATAAGTGCCTTCAATGGTCTTATCATCCCATTCCATGGTCTTGTCAGGGGCAGCCAGGAACATGAGGAAGAACCTTGCGGTGTCTATGCCGTAAAGCTTGGCAATCTGGTCCTGAGTTACAATGTTGCCTTTGCTCTTGCTCATCTTTGCCCCGTCCTTGTAAAGAATTCCCTGATTAAAGAGCTTTGAGAATGGCTCGTCAAACTTCACAAACCCTAAATCCTGGAGTGCTTTCACAAAGAACCTTGCATATATGAGATGCATTACTGCGTGCTCTGCTCCTCCAACATACTGGTCTACTGGCATCCAGTAATTAACCTTGTCAGCATCAAAAGGCTTATCCTTGTTCTTGTTGTCACAGTACCTTAAAAAGTACCATGAGGAATCAACAAATCCTCCCATGGTGTCTGTTTCCCTGTGAGCTTGGCCGCCGCATTTCGGGCATTTGACTTCAAGGAATTCTTTGCTCGACAAAAGAGGGTTTTCTGCAGCATTGAAATCAACCTTGTCAGGCAGTAAAACAGGAAGGTCTTTGTAAGGAACCACCACGACCCCGCACTGCGGGCAATGTATTATTGGTATGGGCGTTCCCCAGTACCTCTGCCGAGAAATCATCCAGTCCTTTATCTTGTACTGTATTGTTTTTCTTCCCTTACCTGTCTTTTCAAGGTGCTGGGTTATCTCATTAATAGCGTCATAGCTTGCGCTGCCATTAAACTCTCCTGAATTAATAAGGCTTCCTTCGCTTGTGTAAGCCCTGCTCATCTTCTCAGCATTAAGGTCAAACATGGGTGAGTTAATAACCACGCGAACTGGTATCTTGTATTTCTTTGCAAACTCAAAGTCTCGCTGGTCGTGCGCAGGCACAGCCATCACCATGCCGCAGCCGTAATCTGCAAGTACAAAGTTTCCTGCATAAACAGGAACCTCCTCGTTATTGATAGGGTTAATAGCGTACTTGCCTATGAACACTCCTTCTTTTTCTAGTGCTTCGATTTCCTCAGGAGTCCTTACTTTCTGGCATTTCCTGATAAAAGCTTCTACTTCTGGTTTGTGCTTTGCATCAGTCAGCTCTAACAATCTTGGATGCAAAGCAGATATCACCATGAAAGTAACTCCGTAAATAGTGTCTGGCCGCGTTGTGAAGATGCTCCATTTCTCATCATCAATTTCAAAATCAATTTCTGTTCCATAGCTCTTGCCTATCCAGTTCTCCTGCATAACCTTAATTTTTTCAGGCCAATCAATCTTCTTCAAGTCTTCCAGCAATCTGTCAGCATAAGCAGTTATCTTGTAAAACCATTGCGATAAATCCTTCTTAACTACTTCTTTATCGCAGCGCCAGCATTTTCCTCCTTCTGCTTCCTCATTAGCAAGCACAGATTGGCAGCACTCGCACCAATTAACAGGAGCTTTTTTCCTGTAAGCCAAGCCTTTCTCCAATAATTTAATGAAAAAATACTGGTTCCATTTGATATAATCAGGGTCATGGGAATAAAGCACCCTATCCCAGTCATAGCTGTTACCCAAAGCCTTCTGGTACTCCATGATCTTCTTCATAGCATCATCAGCATACTTCCTCGGATGAATGCCTTCTTTCTTGGCAGCAGTCTCAGCAGGCAAGCCAAAAGAATCATAGCCCATGGGATAAAGAACATTAAAGCCCTGCATTCTCTTGAAGCGGGCATAGGCGTCGCCAATAGTATAATTCCTTACATGGCCCATATGCAAGTAGCTCGCCGAGGGATAAGGATACATTTCAAGAACATAATACTTTTTTTTCTTAGAATCCTCTTTTGCCTTGAATATAGCTGCCTCTGCCCATTTCTTCTGCCACTTGACAGCCACGGCATTGAAGTTTATTCTTTCAGGCGCGTCTTGCTTACCAGCATTCTCATCTTTAACCATAGCATATACTAATACTGGAAGGGGATTTATATAATTATTGCTAAAATTATTGAAGTAAAAGCTGTAGAATGAAATATTCTATTAGAATTTCTTAAAATGTTCGACATTAAGGTCGAATGGTCAAAAAGTTTGTTAAAACTTTTTGAACTTGCCAGCCATATCCAGTAAGTCGATGTGGCCCAGGAATAATGCTCTGCAGCAATACCTTTCTAGCCCTAACTTGTCCATTACTTCCTTCCTATCCTCGCCTTTCTGAACTGCTTCTACAAAGGGCTCCCAGAGATGCGCAACAGGTTTATTGCAGCTAAAAACAGCGGACTGGTATGATCATATGTCCTTTCCCCCGTGACTAAGAGAAGCCACGCCTTTGTTAGTAATAAAAATCCTATTAGGATAGCCTTCTTTTTTAATATAACCGTTTCTTTCCAAGAAGGTTATCATGTTGGAAACAGAACCCTTTTTTAAAGCTTTCGCAATTATTTTGTGCTTTCCTCCCGGATTATCAAGTATAAAGCGTAAAGCAGTTTTGAACCTTATCGGTAAAATGCCCTCACCAAAGCAAAGCAAGTTTGCCTTGTTTATTTTATCAGGATGCTTCAAATATGGCAGAATCTCCTTTGAGAAAATCTCTTTGTTTTTTGTATTAAGATTACAGCCATCAAATCTGTGGAACAGATTTAACTCTTTCAGATGTTTAGAGAAGATTTTGATATTTCTTTTATTCTTACATGACCAACGAAAACGGCGAGTATCTAAGCAGACATTCCCTTCAGCATCAAAAAGACCTGCAAAGAAGACGTTCTTCTTAGGCATAACCTGAAGGAACTCATCCAAGTCAGCGTCAAGATAGTCAAAGAATGATTTCAAGATGCCATTTATGGCATGAACTGAAATAGCATAACCATTCTGCTCACTATTTATCCGAACTACTTTATCAATTTTATAATCTAAGGCAGGATTTTTTACATTTTTATGAATGTACAATATAAATTCATATTTTTGATGTAATCTCTTCAAATATTCTGCTGTATATAAGTTCAACTCCTTGTTCTTATTTATAACCCCAAGTCGACCTCCGCTAGATTTATCACCAACCCACAGACCAAAAAAGTAAAGGAAATCATCATCTACCCTAATTTTTCTTGGCAAGATCACTTTGAATATTTTTTTATTCCCTTTAACATAGTTAGTATAAGTTAATTCTAAACAGTCTTCTAATGTTAGAACATTCTGGAATTGTCTGCTGCCAAAATCAATTAATTTTTTATATTGAAAAAACCATTTTTCAAGGTTTAAGGAACCAGATTCCATAATTTCTGTAACAGAAGGAATGCCTTTCTTAAAAGACTTCAACTGATTAATCCTAATATCGCGGCCAAAATCCAATCCGAACTTTCTTACTTGATGTGATGATAAAGTTCGAGTTATATGTTTATTTAATTCATTTGGCTCAACACCCAACAAGCCAATGGCCTTTTGAATCAAAGTGAGCGGGACGGATCTGACACGATTATTTTTATAATTATAAAGCATTCCACGTGAAATGCTAAACATTTTAGAACACTCCGATGAAGGATGTTTATCAAATAATTTTTCAAAAAGCATTCTCTTAAAATTTGACTCTAATACTAGACATAAATCCGAATTATCACTTTTACAAATCTTTTGATTTCTTTTTTGCGAGTTCATTTATAATCAACGAGTTAATTTTTATAAGCAAAACTTTGTAAATGATTTCAGTTTTTAGGAGAAAACGAAATCATAATTTGACAGTTGAGCTTTGTTTGAGGTGATTTAATTGACGAGCTATTTCAAAAGGTTTGCAGAATTTATTTATAAGCTTCACGTGAGGATGTCCAGTGTGCTAAATTATTCACGAAATATTTACGAAAAGTCCAGTGCTAATTATGAAGAAAAGTAATGAAAGAAAATTATAAAAGATTTCGTTACTACTCTAACGGTACGATTTTTGTCGCTTTGATCTAGCCTGTCCATGGCGATTTGGTTTTGCACTTTCCTTCCTTCTAACATCTGCGACAATAAGCTGCCTGTCATAGTCAAGGAATATCTTCTTCAGTCTTGGGCTGTACTCTGCGAGTGCCTTGCCTATTGCTAATCTCACAGCTACTGTCTGGCTGGTTATTCCGCCGCCATAAACATTAACCTGGATATCAACCTGGTTGGCGATGTCGCCTGCGAGTATGAGAGGCTCTTTTATTTTGAGCTGCAAAATTTTAGGCTCATAGCTGTCTAATTCAACATTGTTGATAGTGACTATTCCTTTGCCTGGCTTCAAAGCAGCTCTTGCGACTGCTCTCTTCCTTTTTCCGTGCTTGAAAATGATTCTTTGCTCCATGTTAATCATCCTTAATTTTTTGTTGCCTCAAAAGCGCCGCTCGGGCGCAATTATTTTATTTGAGTACTTCAGTCCCCCGGAGATTTTTAGGAAAAATCTCGTAAAAAGGGTGCTACACTCGCAACTTGATTTGCTCGGTAGCACTCAATGCGTGGAATGGGACTTAACGAAGTTAAGGTCCCATACTAACACTTTTGCCAGGTTTTGTTATGAAAACCTGTGGGGCAACCCCTCTTCCGTGATTGATTATGAAATTGATTTATGCCCTCGCATATTGGCGCATTTTTTTCGGCAAACACTGGCTAATCACTCGTTCCATTTGCCGCCTATGTACTTGCAAATATCTCCAATAGTGACTGTTTTGAGGGTTGTGAGCTTAGCAGGACTTGCCTGAGGCACTTGGGCTGTTTCCTTGCCTTTGAAATCATCAGGCACTCCAATGTAGCACATAACTCTCTTAAAAGCATCTCTGCCTCTTGCCCTGTCCATTGGAAGCATGCCTCTTATAATCCTTCTCATCATCCTGTCAGGCATTCTCGACGGAAAAGGTCCTTTAACCGGTCCTCCCATGTCTCTAGCCCTGTACCAGTACTTATGAAGCACTCCATCGCGGTCTCCTACAATAATGGCTTTCTCGCAATTAATGACATCAACTTTCTCGCCCAGCAAAGCCTGCTTGGCTGCAAAGCTAGCCATCCTTCCTGTTATCATGTTAGTAGCGTCAATAATCATTTCTTCATCAACCCATAATCCTAATCTTGCTGCCCTTAGGGTTCTTCTCAACTAATTCCTTGATGCTCATAGCCTTGCCTTTTGCATTAATCTTGTCCAAGGCTTGGCCTGAGAAGGTGTAAGCAGCCACTGTTATTTTCTTGCTAAGCTCGCCAGTGCCGAGCACCTTGCCAGGCACCACAACAATCTCATTGTCCTTCGCGTACTTCTCGAGCTTGTAAACATTAACAACCCTTCGTCTTCGGGTAGGCCCTTCTAAGTCAGAAGCAACCCTTTTCCAAATAGCAGCGTCATTATCAATGGCTGCCTTTTTCAGGAGCTGTAACAGTTCCATCAATTGTTCGTTCTTCATGACTTGTTTCATTTTAATTCTTGAATCTTATTTAATCATAAATGCGGGCAGGCAGAAATTTCTGCGAAATTTCTTAGTCCACATTTGCTTTGCAAATGCGGGCAACAAAACGCTGATGCGTTTTGAGCCCTCACTCACTTATTAATGCGGGTAACAAAAATTCTTGCGAATTTTTGAACCCACATTTGCTTCGCAAATGCGGGTGACAGGGTTTGAACCTGCGTAGGCACTAAGCCACTACCCGTTTGCTGACGAAGTCAGTAAACCTCAGAGCTTCTGGCTCTCGCCGCCTCAAGGTAGCCCGTTTGTTCCAAAAGGGAACTTCAAAAATGGTTCCCATTTTTGTTTGACCACTCCGGCACACCCGCATGTAATGAGTGACATGCTTTTTGGGTAATTAGCTTACTTGGTCGCTTTTCCTAGCAGCTCAACAAATTCATCAAGCTGCTTATCATAAGCATCTATGGCTTCCTCGACGATTTCTGCTGGCTCGAGTTGGCCCCATGATTCTATTGTGATTATGAATGATGGCTTTGGCTCGACTTTTATCTTCTTGCTGCTCAGCTCAACGCAGGCGTCGCAGAGTATGCATTCAGCAACATTCTCATCCACGAGCACTAGCTTGTCATTCTTAACAGCAAAGATTGCTTTCGGGCACTGCTCAACAATCTCGTTCTTGTTATCAGGCTGCTTTTCAATTGTGATTTCTGCTTCTTCCTTGTAATAAGCAAGGCATGGGCTCCATTTGGCATGCACTTTCCCTAATCCCAGGACTGCTGTGCATTCGAGCTCAAGCTCTTGGCCTTCAAGCAATTTGACGATTGGCATTTTTGGATAAATAGGCTTAACCTTAGGGTCCTTGGTTTTTATGTCACCGGCATAAACAGTTCCTGGCCCTTTAGCTTTGAGAGTCATCTTGAGCTGGCATCTGCCGCATCCTTCTCCTTTACACTTGCACTCTGATTGCAGGTCGTATGATTTCAGGTCAGTTGATAATGGAACCAAGCCAAGCCTGTGAGCAATCATCTCATCATAAAGTCCTGAATCATTTCTTCTGAGCTCCACATCCTCTATTGCCATTACAGGGGCGTCGTTCATGAAAAGCCTTCTTAGCGTGTTGGCATAGCTGACATCAACGTCTCTGATTTCAAAGACTATCTTGTTATCTGACTTCTTGCTCTTCTTGTCTGATAAAAAGTTGATTTTCATGTTCGCCACCTTTGAAATTCAATTTTCTGAAAAGTCGCCTTAGCCACCCCGAGGGGGCATCCCCCGGCTAAGCAACCACCAGCCAAGCCCTCAGCAAATGAATTTGCTTTCGGCCTTGTCTTAGTTGCAGGTTGCGGCGACTTTTCAAATATAATCTTAAACTCTTCTCCCTCTCTTTCCTCCTTTCTTCCTGCATCCTCCGTGCGGGATAGGAGTAACGTCCTCTATGAATCCTATTCTTAATCCTATCCTTGACAATGACCTGATAGCTGCCTGAGCTCCTGGTCCTGGAGTCATTGGACCGTTCTGGCCGCCTGGAGCTTTTATCTTGATGTGCACGCCGCTGATTCCTTTCTCCATTGCGATCTCTGCTGCTTTCTTGGCTGCCATCATGGCTGCTGTCGGGCTGCTCTCAAGCCTGTGGGACTTCACCATCTGGCCTCCTGAGCTGAATGACAAAGTCTCTGTGTTGGTTATGTCTGTTATATGGATTATAGTATTATTATATGAGGAGTAGATGTGTGCTATTCCCCAGCGAATGTTGTCTCTCATTTTGTATTACCTTGTTTTTTTGATATTCAGTATTAATTAAAGGATTATTCTTTTTTCTTCTTCTCATGCTTTGCAGGCTTATGTTCTTCAACTGCTTTAGGCTCTGCTTTTTTCTCAACAGTTCCTTTCTCTTCAAGCTCTTTTATTTCTTCCTCAGAAAATACCAGCGGAGCTTCTTCCTTCTTATCATCTTTTTTATCAGCCTTCTTCTCCTTGGCAGGTGCTTCTATCACCCTTTCAGGATGGTCAGGGTTGCTTAGTGTGGAGCCTGGAACAAACTCTATGAGTGACTCCTCTTTCAAGCTTACCATGTAGCTCGGGAAGGTTATCTTTTTCTTGTCAACCATTACGTGACCGTGAGTGATGAACTGCCTTGCCTGCTTCATGCTTCTAGCCAGTCCTTTCCTAACGAGCAAGGTCTGAAGCCTCCTCTCGAAAACATTCTTGTTAGTCAGGCCTAAAACAACATCCAATGGGTCGTGCTGCTTCATCAAGCCAAGTGATATAAGCTTTTCAACTAGCTGCTTCTCCTCGAGCTTTGACTGCTCATCAATCCTGCTTGCAAGAGCCTTTACCTGGTCCTTGAACTTCCTCAGGATCGTTTCCATCTTCCATATTTCGCTCTTGTTATGAAAGCCGTACTCCTCGCTGATAGCATTCTCTTCCTCAATCCTGGTCTTCTGCCAGGGATGAGACGGCTTGTCGAATTTTCTCCTTGTTTTTCGTGGATCTCCCAAAAATTTCACCTATTACTTGTCTTTACTAAATTTTTGGGACTCAAAAACCGCAGTTTTTGTTGTCCCATTTCAACTCCTTAATCATCATACTTTTCCTGAAATCTTCTTCTTCACAACGCCAAGAGAAACCTTGCCCTTGTTCTTCCTGAAATTAGACTTGGTTCTTTGCCCCCTGACAGGCTGGCCCCATTGGTGCCTTAATCCCTTGTAAGACTTGGTCTTCTTCATCCTCTTAACATCCATTTCCTGGGTGAACTGCAAGGTTCCTGAGATTATGTGAATATCAGCGCCTGTGTCATAATCCTTTCTCCTGTCGAACATCCATATTGGAATGCCGTGCTTAACAGGGTGAGTGATTACTTCCTCAATAGCCTTGACTTCTGCTTCTGTCAAGTAGCCTGCTTTCTTGTGAATGTCAACATTAGCTTTTCTTAGAACAGCATTAGCAAATATCAAGCCAATGCCTTTGATGTAAGGCAATGCATAGAGAATCTTCCTGTTACCCTTTAAGTCAGTGTTCATAACCCTGACTAGGTGTTTGTAATCCTTTCCTTCCCCTCCCGTAGGCACGTCCTGGGATTGCGCTTCAAATCTTTTCTGATCTGCCATATAATAACCTTTAATAATTGTTTTCCGAGAGAAATAGCTCTTTAACCACCTGCATAACAGGTAATCAAACCCTAAAATCGCTATTCACTCGGGCTTTTACGTTGAAAAACAATGGTTGATTTATAAAGGTTACGCTTGGGAAATAAAAGTTCATTTATGATCTAAGCTAAGGCGGTATAATCCGAAAGTAAAATTTTCAAAGGCTTTTATTTCTTCTTCAAGGCTAAAGCCTAATCTTTTAACCATCGCGACTGAAGTAATATTCATTAAAGGCTTATGAACAATAGCGCCCCAGACAGCCAAGTATTTTTCATCAATGTCTCCTCTTAATTTTTTAAACAGCTTATAAGGTACTCCTCTTGCCTCATAGTTCTTGATAATCGCCACGGTATTAACATAAATGAATGGAACAGCCTCTGAATGAATAATTCTGTTTATAATTGGGTCTCCAGGGAATGTTTCTTTTAAAGAATCACTAACGTAAGCGTCAAGAAATCCCACTATTTCTTTTGTGTTCTCATTTTCAGAAGCATAAAATAATCCGCATAAGATTCTTTTTGCATATTTACTTTCATCAGGGACAGGGTAATCAATTAATCCGGATCTTTCATTTGAAGAGCTGCTAACCCGCCTAGCCGCGGCTATTTGCCTAATTTCGCTAGCGTCTCTTGGAGCTGCAGCCCGTACTATTATATTCATTAAATTTGGGAATTGAGATGGTTATAAAAATATGATTCTTTTTTAATCTTCCCAAAGAGCAAAATTTATATACCTGCTTCGATAAAAAAATATTCATGGCCAAGCTGGAAAGCATTATCAATGAGGAGGAGTTCCTGCGCCATCACAGGCACCAGGTTGATAGCAAGAGCCAGAAGGACGTCTTCTTCATATGGCTAGTAATAATATTCATCTCAGTAATTGCTGCTAATTTCTTATTAAACTTCATCGGAGGAAGCCCCACAGGGTTTGTAACAGCCAGCCAGGACCCATCAGCCAATGCCACGCTAATACTAGGCTCAATGATGGTGGTCTTTGTAGTTGTATTAATTATAGGCATAGCTTACGTCGGGATAACAAAGAAGGACCATTGAAATTTCTCTAGCAATCTTTTTAAACAGGTTAATTCTCCCTCTTTAGAATGAAAAAATCAGGTGAGAATGAGGAAAAAGAAGTTTCTGTTGAAAAGAAAGATAATGATAAAAAAAAGGAGAAGAATTCTGAGCGCACTGAGAACATCGTCGCTATTGTAGTCTTTGCTTTTCTCATCATTATCGGCATTGGCATCTTTACCAAAGGCTTTGGATTGCTGGATAATAGCGATAATAGCGGCGATAGATTCAGGGTTCCTCTTGGCAACGACCCTTTTATGGGAAGCACTAATGCCAGCGTCGTAATAATTGCTTTTTCTAATTATGAATGCCCTTTTTGCAAGAAAGGAGAGCTAATAATACAAAGCTTAATGAACAAATACCCTGATAAAATAATTTATGTATTCAAGGAATACCCATTAATCTCTGCTCACCCTAACTCTTACAGCGCAGCTCTTGCTGCTGAGTGCGCGAAGGAACAAAACAAGTACTGGGAATACCATCATTACTTGTTCGAGCACAACGACCAGCTTGAAGTTAGGTATCTTAAGGAGTACGCAACACTCACAGGACTGGATTCTGCAAGATTTGATGACTGCCTTGACAACCAGCTTTACAAGTCAGAGGTTAATCTTGACATGAACCATGCCAGCCTTATCGGCGTAACAGGCACGCCTACGTTCTTCATAAGGAATGTTAGAGCACCTGATGCTGTCAGGATTATCGGGGCCCAGCCAGAAGCAGAGTTTGTTAAAATCATTGATTCTGAACTAGATTATAGGCCATAGAGAGAAAATCATACATCTGCTCGCATTCTGCGTCCTGTTTTCGTCCTATTGCCTTGGAAATTTTTGCTTCTGATTCCGAGGATGCTGCCGACCCGTAGGGTGCAACCCCCGGCAACGCATTAGATTCTTTTCTTTTATGAAATTTCCACCTTAAGGCATCAAGACTTTGTCTTGAGGCACCAAAAGCAAAGCTTTTGTTTGCAATGACGGACTCAACAACGGACTTAATGCTCGGATTTAAGGTTGCTCACTTTATTTATAGAATTCCTAAACCACTGCAGTTATTAGTATTATGCCCAGAATTATTAAAGCTATTCCTATCCATTTGTTCTTGTTAATCTTCTCCCTAAGAAGCTTGACTGAGATGACTGCCACCATTATATAAGTCATTGATGACAACGCGTATATTATTGATAGGCTTTGCATTCTTAATGCCATGAGATAGATAATAGTGCTCATGAAGAAAAGAATCATTCCTGTGAACAATCTTTTGTTTCGCAGCTGCGCTAGTAAGTTAAGGCTGAACTTCTTGGATGCAATCTTGAAATTATAAGAGCCAAAAGATGCAAGTAGCGAGGATACAAATATTAGCCCGAGCACTAAAAGGTTAAGCATGAGTCGCACCCCTCCCTACAAAGTATACGCCCAATATTATTATTGCAATTCCTAGTCCGTGCGTAAGAATTATTTTTTCTCCCAGAATGAACGCGGATATTAACGCCACCCATATAAAGCTCAGGCTTAGGAAAGGATAAACCAAGGATAAGTCTGCCTGCTTGAATGCAAAAATCATAACAACGCCGCCGACAAGGTAGACTAGCAAGCCGCAAAGCAGCGCATAATTGGTTATGAATGCCTGTAATGAAAGCTTGAAACTGCTCATACCTATTTTCATGAGCAGTTGGCCAAGTGCAGTGAAGAAAGTGCACAGTATAGCCAGTATGATTGCATACATTAGTTTCTTGTTCATGATAATCCTTTTGATAATTCTGCAAAAAAGTCGCCGCCCGGGCCAAGATGTGAGCGAGGCTGATGAAGAGCGGTAAAGCTCGGCAGGAAGGAACAAATTTTCTTAAAATAATTTCATAATCTAAAAATTTGCTGAGCTCACTGCCAAGGCGATTTTTTTGTGAAAAATTAATTGTTTATCTCATTCAACATTAACAATCCTGTAAATCTTGCTGACAGCCATGTTATTCTGCGAGAAGTTCCATACTTCCTGCAAGTAATTGTCAAGGTCAGGATGCCAGGGGTGGTTGATTACGAACTGGTTAGGCAGGATGAATATTATGTCTTCCTGCTTCATCAAAGGCCCCTTTACTGCAGGGTCAAGCCAGGTGTGGTATCTGAAGTTAGTAAGGTTGTACTTCATGATTTGTTCCTGATAATACTGGGTGTCGCGGACGCTTAATGGGTCGTACCATGATGTTAGCTTGCCGTTATTGTCAAAGTTGTACTCTGATTGTATCCAGTAATAATCCCAGTACAAGTATTTCACATTATAATCTTTGAGCAGTTTCTTGCGCTCAGCAGAGTCATTGCCGTAAAGCATTATTGCAGCAGCCAATTGGTTCTTGTCAGTGTCCAGGAACAAGCTGTTATGAGCCCGCCTGCCAGTAACTTCTTTTCTTCCTGTTAACCCGTTAAGGGCAAAGCTTAACTCATTCGATGACAAGAAGACGTCGTTAACATCAGTGTTTTGTAAAACCCATTTCTGCATCTCTGCAAGGTTAGGCGAAAGGCTGCTCCTGCCAGAATTAATCCACTTGTCAGTTTTTATGTAATTCGTGAATTGCACAATGCTCAATATCAAAACCAATAGTATTGCTGCCATTAGCACGTATTGCTTGTACTTCTTTGCAAAGCCTGCCAACAAGCTGAGGCTCAGGCCAGCAACAAGAACCCTTGCAAGCCCGAACATGAAGATCGGGGTGTATTCTGATGTCAGGCTTGTGCCTATGATAGGCTGGGTTAGGAAGTAATGAAAGGTTGCTATAAGCGCTGTTATGAATACAAGGATTATGAACTTGTTAGAAACATCATATTCCTTAAGGATGAAAAAAGCTATTATCCCAATGATGAAGAGCAATGACACTAATACACTGATTGGCGAATAGAAATCAAATGCATAATACTTCAATACGTTAGCCAAGAAAGTGGTTTGCTGGCCAAAGGTTGAGAAGTCCAGTGTGTATATGGAGGCTGTTGGTGATGCTCCGTGATAAACAAATATGGGCTTATACCAGTAAAGCATTGCGATCAAAGAGCCAATGATTCCAAGGACTATTAAGAAGAGCAATGTCTTACCGAATGTTTTCCTGAAAGATTCCTTGTCAAAGAATAATTTCTTCCTGCCACTCTCTTTCTTGTGCTTCTTCAAGTGCTCAAAGAACAAGGCATAAATTGCAACAATAACAAAAAGGAAGACGCTTGATATAAAGCCTACGCTGTGAGTGATTCCTAACAAGCCGAACAAAACGCCTGCAATAATTGCTGAAAGCCACGTTTTCTTTTTTAAGAAATATAATAAGCCAAAAGCAAAAGCAGGAAAAATCAAAGTCAAAGCGAACTGGGTGTATTTGAACACAGGGAATGCTGTCAGCGGAAGGTAGAGAATGGTTGATATTAAAGCGACCGACTTGTTTTTGAACAAATAATTAGCAAACAAGTAAAATAAAATGAGTGCAATAATTAGTTGTATGATTGCAAAAGCCTTCATTGCTACAAAGGCTGACAAGCCGAAAATCCAGCCAGTGATGGAAACGAAAATTGTGTAGAATGGGAGATAGCCAGGCTCTGAGCCAATAACATTAGAGCTAGCCAATGGATTGCCGCCACCCATAACATGATATATTGTACCCATGGAATAATAATAATCACCGCCATAAACAGGGCTTGGAAGCTGGTTAAAAGAAGACACTAACATGATTTGCAATACAAGATAAACAATAACAATGCTGAAAAAAGCATAATCCTGCCATTTCAAATTCATAAGAAAATTCTTGGCTTTATTACCAACTTTAACTGAATCCCCTTCACCCATGAGTTCTTAAGACAAAAACCTTAGTTTAATAATTTTTCGGTAAACTTAATAAACCCCTACTTTCTCTCTCTTCATATTCATAAGGAAGCTGTAAGCATTATGAAAAACCTGGAAGAATTGGTTGAGGGCATTAATATGAAAAAATCCATTACAATCTTTGTTCCTGCTTATAATGAGGAAGAGCATCTTGAGAAGGCTGTCAAGAGGTATGACAGGGTTGCTAGGAGCGTTGTCAATGATTATGAGATTCTTATTGTAGACGATGGCAGCAAGGACAAGACTCCGGTAATTGCAGACAGGTTAGCAAGGCATTATTCTAAGGTTAGAGTAATCCATAACCCAAAGAACATGGGGCTTGGCTACGGCTTCAGGAAAGCTGTGAAGCTTGCAAGAAAGAATTATTTCATTTACCTTACAGGAGAAGGTGAGGCTAAGGATGAGTCTATCAAGTCATTATTCCAACACATGGGCGAAGCTGATATTGTGATTGCTTATCTTAGCGATTCAAGAACAAGGAGATTATCAAGAAGGATTATCTCAAGGGTGTACACAGAAATACTTAATGTTTTGTTCGGCAACAGAGTGAAGTATTATAACGGCCACAGCATTTACAAGACTAGCTTGCTCAAGAAGGTGAAGATGACTACTAACAGCTTTGCTAATCAGTCAGAAGTGCTTATCCGCTTATTGAAAAAGAAGCATTCTTATATTCATGCTCCTTACCAGGTTGCTAAGACCAAGGGAACTACTTTGTTCAAGTTCAAGAATATGATAGGCGTTGGCAAGACAGTCATGAAGCTGTTCTGGGAGATAAACATCAAGAGGGATATTTAAGAATAAGTTTGTAAAAAAAATCGCCGCAACCTGCAACATGTGCGACGAAGTTCACAATGTGAACTAGTTGCACTGTGGTTGCTTAGCCGGGGGACGCCCTATCAAAAGCTGCGGCTTTTGGAGGGCCCAAAAATCCAGCGGGATTTTTGATGCCCCACCCGGGGTGGCTAAGGCGATTTTTTAATGGTGAACAAATGGCAGTTAACATTAATCATAAGGATTTGAAGCAGTTCAGCTCTAAGAAGATATTGTCATATTCTGATGCTATTAAGAAGATTGCTTTGCTAAAGAAGCAGGGTAAGAAGGTAGGCCTCTGCCACGGAGGATTTGACTTATTGCATCCTGGGCATATGAAGCATTTTGAGGCTGCAAAAAAGCTTTGCGATGTGCTTTTTATTTCAATAACATCAGATGAATTCGTTACTTCGAGAAAAGGCTCTGGAAGGCCTGTTTTCAATGAGAATCTCAGGGCTTATTCTGCTGCCTGCGTTGAATTCGTGGACTATGTTGTTATCAGCGACTTTGAGAAAGGAATTGAAGTGATAAAAAAATTAAAGCCGAGCTATTACATTAAAGGTCCTGATTTCATTAACAAGACTACTCCTGGCATCACTGCTGAGCGCGAAGCAATAAAGTCTGTTGGCGGCGAGATGAAGTACACTGATGACCCGACATTCTCAACAACTGAAATAATAAGGTATGTCAAGGAAGAGCTTGACAGGAAAAAGGTTCTTTTTGTGCTTGACAGGGATGGGACATTAATAGTCAACACAGGATTCCTTGGCAAGAACAAGGAGTGGAAGAAAGAGGTTGAGCTCAAAAAAGAAATCATTGATTTCCTGATACACGCAAAAACCAAGTATGACACTACTTTTATCGTAGTTACCAACCAGACGGGCGTTGCAAGGAAGTATTTTGACTGCAAGCGGGTTGAGGAGATAAACAAGTATATTGGAGAACTGCTCAAGGAGAAAGGCATAATAGTCTCGAGCTGGCAGTACTGTCCTGATGCTGATTCTGCCTATGCCAAGCTTAAGAAGGGCCAGATTGATTTTGACTATAATTATGTCAAGGACAAGACCAAGAGAAAGCCTCATCCTGACATGGTTTTTGACGCGCTAAAAGAATTAAAGATGGACTTGAACGAATTCGAGAAAATAATAGTGGTTGGAGACGCAGAGGATGACGAATTGCTGGCAGGCAATCTTAAGCCTGCAAATGCCAGTGTCAAGTTCATAGATTCCAACAACCCAACATATTCTAAGCTGGTAAAGGAGCTTGAAAATTAATAAATAAAAGAAAGGATAAAAGATAGAAATGATAGAAATAAAAAAAATTTAAGTTAAAATAGAAAAAATATTCTGAAGCCTTACTTTGCCTGGCGCATCAATTCTTCTTTTGTGAATTTTTCCTTGTTTGCGCTATAGTGCTGCAGCATATTATCAAATTCTATTCTGGCTATTTCCCTTGATACTGGCGAGTAAAAGAAGTCTCCTTCCTTGGCTGAAAGCCATTCTCTTCGCCTTGCCCAGTGGTCGTCAATTGCAAACCCATCTCTGTACTTGATTTCCTTTATCACTTCTGGAAGCGTGAACCTCCAGAGCTTATCTGCATCGCGCACAATGCCGTCATTCAAGTCAAGGAATCCTTTTCTTGTGTCGTGCTCTGATATTATCTCGCATATCTTGTCAATAAGGGCTGGCTCATAGCTAACGTCTTCGAGGGTTTTCCTTGCAAACTCCACTCCCAGCTGCTGATGCCTTGCTCTTAGTGCAGGCTCATAAACCTTGAATATTTTTTTGTCTGAGTAAAAGAGTTTTTTTTCCTCTGGCAGCATCGGGCTGTATCCTGTGTCGTGCAGTATGGCTGCTGGCACTGTTATTGCGCGGTTGGCTTCTGGGAACAAAGACGACAGCTTGAGAGTAAAGTAGGTGACAATTTCTCCGTGGCCAGTGTCATCCCTTTGGTCCTGGTTAGGCATTGCTTTTGCCCAGATAACCATTTCCTGTGGCGTCAATAGTTCTGTCAGGTTTTTTCCCTGTCCTGTGAAGTCCCATCTTGAATAATCTATTGGCTGATGCTCAAAAAGTTCAAATCTCATTTTGCTTTTACCCCTTGACTTTTTTAAAAAAAAAGTCGGCTTGGGCACCCCGGTTGGGGCAACCCCCGCCCAAACAGCCGAACCCCAAAAATTTTTACAAAATTTTTGTTGTTGCTGTTGGTGCTCAGAAGTGCTCTTCTGGCACAAAGCAATCAAAGATTGCTTGTGCATGAAATCAGGGATTTCATTGCACCACAAGAGCTCGCTCTTGTTGGCTGTGCCGACTTTTTAATCCCCCTAAAAAAATTACTCAATGTATTTCTTCCAGTCATACTCGCCGCGCTTTACAATGTGGTGGTCTGCTTTTGCAAGGTAGTCTGCGTCTGGCTTGTCCGGGAAGTGAAGGTGTATTCCTCCTCCGACCTGTATTCTTTTGTGGTCGTTTATGTTCTTTCTCGGGCTGACTAGCATGATGCCGTCACGGTATGATAGGACGAACACCTGGTTGTCAAGCTCCATTTTGCAAAGGATATAAGATATAAAGTCAGGATAGTCTCCCTTGGTGTCAGAAGTTATTGCCAGGGTTGAGAATGGAGTGTTCTTTAAGGTGAATACTCCTTTCATGTATTGCTTGTCCTTTTCCTTCATCAAGTAGTTAAGCATTGCAAAGTTGGGCGTGTCATCAGGCATCAAGTGGAAGTGGTCGTGGCCTGGTATGCTCATGGCATCAAGCACATGATTCCTTATTGCGCCGAGGTTGTTCTTCCTTGTTGCATCTATAAAATTCTTAAGCTCGTATGTTGTGAGTATTGCTCCTCTTGTCTTGCCCTTCTCTGGCGCCAACACTCCGTCTGCTGGAATCACTCTCTCCTTTGTATCGTCGTGGTTGACTGGCACCCATAGTGAGTGGCCTGCGAATGCAGGATATCTGTTGGGCATGATGAAGAACTCTCCAAAGGCTTCAATGACATTATCAATTGTCGGGTTGTCTACTGCGTCATATCCTTGTACCACGTTCTGGCATAGGAAGCATTTGGCAAAATCAAGCCTTATGCCGTAGTCTTCAAGGTTTGTCTTGGCTGCAACATATGGCTTTTGCTCTGCCATTAATTTTCTTCTGAGGTCATTGTTGCCTCCGCTTTTGAATTGTGCAGGGTATTCTGCTCCTCCAAAATTAATCTTTCCTTTTGTGTAAACTGTTCCTTTCAAGAATTCGACAGCATCAGTTCCGTAGGTTAGCAATGCACTCGCCCATTTAGCAATGAAGTCTCTTGATTTTCTCCAGTTAAGATTGTGCTCTGTCATTAGATTTTTTAATTGTTCCTCACTAAATGATTCCATATTATCACCTTTAATGTTCAATTATATTTTTATTAGAGGAAAACTTCAGGGTTTATAAAGATTGCTGAATGACACCATTATCCAATAGTAAAGCAATAGCAAAACATTTAAATTCGTTCTGGCTTCTGAAACCGATGTCAGGATTGCACAACATAGGATTAAGCCTGGGGCTTGAAGAAAAAGCAGAATCATTGCGAACAGATTATGAAACCAATCAAGTCCCTATCAAAAACTTCTATGACATGAGAATTGGGGCAACACAGTTATTGATAGATTATTTCCTTTTTGAGCAAAGCAAAGCTCCCCTAACCATTGACATCACCCAGTTCTTTCTTCTTGGCGAGCCATTCTCAAAAGGCTACTCATTAGCCCAAGAAGTAATAAGCCCTGTGATAGAGCAAACAATCGGGTTGAAAAAAATTGAATCAAAAAAAGAGAACCCTGTGTACAAGGAATTATTCGAGAAGTACGCTCACACTCTTTTGAGAAACAGCCTCTTCCAATTAACGCCTCTGATCTCAAGACTGGATGAGCTAAGCACAAAAAAGGCTCTCACTCTTTTGAGAGAAAATTTCATGAAAGCGCCGGCAGACACTCCGCTGTACCACAAGAAAAAAGTTGTTGTGACAGGCTCAGACACAGGCATTGGAAGAGAAGTAGCTCTGGAGTTCGGAAGAAGAGGAGCAGAAGTGATTCTGCACTACCCGGGAGATGAATTCGAAAGAGGAGCTCTTTCTGCAGTCCAGCTGATAAAAAGTGCAGGAAGAAGCGCATCATGCTACAAGGCAGACTTCAGGTCTATCGACGAGATAAGCCAGTTCGCAAAAAAAGCCTTCAGCGACGGAATAGACATACTGGTGAACAATGCAGGAATAACCTTGTGCAAGGAACTTGGTAAAACCACTGACAAAGAATTGGCAGAATTGATCAGTGTTAACCTGATGGCGAATTACATCCTCACTAGGGAAGCAGCGCGCGCCATGAAAGAAAAAGATGAAAAAGCAAGAGGAATAATAATCAACATGTCATCCAACCATGCCATTGCAGGCAAAGCAGGCCACAGCGCCTATGCCATGACTAAAGGAGGAATCCTGAGCATGACAAGAGCCTTGGCAGTTGAATTAGCTCCTTACAACATAAGAGTCAATGCAGTCCTGCCAGGAGGAGTAGTCACAGAAAATCATCTCAGGATGATGCCGTTGTTCGCGAGCTCAGGAGTAGGCACTCCTCTCCAGCGCTGGAATAATCCTAGTGATGTTGCAAAAGGAATATGCTGGTATTGCTCTGGCGAAGCCAAGAACATAACAGGACAAAGCCTGATAATGGACTCAGGAATGTCATCATCCATCACCGGAGGATATGAAGCAACCTTGATACCAGAAGAGCCCTTTGGAAAAAGATATATAAAAGAATGAGAGAAAAAGACAAAATTCTAACGACTTCCTATTCAAATATCTTCTCAGCCTTAAGGTATTTCTCCAAGATTATACTCGCAATAATCCCGGCAGGCTTATCAGTCACGACTTTAAGAACATCATTGTGAGGTATCGGGAAGTCTGCTGGCTCTTCTTTTAGCCATTGCTCCCAGCGGTCTAGCTTGTGCTCCTGGTCCCAGAGGTGAGCGCCTGAATCAACTCTTTCTCGTATCCTCTTCTTAAGCTCTTCTGTGCTCGGAGGCAGGCAACGGACTATTACAAGCCTTACATTGTGCTTGTCAGCTACGCGCTTGTAATGAGAAACCCAATCCCTGTACTCATTCTTTAGATTATGATTCCGCGAATAAGGAGCATCAATTATCGGCGTCTTGCCAAGAGAGAGCTGGGCGTCTGCAAAGTCAACAAGGAAATGAAAGGTTGGGCCTGTTATTTTTTCATAAATATTCCTATTGATTCTTTCTGTAGTTGAGAATTTGTCCTGAATCATGTCCTTGTCAATGTAAGCAGCATCTATTAATTGGCGTGCTATTTCCTTAGCCACCAGTGTTTTTCCAGAACCAGGCGCTCCTACAATCATGCAGAGGGTCGGCTTGCTAAGCAAATAGGAAGGGCTCATTTTTTATCACGCTATTATTTTATTCTTATCAGAGGCTCACCCTTTTTTTATGACTGAACAAGATAATATTATTTAGATATTATTTCTTTTTCTTCTGGCTGCTCATCACTACAGAAGGCTCCTCGTCAGCGTGCTCTCTGAGGTAAATTGCCAGGAACTGGCCAAAGATGTCGTGGATGTTCTCGCAAACCTCGTATTTTCCGTGTTTGATGTGAGCAACATAATCTGCCATCTGCTTTAATTTGCCGCCTTCAAACCCGCATATTCCTATGGTGGTCATGCCTATCTGCTTGGCGTACTCCATTGCTTTTACAATGTTAGGGCTGTTGCCTGATGATGATATCATTACCAGTATGTCTCCTGGCTTGGCAAGATTGATAAGCTGCTGCCTAAAAACCTCGTCATAGTGCTCGTCATTGCTTATGGCTGTGATGTAGCCTATGTTGCTTGACAGGCATATTGCCTTGTACCTGTGAAAATTAGCAAGCCAGTCCTTATTAGCTCCTTTGGACAGGTCGCAGACATAATGTTGGGCCATTGCTGCGCTGCCGCCGTTGCCTCCTATGAATATTGTCTGGTTTTTCTTTACAGAATCCTTTAGCACATCAAGTATTTCTTGGTCAAACTCAAACGCATCAAGCGCGTTTTTTATTTCATCCTTGTAAGCATCCCATTTCATCCTCATACACTCCCTTAACAAAGCTTAAAAGCTTTTCCTTAGTAACATTTTCCTTGTTGCCCATGTACTGCACTTTTACTCCGCCTGCGCAGTTGGCTATGAAAGGCATTAGTTCAGAGTCAGCTTCTATGTACGCCATTAAGGTTGTTATTGCGAAAAGAGCGTCTCCTGCACCTACTGTGTCCTTTACGCTGGTCGTGAGGACTGGCGCCTTAAATATTTTACCATTGTCAACATAAACGCAGCCTCTTTTTCCAAGGGTTACCAGGAAGTTGTTGATCTTGAGCTTTTGTCCTGCTTCCTTTATAACTTCTTCTATGTCATCAAAGCGCATGGATAATGGCATTCTTAATTCTTCTTCGCTCATGGTTATGAAGTCAGGCTTCTTGTAAAGGTTGATGTAGTTGTAGCCCATGTTGGCGCTGTTGGACTGAACATTTATGGCTATAAAATTAGCATTCATTCTTAACACTTCCCTTATTTCCTGGTTTACAAATCCGTGGCCAAAGTCTCCGACAATAACCATGTCATAGTTTGGAAGCTCTTGGCGCAGGAACATCACTATTTCTTGTGTGAGCTCATCGCTTATTGGCTTGTCATTCATGTATTCTATCTTGAACAGCTTGTTGTTCCGGTGGGTATCCACATATCTCTTCTTTACTGTTGTGTGAGAGTTTTCCTTGACAAATTCCTTGAGCTCTATGTTGCTCTTTAATGATTTCTGGATGAAACTTAATCTGGGAGTCTTGTCACCTATCAAGGTGATAAGTTTTACACTGCCAACAAAATCTGCTATGTGGTTGGCAATTGCCAGCACTCCTCCTGGATAAGTTTCGTGGTACATGTACTCGACTGAGAGAATGGGGTCCTTGATGGCTCTGCCTTTAGGAAGGGTGAATACGTACTGGTCAATAATAGCGTCTCCTATTATCAGGACCTTTAATTCCTTGAAGCTGCTTAGAATCTTGCCTATCTTTTCAATGCTGAACTTCTTCTTAAGCTTCTTAACATAATCATTAAGTTCTTCCTTTTGAATGATAACATCACCCTTGTTTCGTGGTAACCCTGAATGATTTATAAAATTATTGAAAAAATGCTACTTCTTCTTAGCCAGGAACTTCTTAGCTTCCTTCATTAAACCTTCAACATACTTGCCTGCTGCTTCCTTGTCATTAGCGTCAGGAGCCCATTCAGGCATTTCAGAGTCTCCTTTTTTGAAAGGACCATTAGTTGTTTCGTGCAGCATTAGGTATTCTGAATTTATCAGCAAGGTATGGAACAACGGCTTGTTTAGCCTGTAATAAAACTTTTTTCCAGACTTTGAATCGCCCATCTGGACGATCTCAGCAATCTTTCCCTTGTCATCAAATATGATTATGTCAGCGCTGCCTTCTATTATGTGGAATGATTCTGTCTTTCCGAGGTGCTTGTGAGGGCGTATGTAGCTGTTCTTATCCAGCATTATTATCATCTCATGCACGCTGTCATCAGGGCTTGAGTGGGCGCAGATGCGAACCCTCTTGTTAGGCGCAGACTTTATCTTCTCGCGCAGGAAATCAAGCTCTTCCTTTCCTATCTTCACAACATCTTCTTCTGCATAAAACACTTCATCATTATGCTTCCTTAAATTCAACACATTAACCACCTCGCAAAAAGTTGCCTCAGCCTTCAGCAAAGCCAACGACGATAACAAATTTATTTGTTGAGGAGTTGGCTTATGGCTGATGTGACAAAAAGTCCCTTTTTGGCACGCAAAAACAAAGTTTTTGCTGTGACAGGGGTCGCCCCCTCAGGGGTGGCACTGGCAACCTTTTGAAAATCGCCAGTGGGAGCCCGGAGGGCGCATCCCCACCCACCGCAACCATCGTGCAAGTCCCTCGCATTTGCTCGTGACGTTGCACTTGTTGTTGGTTGCGGCGATTTTCTACTTTTTATTTTCTTATCATTTATCTTTCAGCGGCAATGCATGCCTGCTGTTGGCGAATATTGAGTAAAACATTCCTCCCTTGGTTACGAAGTCCTTGTACCTTGCAATAACGTTTTCTTCTCCGCGGGGATTTACTCCTAATAAGCATAATTTAATGTTCCTTTGAAGCTCTTCTGAGCCGAGTATCGGGGTCCTTGACATTGGCATGTATAATCCTCTCTTGTTAGGGTTGTCGTCAATGACTATGTCGATGTAATCCTTTAATCCGAGGTAGTTTATGAATCCGCAGCTGAAATGGCCTGCTCCCAGCACCGCAATTCTTGCGTCTTGCTTGTTGTCTGTGATGAACTTGATTATTTCTTCTTTTCTTTTGTCCTTGCTTTTGCAGTAATTGTTGAAGGCGTCTTTTTCTTTCTTTAATATTTCTTTTTTTATTCTTGATTTGCTATTCTTCTTTTTCTTGCTGTCTGATTTTTTCCCTGTGTTCTGGGCCATAATAACGAGGGAGTTCTCTAGCGCGTATTCAAATGCATTATAATACTTGATTTCTAATCCGTTGCTTGCTATGGTGTTCTTGAATGTTTCCGGAGTGAAGTACAGCGTGTGTTCTTCCCAGATTATCGGGTAGTCCAGCCTTGCGAATCCGTGGGCGCAGTCAGGAACTTCTATCATCAAGTAGCCTTTTGGCTTCACCAATGTTTTCATTGCGCTTATGAATTCTTTCAGGTTGTAAGCGTGCTCTAGTATGTGCCTTGCTATAACTACATCAAATAATCCTTTGTTATCAGCTATTCTCTTCATTATTTCAGGCTTCATCCTGTCTTGTATCGTTTCTACGCCTACTTTTTCATCATCCACTCCCAAGTCTTTTTTCAAGTCTAATCTGTCAGTTGCATATCCTTTTTTCCTTAATCTTTCCAATAAGCTATCATCTTTTGAGCTTACCCCTATGAATCTTGTCTTAAGATTGGGCTTGAGCTGGGTCTTCTTTATTATGTCCTCTGTTAATTTATCCAGGTGTTCTTCAGGCTCAAGATAAACTATCCAGTCATGTATTGGCTTGAGGGCTTCTGCTGGGAATCTTTGGCTTAGCTGCACTAACCCGCATTCTGTGCATTGCGCTAATGCTAATGGGTGAAATTTTTCTTTGTAATCTTTTCTTATGAGGAAATGGTTGCTTACTGCTTGCCTGCCGAGCTCCAAGGAGCCCCCTAGTTTTCCTTTGCATAATGCGCACTCAGTTATTTTCTGCATGTCTTTTATCATGGTTATTGCTTCTTTTATGCTCGTAAAACTGAAGTTTGTAAGTTCCTTGAATTTTCTGTTGCTCATGCTGGTATCCAATGGCCTGTTATCCTGGAACTTGAAATCATTTAATGAGCAAGGCATTATTTTTCCTGTGGTTATGCCGAGGGTTTCCTTTATTGCCTTGGCTAATTCATACCTGCTTATTCTTCCATCAGAGCATACATTATAAGTTCCTATGATGTTCTTGTCTATAATTAATTCAATTGCCTTGCAGGCATCCTCGACATATGTTGGAGAAAGGTACTGGTCTGATGCCATCCTTAATTCCTTGCCTTCTTTCAAGTCCTTGATTATGCTGTTAACTATGGTTTCATCATCTCCTGTGATGCTGTAAAGCTTTGCAGTCCTTACAATGATGTATTTCTTTTTTGAACTCATAAGGTATTCTTCGATTTCTTTCTTGTGCCTGCCATACTCCAATACCGGCTTTCTTGCGTCTTCTTCTGTGTAGTTGCCTTTTTTTCCGTCGAAAACATAATCTGTTGATATGAATATAGGGGTTATTCCTTTGCTCCAGAGCTGGTCTATTAATTTCTTTGTTCCAACAACATTTATCTTGTAAGTCTTGTCTGCTTCTGTCTTGCACTTGTCCATGGCTGTTATTGAGCTGCAGATTATTGCGTGGCTGTAATCCTTGAGATTTATTCTGAGAGCCTTTAGTTCTGGCTTTTCAAGGCTGAATTTGATTAGGTTTTCTTTTTTTGTGTTAGAATAAGTGCCTACAGCCTTCTTTTTAGCATTGGCAAAGTATTGCATTAATTTTCCGCCAAGGAATCCTGACGCTCCAAAGATGATTATTGCCATTTTCAATTTTGAGCGCCTCAAAATGCTCGCTTCTGTTTTTTGAAGGTGCTGCGACCCGTATGGTGCAACCCCTGCGACGCACTACATTATTTTATCGAAGGCATTTTGCCTTATGGCGCTCTTTATTATTCAATCTTGCTATTCTTGTCTATTACTTCAACCCTTGGGAAGAAGGTTATGAATTTTCCTCCTTGCTCCAAGTATTTCCTGTTATTAAGTATTATATTCTTGGAGTGCACCCAGGCAAGTATTATCACATAATCAGGTTTCTTGTCATACATTGTTTTTGTAGGCAATACTGGCAGATGGTAGCCTGGGCTGTAATATCCTTGCTTGGTCTCATCATCATCAACAATGTACTGCATGTACTTTCCGAGGTCGAACAAATACATTATCAGGGTCCCTCCTCTTGCTGCTCCAAAGCCTGCAATCTTTTTTTTCTTTGAAGCCATGTCCGGCAATAAATCATTCATTTTATTCTTTAGCTCTGCCAAGCTTTTGTTGAAATCATCAAAGAATCCTTTATCATATAATCCTCTTGATTCTTCCATTGCAATGAGCTCATTGATTATTGGAGCAGCTTTCCTGTTGCCTCCTACTAGCTGGGCTTTGCATATTATTGAGCCTCCTTGTATGCTCACCCTTTCAACATCAATTAGTTCCAGTCCTTGCTCTTTGAGGAAGCTTGCTAATGGCTTTATTGTGTGATAGCTTAGGTGCTCATGGAATATGGTTCCTAAGAGCATCTTGTCAATAACATCAACCAGGTAGGATACTTCGAAGTAAAATAATCCGTTAGGCTTGAGCAGTTCGCTTATTCCTTTTGCCATCTCCTTGAGGTTGTCTGCGTGGGCGAACACATTATTGGCTGCTATTATGTCTGCTTTGCCGTATTTCTTTTTTATCTGCTCTACTGCTTGCATGTCAAACATTACGGGCAGGGTTTCTATTCCTTGCTTGTTAGCGTATTCTGCAACATTCTCTGCAGGGTCTATGCCTAATGCTTTCATTCCTTTTTCCTTGAAGAATTCCAGGAATGCCCCGTCATTGCTTCCAATGTCTATTATGAATGCTCCTTTTTTGAGGTTGTTTTCATCAATGACTTTTTTTGAGTATTCTGCAAAGTGCTTTCTGAGGCTGGTCTTGCCGCTGAAATAAGAATAGTCTGTGAACAATATCTTCGGGCTTACTACGTCGCGCAATTGCACGTGCCCGCAGGTTTTGCACTGGTACATGTCCAATGGATAAGTTGCTTGTTTCTCTTTTAGCTTGTTTTTTGGGACAAAATTGCCTCCTACTGCTGATTCTCCTACTGGCACTACAAGCACTAGCTTGTCGCTGTTGCATAACCTGCAGCTGGTTCTCTTGTAATGGTCCACTCCAACTCTTGTTTTGATTATTGCTTTCAGTCCTTGCTCTAATGGCGTGAACTTGAAGCCTGGCATTAATTTTCTTATCAAGGTTTGCTCATAGGCTTTGTTGACTTTTTCCTTGCTCCTCTGCTTGCTGTGAATGACTAGTTTTTTTCCTAATAATTTTGATATTATGCCCAGTGATTCCATGTAAGTGTATGGCTTGTCTCCTCCGAGATTGATTATTCCCTTGAAATCACTGAAAGCAAGGTTGTCGATTATTCTTATTATGTCTTCTATGAATAAGAATTCCCTGAACTCGCTGCCATGCCCCCAAAGAGTTACTTCTCCTCCTTCCAGGTATTTGATCAGAAAGCCTGATGGAGTTGATGCCAGTATGGTTTCTCCTGGTCCATAAATGGTTGAAGGCCTTAATATGATTAATTCGCTGTTCTTTAATTTCTGGAATTCCAGCCTTAAAAGCCATTCAGAGTCAAGCTTTGATAGCCCGTAATAAGTATCTGGCATTACAGGAGTGTCTTCTGTCATTCTCATGTTCTCTACGTCAACACCGTAGACTGCTATTGAGCTGAAGAAGATGAATTTCTTGACAGGATTCTTTGACAACACCTTGCAGACATTGGATGCCATCATGATATTCTTAAGGTAGACTTCCAGGTCATTGCCGTAATTTGATTTTATTCCTGACAGCATGATAACCATTGTGTTCATGTCAAAGTATTCCTTGAGCTTAATGCTTTTTTCTGGGCTTGTCAAGTCTATTTCTTCTGATGAAATGCCTATCACCTTGATGCCAGGATGCTTTTGCTCAAGATACTCTTTTAATCTCTTGCCTACAAATCCTGTGTGGCCTAGAATAACTATTTTTTTTATGCTGTTATCAGTGCTTTTTTTGTTATCAGCACTCTTATGCTTTTTCTTATTATCAGCTTTCTTCTTCATCTTGATTATTCCTTATGTATATACTCTAATGGCTCTTTCTCTATAACCTTCCAGTTGTCATTAACCCATTTGATGACTTCTGCAATTCCTTGCTCTAATCCTATCTTTGCCTTCCATTTGAACTCTTTCTTTAATTTTCCAGAATCAAGTATGTAAGCAGCGTCAAGCCCTCTCCTTGTTTCTACGACGTCAACAGATTTGCCATAATCTGCCTTCATCTTCTTGCATATAAGCTTGACCAAGTCTCTTATTGAGATTAATTTGTCTGTTGATATGTGATAGATTTCTCCTGGCTTTGCCCCTTCCATTATGCTGATGGTTGCTTCGCAAACATCCCTGATGTGGATGAATGAGCGCTCTGCAAGCCCTCCGCCGTGCAACGGTATCTTGGTTCCTTTCTTTATGAATATTATTGAGCGCGGAATTATCTTGAATAACTGCTGTCCTTCTCCATAAACATTTGCTGCTCTTGTGAATACTGCTGGGAAGTTGAACTGCTTGATTAATAGCTGGATGAAAATATCTCCTGCTGCTCTTGATGCTGCGTAAGGAGTGCTAGGGTTGAAAGGGTTGTCTTCCTTAACCCGCCCTGAGCATGTGCCGTATACTTCTGGCGTTGATACGTGAACATATTTTTTCAGGTATTTCTTATCTTTTAAGCTGTTGACTAAATGCACTGTTCCTAACACATTAGTCTTATACCAGTGCTCTGGGTGCTGCCAGCTCTCCCCTACCATGCTTTGGCTTGCAAAATTAACAATGAAATCAGGCTCTTCCTTGTCAAATAATGCGAGCATCTTGTCAATATCATTGTTAATGTCTAATTGGTGGAACTCAAACCTTGCCAAGTCTTTCCTTGATTTTTTCTTGTAAGGAAGATAAATATCATTCTTCTCAGCAGACCTGCTAATTCCAAAAACCTTGTAATCCTTCTTCTCAAGCAGCAAATTAACAAAATGAGCTCCAGAGAAAGAGTTGCTCCCAATCACCACGACCTTCTTCATTTTAAACCTCCATTACAAAAAAATCGCCGCCACCAACACCATCGCCGAAAACGAATCAAAACGCAGTTTTGTATGAGTTAAGGCGATTGGTGGCTTGGACTGGGGTTGCGCCCTCGGGCTGTCCAAGGCGATTTTTTCCTAAATCATCTTAACAACGCATCTTATTGTGTCGCCTGTCCTTACCATGTCTAATGCTTCGTTTATCTTGTCAAGCGGGTAAGTGTGCGTTATCATTTTTTTTAATTCGAACCTTCCAGACTGCTGCAATTTGATTAATCTTGGCAAGTCAGTGCTTGGCTCTGTGTCTCCTCCGTGAGAGCCAGTTAGTTTCTTGCCGAAGTGCAAAGGCAAAGAGTCAATGGTTATGTTATCGCCTGCTTTGGGAACGCCTACGAGCACTGTGCTTCCTTCTTGAGCTGTTAATTCATAAGATAATTCCATCACTCCTTTGTTGCCTGTTGTGTCGACCACGACGTCTGCTCCTTTTGGCAATAATTCCAATAATTTCTTTTTCAAGTCAGACTCTTTTTTTGAATTAAATAGATGAGTTGCTCCGTAATGCTTGGCACTCTTTAGCTTGTAATCATTGATGTCAATTGCTATGATAGGGTTTGCTCCTGCCAGTGATGCCATGAGTATAGTAGCCACTCCTACTCCTCCTGCTCCGAAGATTATTATTGATTGCCCTGTTTTCAAGCCTGCATCGTTCTGTATTACTCCGAAAGCTGTTGGTATTGCGCAGCCGTATAATGAAGCTTCTGCAAGGTCAAAATCCTTGGGAATTGGAGTAATCCTGTTCTCTGAAACTATGGCGTACTCATTAAAAGTTGTAATCCAGCCGGCATTCAAAGGCTTGCCTTTCCAGGTATACTTAGGAGTTGGTGATTGAATACCATTACCCTTTCTCCAGTGCATGACTACGTGGTCGCCTGGCTTGACTATTGATACTCCCGGACCAATCTTTTCTACTACTCCACCGCCTTCATGACCTAGTAAATGAGGCAAGTACTTGTCTGGTCCTTTTGCTCCTAATATTTCATTGATTTGAGAACCGCAAATGCCGCTGTAATGAATCTTAACCAAAACCTGACCGTATTCAAGAACATCAGGAACTTCTATTTCATCAATCACTAACGGCTTGTTAAGCTCTGTAAGGATAGCTGCTTTCATCTTCATAATAAACACCTCACTATTGTCAAAATAAGCCCTGCTCGCTAACGCTCGCCTCAGCCATTGCTCAACAAAAGCAAGCTTTTGAGTCACAAACAAAGGCTTCGACGGCCTTATTTTGACTATTCGAAATAAATAAACTCATAATCTCCAGTATAACCAAACTCCTTGAAAAGCCACTCCCATGCTTTAGGGCTGAAAAAAGCTTCTGCAGTCAAAGCCCAGCATTCAAGGTTGAACAACTCAGCCTCGTTCCTGTAACTCTCGACCACGATGAATTTATTTTTTCCAACGCGCTCAACTTCCTTTAGTGCTTTTTTCAAGTCAAAAACTTCAAGGTTATGTAATGTTGTGAGTGAGATGACTAAATCAAACTCTTTATCCTTGAAAGGATACTTGTCCTGAGCTTTATGAACAAATAACTTATCCCTGATTTCTTCCTTGGAATTCTTGATAGCGTACTCTGAGAAGTCAAAGCCAACAATAGTAGCTTCTGGGAGCAGTAAGCTTAACTCGTACAAGAGGAAAGCCTTGCCGCAGCCAACATCCAAAATCTTAGCGTTTTTAGGCAGTTTGTAATGGTCAATAAGCATTTGCGCTACTGGAGCCCACCTGCCAGGCATGTACTTATAACCGCCATAACCAAACTTTCTTTCACCATCCCAGTAATCAAAGCCGTACTTCTTAGCGACGACCATGCAATTAATCTTGTCATCCATCATCCTGGGAAGATACTCCCTCTTAGTGCTCTTATGCACAGCAGACACAATCTTCAATTCCTTACCCATGGTAAAAACCCCCTATTAATTATTAATAATTTAAGAAGAAGAACAAGAGGTGATTTATAAGGGTTATGAAAAAGTATACTCATCAGAAACTTTTCATCTCGCTCAAATATTCCCTCGTCTTTTCCAGCTGTTTTCTTTTCATATCGTTTAGGTCTTCTGGGCTGGCGAACTTGCGCCTTTCGCTGTCTGTCTTGGTGAACTCGTTCAGCATTATGCAGCACCACTTAATCCTGTAGGCTGGCAAAAGGCTGCTGGCTCTGGCGATTATTTTCTTGGCATACTTGTTGTTTGCAAATGCTTTTTTAGCAAAATAATCATAATATTTTATTGGCGCAGCTAGTTCTGGCTGGCAGAAATAGTCGCAGAGAGTCTTTGCAGGGTCGTCCCAGCCTGAGTATTCAAAGTCCAGGAATCTTAACTTGCCTTTTGCTTTGTTTTTTCCCTCTTCTAGTAGTGCGTTGTGGTAGCCGAAGTCTGAGGGAGAGATGCATTTCTCATCATTGCTTATTTTTTTATCATCAATCTTCTTGTCCTTGATATTTTTCTTGATGCGCTTCAAAACTTCTTCCCATTTTGGTATTAGTTCTTTTTCAATGAACAGCTTGGCTTGCTTGTTAATATCAGAGTCAGCTTGAATGTTCTTCAGCCTTTCAATTCTTTTTTCTACCAGTGCTATGTGTTCTTTGGTGCTGAAGCATGCTTCTGATGCTATTGGCAGCTTCTTGGCTTCTGCCTTGTTCTTGTACTTGTTCACTGCGATAAATAAATCAATTGCCTGGTTTATATGTTCCTTATTGACTTCTTCCTGCTTGAGTTTTCTTCCGTTAACAAACTCGTAAAGCCCGAGCTGGTTTTTCTCGTCGCAAGCAAATGGCTTTGGAACGCTTTTTATGTTATTATTCCAGCAGAATGTTGTAAAGGAATATTCTGCTTTCAACCTGTTGCGCGGGTCGTTCTTGTGGCTGAAGTATTGTTTTAATAAAAACTCTTTACCATCAGTTGTTATCTTGTACACTTTGTTGTTTCTTCCTCCTGTTAATCTTTCAATACTGAACTTTCCTTTCATTCCTATCTTTGCCAGTAATCCTTTTGCATTATTCTCAATCTCATTAGCAGAGATAATATTCTCAAGTATTTCATCCCATTCAATATACCTTTCATAACTTGATGAATCAGCGTATTTGTTGTTCGGATCAAATAATATTTTCTTCACATCAGATGGAAATTCTTTTTCTTCAAGGAACTCTGGCAAATCATCTATGAAGTAATCGCATCCTTGCGTTCTTATCCTTTTCATCTTTTCTTCCTTGGTAAGCTCAAAGAACACTTCCTTGTCAGATAATCCTGTCTTGGAATAGAATCCGTGCTTGTCAAGCCACTTCCTTGCCCATGAGTGCAAGTCTTCTTTCTCTCCAATGAATGGATGCTTTGTCTTGTGGCTTATAACCAGTACAGTAATCCCTGCTTCCTTGCACTTCTTAAAGAACTCCAAAGCACCGACAAAAGGCTTTGCTCCCAGTATCTTGGTAGTGTAGCCTATGCCCTGCAGTTCTGTCCATGCATCCTCATTATTTACAGAGCGCAGATAATTCCTTACATCGCTCTTTGTCCTGCCAATATCTGCAGGTATTAGTTTTTTCTCAAGAGCTAAAGCATAGAATAATTCGTCGTAATCAACAATGGTGTTGTCAAAGTCAACGCCAATAATCAGAGAACTTGTTTTCTTCAACTGCGCATCACCTCTTGGGAAGCGCTTTGATAATCTTCTCAGCAATGGCTTCTGGCGTTAACCCATAAAGCATTCGCGCGTATTCCTGGCTGCAGGTTACGCAGCTGAAAGCATCTGGCGCAGTAATCCTGAGCAATTTAGTCTTCTTGAGAACGTCATGGTCAACAGCCCATTCTGCTACTGCAGCGCTTCCTCCTCCTATGATATTATGCTCCTCAACAACGATTACGAGCTTGAACTTAGCAAAGGCTTCTTTGAGAGTCTTATCATCCAACGGCTTTATTGTGTGAGCGCTAACTACTTTGCAGCTTATTTTCTTCTTCTCTAATAATTCAGCAGCCTGCAAAACAAAAGGAAGCATGAAGCCAATACTCAATACGCACACATCCTTTCCTTCTCTCACATTTATCCATTCGCCAATCCTGAAATCAGGTATTTCCTTGTGAACAACAGGCTCTCCTTTCTTGCCCAGCCTGATATAAACAGGACCTTTATGGTTGAACGCAGCCCTTAACGCTCCTCTAACCTCGTTAGAATCAGCAGGGCAGAGCACTGTCATGTTAGGCAAAACCCTGAGTATAGCCAAGTCTTCGCATGACTGGTGAGTAGCTCCTCCTTCTGCATAGCCAAGACCAGCGCCAACTCCTACAATGATGAAAGGAAGATTATGATAACAAACATCAACTTTTATCTGCTCATAACACCTCGTTGTCATGAAAGAAGTAATAGTATAACTTAATGGGTGCAACCCGCACATTGCCATGCCTGCTCCCATGCTTACCATGTTTTGCTCAGCAACTCCGCAGTTCAGGAACCTCTCAGGATCTACTTCCTTGAACTTGTCGAATAATCTGTTGCCTATATCACCTGATAATGTGAATATCTTCTTATTATCCTTTGCAAGCTTTGTAAGCTCGTCTGCAAATGCATTTCTCATTTTACGTTTCCGTCAACTACTTTTTTAGTCAAAATAAGGCCGTCGAAGCCTTTGTTTG
>JAFGDD010000006.1 GCA_016932315.1 Candidatus Woesearchaeota archaeon
AAACTATTAGATAAACCTGATTTGATGTTTCTAATTTTGGTTGAGGGAATATAATCAAAAAGAGAATGTGTTAGATTACTAACATAATTTTTTCTTTCTTCAACATTATCAAAGGTCAAATTTTCAACATCTGATCGATAATAGATTATAAATCTCACCCAAGTTTGATTGTTGAATACGTCTAATATTTCTTGACTCCGGATAATCCCGTCTGAATTTGTACTGTTATCATATTCAGATATATGTCTATCTGTGGGCTCTAGAGCAACAACATAAATAATTACAACCATTAAAAAAATTAAAACTGCAAAAAGTAATAATTTTTTATTCATTTTCCTATACCCCCTTCTAACTAATTTTACGAATAAGTACTGTTGATAAGCGCACTTACCTTCCACATTATCTGATCATAGGTTATGTTACTCATCTGCCAAACATAAAAAACAGGAGTTATATTGAAAAACACAGGGAAGCTTGAACTAGTGTTCTGGTCATAATTAAAAGCCCAGCGCTTATAAACACCATCACTATAAATAGTAACCCACTCATCAAAAGTGCCCTTGTATTGGCTGCCATTCAACAACCTGACATAAACCTGGCGGTCACTATAAGCAGTATACGAACCAGCAACCTCAGAAGCATCCAAGCCAGCAATAATAGCAGCCCTGCCAGAAGACTCATTAGCAGCAGGAGCAACATACACTTCCTCAGAACTCAAGCTTCCATAACCAGAAACACCCAACAAATTAAACCAAGTCATATTAACCTCAGAAGCACTCACAGTATAATTCAACACTCTAATCTCATCAAGAGTGAAATTAACAGGATAATCTCCCTGAGTCCTCCTGCCCCAAACCTGATTAGTATTAGAAGCAGTAGCCGACAAAGTATCACTTACGAGAGTGTTACTATACAAAGCGCCGTCAAAATAAGAAGAAAAATTATTAAGGCTGTAACCAGGAACCTTAGAAAAAACAATCAAATGCTTATTCCCATTAGTAATCACAGCACTCGTAGGATCAAAAGTAAAATCAAGATCGTTGGTAGACACAAAAGAAACCTCAATCAAGCCAGAGCTTTGAGCATAAATAACATAATAATTAGAGCCATCATAATTATGCATAAAATAATTCAAAGAAGAAGGAAGAACAGTTCCATTAAAAATAAACATAATAGTCATATTGCCCGGCACCAACTCATGAATATCATGATTAGATAAAAGCTTCGTGCTTGTCTCAGAGCCATCACTCAGAAGACCACCATCAACCATGCCCTTGCTCAAAGTAAGATTAGCAGAGCCACTAGTAGAGCTAAGAGAATCAGCAACAGTGCCATTAGAGCTCAAATGAAAAACATAAGGGCTATTACTATTATTCTGGCTATTAACCCTATTAAAATAATCCCAAACCTGAACAGGATTATAACTGCTAACATTACCCTGCTCAACCTCAAAAGGAACCTGAACGCTATCATTAGCAACAACATAACTAGAATAATTATTATAATAAACAGCCAAGCCAGTATTATTCTGGCAAGCTGCCCAAACAACCTGCTGATAACCACCAAGGCTAAAGCCACCGCTACCGTTAATGACAATAGGAAAACCAGCAGCAACCTGATTACAGCTGATATTCATCCTATAATTAAAAGCAGTATCCCACCAAGCATACTCATCATAAGAATAATCATTCAATGTCAATATGTTGTCCAAGGCTGTGCCTCGCTCAGGATGACCTGTTACCTTAACATAGATAGTATCTCCTACAGAAGCAGCATTGTACTGCGCTTTAATGCCTTTCAATGCCCCAATCGGATCGCCACTGGAAAAAACATAATACTCCCTTGTCTTCTCAACTTCCTGCTGACCAGCATAACAAGTAGAATCAATATTAAAAGTCTCTTCCTCATCAGTTTCATTGTTAACAATTGTTTTAGTCACGACACAAGGCTCATAAACATCAACCAAATAAGAATAAGTCTCACTAGTCAAATAACCAACATCATAATCAGGAAGAACAAAATCACCATCAACATCCTTAAAATCAAGTCTGAACTTATCAAGAGGAACAGCATCAGCCTTAGTAATCTTATAAACAGTCCAACAATCAAAACAATGATCAGTATTCTCGACCAACTTGACATAATCTGATTTCTCAGCAGCAAGAACGCTGGCAGCGAACAAAAAGCACACTAACAAGTAGATTACAAGCTTATTCATTTTGAACACCTCCTAAAAAGAACTCTATAATACAAAGAAAAAACTTCACTTCCCCCTATCAACTTGAAAATAAAGAGAATCATCTCATTTAAATATTTTGTTCTTTAGCCTCGAAGATTTTTCAACAGAATTGCAGGAAGCATCAACTTTCTGTTCTTATTCCAATCCCTTCTCTTTCAAGTCATTACTGACTTTTTCTGAGAGTATGTTAGCTCCTAAGGCATTCACGTGGTCTGGATCACTGAAGTAATCTGATGTTGTGAATTCGTACTTTGACTGGTTGAAGAATAAGTCATAATAATCCAGCACATAATATTTTCCAACATGTTCTGATGCCAATGCGTAAATGTAATCATAATAATCTTCTTTTGTCACGTTCATCTCATTCAGCACTTCATCGTATTGTTTAAGCACAGGATATTTTACCAGGATTACTGTGATGTTTTTCTCGCGAGCCATCTTCAATATCTTGACATAATACTCAATCAGGAGAGGGTCGATTCTTTCCTGTCCTAGGAACTGCCCTTCTACTCTTTGAACTGTAAGCTTGGTTATGTTCTGTTGCGAGATATTAGTATCATAACTAGCCCAGCCTAGCACTTGCTTTGATGGTTTTGAGAATAATAATGCGAGCATGTCCTCTCCTCTTCCGAGCACAGGGAACAAATGATTAATCCTGATGTCAAACTCTGAAGCGCCACTAATATTCCTTATGTCCTTGACAGGCACAAAGCTTGCATAATACCAGAACTCTCTTTTCAAAGGCATTGGCCCTTTCATGTAAGATGAGAATGAGTGCATGTCAACTTCCAATAACAGGTATTTGACTTTTATTTTTTGGTCATACAATAATCTTCTGAGCTTATAGTAGTTTTCAGCATAAGTATTGGAGCTATGCGCAAGGTTGAAAGAGTTAGGCAAGTATTCAGGATTAACTGCTTGGTGAGCATGAGAGTCTCCAAGGACAAGATAATCCATTTGCGCCTTTTCTTTTATGAAGTTCTGCAGTTCAGCTTCTGCCCTTGCCTGAAGGTTCTTGCTAAGGAAGAACTTGATATAAACAAAATTTATTATCATGAATAATGCTATGAATATTAATACAAAAATTATTCCTGTTTTTATGAACCTTATTTTTTCCTTTTTCATCAGTTATCCCTTTATTATCATATTATCTTACTCTATGCTAAAACTGGAAATATATAAATGGTGTCTCATTGAAAACCCCAAATAAAAGTATTATGAATATTAATGCGAGATAAATTGTCCATCTCAATACTACTGGCTTGTTTGATAGGAATTGCCTCATCCTGAAATGCTCCTGCATAAAATGAATTGACTCCATAAATATTATGGCTGCAAAAGCCACTATTAATCCCCAGCGAGTCATTGCGCCAAAATAAACTCCTGAAAAGTTAAGGCTCAATGGGAATATGTGCGTCAGCACATAAACTGCGTCAGAAACATTATTGGCCCTGAAGAAAACCCAGCCAATATCTGCCAGTATGAAAACGATTATTACTTGGATGATTGTGCGCAGCTTGGGAAGCTTTACCAAGCCAATCTTTTCTGCTATAAAATCTCTTACTTTCTGAGTTAATGCTCCGAACATCATGTAAAATCCGTGCAATGCTCCCCAGATAACAAAAGTCCAGTTGGCTCCGTGCCACAAGCCGCTCACCACAAAGACAATGAATATGTTAAGATACCATCGCGGTATGGACACCCTGTTGCCTCCAATGGATATGTAAAGGTAATCCCTAAACCATGTTGATAACGAGATATGCCATCTCTTCCAGAACTCAGATATTGACCTTGAAAAGTAAGGCCTCTTAAAGTTATCCATGAGCCTAAAACCCATGACTTGCGCTGCTCCAATGGCTATATCGCAGTAGCCTGAGAAGTCGCAGTAAATCTGGAAAGCAAAGAAAACAGTGGCGAGGATTAAGGGAATTCCTGTGTAGTTTTGCGTGTTGTTATAGACGGCATTCACCACAACAGCCAGCCTGTCAGCCACAACTATTTTTTTGAAGAAACCCCAGAGCATGAGCTTTATGCCATCAGCAGCTTGCGTATAGCTGAACTTGTGCTTTTCATAGAACTGCGGCAAGAGATTCTTGGCTCGCTCAATAGGACCCGCTACTAGCTGTGGGAAGAAAGACACATAAACCGCAAAAATCCCGAAATGCCTTTCAGGCTTTATAACGCCCCTGTAAACGTCAATAGTGTAGCCTACGGTCTGGAAAGTATAGAAAGAAATTCCTACAGGCAGGATAACGCTTAGGACAACAGGGTCCCACGGGATGCTTATGAGCCGTAAAAAGTCGCCTAGTGCGTTGTTGAAAAAGTTGAAGTACTTGAATGAGAATAATAGCGCAAAGTTAGAGAGCAAGCTAAAGCAAAGAAAAAAAATTCTCTTAGGTTTAGACTTTGAGCGAACAATATTATGCGAAGCGCCATAATCCACTATTGTTGATATGATTATCAGGATTATGAACTCTGGCTTCCAGCTCATGTAAAAGTAATAGCTGCTTACGAGAAGAATAATCCACCTGTACTTATGTGGAATGCTAAAATAAAGGAGCACAACAACAGGCAAGAATATTAAGAAACTAATGGAGTTAAACAGCATATCCCGCCCCCTCATAATAATTAACTAATCCATAACAAACCTTCACGCTTGTCTTAAGCCAATCACCTGAACATGATATATAAAGTTTATGCAAATAATGGATTTTTAACGTCCTATAATGCTCTTTATCTCATTTAAATTAACAATGCGCATCAATAATATTAAGCCAACATAAACCAGCCCTGCTATTAAGCAGCTCAAAATTATCTCTGCGTAAAATGGCAACACTAAAATATTTTGCATGAAAATTATTACGAGCACCATCGCTATACCGGCAATTATTGTTTTCAGCCAGTTGAGCCAGGGCATCTTGACCTTGATAAGCTTTCTTAGCTTGAAAACAGAGAGTATGAAAACCAAAAAGTAAGCCAATAATGAGTTGAAAGCTGCTCCGAGCATTCCCCATCTTGGGATGAGGAAGAAGTTAAGTATGAGGTTAATCGCTCCTCCCAATAATAGTATTTTGGTGCTAATCATTGGCTTGCCAATGCCTGCGAACACCATTGAGGAGAGCGAGAACATGCCCATGAACAGTATGCCTATTAATAACACCTGCATCGCAGTTGCTCCTGAAGCATATGCTGCCCCGAACAGAAGCCTGAGTATGGTATTAGAAAATATGAACATGATGGTTACCAGCGGAAGGAGGACAGCAAAAGAGTACTTCTCAAGTATCTCAAGCCCTTGGCTGATTTTCTTCAAGTCCTTCTTAGCCCATAGCTCTGAAACCATTGGGAAGAGCACAGAACCTATTGAGTTGGTGAAGAACAAGAGCAGCATGGCTGTTGGCACCACAACATTGTAGACTCCTACTTCCTCCAAGCTCCTGAAATAAGTGAGCACAAGGGTATCTGTGTAGAGAATCACAATGCTGCCCACGCCCAGTAGGGTTACTGGAAGCCCGAATTTGAAAAGAATCTTTGCAAGCTCTTTCTTAAAGCTGAACTTGTAATTGAAAAATTGAAAAGTCTTTAGGAACAGGAATGCAAAAATTATTAGTATAATGACATAAGTGACGATGTAGCTGTAAGCTGCTGTGAATATGCTCTTGCTGAAAACAAAAAAGAAGATTAGCATTATGAGAATGAGAGCATTCTCAGCTAGGTATATTCCTGCATAAAAAGTCATTTTCTGAAAAGCCTGGTAAGCGCTCCTTAATAATTCCCTGAGATTAGAAAAAAACATGATTATTATGAAGAGCAATAATAATGGTAAAGCAACAGAAGTCTTGAAGTAATGCTCAGAAAGCTCGTTAGAAAATATTACCAGCAGGGATGCAATAATGATTGATGTGAGAAGATAAGTGCAGATGACAATGACTATGGAATTCTTTATCTCGCCAGGCTTTTTCTTCACAAGAAAATCAGGAATGTATTTTACAAGCGCCTCTCCTAATCCGAGGTTGTTGAAGATTGCTATAAAGTTGATGAGCGCAAAGACAGAAAAGAACAAGCCATAATCTGCCAGCGTAAGGTTTCTTGCCAGCACAATCCTGATAAGGTAGCCCAGGAAAGCTGCTATTATGTTAATTATGAAAACAACAGCAAAGCTCTTAACTGCGCGCTGGGAATAGGATTTGCCAGAAGCCATTTAATTACCTCATTTACCTCATCAACAGTCTTACCTACCCACTCCCTTGTACTTGAAGCCCAGCTTTTCAATATCCTCTGGCTCATAAAGGTTTCTTCCGTCAATGATTATGTGCTGCTTCATGAGCTTCTTCATTCTTTCAAAGTCAGGCTCACGGAATTCATCCCATTCAGTGCATATGATAAGGGCGTCTGCTCCTTCAACTGCTTCATAGGCATTGCTTGCAAAGAACACTCCTTTTTTCAGGTTATTCTTTGCATTCTCCAAAGCCTCAGGATCATAAGCCTTGATTAGGGCATCCTCTTTCAATAATTGGTCAATGACTACCAGGCTTGGAGCTTCTCTTATGTCATCAGTCCTTGGCTTGAAAGCAACACCCCATATTGCAATAGTTTTGCCTTCGAGCTTTGGAAGGAATTTCTTGAGCTTTGGAACAAGGCTTCTCTTCTGCCTCTCATTAATGTAATCAACAGTTCTCATGAGGTTTGAAGTCAAGCCGTGCTGCTCAAGCATCTGAGCCAATGCCTTAACATCCTTTGGAAAGCAGCTGCCTCCATAACCGCAGCCTGCCTGCAAAAATCTTGAACCTATCCTATTATCCAAGCCCATGCCTCGGGCTACAACCTTTATGTCTGCTCCTATCTCCTCGCACAACTGGCTGAACTCATTCATAAAGCTAATCCTCGTAGCAAGCATTGCATTACTGGCGTACTTGATAAGCTCTGCATTCTTCTGAGTCGTGAAAAGAATTGGCTTGTCAGCCCTTGTGACTGGCTTGTAAAGCTTAGCAAGTATTTCTCTTGCCCTTTCACTTGAAACTCCAAGTATAATTCTGTCAGGATTCTGGAAGTCCTTGACAGCAGCTCCTTCTCTCAGGAATTCTGGATTACTAACAACATCAAACTCAATGTTCTTTTTCCTCTTAATTAATTCCTCGCTGATTATCTTCCTCACTTTTTCAGCAGTGCCTACAGGCACAGTGCTCTTATCAGCTATTATCTTGTAAGAATCCATGAACTTGCCTATGTTCTCGGCAGCGCCGTAAACAAAGCTCATGTCAGCCTCTCCATTGGCTTTTGGAGGAGTGCCTACGCAAATAAAGATTACATCGCACTCCTTGATAACCTTCTCAGAATCTGTTGTAAACCTTAACCTTCCGAGCTTCAGGTTCCTGTCAACCAATTCTTTTAATCCAGGCTCATAAATGGGAATGATCCCCTTGCTAAGGCTCTCAACCTTTTTCTCGTCAATATCCAAGCAAGTAACATCGTTGCCCAAGTCTGCAAAGCAGGTGCCTGACACCAAACCAACATAACCGCTACCAATGCATAAGAGTTTCATGATAATCCCTCCAAAAATTATATCTGAATTATTAAATTATCAATAGAAAGGGGTGAGAACTATGTTTTTAAAGGTTGTGAAACAGGATTTTAGAAATGCTTAAAAGGGCATTGGTAATCTAAAGGGTGTTAAGTGTCGGCTGGTAAGAAAAGGATGGTAAACTGGGTGGTGCGTTGTGGCGGTTTTTCGGAGA
>JAFGDD010000007.1 GCA_016932315.1 Candidatus Woesearchaeota archaeon
ATCGCTTTCTTTTCCTTCATAATCATATCTGGTTTGATTTCCACCCGTCAATACTTCGCCAAGCGGACTATAAGAAGTGTTTTCAATCACAGCTCCAGTAGCATTGCTAACAGCAACAACGCTACCTTTATTGTCGTTATGGAAGAATGTCTTGGCACCATTAACACTCTGAGCAATAAGCTCGCCATTATGATAGACGTAAGTATAATTGTAAGTTCCAGATAAATTGACTACTGTCACAAAATTTTTAGTCCAATAATAAACAGTCTCAGTGAGATTGCCTGAACTATTATAAGTCTTCTTAACCAATACGCGCTCCTCTAAAGGATGATACGCGTACTCCTGCAACAAAGTTCCAGCAGCACTACTGCCGTTATAGACCTTCCACAATTGGTTAAAGCTGTTGTAAACCCTGAACTTACCATCTCCCGACACAAGATTTCCATTGGCATCGTATGTTAAATCATACTGAACAGCGAAACAGATTGGTAAACCAATGATTAAGAAAATGGATAGAATACTAAAAAATTTAATAAGTCTTGAATTCATCCCTTTTTGCCTTGAAAAAAATGAACTCTTATTTCGTTTAAATAGTTTTTTGAAAGTATTATTAGTAGCTAATTCTTACTCAACTTCATAAAAAATATAAAGCCTCTTATATGTCTATAGCCGTGGAGCATTAAAATGGGTAAACAAGTTACTATTTACGAGAATCTTGATGCTAAGAGCATGTTTGACTGGCGCCAGAAGGACGGGAATCCTTATGTAAATTTTACGAGGAACACCAACCAGTTATTGTTCTTGAACAAGCACAAGGATTTGAGGAATAAGATGATTATTCTCGAGTACGGCTGCGCATTTGCAGACTTGCTCTCCATGATGAAGACTTTTAACCATGAGCACGAGGTTCATGGCGTTGAGGTTGTCAAGGAAGTCGCCAGGGAGGCTGAGAAGAGGCTTGGCAGGGGCAGCATGTTCGTCCAGTCCTGCGAGGAAAAAATTCCTTTGAAATCAGGAAGCGTTGACTTAATTTCTTCTTTTGACATGATAGAGCACGTCGAAGACAGAAAGAAGCTTAACAAGATGTTCTCTGAGTGCAACAGGTTGCTGAAGAAGGACGGCAAGTGCATCATTGTTACGCCTAATTTCAACTGGATACTTAAGATTATTTATGTGGTGAGCGGCAACAGCTGGATGGTTGACAAGAAGTTCCACTCTAACATGTACACTGCTGCCAGGCTTAAGAAAGAGATGGCTTCTGAGCTCAGGATTACCAAGGTTGAGAGAGGCTATGACTTGAATTTCATCAAGAGAATGCTTTCATGGTTCGGGATTTACAAGCACATATGCGTTATTGCAGGAAAAAAATAAAACAAACAGGAGGGGTTGGTTAATATGGAAGTTCTTCAAATCGTAATAATAATATTTGCATTGTTCGCTATCAGCAGGGCAGTGCTTAGGTTCAAGGACAATAACTTGTCTAAGAATGAATTGATGTTCTGGGTTGCTGTCTGGGTTGCAATAATAATCCTGCCTTTCATACCTAACGTCATGACTTACATCTCAAGCATTTTTGGCATAGGCAGAGGTATTGACTTGGTGATATATATCAGCATCGTAGTTATTTTCTACCTCATATTCAGGCTTTACGTCAAAATAGAAGCTGTTGAAAAACAAATCACGCTGGTAGTAAGAAAACTAACATTAAAAGAAGAGAATAAGAAGAAGAAAAGATAATAGTGCTGTATAATAAAGTCCGTTATTGCCCTAAGGTGCAAACTTCTACGACGAAATAATCGAGCGCGTCGCCGGGGGTCGCCCCCTTCGGGGAGGCAGCGCCTTTGATTGATAGAATCTAAAGTTTGCAAGGCAATAGGACTTTATCGGTGAACAAAATGAAAACTCCAAGAATCTGTTATGTGAATCCCCCGGTGCTTTTGAAAAGACCGATATCTGAGATTATTAATCAGTTGAGCGCCAAGGGTTATAAGAACAGCCTGATAACTCCTAAGAAGCTTTTCAGGAGGATTGATGATTCTTTGCACCACAGCAAGCTGGCGGATAAGAGCAAGGTTTACACTTATTCCACTCTAAAACTACCTTTTGTGAGTTCTGAGCAGCCAATTCCTGTGAGTATTGCATTCTTCAGGAACACTTGCAAGGCTTTGAAGAATAACAACATCATTCACATGTGGGTTCCTTATTATTTCACTAACTTGAAAATAATTGCTTGGAAAAAATTCTTTTACCCGAAGAAAAAACTAATCTTGACCATGGACACTGTGCCTGGCTACAGCTTCAGCATGGGAAAATTCTGGGATACTATGTTCTGGATTTATAATAAAATGTTTGGCTGGCTGATATTCAGAACGCCTGACATCATAACACTTTACGGCAAGAGCCTTATTCCTTACGCTATAAAAGCAGGGATGCCAAAGGAAAAGATAAGAGTATTATCAACAGGAATTGATATCAAGAAGCAGGATGCTAGGATTGCTGAAAAAAATAATTCTGAAATAAGAAAAGAGCTTGGAATCAGCAAGAATACCAAGGTTATTCTGTTCGCAGGTTTGCTTGTTCCTAGGAAAGGCATTGACAAGATAATCAAAATTGCTGATAAGCTAAGAAAAGAAGATGCTGTGTTTTTGCTAGCAGGCGATGGTCCTGACAGGAAAGAATACGAGGCAGAAGCTAAAAAACTTGGCTTGGAGAAAAAAATATTATTCCTTGGATGGAGAAAGGACATGCATAAGCTTTATCAAGCATCAAACATCTTCTTATTGCCAGCAGAAGGCGAAGGATTGCCAGGCGTAGTAATGGAAGCCATGAGCTACGGCGTTCCCTGCGTCACCAGCAACATACCCTGCATACCTGACTTGATAGATAACGGCAAGAGCGGGTTTTTGTGCAGCAAGGACGATGTTAATGAATTCGCAAGGAGAATAAAGGAATTATTTAATAATAAGAAAAGAAATGATTTTTCAAGAGCATCACTGCAGAAGATAAAAAGTTTTGAATGGAATAAAGTAATAAAGAAATACGAGGAGATGTATCGCGAGCTTTACGCTAAAAAAGACTAAAAAAGTTGCCTACTCGGCATCCCGTAGGGAGCATCCCCCGCCTCGTCAGCAGTCAGCCAAGTCCTCAACAATAAAAATTGTTTTCGTCCTTGGCTATGGTGACTGCTACGGCAACTTTTTACTAATCAAAAACATAACTGGTGAACTAATGAAGAAAAGATTACTCAACTACATGTGCTGTCCTGATTGCAAAAAGGATTTCAAGCTTTTCATAACAAAAGAAGCAGGAGGAGAAGTAATTACTGGCACTCTTGTTTGCGAGCATTGCAGAAAAAAGTATCCTATTGTTGACGGAGTGGCTGTTGTTCTTAATGATAAGAAGCTGAAAGACTTTGCTAAAACTAAGAAGAACTGGGAGAACTGGTGGAAGAAGGTAAGGCAGGATGATGATGCTGAGCTTTATGAAAAGTTATGGACTGAAGCAGAGAAGAACCTAGGCGGAGAGCCGCTTTACAAGAAAGAGCACTTCACTGGCAAGGTTGTTCTTGATGCTGGCTGCGGAACAGGAAGGCATATTAAGTCTGATTTTTCAAAATATAATTGCAAAGAAATAATAGGCGTGGATATAGGAATGCAGGTGTTTGAGGCTAAGAAGAAGAATAATGCAGCTAACACTCACTTTGTGCAGGCAGACTTGACTAATCTGCCATTCAAGAAAGAAGTATTTGATGTTTTTACAAGCCACGGAGTACTGCACCACACGCCGAATCCTAAATACACTTTTACTTGCTTGTCAAGGCACTTGAAGGTTGGCGGAAGAGCAATGATTTATGTTTATCACAAAGAATGGGCTCATCACACAAGCCACAAGAAAAGCTTGTTCCTGGACGCGATGTATGCTAACGGCGTAATGGTTTGGCAAGGCATAAGGAAAGTATCGAGCAGGATGCCTCATCCCGTCATCAAAGGATTTGCTTATACAATGGCAGCCAAGGCTAGCTTGCAGCAAGCACTTGAGAAAAAAGGAATAACCAAGCCACTAGCCAGCTTTGTAAAACTAATGCCTCCATTTGCTTACCTCGGGGTTAACTTCCACGAGAGACTAATAAGGAATTATGACCATTACTCTGCCACTTTTAATTATTTCCAGAGCATAGAAGAAGTTGTTGAGTGGTACAAGCAGGCAGGGTTTAATGATGTTGAGATTGTCTCTGTTCCTGTAAGCATAAGAGGAATAAAAGAGAAGAGCAAGCCAGTAAAGGATAACAAGCCATTAAGAATCATGCAATACCCGCTCATAGAACACTTTGAATTCAGGAAAGAATGGGAACAATTGTATAAAGCTCATAAGAGAAAGAAAAAGTAAGGCGAGCACCAAGTCCGTTGTTGAGTCCATTATTGCCCTAAGGTGGAAATTTCAAATAAAAAAATAATTTAATGCGTCGCCGGGGGATGCCCCATCCGGGGAGGCAGCATCCGCGGAATCAGGATATAAAATTTCCAAGGCAATAGGACGAAAACAGGACGCTGTGCGAGCAAGTCGTTTAATGTTGGTGATTATCAATGAAGAAGATTAGAGTTCTTTTCATGCCGCAGTACTCTGACAAAGGAAGCCAGGGAGCTTATTACCGCGTGTATAATTATTTTCCTTTGCTAAGGAATGAAGGCTTTGAAGTTGTTGTGAGCCCTGGCCAGAAGTACAGGTATTTTCAGAACTGCAAGCCATTGAAGCTAATAACCATAGGAATACTTACGACTTTCAGGAGATTCATCGATATCTTCAGGGTCAAGAATTACGATGTTATTTACATGTACCGCGAAGTCTACCAAGCTAATGTTTTTCCTTTTTTTGAAAAGATTTATCACAAATTAAACAAGAATATTGTTTTTGACTTTGACGACGCCATTTACCTTGACAATAAGTACATTCCTAAGATTCTGGGCTGGAGCAAGGAAATAGTTGCTGGCAACAAGCACCTTGCAGATTATGCAAAGAAATACAACAAGCACATTACAATAATACCGACGCCTTCAAAGGAAGAGGATGTTAAATATACAAAAGATTATTCAAAGATGCCTAAAAAACTGATTATTGGCTGGATAGGCAATGTTGAGCCTCACCTGCCGAATTTAAAGATGATAAAGCCTGTTCTTATCAAGCTAAGCAAAAAACATGATTATCAGCTCAAGATAATAGGAGCGCTTGGCAACAAAGAAATAGAAACATTATTCTCAGAACTATCTGATGTCGACATAATCCATTCTGTTCCGCCGGAAAAAGTGCAGCAGGACTTTGTAAAATTTGATATCGGAATAATGCCATTGCTAGACACTGAGTGGAATTGCGGCAAGTGCGCAAAAAAACTGCTGGATTACTTCGGAGCAGGACTAGCTACTGTTTCTTCACCCGTAGGCATGAACAAAGAAATAGTAGTCAACGGAAAGAACGGGTATCTTGCAAGAAATGATAAAGAATGGTATGAAAAGCTCGAGAAGCTCATAAAAGACGTTAAGCTAAGGAAAAGACTCGGAGAAAACGCCAGGAAGACTATAACAGAAAAATACTTGCTGAAACCTTGCGCCAAGAAAATGATAGAAGTGATAAGAAGAGCTGCGAAGTAATCACCAGAGAGATAAAAATAGAATATTTTATTAATCAAATCGTATTATTCTTTTAAAAAAATGAAGAAAACTATTTATGTTACATTAAGCGTCATCATTGCGGTGCTCTTAATCATAACTGTGGTTCTTGCAATAAAGTTAGTACAACAGCAGTCTTCTCTTCAGGTTCAGAAAAAGCAGATTGAGCAGTACAATCAGTCATTAGGCATACTGCAAACCAATTATAATGCTCTTCTGAGAAAAGTCGAGCTGCTTAATCAGGATAATTCTAATTTGACTTCGCAAAACCAAAAATTGGCAGCAGATACTCAAATGCAGAATGAACAAATCAACCGAAACATTGATGATATAATGGACCGGCTGACTGACTTTGAGACCACAATCAAGGCATCCATGGATTGGTTTAAGAATAACAATAATATTGCTAACTTTGATGAATACAAGGAAATGCAGCAGGAATTAAAAGAAAAATGCCTGGTGATGAATGATTCATGCTATATTGACCTTGAATGCATTTATGAAGTGAACAAGCACCATTTTTTTACTTATCAAACAGACAAGGAGACTGCGCAGAAGGATGATTTTCTGAGAAACCTAAGCTCTATCTATCGCAAGAAAGGAGGTGACTGCGAGGATTTCGCATTGGTGTTCACTGCAGAATACAACTTCCTGAGAGATGAATGTGTAAAACAAGGATTTGAAAAAGAAAAAATTATTCCATTCACAGAAGACAACCCTATAGGTATGAGTTACATGCAGCCGGTCTGCGGCATCTTCAATCCTGAGAACAACCCTTTTTCTTATAGCGGCCATTGCGTTGTGGCTTTAACTGAAAACCCAATAATATATGCCAGAAGCATACCTAGAATAATGCGAGATGCTGTTCTAGTAGAGCCTCAAATAGGAGAATATGTGCTTGATATGAATGATACAGATCTCATAACTATTTTCAAGGATAATGAACTTCCTGACTCATTATACAGGCTTTACACAGTAATCACCCCTGATGATCTCAAGATATATTATGAGTACTCAACACAGATAAGATGGGAAGGATATTCAGAATTTCTTGAGGAGTCAAATAGTTTAAAGAAGCTGATAAATTCAGGGTGAAATCATGAGAAATATAATATTCTTCATAACATTAGCAGTGATAGCAATAATCTTTTCTGCATGCCAACAAAACACTATTCCTGAAACGCCTTCATGCCCTGCGGGATTCATACTTGTGGGAGGCCAGTGCTGCCCGGACGCCAATGATAATCTGATATGCGACGATTATGAGGAAGAGGCTGCGGCTAATGCAACAGAGGAAGAAACTAATTTTACTCCAGAACCAGTAATTGTCCGGGAGCCGGCGCGGGAAAAAGAGAGGTTTATCAACCAGTCACACCTTGAATGGGCTATAAAGAACCTTACTGCAGAGCACAGGGAGGATTACATCTTTTTTGACAGGAAATATGAGGACGCTACGGAAATATACAGGAAATTCACAGAAAGATCGACAAAATGGTATGACTACTTAATCCTGAACATAACCAGCGAAAAAGATTACCTTTACACCTACCAATCATTCTATGATTTCATGAAAGAAAAATATGATTTGGATGTGAAGAATAACAAGATATGGGCAAGCGATGCCATTGACATAATAGCAACAGATAACAAGATATGGGACAATGCCACTTATGAGTACAAGCCAAAACTTGAAGAAATAATTATAGAAGGAGACAAAATCCTCCTTGAAACTCACGTGTACGTATTCATAGACGAATATGACCATTACCTTGATTATACGTATATGATAAAAGCAAGCACTTGGTGCGACCCAAGCCACATAGTCCAGGCAGAGCCTAAATCATACGGCATTAATGTAGCGCCGAAAATGGCCATGGAAGACGCCTTAATTAATATTAACAGAAGCATCACAAAGATGCAGAACGAAACCCTCAACAGGACTATACTAATAGTCAAACTGTGCAAGAACGAGTCAATGTTTCTCAAAAGTAATTCATAACTCTTCTAAAAACTATTTAAAACACTGAAAAAAATTTAAGTATAGTACAAATCCATAATAAAATAAATAAAATAGTGATTACTAAGGCATCACGTCCTTCTATCCAGGTAAATTTCAAGGAGTGAATCCCTTCCATAAAAATATATTGTGATATTGGAAAAAAGAAAAAGAAAGAGGCAAGCGTATAAATAACAGCATTTACATGACTAACTAAGCTAAACAAAAAATAAAACAATATTAAGTAAACCACTAAAGTCAATATATACAAAAACTTTCTTAAGCCCGAAAGTTTTTTCCAAGGAATGTGTTTTTTTAGTTTTATCATATTTCACATTTGCATATTAATAATTATTTAAAGTTTTCCTCATTTTTAATCTTGACCTAAGTAATACCTTATCTTTTCATAAGAGCTCCTTAATTGGGGAGTCACTTTTACATTTCCGATATTATAACTTCCTGCTTTCTGATGTTGTTCGCCTAATTTACGACCTTTTCCTTGCAGCGTAGAAAATAATATGACATTCATGGCTGTGGAAGTTAACGGGTTAATATCCAAAACAGCTTGAACAACGCCGCTCCAATCTTCTTCAGCGACGTCATGCACCCCCTTAAATGCTGAAAAAATCAAAGCATATTTTGCTAGTTTAGGTGCACTGCTTATCCAACTCAATGCGGCATTAATTAAATATACGCTTTTCTGTATATTCTCTTTATTATTTGGGTCATTCATATTTTTCCAAGTAATATCATTTAAACTACAAATACTGCCATCACAATACTTTTGGTGTAAGTTTTTATTATTCAATATGTTTTCATCAAGCCTAACATCATAATCGTAATGATTATAAGAGCCAGCAATAATTTGCCTTCCATCACCTATATCTACAGAACCATAATGCCTTACTTCAACTCTTTCAGAGCCATCAATTATAGTTCCAATCCTCAAATCATCAACATACACCACATGGAAACTACTCCCTGCTAATTCTTCGTTTTCCACTCTTATTTCATGCCCTGATGGGTCAACATGCAAATAAGGGTTTCCAAGCGCAAACATGTAACGATTTAGATTTTGAGGGTTAGCAGCTTCGGGGATAATGCCATCTGGCTGCTGGAATATTCCTAAGTCAGGTTTATATCTTCTGGCATTGAAGTCAGTGTCTCCAATGACTGAGTCGCTTTCTTTCCCTTCGTATTCATAACGAGTTGTGTTACCACCAGTAAGAACTTCTCCTAGTGGACTATAAGAAGTGTTTTCAATTACTGCTCCAGATGCATTGCTTACCACAACAACGCTACCTTTTATGTCGTTATGAAAGAACGTCTTCACTCCGTTAACACTCTGAGCAATCAATTCACCATTATGATAAACATAGGTGAAGTTATAAGTTCCGCTTAAGTTAACGACAGTAACAAAATTTTTCGACCAATAATAAACAGTCTCAATTAAGCTTCCTGTACTATTATAAGTCTTCTTAACCAAGACTCTCTCCTCCAAAGGATGATAAGAGAATTCCTGCAGCAAAGTTCCTGCATCACTGCTACCATTATAGACTTTCCATAGCTGATTAAAACTATTATAAACCCTGTACTTGCCATCACCACTAACCAAATTACCATTAGCGTCATACGTTAAATCATATTGAACTGCAGCTGTGAATGGCAGGCAGACAACGAAGAACATAGTGAGCAACATAATGCTTGAAACTATTTTTTTCTTCCTCTTACAGCAAAAAATATCGAAACGACTCACCTCACAAGCAGGAAATAAATACCTGCTTAAAAGCTTTTCTTTCGAGAATGCTTATTTCCTTATCTTAATCACAAACTCGTATCCAAAGAATCTTGGGTTTATTCTTGAAATGAATTTTTCTACTGGATAAATTATTTTGAAGTAAAAGCTCTTAGCCCCTGATTCTTTTGAGACAATGCTTTCTCCTGCTTTATTCTTTGAGAATATTGAAATGATTGATAATACGATGTTAGGTATGAAGTCTATCTTCTCAACCTTGTAGCCTGTTTCTTTCACCAGTTTTTTCAGGCTTCTAAGAGTGAACCATCTTATGTGAGTCTTGTCCATAACTCCTGATTCCTTGTAATCAAACCTGCCGAATAATAATCTCGTTCTGATGAGCCAGTTGGCAATGTTAGGCGTGGATATTAAGACAAATCCTCCTTTTTTCAATAATGGCTTTATTTTTTTCAGCACACTAGCAGGATCATATAAGTGCTCTATAACGTCTGCAAAGATTACATAATCAAACTCTTTCCAATCCTTAGGCAGTTGAAGAGAAGAAATATCTCCGAACAATACCTTGTCAAGCTTTTTCTTTGAAAGCTCATATCCTCTTTTCTCGCATTCAATGCCATAAACAACGTTGCCTTTGTGCTTTAGGATTCTCCCAAGCTCTCCTTCACCGCAGCCAATATCAAGTATTTTCAGGTTCTTGCCAGTTACCAGCTTAAAGATGTGCCTGTTAAAGCCAGTATAAGATGCTGTTTTCTGCAAGTCGAACATAACAACCAGATAAGCCTGAAAATTTAAAAAGTTTTCTACAGAAAGAGCTTCACCAGAAAAAAGAACCTAACACGAGCCTGCAAGCCAACACAATAACTTCATCCCCTTGTTCGATTAAGTGCTAAAAAATAATGTAACTTATTTCTTTCTCTTGAAAAGATTCTTTACACGATTACAAACAGCAATTGAACTAATTATGGCTATTAACCCAGTCCAGAATAATAATAGGAATAATATATTGACAGCAGAAGGTTCGGTAAAAGAGGTAAATAAGATAGATACTATAGTAATCAACGGCGTATCAATAAAAGATACAAATATTGATTTGAAAAAAGAACACTCTCTGGGAACAGTATATAAGTCACCACAAACATTATCAAAACCTTTAGCTGCAGCATAGTTTTGTGAATAAACATAGTTATTTATTGAAGAGAAGAGCCATATCAAAATAAAACAAAGTAGAAAATACCAAAATAACTTTTTTGAAAGAGATTGTTTCTTCCACCATATCTTGATTTTTCTCATTTTAATATCTTCTCAATTTTCTTCATTAATTCCATTCCGGGCTTTATGAGTATAAGGAAAATAAGAAATCCTACAAACCTTAAATATTTAATGAGCAGAATACAGGTAATTGCAAACACAATTAACATCATCCAAAAATAAATATTGTTAGGTTTATAAACATCTATTTTCTTCCTCATTTTTAATTCACAGCTTATCTGCATCAAACACAGGTACTCAAGTTTAAAAAGCTTTCTTAGAAATCACGTTCATAACTTTTTTAAACTAATCTCAGTCATCAACTGCTATGAAGGAGAAGGGCATTGTTGGGGTTAATGTTAAGAATCTTCGTCTTATCAAGGATGAGAGAGGCTTCCTGATGGAGATGCTCAGGTGCGATGACCCGTTATTCAAGAAGTTCGGTCAAGTTTATGTTTCTGCTTGTAATCCTGGCTTTGTTAAGGGCTGGCATTATCATAAGAAGCAAACTGATAATTTTATTGTAGTTGCTGGCAAAGGAAGGATTCTTCTTTATGACCAGAGAGAAGATTCTGCGACAAAAGGCAATAGCATGGAATTTATTATGAGCAGGGATAATCCTATTCTTTTAACTATTCCTCCGGGCGTTTTGCACGGCTTTGAAGCGCTTGGCAAGGAAGTTCTCATGGTGGTTAATATTCCTACTGAGCTTTACAATTACAAAGAGCCTGACGAGTTCAGGGTGGATCCTTTCAAGAATGATATTCCAATCAAGTGGAAAGCAAAGAAAGGAGGATAAAAAATTTTCAGTGCCTTAAGGTCGAAATTTCCTCAAATAATACCTGTAGTGCGTCGCCGGGGGACGCCCCATCGGGGAGGCAGCACCCTCTAATATCAGGATCTAAAATTTCGAAGGCACAAAATTTTTTAGGGCACAAAAAATTTTAACTAATCGGGTGATGATATGAGACTCTTGGTTACTGGCGGCGCAGGTTTTATTGGCTCTAATTTCATAAGGCATATTCTAACGAAGTACAAGGATTACAAAATCATTAATCTTGACAAATTGACGTATGCAGGAAACCTTGATAACTTGAAGGATGTTGAAAAAAACAAGAATTATGAATTTGTTAAAGGAGATATTTGCGATGCAGAAATCGTTAATAAGCTAGCAGCCAAGGTTGACGTCATTATTAATTTTGCAGCAGAAACCCATGTTGACCGCTCAATAGGAAGCCCAGAAGACTTCATAAGAACAGACATCTTTGGAACATACACGTTATTAGAAGCAGCAAAGGAAAACAAGCTTAAGTTCCTGCAGATAAGCACTGACGAGGTTTACGGCAGCATTGAAAAAGGCTCTTTCAAGGAAAATGACAGATTAAACCCTAGCAGCCCTTATTCTTCGAGCAAGGCAGGAGCAGAATTACTAGCGCATTCTTACTTTGTAACTTTCGGCGTTGATGTTTTAGTTACAAGAAGCTCTAATAATTACGGACCTTACCAATACCCTGAAAAACTAATACCAGTATTCATAACCAATGCAATGGAAGACAAATCACTTCCTATTTATGGCGACGGCCAACAAGTAAGAGACTGGATTTATGTAATTGATAATTGCGAAGCAATAGACTTGGTACTTCACAAAGGAAAGAGTGGAGAAGCATACAACATTGGCGGCGGAAACGAGAAAACCAATATGTACATCACAAAGAAAATACTTGAATTAACTAAAAAACCAGAAAGCCTGATAAATTATGTCAAAGACAGGCCAGGCCATGACAGAAGATACTCAGTTGACTGCAAGAAAATCAATGCATTAGGATGGAAGCCAAGGTATGATTTTGACAAAGCAATGAAAGAAACAGTACAATGGTACAGGCAAAACAAGTGGTGGTGGGAGAAGATAAAAACAGGCGAGTACAAGAAATACTACATTGAACACTACCATGAAAGGCATGGGCTGAAATGAGAAAAATCAAACATGAATAAAGAAATCTATGACGCCGCTCATTAAGAAGATAATGTCAAACAAACAAGTGCTCACTTAAGATTCAATTTAATCTTTTTGTATTTAACGAATAACCAAAAAGCAGCATTAATAATAAAGAGAAAAAAAATATTTTTAAAATATTGCAAAAATAAGATTTTATTCGTAAGTTCAATATTTTTTAAGTGAAAAATGTAAAAGCTTTGGTAACTCAAGAGAATATAAAGAATTAAATTAATGAAAGCATATATGATAATAAATTTTATTTTAGCATTCATTTTCTTCTTGTGTTATTTATCAATCTAATAAATATCTTTCGGATTTAAGGCATTGGGTTAGGCGTGGGGATTGGTTTAGGAGGTGGAGGCTCCCATTTGCCAATATCGGGATTATAAACCGCCCAATATATGTCAGGATTACGATTAGCAAGTGAATAATCCATCAAGTCGCCTTCGCCAAGAATAATTCTTCTTAAAGCTGCTTGCGTACGAGATTCAAAACTACTCAATTTGTTATAATCAACAGGAGGATTGACTTCAGTCATTGTCTTCATTGTTTCGCCCTCTTCAGTTTTTTCCTTTTCTTCCTCTTGAAGTTTATCTAATGCCTTCTGTTCTTGAGCCGCTTTCACAGACTCAGCAGTGCTTACATCACTATAAATGGCGTATACATAAAGAGCAACTCCTGCCAAAGGGATACCAACATAAGGAATTAAACCAATCCCGCCTATGGCTGCTCCTATAACAAAATTTGTTCCTGTAGCAGAGGCTATCCTTTGCCAACTGTAAACTCGACCTGTGATTGTAATTTGTGTTACTGTCTCGCCAATTCCTCCATAAAGTGCAAACAAAATGCCTGAAATTACCGGAATTTGCCAAAAGTGACCCGTCTCATCTTTATTCTTGTAAGGATTTCCTCTCTCAAACATGTATCTGTTTAGGCTTTGAGGGTCGTAGACGTTTTGTATTAAGGTGTCAGGTTGTTCAAATATTCCTAAGTCAGGTTTATATCTTCTGGCATTGAAGTCAGTATCTCCAATTACACTATCGCTTTCTTTTCCTTCATAATCATATCTGGTTTGATTTCCACCCGTCAATACTTCGCCAAGCGGACTATAAGAAGTGTTTTCAAT
>JAFGDD010000008.1 GCA_016932315.1 Candidatus Woesearchaeota archaeon
GGAGGCGGAGGAGGCGGAGGAACATCTGCGGGCAGGTACTCTGGCGGAAACGGCGCTAACGGCACAATAATTGTTGAATGGTATGGGCCATAGATAATCATAGGTTATGTGCTTTGTCAAAAAATTTATTTACCAATGACAAGCATCTTCTTTTCTTAACAGCGAGAACGATAACTTTATATATCAGTTGATAACTATATATTTCAGATGATAACTAGAAGTAACACTGAAATGGTTTTGGAATGGTTCTTCAAATACCCTGATAAGAAATTCCATCTTAGGGAGCTTGAGAGGATGACAGGGCTATCTATGCCTGGGGTTCGCAAAATAACTGCCAGGCTTGAGAAGGAAGGATTCTTAACATCAAAAAAAGAGAAAATGGTCAAAAACTTTTTTAGTAGTGGGAGCGAAAAGTTTACGCAATCCAAAAGAGCGCATAACCTTTATTCCATATTCTCATCAGGGCTTTTGGATTTCCTGAAAAAAGAATACGAAGAACCAGAAGCTATTGTTCTTTTCGGCAGCTACAGCAAAGGGGAAGACATAAGCAAAAGCGATATTGATATTGCAATCATAACCGCGAAGCATAAGGAAGCAGACCTGTCTTTGTTTGAGAAAAGGCTGGCGAGGCAGATAAGGCTTTACGAGATAAGATTGAATAAGTCAGAGAAAGGATTCATAAACTCGCTTTGCAATGGCATAGTGTTATCTGGCTACTTGGAGGTGGCTTGATGATACAGGAATTTAAATATTACCTTGAGAATCAGCTGGCAAAAAAATCAAGCCCAGACAAAGGAGAGGCTGAAGCACTAATGAGCAAGGCCACAGGAAGACTTGAATTCTCAATTAGAGCAAGAAAGATCAATAATAACACCGCACCCTATATTTTTGAGGACGTGTATGAATGCCTGAGAGAAGCCGGCCAGGCACTAATGTCCATAAAAGGCTACAAACCTTACTCCCATGAAGCCCTCATATCCTTCCTAGAAGAGTTCTTCTCATTCTCAGAATCAGAAATAAGCACTTTGAACCGCTATCGCGTATTGAGAAACAAAACTGTTTACCAAGGAGAAAGAATTTCTGCGGAAACAGCGCTGGAAGCACTGCGTTTCCTCCAAGGCTTTCTTCCAAAATTAAAAAAAGAATTTGACAAAATAGCTAAGAGTTAAAACATGAACATAAAGGATGCATTAAAAAAAGTTGAAGCTAGCAGGGCTTTCAAGCAGTTCAGGAAAGAGCACAAGGATTATTATCTGGTGCATTGTTTTGCCATGGTTGCTGAGGGTGAGAAGGATTATAAGTGGGAGCTTGGCTATTATTCTGAGAAAAGGGATAAGCTCGTTGTTTTCGAAGCTGGTCAAGAAATTACCATGCGCCCTGAAGAGGATGCTTTCAAGAAGGAGGGCACCATAAAAAAATTAGAGCTAGGCAAGGTTAAGGCTAGCGTTGCAAAAGTTTTAAAGGCTTGCGATGAGCTTGTCCAAAAAAAGTATCCTGGCAAGAGCATAACCAAGAGGATAATAATCCTGCAAAACCTCGAAACCCAGGTTTACAACATCACTCTGGTCACATTAAGCTTTGACATCCTTAACATAAGGGTTGACGCAGTTTCTGGAAAGATATTGTCTGACAACATCCAGAACATCATGAGTCTTGGCAAGAGGCTTGGCGCTAATGACCCGCTGCCAACAGGTTCTTAATCTGGACGAGAAAAAAATTATTCTGTGATTTTTTATTATTGCTTAGTTAAAAAGGTGTAACTTTGGAATATATTTCTTAATAATGATGTCTTAATGATGTTATCTTAATTTATGCGATTGCAAGTTATATTTTGAGTGTTAATCATCTTTATAAAGAGCAGCTCATATAAAAAATATTGATGGTCATTAACAAGAACACCAAAGGCATCAGTTACGACGCGATGATGAAGAGCAGGAACCTCAATGCTTTCTTTAGCGAAGAACAATCTGAAGAGCAGGAAGAAATAACCGCAGAAGAAGAGTAAGTATGTTCTCAAATCATATTGCATGAACTTCAAGGTTAGTGCCAATGTTGCGAGGCATTAATCAAAAAAATAATCTAACACGAAAGAGGGGGCGCCCCCTACGGGGAGCTGGAGTACGCAAGAAAAAATAATCATGCCGAGCAGGCACTAACCAAAAAAAATTTATTTTTTTAATTCTTATTTCAAGAAATCCTCAAAAACTTTTATTGCGTCATTAGCAACCTCTTCTTTTGTTTTGTTAGCATCAAGGTAAACAACTTTTGAGCCTTGCCCCTCAAATAATTTCCTGAACCATTTGCTCTTGAAGCGCTTGTAAGCCTTCTGCTGGAATTCAAGGTTCTCAAAGATTACATTGTCCTTCTTCTCATCCCTTGCTCCTAACCTCTTGATGCAGTCTTCTGCTTTGACGTCTGCAATTATGAGCAGGTCAGACCTGTGCTTGAGTGCGAGTGCATTGCCTTCAAGCGCCAATAATTTTTTCAATGACAAAGGCTCTGCTTGTATTGGCTGGTAAACAATAGAGGTAGTCACACTCCTATCCTGGACTATTATCTTTCCTCTCCCTAGCAATGGAATTATTAAGCGCTTGTAAAGTATTAGCCTATCAAGAGAATAAGCTGTTGCTGTTGTCAATGCAGAATAATCCCTTTTGTTGTCCTTTATTATTTCCTCACGAATAGCTTTGCCAATCATAGAGAAGGTAGGCTCTGCAGAAATAATCGCGTCATAATCAATAAGCTCTTCTGGCTCTGGCAGTGAATGAGAAGTTTTCCAGTATTCCTTAAGCTCAAAAACTTTTTTTCCCTTTTTCTTCAAGTAATCAGCAATAGCATTCAGTATGGTGCTCTTGCCGCTGCCGTCAAGACCGTCGATGATGACGAAAAAACCTTTTTGTGAATTTGACTCCATGATTATTTGATGTCGCGCACCGGATTATAAATTTTTTGATAAACTTCATTGAACTCATGCTGGCCTCCAAGGAGCAAGCCTGTTATTGGCGCTTCATCTGAAGCTAGGTCTGCCATGGTATTGGCCAATCCTCTTATCTCCCACTGCGCATGGGCGTCTTCCCTTGTCCTGGAGAAATGATAAAGCTGTCTCATATTCATTGACATGAGAACCCTTCTCTTGTGGGCGTTGGTCAAGCAATACTCTGATGGCTTTCCGTATTTTGGAAGGAATTCATAGTATAAGTCAGAGCTTCTCTTCATAACTTCTTCAAGTTCCTTTGCCATTCCTGCCTCTTCAATATTCTGCGGGATTGTAAATCCAAGCTCAGGATTGTAATCCTGGCTGAGCAAAGTCATCATCCTATGCCTTTTGAGCTGGGCAAAGCAACTCGAGCTCACAATCGCCTCATACATTAACCCTCCTGTGAATTCAAACGCCCTTGGTACCTTGTCGAACTGAGATAAGTGCTTTAATGCTTGCTTGACAAAATCGTAAGCATCACCACCAAATCTCATATCACTGCCAAACCTCATGTCATGCGCTATTTCGTAGCAGTTCTCTATGCATTCAGAGGAATACTCATGCAGCACTGCTGCCAGGATGTTTAATTCATGGTCTTCACTAAGTATGCTCTTAACATTATCCTCGCCTGAAATCAACACATGACAAAGGCGATTGCTCAAAAATTTGTATTCTGAACCATGCAAACTGCCAGCGTATTTTGAAAAAGTTTTCTGCACCAGCTCACGTATTGTTTGCTCTGTATACTTGAAATTATCCTCCTTTAACTCTAACCCTGGATTGTGCTTCCTGAATACATCAGCATCTGCAAGCTGTATTAATGATGGAGCATAAGCAACCACCTGGTCAAAAAACTGTTGAACTGCATCTCTTGTCTCAAGCAAGCGACTGTATTTCCCATTCCGTATCATGTGCTCAAGTGCTTCCCCGTTATAAGAGCATCCTAGTTGGCCTTCTGTTGCCAGGCATAGGGAGTAGCGGGCATCCTCTTTGGCGCTGCCATTAAGCTTACTGATAAAGTCTTTCCTCTCATCATCATCCATCTTGAATATCTTATCTGAAAACTTTTTTTGTAGGAACTCGAAAAGCTTTTCATTATTCCTAAAATAGAAATCATTCTGGAAAGCAACCAGAGCCTCAAACTTTTTCAGGTCTTCAGGGGTGAATTCTTTGGGCTTGACATAATCACCTTTCATCTTAATATATCTCTGTGATTTCTCAGTATAGCCAACCCCAATTCTTCTCTTCTCAAAATCTTCTATAGCCAATCGCGATATTCCTGTGATGTTAAAGTTGAAAAGAGCATGGTCTGCAACTGAGTGGTGGCCTAAACCAAATATTATTGCTTCGTTTGACTTCTTGGCTTTGGCTACGTCAAGCAGGGCTTTATCTAGCAGCTCATTGACATCAGAGGGATCCCTGCTAATCCTTGCATAAGCCGCTGATATGGGCTCAGGAGTGAATCTTTCTATAAGCTCAGATGTCTTTTCATAAGCCTGCATGAGCTTCGCATTCTTAACCTGATAGTCATATCCAACTTTCCCTATTAACAATTTTAGTTGCTGAAGAAGCTCTTTGACTGTAACTGAATCAATATCAGCAGTGAGCCTTAAATCCTGCTCTGAAAAGCTTGTTTTTTGCCTTAATTCTGCGTTGAGTATTTTAAGTTCTTCAAGAACTTTCAAAGGCGCATTCATGCCTGCCAGCTTAACACTCACCATTAACACCACCCTAGAGTTGAAACTAATTAATATAGAGGTTGGTCGGGGTTTATATTCTTTACTAAACACAAAACTACAACACCAGCGCATTCTTTACAACCGCAACATTATTAAAATCATCTGCTTACCCTCGGGTGTGGGAAGTGAGAAAGAAAAAAGGTGATTTTGAGTTGATTATCGGATTAACCAGCTTTTTAGGAGCAGGCAAGACTAGTGTTGGAGATTATCTTGTGCAGAAGAAAGGCTTTGTGTTCTACTCATTATCTGATGTTATACGTGAGGAGATTACCAAGAAAGGCCAGGAGATTACTAGGGAAAAGTTGCAGCTGACTGGGAATGATCTCAGGAGGAAGTTCGGCAACAACATACTGGCCAGGAGGGTGCTGGAAAAAATAGGGCATTCCAAGAAGAAGAATCATTATGTTGTTGATTCCATAAGGAATCCTGCAGAAGTAGAGGCTTTGAGAAAGAACAAGGGCTTTGCGCTGTGGTTCATAGATGCTCCTATCGAACTAAGGTTTGAGAGAGTCAGACAGAGGCAAAGGGAGAAAGACCCCATAACCTTCAATGACTTCAAGGCATCCGAGGACAAAGAACTAAAAAGCAAGGATTCTGCAAACCAGCAATTGCTTAAGTGCAGGGAAATGACTGATGCCGTCATAATTAATGACTCTTCTGTTGAAGAGCTTTACAAGAAGATAGACAAATTATTGGAGGGGTTATGATGAGTCAGGAGATGAAAAAGAATAATACTGAAAGACCAAGCAAAGAGCAATACTATCTTAACATTGCAGAAGAAGTTTCAAGAAGATGCACCTGCCTGAGCATACAGTTCGGCTCAATCATCGTCAGGGATGACCAAATCGTAGCCACTGGCTATGTTGGCGCTCCAAGAAAGACCATGGATTGCCTAAAAAGAGGCTTTTGCCTTCGAAGAAAACTAGGGATACCTTCAGGGCAAAGATATGAGCTTTGCAGGAGCGTGCACGCTGAGATGAACGCAATAATAAATGCTGCAAGAGCCGGCGTTAGCATACTGGGAGGAGATCTTTATCTTTTTGGCAGGAATATCTGGCAGGGAGAGAACAGGCTGCTTGACATGGTGCCTTGCTTTATCTGCAAGAAACTAATCATAAATGCTGGAATAAAGAGGGTGATTGCGAGCCAGGCAGACGGAAGCTATAGGATATTCGACGTCGAGCAATGGATTGAGGACTGGCAGAAGAACGATATGCTAGACGACGTTGATGTTTACACTGCAGGGGGATACAAGAAGCAGAAACAGAATCCATCAGAGAAGGGCGATATCAAAAAGAAAAAGTAAGCCCCGCCGGCATTTGCAACAGGGTTGCAAACTCAAAAATATCAATGTTTTTGCTGTGAGGCGTTAATATGATGAATGTTTTATTCATTTGTAACCAGAACGAGAACAGGAGCAGGACTGCAGAAGAGGTTTTTAGGAGTCAGTTCAACACCAAATCTGCAGGGCTTTTTAATGCGAATCCTGTTGATAAGCAGCAATTAAGCTGGGCTGACCTGATTATCGTGATGGAGGATTCTCAGAGAGAAGAATTGGCGCACAGGTTTCCTAAGCAGTACATGCAGAAGCGCATATTATCCATTAACATCCCTGACATTTATTCTTATAACCAGCCTGAGCTGATAAAAGAGCTGAAAGCCAAGGTTAATGAGCTAGTTGAGCCATTCATCGAATAATTGCTTCGCTTCTTTTAATTGCTATGATAAATTAATATTCTTTTCAATCTCTTCTTTCGAAGGAAGGTATTTTAAAATGTGATTTGGTAAATGGGAGGTTATCTTGTAGGTTGATACGCCTATTGGCTTTTTCACATCTTTAAGAGCATACTCCACAATTGTTCTATCCTTGTTCTTGCAGACTATTATGCCAATTGAATTATTCTCGCTATCAAGACGCACCTTGTCGTCTAAAAGAGAAAGGTAGAACTGCATTTTTCCAGCGTATTCTGGCTTAAATTCGCCAATCTTCAAGTCAATGGCAACTAGGCTTCTTAGCTTCCGGTGGTAAAGAAGCAAGTCAATAAAGAATTCCTTGCCATTGACCTCAATTCTGTGTTGGCTTCCAATATAACAAAAATATCCGCCAATTTCTTCCAGAAATTTCCTTAATCGTTCTACAAGTGATGCTTCTAACTTTCTTTCTGAATGTTCCTCACCTAGCTCGAGAAAATCAAAGGTGTACTCGTCCTTAACTGCAAGCTTTGCCTGCTGCCTGTATTTCTCTGGCAGTGCTTTGTCAAAATTAGTCTGATTAAGCAGGTGTTTTTCGTAAGACTTATTTTCAATCTGATGAATAAGGACTTCTTTTGTCCAGCCAAATTTCTTTGTCATGAATATGTAGAACTTGCGCTTAGAGTTTTCCTTGCATTTGCTCAGAATAATCATGTTTTTAGCCCAGCTAATTTCTCCAACCATTGGTTGGAGTTTTAGGTTTTTGTAATTAAGGTAAAACTGACGCATATACCAAAGGTTTTGGGAAGAAAAGCCCCTTATTTCAGGAAACTCTTTCTGCAGGTCTTTTGCAAGCGTTTCAACCACTGCTTTCCCCCAGCCGCGCTCTTCCTGTTTTTCAACAATTCTCTTCCCAATATCCCAGTATAAGCTTATAAGCTCTTTATTAACTGATCTTAATGCAGAATATTGTGCTTCCTGAATCCTTTTCTTAATCGAGACCAAGAAATCCATATAGCTCTTGTCTTTTGAAATTTTATTTGCATATCTGCTCATTAGCTCGTTTAGCAATGAACTGCTTTAAATAATGCTATTAGTTTTTTTCGCAAGAAAATATGAGAAAACGGAAAATTTTCAGGGCAAGCTCGCAAAGGCTCGCTTGAAAGATGCGTTGTATCTGATTGTTATTTTATTGTATCAGAAGCACCTTAACATGGCTCGTGTACCCGCTTTTTATCTTGACATGCCTCTTTAGAAGTTTGTAAAAATATTTTATTACTTCTTTATTCGCTTTGTTGTCCTGGGCAGGCGCTTTTATCTCAACAATAACTGCTTCTCTCTCCAAATCATAGCCTAAGACATAGTTCTGCTTCTTGCCGGGCTTGACTATTATGCGTAGAGAATTATCTTTTATATAATCAGCTGGGTTAATCATCTTATTATTCTGTTATTGTTTTCAGCTGTAGTCGCGCCACACGTGCTTGCATTTCTTGCATTTCAAGAACTTGGTCTCTGGTTCGTCCCCTGCGCGGGTCTGCTGAGTCCAGTAATAAGCCTTCTCATTGCCGCATTCAGGGCACTTGGCATCAGTCTCTGGCAGGCTGGAGTCATCTTCCTTGACAACATTGAGGTGCCTGTCCTCCTTAGCTATCTTTTCCTTTATCTCTGCAGAGCTGGAATCCTTTGATGTGTATCCGCAGCTGCAGGCAAGCACTTTCTTCTTCTTATCAGCACGTGGCTTTAGTAATGAGCCGCACTTCGGACAAAACATTGTCATAAAACAAAACCTCTCATTTTATTCTAATCCAAATTCCTTTCTTTAAAGGGGGCGTTTAAATATTTTGTGATTTTTGCCTTTAAAAGAATTCTTATCAATCAGGATTAAACCAATAATAAATCCCTGTTATCTTAATCAAGTCAACAAACCAAATCTTTACATAGCCAAGCCACGGAACTCTGAGAACTGCTTTTCCCAGGATTTGCTTTTCAAGCACCATTGTCTCGTCAAGTTCATTATCTCTTATCTGAGCCTTGTTATTGTCACCTTTAGTCTGAAAAATCCACATACCCTTATCTTCCTTCTTGATAACCCTGTGAATGATAGGGTAGGGTTTCTTTGATTGGAAGACAATAACGTCACCTAATTTTATGTCATCTGGCTTCTTGCCTATTAAGAACATTATGTCGCCGCGGTTAAAGCCGTTCCTGAAAGAATATTCCTGAAAATTAGCCTTGGTTATGTTAAGGGCAAGATAATAATCCTCGTTCTTAACCCACCAATCATCAAAATTCATTCCCTGGTGTTCCATGCTGTTGCTCACAACTGCGACTATAGGGAAGCCTGTGCCAAAGATTAGTCCAAGCCCCGGATAAACTATGAACCTTATCAGGACGTAAGCCAGTATGATATTAACAATCCAGCTCCAGACAGAATTATCATGCCAGATAAAATGCCAGATTTGCTCCCATAGTGTCTTGGGCTTCTTATGAGCATGAGCCTTTTCTTTTTGCTTTTTATCAATCATTCTAAATCATGAGAAGCAGAGGGTTAAAAAAGCTTGTGGTTTTCATAGTTTATAAATCCCTCCCAAAGCTTTAAAAACCCTGTTTGCTTCCCTTTTTTCTGTTAAGGGGGAGTGTTTTTTATGAAAGCAATTGCTCTTACATTGTGTTCTTGCAATCGTTACCTTGATAAGAATCAGTGGAAGCCTTATAAGAGTATTGAGAAGCTCGTGGCTGACAAAGTCAAGAAGCAAGTGCCAAAGGGCAAAGTATTAGTTAAAAATCTTGAGCTTCCTCAAGCGCTAAAAGATAAGAGAGACCACGAAGTTATTGTCAAGGTTAAGAAGGAAGAAAAGATTATCCCAGTCAGCCTTAAGCTGGTGAAGTGTGATGCTTGCGCAAGGGAAGGAACACAGTACTTTGAAGCCATCCTCCAAGTCAGGTGCAGCAATTACGAAATTCTTGAGAAGAGCATAAACTTTCTGCAGAAAAGAGTAAGTGAGCTAAGGCATAAGGGCATGTTCATCAACAAGGTAGAGCAGCAGGATGACGGCTTTGACCTGTACATGACTAACAGGAAGATAACCCAGAACCTTGGCAAGGAATTACAGGAAGCATTCGGGGGAGAGTACAACGCCAGCCCTCAGCTCTTTACCAAGAACAAGCAAACCAGCAAGAACGTCTACCGCGTCAACGTGCTTGTCAGGCTGCCAAGCTTTGAAAGAGGAGACATAATCCTGGTAGATGACAGGGTTTACAAGGTTGAAAAGCTCGGAAGCAAGATAAAGCTCACAGACCTAGCCACCAATAACCAGCTAATAAGTGGTTATACAAAGCTTAGCTATGCAGTGCTCAAGAAGCACACAACTTATGTTTCAAGAACCCGCCCATACCTTGAAGTGATTAATCCTTTTGACTTCCAGAGCAGCATGGTAAGGAACAGGCCTGCTAACATGTTCGAGCTCGGCCAAGAAATAAAAGTAGTGGTACACAAAGGGATATTTGTGGTGGATTAGAAAATAACTAATAATTTAGTCCTCTTTCCTCCTCTCCTTCTTATAATCTTCTAAAATATTCTTTAGGATATCCTTCTTTCTAATTGCTTCCTCAAGAGAATTCTTTTCTGCAATTGCAAAATTCTCATTCTGCTTTACTATTATTCCTTCTGGCTTTAGGAATACAAATGTACTATCTCCGCGCTTTGGAACATTATCTGTTATTACCACTTTGACCTTGCCTTTTAATTCATCAATCACCTTCTGGCTTATGCTTCCAGGATTATTGACAAACAAGATATCCCCTTGTTGTATGTCAAGGAATTTCTTTAAGATGAATTCGTCCCAGCTCAAATCATTCAGCTTCTTCACCAGCACCTTATTTTTTAAGGCTATCAGGAAATCATCCTTCCGCCTAAGCTCTTTCTCGTAGTGCTGGGCCATTCTCATGTTGTCTTTGAGCTGCTTTGTATAAAATTTAATCCTTTTCTCCTTGTAATCCACTAGTTCTTCTTTTGGCGCGCTTAATACTCTCTTGCTAAGCTTTCTTAGTATCACGTCCTTCTCGCCAATTAAGCGCTTTAAATTCCGATTCTCTTCTTCCAGCAAGATTATTTTTTCCTGCATCTCGCGAAGCATCTTCTCATTAAAGACAAGCTTCTCTGTCTCCTTCACTATTTGCTTTGGAGTTTCAATAATCCTGGCTTTGTCCTTTTGCTCTGCCATATTAAGAGCAGCATCAAGAGGCAGGTGTTCGTTGCGCATCATGATGAGCTTTACAGCCTCTTCAAGCTCTCTCTTATCATTCTCCTCAAGAAACTTTTCAATCTTGCCAAAGAATAACCTGTGCTTCTCAAATGCATGAACAGCAGATGCTAATGCATCAATTTCGTGAGCATTAAGCTTGACATCAAAACCCTTGCTTATTTCGCGCTTCTCAGAAACCAATAAGTCCTGCCTTGGATAAGCCAGTTTTGCTCCAAGCTTCACTGCAAGGCTCTCTGCAAACCACGGCGGAGGATTCTTGTCGCAGCCAACAATCAAAGGCTTGCCAAAGCTTATGATATTATTTATTAGCTCACTCATTGAAAATTCTTTTCCAGAGCCGCTGGTGATGAAATTTCCTTTATCATCAAGAACAGCATATCCTAATGTAGTGCCAGGGTCCACGCCGATAATAAGTAAAACCATGTTTTATATGCAGAAAATTTATATATTCTTATTAAGTTTGCGGAATTTTTGGGAGGGAGAGCCATGGAATCTTATACTAGAGGAAAGCTTGGTATTATGAGCTGTGACTCTGGCAGGCCTTTTGCAGAGAAAGTCATTGCTGAGCTCAAATTAATGCTCGCAGATGAAGGAGCTTCTGACAGCGCAGAGATTATCAAGACAAAGGAAACCAAGTTCGCCAATACAGAGCTAAAAACAGAGATTGGGGAGAGCATCAGAAACAGGGATGTTTACATATTCCAGGACTTAGAAAACAAGGAAGGCGGGTTGAGTGTTAATGATAATTTTATGGTCTTAAAAACAGCTATCCAGTCAGCTAATCTGGCTGATGCTCATTACATAACCGCAGTAATCCCCGCATTCCCCTATGCCCGGCAGGATAAGCCTAAGACCAGGGAAGGCATAACTGCAGCTTTGGCTGCTTGGGAATTAGAAAGTGCAGGAGCTACTAGGGTTTTAACTCTTGACGTGCATAACGACGCTATTGCTGGCTTTTTCCGGAAGGCTAAGCTTGAGAACCTACACGCGTCAAAGAACATAATGGATTATCTGAAAGAAAAAATTGGAATAAAGGACTTAATCATTGTTGCGCCTGATGCAGGCGCTGCTGAACGGGCTGTTCATTACGCAAAAAAGCTTGGGACGCCGGTAGCATTGCTTCACAAGGAAAGGGATTATTCAAAAGTAAGCACTGTTGAGAACGTGCGCCTTGTAGGAGATGTCAATGGCAAGAAGGTTTTTGTGGTTGACGACATAATAGACACAGCAGGAACCATGCTCAGGTCTGCGCAGAAGCTCAAGGAAGCAGGAGCAAAAGAGATATATTTTGCAGCCAGCCTTTGCCTGTTCAACGGGCCAGCAATTGATAGGATAAACTCAGCGCATAAGGAAAAGCTGATTACCAAGATCATAGGAACAGATGCAGTATATCACGGAGAAGGATTCGCAAAAAACAATCCTTGGTATGATGAAGTCAGCGTAGCCAAGTACTTTGCAAGAGTCATCTACAACATCAACAAAGGAATAAGCATAAGCAGACTGCTGGACTGAATTGTTTTTATTCTTTTTATGTTTTTTATTCTTGCTTTTTATTCCTCATCATATTTCATTATAGAAGTCTGCCCTTTTCTCTTAGTTTCTTTAACCTGCACTTTTTCTTCTCGCAAGTCCTCACCTACCTGTTTCTTGATTGACAAGGCAACCATTTTTCCAATTAGTTGTGTTAGCAGGCTCAAGTCTGCTTTCTTCACATCCTCGATGTCTTTTATCTTGTTTTGATAAAGCTTTCTCGCTCTTATTCTTCCGATGTTCTTGAATCTCAGCAACGGAAGCAGTTCTTCTTTTGCTCCGTATTTCAGGCGCATCCTTATCTTTGCTATTTCTTTTATTAATCCGTGCAGTTTTATCAGCTTTGCAAGTTCTTCAGAAGAATACAATAGCCAATCTGCAAGGTCAAGCTTGACTCTGGTCTCTCCTGGGCGTACATTGAATTTCTCAAGCAATGTTTCCTCATCTACTTCGTTTATCCAGTCATAAAAGAATAATGCAGTCTTCATGCTTTTCAGGTATTCCTCGTATTCTGGCTCAAACATGCTAGGCTCTAGCGAGAGTATTGATGAGCTGAACTCATTGGCTTTTTGCTCTATCAAATCATACTCTTTTACTTTTACTGTTAGCAAAGGCCTCATTTCTATTGTGTATGAAAGCATTTGCAGGAATGAGAAATCCTTTAGTATCTTGGTTTCTGCTCTTCGCATGCATGTTATCAGGTAATGAGCAGTGTAAGGGTCAAGGTAGAGCTGGCTTACTCTCTGCCCGAGTATTGTTGCTTCCAAACCTGTTTCTTTTTCTTCTTTTCGCCCCTCTTTTCCCTCATTCTTATTATCAATTATTTCTATGAACCCCCATTCTTTCAATGATTTAAGGATTCTCTTGATTATTTCTTCCAATTGCCTTACATCGCCGAATTGGTGGGCGTAGAATGTTTTCTTGAAGAAATCCATTAATGATTTTTTTGTATTAGCGTATTCTGTGGCTACTAGGCTGAGAACATAAGTCCTTAGCACAGGCTCAACTGCTAGCTTGCTAAGTATATCCTCTGTTTCGCCGTTAATATAATTGTCAAAAATCTTTTCTTTTTCAGAATCAGTTTCTGCAATGCAAAGAGCTTCTCCGTACTCATCATTAAAGTCAGGCCTGCCTGCTCTGCCGCAGAACTGCTGGAATTCAAGCACAGGAATCCACGACATGCCTCTTGGTGAGCTAAATCTTTTCAAGTCCCGCACAATAACTCTGAAAGCAGGAAGGTTCAATCCATAAGCCAGCGTTGGCGTTGCGCAAATTATTTTTATTAATCCGCTCCTGAAATTATCCTCTATTAATTCCCTTTGCTGGGAGTGCAAGCCTGCATGATGGAAAGCAACCCCGCTCCTGACGCACAACGCAAGCCTTTGGCATTGCTTGGTAGGCTTGTCAAGCGCGTTAAGCACATTGCTGGCAAGCAATTCAAGCTTATCCCTGTCAGAACCATCAATCTTGACTTTTGCGCTAATCCTCTCAGCCTCAGCCTCTGCGCTGCTCTTGGAATTGACAAAAACCAAAGCCTGCTTCTTCCTCTCAAGAGTGTCCAGGCAGATGTTAAGAACGCTGTGCTCATACAGATGCTTAATCTTGAGGGTTTTTTGCATTAAAACAAAGCGAAGAGAAGCGTTCTTATAAAACTTTTTACTCAGTCAGCTTGTTCAGCTCTTCAATATCCTTTTGTATTAGGTCATAGAAGTGCTGCGAGAATTCCCTGGGGCGTATGTCAAAGCCAACCTCTCTCTTGAGAACCTCTTCTATTGATGCATCACCTGCTGACATAATATTTATTATGTTAGGCACAATTTTTTCTCCTTGCTTTTTGTACTGCTCATGCAATGCATAACCATTAATGAATCCAAATGGATAAGAAAAGTCCTGGCCAGGGGCGCAGAAAAGGTTGGATGCTGTCAGCCATTCATCCTTGAAGTATTCTGGTACATGAATGTCCTCCCCAAAATGTTCCTTAAGCCTCTTTAGGTATAGCGTGGACAAGTCTCCTATCTCTGACCTTGGAGAGTTTATCAGGTTGTGGGCTTCCTTCTCAAAATTGACAAGGAAAGCCTTTCTTACTGTTGAATAATAAGCCTGGTCGAGGAAATGCATAATATACCTCTTTTTCAGCTCAGGATTGTCTTTGGCTTCGTCAAAGAAGTCATCAAAGAGCAACATCTGAAAAAAGAAAGAGCTTATCTCTGCTACTGGCTCTGAGGGGTTGTATGTAAGCACATTATTCTTCTTGCAGCTAAAATAATTTTGAATGGCGTGGCCGAACTCGTGCACCGAGTCTATACAGTCATTTACAGAGCCTGTGTAATTCGTCAGGATGTAAGGCAGGATGCTTGGAGGAGTGGAATAGCAGAAGGCCCCACACCACTTATTCTTCTGCGGCTTGGAATGAATATATCCCTTATTTGCCATCTCCAAGATGACATTGGCTGCCTCCGGGTAAAAATTATAAAACACTTTCAATATCCGGTTCATGCCTACTTCAAAACCTATTTTTTTATGGTTCTTGCCGTTAGAATTGATGTCAATATCAATACAGCTCATCCTTCCTCTTATGCCGATTAGTTTTCTCTTAATCTTAGAGAAATAATCAGTGGTGAACAAATGAGTGTTCTGCTTGGAAACATCTAGAAAGGTGTTGACAATGCCGTCATCAATTCCATTCTCAAAGTTTATCTGAGCAAAGGTGGATGCATATTTCCTCTGGTCAGACTCTGCCTTAAGCTCTGTGCTCTGGACGATGAAAGAGCCTCCAACAGTATCCTTAACCTCGCCATACTTTCTGAACAACTCCTTATGAGCCTGTTCCCTCATCTGCTTTTTCTTATGATGTAGGTAAGCTCCGAGCTGTATCTCATCAAGCACCCTGGTCCTTAGAACGTTCTTCTTCCTCTTAGAGCCTTTCCTTCTTATCTTGACGTGCTCCTGAATCGTGAATTTCAGGTTTGAAGTCACTTCTTCATAGTATTCTGAGCGCTCCACCTGGCCGAGCATGTGCAGTGAGTTAAGGATTTTCTCAATGCCCTCATCAAGGATGTGAGGCTTAAACCTCCTCTCCTCTCTCAAGAAGGGCTCATACTCTCCCGACTGCTCGGCAAGCCTCTCAAAATTCTCATCATCAACCTCTTTTCCTACCCATGATTCAAAGAACAACAGCCTGTTGCTAATCCTGGCATCGAAAAGCCGGATATCATACCTGTTCTTCTTATTCACGTCGCTCTTATAATCCTCAGAAAATTTTAGATAACTAGCATCATAAAGCCTCCAAAGGCTTTCCTTGATACCAGCGTAATGCTGAATCAAAGAAAGAAAATCCTGGCTATCTATTGATGGCGAAAGCAAGCCCCTCCTGCTCTCAAACTCCCTCACTCTCCTCTCTATCTCCTTTTTCTTCCTATCAAGAACAGGGGAAAAGTCTCCGTCATGACGAGCCACAATCCTCTCAAGGTTTTTGCGGTTTTCTGGCGTCCCATCAGACAGCAAGTGAAGCAAATCCCAAGGCTTCAGCCTAAATCTCTTCATCTATTAAGCTCCCATCACCCCTTCCGAAATAAACAATGTCGTCATTATTTAATAAATTTTTGGTTTTGTGTTCATCGCGGAATTTCATCGTCAATCAGCAGGATAGAAAAAATAATGAGCCCACCGTGACATTCAGAGATTTTGCATTTCGTAAGTTTCGGAGGACTTAACGAAGTTAATGCCCTCCTTAAACGCTTTTTACGAGATTTTTTGCAAAAATCTCATTTGAACACGGGACCCCACGATATCTGCTCCCACGCTCAGAAATTCTTGGAATTTCTGGCGCCTCGCGCTTACGCGCTACGGTATCAGTCGTGTGCTCCAGTTGCCTAATACCTTTACGAAGTCTTTCTTAGTCCGTGGAATTTCACGAAGTGAATATCCCACTTAACTTTTTCCCTTAAGGCTTTCGCAAAGGCTTACCAGGCTAAGCTATGGGCTCAAAGCGCCTCCAGCCGGATTTGAACCGACGACCGCGCGGTTTCAGTATAAAAAATTTAACAGCCGCGAGCTCCACCGCTAAGCTATGGAGGCATTTATTATTAGGGAATTGAACTAATAAACTGTTTATATAGTTTTCTTTTAATTAATATAGAAAGAGTATTTTTAAATCTTCTTAACCCTCGGACCCTCAGAGGTGTCCTCGAGAACATAGCCTTTGACTTTTATATCCGCTCTAATCTTATCTGAGAGCTTGAAATCCTTTTTCTTCCTCGCTTCTTCCCGCTTATCAACAAGTTCCTGCACATCAACAGGTATGTCTATCTTTTCTTCTTTCAGCAAGTCAAAGCCGAGTATCTCGTCAAAATCAGCTATTAATTCCAGCTTGGTATTTGGGCTCATAGCATTGTCTGTTATCATCTGGTTAAGGTTGGCGAGCGCTTGGGGCATGTTAAGGTCATCATTAACTGCTTGCATAAAAATTGTTCGGTATTTCTCCTTGAATTCAGGATTGACCTCGCCGCCTGCCTGCCTCTTTATCTCACTAATCCTGTTCTTCAAGGAATTATAAGCACTGGCTGCTGTGTCAAGCCCTTCCCAGCTGAACATTAACTGCTTCCTGTAATGAGTTCCTAAACAGAAGTATCTGTAAGCAAGAGGGTCATAGCCCTTGTCAATAAGTGATTGCAAAGTCAGGAACCCTCCTGCACTCTTAGCCATCTTGCCCTTATCCATCACCAAGAATTCGCCGTGAAGCCAGTACTTGACCCAGGGCTTCTTCTGAAAAGCAGCCTCTGCCTGAGCAATCTCGTTAGTATGATGCACAGGAATATGATCTATCCCTCCGGTGTGGATGTCAAACTGCTCTCCTAGGTAATGCGAGCTCATGGCAGAGCACTCAATATGCCAGCCAGGATAGCCAATGCCCCAGGGGCTTTCCCATTTCATCTCCTGAGCCCCAAACTTTGACTTAGTAAACCAGAGAACAAAATCAGTCGGGCTCTTTTTGTTCTGGTCCTTGTCAGTCCTGGCGCCCTCTTTGAGTTCATCCAGTTTTAGTCTTGCCAATTTGCCGTAATCATCAAGCTTGGCAGTGTCAAAGTAAAGGTTGCCGCCTTTGAAATAAGCAAATCCGTTCTTTTCTATCTTCTCATTCATCTCAATCATCTGCTTGATATGCTCAGTAGCCTTGCAAATAATCTCAGGCTTCTGGATGTTAAGCCTGCCTGTATCCTTAAAAAATGATTCAGTGTAAAACTTCGCAATCTCCAGAGCAGACTTATGCTCTCTCTTAGAAGCCAACAGCATCTTATCCTCTCCCTCATCAGAATCGCTTGTTAAATGGCCGACATCAGTAATGTTCATTACCTGATTGAGCTCAAAGCCGTTCTTAATAAGAGTTCTGCGCAGTATATCATTAAAGATGTAAGTCCTCAAGTTGCCAATATGGGCGTAATTATAGACAGTAGGGCCGCAAGAATACATCCCGACTTTTTTGGCATGAATAGGCTTGAACTCCTCCTTCTTCCTTCCAAGCGTGTTATACACTTTTAATGCCATGATAAACACCAATAATATAGAGGGTTTTTTAAAGGTTACTAAAAGGAACAACAAAGATGAAATCTTTGCATGTTGTCATAAAGAAACATTAATAAACAGCTTTCTATTAAGCTCCTGGATGAGTTATCTCATTATTATCCGCGGTCCTTTAGGCGTTGGCAAATCCACGGTTGCAAAGAAACTCGCACGTTCCATTAAAGGAAAATACGTCTCAGTTGATGAATTGCTTGCAAAACATGGTCTTGACAATGTTGACAGGAAAGAAGGCTGCATCCCCCTCAAGAATTTTATTAGGCTCAACGAAATCATCTTACCTGAAATAAAAAGCTTCTTAGCCAAAGGCACTGACGTTGTTGTTGACGGCAATTTCTATCATAAGGCACAGATAGAGCATTTGATTAATAGTATCCTGCCTAACAAATCTTGTGTTTTTACACTTACTGCATCTTTAAACGATTGCATCCAAAGAGATAAATCCAGGAAAAAATGCTATGGAGCAAAGGCAACCAGAGCTGTTTATGAATTGGTTTCAAAAGTCAATTATGGAAAAAAGGTTCTCACATCAGGCAAAACCGCAGATCAGATTGTAAAGAAAATTATTTCTTTGCAATAGTGCAAAGAATTTTTTTGGTTTTTAGAAAAAAATTTGCAAAAAATCAAAATGATAATATTTAAATATAAGGATTTATACATATTGAATTATAAAAATTTTGTCGTCGAGGAAAAAAAGACATTATAAGTGATGAAAAAAATATTTCAAAAACATTTTAGGTGATATGGTAGACTCGCTACTTTTAGAAAATGGATAATAATTCTACAATTGCTTCAGATCCCAGCGATGAAGAGCCTGGCGGTTGTCCCGGCATTCTCTCACGCATACCCTTCGCTTTCCTAGATAGTTCTATAACCGCGCTTCCTGCTTCACACTCACAATTATTTGCAAAAGCCGCCTTTGACAGCCCGTTGGGCGCGACCCCAGTCAAAGCCACCGAACACCTTGACATAAATGTCTGCGGTGTTGTGGCGGGTGGCGGCGGCTTTTTCCCTGACGCTTACTAAAAAATCAAAAAGAGGTTGAAGATATACCATGAATCTTAAGGAATTCTGCAACAAATACCCTGAAGTCGTTGATGACATTCAGAAGGTTAAGAGAGTGTATCCTATGAAGCTCTCTGAATATTATTTAGGATTAATCAAGGAGAAAGGCGACGCCATCTGGAAGCAGTGCATCCCTGACATCAAAGAGTTAGAGGATAGTTTGAATGACGAGGATCCGTTGTTAGAGGAGGAGTACACTCCTGTTCCATGCCTTGTCCACAGGTATCCTGACAGAGTCTTGCTTCTTGCCAGCAACAAGTGCGCAATGTATTGCAGGTTCTGCACAAGGAAGAGAAAGGTAGGCAAGGAAGTCACCATAACCAAGGAAATGATATCCAGCGCAATTGACTACATCAGGCAGCACAAGGAAGTAAGGGACGTGATAATCTCTGGCGGAGATCCATTAATGCTTGACGATGATATTTTAGAATGGATTATTAAGGGCATCAGGGAAATCAAGCACGTCGAAATAATAAGGATAGGCACAAGGGTTCCTTGCACCTTACCGAGTAGGATTACTCCTGAGCTTGTTAACATGCTAAAAAAGTATCATCCATTGTTCGTTAACGTGCACTTCGAGCATCCTGCTGAGATTACAGAGGAGAGCAAGAAGGCTTGCGAGTTGTTGGCAGACGCAGGCATACCATTAAACAACCAGGCAGTGCTTCTCAAAGGAGTGAATGATGATGTAAAAGTATTGAAAGAATTATTCCACAAGCTAATCCAAATCAGGGTTAAGCCTTATTACTTGTACCAGGCAGACCAGGTCAAGGGAACAGAGCACTTCAGGACTACCATAGAGGAAGGCATTGACATAATGCACAAGATGATAGGATTCACCTCAGGCATGTGCGTGCCCCAATTCATAGTGGACGCTCCTGGAGGAGGAAAAATTCCTTTGCTGCCAGAATATGCTCAGCACAGGACAGAGGAAAGCTTGTTCCTGAAAAACTTTGAAGGCAAGATAGTGGAGTACAAGAATCCTCTTAGCATAGAGGTCAAAAAGAAATCAACTAGCGGAAGGATGAGGATTGCTGTTGTGTTCAACATGAAAAAAGAAGCAGCCAAGAACATGCCCGAGGATGCTTATGCAGAGTTTGACGAGATAACAGTGCCCTTGGCCATCAAGAAGGCTTTGGAGAAAAAAGGACATGTTGCAGAACTGGTTGAGGCTAACGAGAGCTTTGTCGAGAAGATAAAGCAAGGAGATTATGACTTTGTCTTTAACATTGCAGAAGGACTTAACAGCGGCGCAAGGGAAAGCCAGATACCTGCAATCCTTGACATGTTAGGCATTCCTTACACAGGCTCAGGAGTGCTCACTCAGGCAATAACATTGGACAAAACCAGGACTAAGGAAATCCTGATGTATCACGGAGTCCCAACTCCAGGTTATCAGTTGTTCAATCACTGGGATGAGAAGATAAGCAAGAACATAACTTTTCCATTAATCATCAAGCCTAATGCAGAAGGCTCTTCCAAGGGAATAAGGAATAATTCTCTTGTCAACAATGAGAAAGAGCTTAGAAAAATGGTTAAGTTCGTTGTTAACAATTATAAACAAGCAGCGCTGGCAGAAGAATACCTTGAAGGAAGAGAGTTTACAGTGTCAATCATAGGCAACAACCCTCCGAAAGTGCTCCCGATTGTTGAGATAACCTTTGATTACCTGCCTTCTGGAGTTCACAAGTTTGATTCTTACGAAGTCAAATGGTACTGGGACAACCCTACCAATCCTGTTGATCCAGTAGTCTGCCCTGCCAAGATTGATGATGAGCTCAGAAAAAAAATAGAAGACGTTGCTCTCAGGGCTTACAAAGCACTGGGCATTGTTGATCTTTGCAGGATGGACATGAGGCTTGACAAGCAAGGCACTCCGCACGTCATTGACGTCAATGCATTGCCAGGACTGATGCCTGACCCGCTTGAAAACTCAAGATTCCCAAAGGCCTGCTACACTGCAGGCATGAGCTATGAAAAGATAATCAATACAGTCCTCAGCGAAGCTATGAAGAGGTATGGCTTGCCAGCAGAGACCAAGAGGTTAAAGCATGCGAGTAGGAATTCTGTATAACCTCATAGACCAAGTTGAGAAGGGCAATGAGCTTGACAAGCTTGCTGATAATGAAGTCTATCAGACAGCTAATGCTGTAAAAGAAGCCTTGTCCAAAAAAGGCTACGAAGTAAGCATGGTCAGGATTGCATCTAATGTAAAGTCTCTCAAGAAGCAGATAAAATCATTAGAAGGCAAAATGGATTTTGTGTTCAACCTCGCTGAAGGAGTAGGCAGTGATGTTACAGAAGAACCAAGAGTAGTCCGTTATCTGAAAAAATCAGGCATCCCGTTCACAGGCTGCGATGATTATGCGCTTGCATTGTGCATGGACAAGCTCAAGACAAAAAAAGAGCTAATAAAGAATAACATACCGACGCCAGAATTCCAGCTGTTCAGGAAAGCAGATGATAAAATCAAGGCAAGCCTGAAGTTCCCATTAATAGTCAAGCCAGTGCACGAGGACGGAAGCATAGGCATAACAGAGGACTCCATTGTTTATGATAATAAGCAGCTAAAAAGAAAAGTAAGAGATGTACTCACCAATTACAAGCAGCCAGCACTGGTAGAGGAATACATTGACGGCAGAGAGATTAACGTCGCCCTCCTTGGCAATGGCAAGCTCGAAGCGCTTCCATTGTCAGAGATAATATTTAATTTCCCCAACGGAACACCAAAGATTGTTTCTTTCGAGGCCAAATGGATTGAGGATTCTGAGCAGTACAAGGGAACAATAGGAAAATGCCCTGCAGACCTCCCTCAAGATATCCAAGAGAGGCTCTCTTCAACTGCCAAAAAGGCTTTCCAGGTGGTTAAGTGCAGGGATTATGGAAGAGTTGACTTCAGAGTGAGAGGAGATGATGTTTATGTGCTTGAGGTGAACCCCAACCCCTGCATCAACCCTGTCGGAGCAGGCTTCATACGCTCTGCAAACGCAGCAGGTCTCAGCTATGACGACGTAGTCACCAGGATTGTTGAGATTGCATATAAAAGGCATTCTGAGAAGTAAGCATTAAAAATTTCTATGTGCCAATATTGCGAGCTGATGCCAGAAATTTTATCAGTCAAAAAAAGTTAGAATTAATAAAAAAAAAATATTTTTCTCTTTTGCGAAACATTTTTATAATCCAAAAATAAAAAAATTATAGAAAAAAAATAAGAATTTTTTTATCGACGACAAAAAAATAATCGGAAAAAAACAATACTTTCTGATTAAAAAATAAAAAAATAGAAAAAAAGCAGGAAAAATAAAAAAAATAGCAAAAAAAAGATTATCTTAATCTAAAAATGAAGGTCGCAATTGTTTATTCAGATGGTGAACAGACAACCCTTAACGGAGCTGATGACTATAAAGGAAGGAATGATGATACCAACCTGAAAAATGTTGAGGAAGCCATTAAAAGCCTTAACCATGAAGTAATCAAGCTGAACGCTGATGAAAAAATTTTCTCCAAGCTTCTGGAATTAAAAGACCAAATTGATATTATATACAACCTCGCAGAAGAAGGCTACAGCTTAGATATACACACAGAGCCACATATGGCAGCGCTATTTGAGATGCTTGGATTCAAGTTCACAGGCTCAAACTACTTGTGCTTAGCCAACTGCCTTGACAAGATAAGGGCTAAGCAATTATTTGTCGTCAACGGCTTATCAACGCCTAACTTTATGATATTCAACAAAGAAATCACTACTGATGTTAAGATTAACGGCTTGAAATTCCCGCTCATAGTAAAGCCAGGGAAAAGCGACGGGAGCATAGGCATACGGCGGAATTCTGTTGTCGAGAATAGTGAGCAGCTGGTGATGAAAGTAAACGAGGTCATACAAACCTACGAGCAGCCAGCGCTGGTGGAAGAATTCATCGACGGCAGAGAAGTAAATGTAGCCATCTTAGGCAACAAGAGGCTTACAGTGCTTCCAATGTCTGAGATAATATTTGACTTGCCTGAAGAGGACTGGAACTTTGTGCCATACGAAGCAAAATGGCTGACCAAGACCAAATACTACAAAGGAACAACGCCAAAATGCCCTGCAGAGATAGAGCCCGCGCTAAAAGAAGAAATTGAAGAGCTTGCAAAAAAAGCTTATACGCTCATGGGAGTCAGGGGCTATGGGAGAGTAGACTTCAGGATTGACGCCAACAACAAGCCTTACATACTCGAAGTTAACCCAAACCCTGACATATCCCGCGATGCAGGACTCGCAAGAATGATATCAGTTCATGGAATGACTTACGAAGACTTGATAGAAAAAATTCTAAGAATGGGAGTTAACAAGGACGAGCAAGACATTAGGATTCTAATATAAAACACGCCTTTACACCAAGCTTTTTTTCCAAAAAATTTATATTATATTAAACTTACCTGCACTTATGCAAATAAATGATTTAATATTCCGAGAATTAGTAAAAAGAGGCTATGCGCTTGAGAGTCAAACTCGGGTCTGGAATGTTGCTGATTCTAAATTATGGTATCTCACTCCAAAACAAGCTCAAGGTTTTCTAGATCTAGAAAAGAACCCTGCATACAAGAAAAGCATTATTGACAATGAGATAAAATTAATAAAAAAACACCTGAAAGACTTGCTCATTACAACCCAAGGCTCAATCAATATTATTGATCTCGGATGCGGTGATGGCAAGAAAGCTTCACTTTTCATAAAAGATCTGTCAAAACATATCAAAGTCAGGTATTGCCCTATTGATATAAGCGCATATATGGTGTCCAAAGCTGCAAAAACAATCCGTCAAATGAAAATTGGTGAAGTTTTAGAGTTTAAATGGAACATATCTGATTTTGAGAATCTGAACAATATTACCCCCCTTTTCAGAGATCAACCATATAATACCCATTTTATGATGCTTCTGGGAAATACTTTGGGTAATTTTGAAGGTAAAGACTTACTCCACGGCATAAAGAAAAGCATGGAAAAGAACGATGTTCTGATCATTGGAAATGGTCTTAGTGATCATGGAAAAAATTTATCGCAGCCGTACAAGAACAAGCTATTGGATAAATTCCTCATTCATGTTATTAAGCAGATTGGCTTGAAGCCATCAGAAGTTAAATATGGCGCTCGATTCAAGAATTCAAGAGTAGAAATGTTTTATGTAGTGAAAAAAGATAAGCTCTTAAACCATTTGGGAAGGCGTATTCATTTCAAATCAGGTGATTTAATAGTTACAGCCATTTCTTATAAGTACAGCAAATCTGGTTTTATAAAAATGCTTTCGTATTTCTTCTCAAATATAAAAACTTACACTGATGCTCACAACACATATGCCTTGTCTATATGTAAAAAATAATTTTCTCTTAATTAAGATTTCGCATCATTTTCACAAAAATTTATAAATAGCATTCCAACTTTATAGTTATGCCTGATAAGAAGAAGAGCAACAAGAAATTCATTGTTGTGACAGGCGGCGTTCTCTCTGGCTTGGGCAAAGGAGTTGCTGCTGCGAGCATTGGAAATCTCATAACAAATGCTGGCTTGAAGGTGGTTCCTATCAAGTGCGACGGCTACCTTAATGTTGATCCTGGCACTATGAATCCTACTGAGCACGGAGAAGTTTTTGTTCTTGACGACGGCGGAGAAGTTGACATGGACTTCGGCCATTATGAAAGATTCCTTGGAGTTACTTGCAAGTTCGGCTGGAGTGTGACCATGGGCAAGGTTTATGAGCAAATCAGGGTTAAGGAGAGAAGAGGGGATTATCTTGGCAAGACTGTCCAGCTCATCCCTCACGTTACTGACCTTATCAAGCAAATCTTTTATGACATAGCCAATCAGGAAGACGCTGACGTTGTAATCATAGAGATCGGTGGAACTATTGGTGATATTGAGAATGAGTTGTTCGTTGAGGCTTGCCGCCAATTAAAGCGCGACATAGGAGAAGACAAGGTTATGTATGCCCATCTCACTTATATTCCTATTCCTTCAAATGTTCATGAGCAGAAGAGCAAGCCGACCCAGCAATCTGTTGCTTTGCTAAGGGAGAGAGGCATTGAGCCTAACATTGTTATCGGCAGGTGCTCTGAATACCTTGATGAAAAGATAAAGGATAAGATAAGCACTTTCTGCGACATTGAAAAGAAAGCAGTCATCACAGGATTGGATGTTGATTCTGTCTACAAGATTCCTATCATCTTCTCAGAAGAAGGCATTAATGAGATTATAAAGGAAAAGCTAGGAATTAATTCAGGGGTGAAGCCTGAATGGAAGCAGCTGGTTGGCAACCTTGCAAAGCTTGACAAGGAAGTAAACATTGCCATCTGCGGCAAGTATACAAAGCTTGAAGACTCCTATGCCAGCATTGTCGAGGCTATGAGGCATTGCAGTGCGAATTTGAAAGCAAAAATTCACATCAAAATGATTGATACTGAAAAAGTAAAAAATCAAGAAGACGCATCAAACCTATTGAAAGGCATTAATGGAGTTATTGTTCCTGGTGGCTTTGGCTCTCGCGGAGTAGAAGGCAAAATCCAAGTCATACAGTATTGCAGGGAAAACAACATGCCCTTCCTTGGAATATGCTTAGGCTTGCAATTAGCAACAGTAGAGTTCGCTAGGAATGTTTGCGGATTAAAGAATGCTAATCATGCTGAAATGGCTCCTGACACAAAAGAGCCAGTCATCGACATCCTTCCTGAGCAGAAAAAAATAACCGACAAAGGAGGAACCATGAGGCTCGGAGCTTATCCTGCTGTTATGAAAGAAAAAACAATCATATGGGAGCTTTACGGCAAGCAAAAACAGGTTTCTGAAAGGCACAGGCACAGGTATGAGGTAAATCCTGAGTATCACAAGGGCTTGCTGGACAATGGCATGATCTTCTCAGGCATGAGTCCAGACGGAAAGCTAGTTGAGTTCATAGAATTGCCAAAACAAAAGCACAAGTACTTCGTAGGAACCCAGGCACACCCTGAGCTAAAGAGCAAGCTGGAAAAGCCAGGGCCATTGTTCTACGGACTGATAAAGGCTTGCATTGAGAAATAAGTTTTAGTTATGATTTAAAAAAAGTTGCCGCCACCAGCCGCTGCACCGCAAAAATTTTTATTAAAAATTTTAAGGTGCGTGGTGGCTTGCTCGGGGGTTGCCCCAACCGGGGTGAGCAAGGCGACTTTTTCAATTCATAGTATCGGCAGCAACTGCTCTGTTTCGTATCTTGAAAGCTTTGAATCATCTGGCAATAATTCTTTGCTATAAGCCTTGCTTTTCGCAAGTTCTTTTCTTTTTATCCTCACAAAGTCTGATAGGAATCTTTCGCCAACAACGGTCCTTACTAGCTCGCTCTTCTCTGCAAGGTTAACAGCTTGTTCAAGGCTAGCTGGCAGACTCTTGATTCCAAGCCTTTCTCTCTCCTCTTGGCTTATGTGATAAACATCAAGGTTGCTAGGCATTGGCTTTGCAAGTTTCTGCTCTATTCCTTTGAGTCCTGCGCTTATCATCATGGATAATGCAAGGTAAGGATTAGCTGCTGGATCTGCGCTTCTTAATTCTAGCCTTGCTGCTTTTTCATGGCCTGGCTCGTATTCTGGCTTTCTTATCAGGTTGCTTCTGTTCTGCGGGTCCCAGCAAATATATACTGGCGCTTCAAATCCTGGCACTAGCCTTCTGTAAGAGTTAGTCCATTGGTTAAGGAATGCTGTAATCTCAGGAACATATTGCATTAATCCTGCCATGTACTGGTAAGCTGTTTCTGACAATTCATGCTCATCATCTTTATCATAGAAAAGGTTTTTTTCAATCTTGTTTCCTTCTTTGCTGAACAATGACTGGTGGACGTGCATTCCGCTGCCATTAACTCCAATAACTGGCTTGGGCATGAAGCTGGCAAATAATCCGTGGGCATTGGCTACTCTTTTTGCAGCATACCTGTAAAGCATCATGAAGTCTGCCATATCTAATGCATTCATGTAGTGCACATCAACTTCGTGCTGGCTTGGAGCTGCTTCATGATGGTCGTATTCAAACCTATAACCCATTTCTGACATTAGAAGTTGTATTTCCTTTCTTACAATCCCATATTTTCCTCCTTTAAAGTATCCTCCTTCATCAATTAACACGGGCTTATCATCAATTATCAATGGATTTCCTTCATCATCTGCTTTGAACAGGAAGAACTCAAGCTCTGGACCAACATTGACTGTGTCTGCTCCTGCAACTTGTTTTGCTCTTGCAAGTGTTTTTTTAAGCTTGGTCCTTGAGTCATAAACATACTCGCCATTCTCTGGGTCTATTATGTCGCCAAAAATGATGAGTTCCTTCCACTTCCTTTCAAAGCCAGGAGTCTTGGTATTGTAAACAACCGGGAAGACTCTCGCAGTGTTCGGGTCAAAAGAAGCCAGCTTATCGCTCTCTTTTATTCTTTCTGGGTAAAGCGAGCTTGCGTCAAACCCTTTATTTAATGATTTCTTGTCAACCTCGCCAGCTGGCACTGTGAAGCTGCACTCTCTCTCGCCTAGCATGTCTGCTGTTATGAATCTGACAAACCTTATCTCTGGCGTGTTGCGCAGCGTATGAATAAGGTCATCAATGTCTTCAAAGCCATAATTCTTTATGTTCCAATCTTTGTTATCAAATTCCTCTTGCATCAGAAATCACCTCTTGCTCCATGTTACAACACAGCCGGAAATACATATAAATAATTTTAGGCATTTTTATTATAAAATTTTTTAATAAAAAGGATAAATTTAAATAAATGTTTAATTTTCAGCTAAAAAATAATATTAAGACCAAACAAACGTTCAGTTTGGTTTTTTGGGATTGAGGGTGGGAGGATGAAGCATTCTGAAGTTGAGATTGATGGTATTGACAAGAAGATAATCAACAACCTGATTGACAATGCAAGGTACTCCTACAGGCAATTAGCTGGCAAGGTAGGAGTTTCTGTAGCTACTGTGATGAACAGGGTGAAGAGGCTTGAAAAGGCAGGAGTCATCGCAAAGTACACTATTGGGGTAAAGTATTCTTTCATAGGCTACGACATGCAAATCATAATGGACGTGCGCGTATCCAAGGGAAAGCTCTCTGAAGTAGAGGAGAAAATTGCAAAGCACCCGAATGTTTTTGCAGTCTACGATAACACAGGACCGTTTGACGCTACAATAATCGCCAAGTTCAAGGATAGGAGGAGCGCAGACGCCTTTATCAAGCAAGTCCAGAAATATGATTTTGTTGAGAGAACAGAGACCAAGCTGCTTCTCAAAACAGTAACAGAGCACATGATAAAGCTGCCAATCAATCCAAACAATAATGGTAACTGACTCGTCAGAAAATAACCTTCTTGCTTCTTATACTATGATCTACCAGCTCATCAACATTAATCTTTGACTCCTCGTATTCTACTTTCTCAATCTTGGAAGTCGTTGCAGGATTCTGCGATAGATATGCGCAACCAGGGCTTTTCTGGATTGACAAATCATAAGTGCCTATTTTTCTTGCTATCTTTATTGTTTCGTTCTTGTCAAAGCCTAATAATGGCTGCAAAGTCATCATCCTGACTGCTTTGTGGATTACTGCCATGTTATCAAGAGTCTGACTGGCTACCTGCCCAAGAATCTCTCCTGTTATTATGAAGTCGCATTTTTCTTTCTGAGCAAATTTCTCTGCAACCCTGAGCATCATTCTCTTGCAGAAAATGCATGTAAGCCTTGGATTGCAGTTCTCGCGATAAGCATTATGCGCTTTTCTGATGTCTGCGAAGAATAATCTCTTAATGCCAATCTTCTTTGCAAGCTCTATTACCTTATTATCTTCTTTATCATTATCATGCATCCTAAGGTGCAAGGCAACTACTTCAACGCCTTTCTCAATAATCATCTTGCCAGCAACAGGGCTGTCAATGCCTGAGCTAAGAAGAAGTAGTCCTTTCATGTTTCATCAGTTCGTATTTTTTATCAGTCAAGATAAGCCCTACTCGCTAACGCTCGTCTCGCCATGCACAACAAAAGCAAAGCTTTTGAGTTGCATATGCTGGGCTCGACGGTCTTATCTTGACAACATCATTTCTTCTTGCACACAAAGAATGCATGGTCTCTCTCAAATGGGTCTAGCTCTCGGTAATCAACTACTGTCATAATGCTCTTATCAAGCTTTAACCGGATTTCCTTGAATATTTCCCGCGGATTCCTTGAGACGTCTATGCTTCTGGCTTTTACTGCTAGTAATCCAAATCCTCCTTTTTTCAGGAATGCATCGCAATTCTTTAGGAAAATATCTACTTGGTTTCTTTGAGCAATGTCTTGGTAGACGACATCAACCTGCGGAGTGATTAGGCTCTTGTATTCTTCTGGGTGGTTGGCGTCTGCGAGTATTGGCGCCATGTTCTTTCTCTCTTCGCAAACAAAAACAAGGTCTCTCACTACTCTTGGCGCGACGTCAAGGCAGAAAACAAATCCTTCACTATCCACCATGTCTGAGACAAAGCTTGGCGTGTAGCCGTGACTAGCGCCAAGGTAAAGCACAATATCCTTGTCCTTAATGCCTATCTGGGATGCTCCTTTTTTTATAGCAGCGGCAAGCTTGCTCCTAGTCACATCCCAGCTTCTGTACTCAACCCCATTCTCTTTTACTAGTTCTTCTGCGAAGAATGCTATGCCAGGCATTAGGTTCTTTGTATAAATAGCTCTCCTATTCCACTTCTCCTCGTAAACATTGAATTTTTTTATTTCTTCCATTATCTGAACACCATCTTGTAAAGGATTATCCTGCTGAGGCTTACGCTGTACATTATCACGCTTATCAGCAAGGTTATTATGACCAGGAAATCAATTCTTAAGTAATTGAATAAGAGGCTTAATGCTATGCCTGTCTGGCCGAGGATGATGTAGCTTGAAGTGTGCTCGAAATAATCATGCTTCTTGTGGTCCCTGTGAATCTTTTCCTCGTAAATCATCCAGAAATACAATAAAAAGCCTATTAGCAAAGTAATGAGATAAAATAATGATTCCTGCTTAAGCCAGTAAAACACAAACCCAAGTATTATGACTATCACCAATGCAAGGAATTCCTGCTCAAACAATAAGAGTTTATCATGCCTGCTTATTTTCATTTGAACCTCACCTCTAATTCTTGCAATAATTTGTCAGCAATAAACTTACCCTTGAAATAATCAACCCTTACAGCTAGGAATATCTTGTCAGCAACTGCCCTTGCAGCCTTTCCCCTATCCTTTGGCTTTGCCCTCTGCACTAATTGGTGCTGCAATAAGTAGCCGTACTTGGGGGGCTTGGCACCTGTCTTTATGTGCCTGAACAAGGCTTTTTCTGCTCCTAATAATTGTATTGTGCTGCTCCTCATCATTGCAAGCCTTTTTAGGCTGCCTGCTTCGCATAATAGCTTTGCACCAATGCCTGCACCTGCCAGTGTTGCAAGGTTAGGGCAGTATGATTTCATAGTCTTCTCAAGGTAATCTTCTAATAATTTGCTCTCCCTTCCCATGTCAGCAATAATGCTTGCCATTGAAAGAATTGGCTCAATATCTTTTTTTTCAAAATCAAAACCCATCTCATCAGCCAGCTTTAATTCCTTCTGCAAAGCCTTCTTGTCCTCTTTCAAAACAAGCTTGACAAAAACCTCATGGTCAGCAATCTTCTTGTCCAAGCCAGGAAAATAAAGAGAATACCATTCCCTGAGCCTCTTGCTCAGAGTATTAATTATCTTCTGCAACTCATCAATATTATTCGCAGCATTGATTATGAACAAGTCAGGACTAACGCTCTGCCGAACTGCCTTCTTCGCCAGTTCAAGGTTCTTTTTGCGCAAATCAGCTAGCTTTGCCATTAAAAAGCAATAATCAGTGTAATCTTTTAAATGTTGCTAAAAATACGTTTTGAGCGGAGAAACCCCGGATTTTTATGCTAGCATTTTATTAATCAGTGTTTCTACTATGAATAAATGCAAAGCCTTAAATATTAGTTATACATAAATATAACATAAATATAATTATTTTTAAGGTGATTTGCATGGCGGTCGAGATAATGCTAAGAAAATGGGGCAACTCTATTGGCGGGGTGTTCCCGAAGAGCTTTGTTGAGGAGCACGGATTAAAGCCAAATGAGAAAATATTTGTTGACGTGGTGAAAAAAACTGACCTTACGCCTATTTTTGGCAGCTTGAAGTTCAAGAGAAGCGCTCAGGCAATGAAGGACGAGGCAAGAAAAGGATGGGATTAAAGTCTATTAATTCAAAGACATATTTTTTTGACACCTATGCTTTTATCGAAGCTATAAATGGAAACAAGAATTATCAGCCTTACATGAAAGGCTCTACCATCATAACAACGCTGCTCAACCTAATGGAACTACACTATATCACTCTTAAAGATATCAGCGAAAAAATTGCTGATGCACATTATGAATTCTTCAGAGACCTGGCAATTGATATAAGTGATGAAGTAATCAAGAAGGCCAACATATTCAGATATGCCAATCGGAAGAAAAAGCTGTCCTATACTGATTGCATCGGGTACACTCTTGCAAGAATGCGCAACATAAAGTTTCTAACAGGCGACAATGCATTCAAGGGAATTGAAGGAGTGGAGTTTGTGAAATAAGTGCACAAAACACTACTTTTAAAAACTCTTGTAAATAAACTAATAATATGTTGTCAAAATAAGCCCTACTCACTAGCGCTCGTCTCAGCCATTGCAAATTTGCTGATGCAAATGTTGCAAACAAAGGCTTCGACGGTCTTATTTTGACTTAATACGTGATTTATCATGGCAGATGACAAGAAAGACCAGGTAAAGGTTAGTGCAAAGGAAAAGCTCAAGCTCAAGCACATAATAAAGGAACTTGAGCATCATAGAGGTAGGCATACTGAACTTGTGTCTGTTTACGTCCCGGCAGGCTATGACCTTAACAAGATTATCAATCATCTCCAGCAGGAGCAAGGAACTGCTTCCAACATCAAGAGCGCGCAGACAAGGAATAATGTTATCAGCTCATTGGAAAGAATGGTTCAGCACCTGAAGCTCTTCAAGCAGACCCCGCCGAACGGCTTGGCTGTTTTCTCTGGCAACGTTGCTGAGCGCGAGGGCCAGCAGGATTTTAAGGTTTGGAGTCTTGAGCCGCCAGTGCCTCTTAACATCCGTATTTATCGCTGCGACAAGGAATTTGTGCTTGAACCTTTGCAGCAAATGGTGCAACACGAAGAAGTTTACGGCTTGGTAGTGCTTGACAGGAGGGATGCTACCATTGCATTATTGAAAGGCAAGACTATTGTTCCTTTACAAAGCACTCACTCAGAAGTTCCTGGAAAGATAAGGGCAGGAGGACAATCAGCTCCGAGGTTTGCAAGATTAAGAGAGATTGCGATAAAGGATCATTACAAGAAAATCGCTGATTACATGAAAGAGCAGTTCCTTTACACGAAAGAGTTGAAAGGAATACTAATAGGAGGACCAAGCACCACTACTAATGAGTTCGTCACTCACGGCTACCTGACAGGAGACATACAGGCAAAAGTAATTGCTGTCAAGGACTTATCTTATACTGACGAATTCGGGTTGCAGGAATTATTGGAGAAAAGCCAGGATGTACTGGCTGAGGAAGAAGTTGCAAAGGAAAAGGTTGTTGTCCAGAAATTCTTTAACCTCCTCGCTACAAGGCAGGAAATGGTCAGCTATGGAGAAAAATATGTGAGGGACTGCCTTGCAATGGGAGCAGTGGACACCTTGCTATTATCAGAAACTGTTGATGACAAGCTGATGGACGAGTTTGACAAGGAAGCCCAAAAGTTTGGCACCAAGACAGAAGTAATATCCACAGAAACAAGGGAAGGAGTGCAGCTCAAGGAAATGGGCGGAATTGCAGCCATACTCAGGTATCCTGTGCATGTGTAAGATTTCTAAATAAGCAGAGCATCAACATTTTTCTTACAGCAGGTTTTCTCTCATAACAGATCCCGGAAATTGCAACATTTACAACAAATTGTAGAAGTTGGTTATCACATTGCAGCAGCCGTAAAGCCCAATGTTTGTGTTCATTATCACAAAGACAGGGACTTTTCTCAGGAGAGCTTCTTCCCTTGCGTGCTTGTGGAACTCATCAATGAACCTGCTGTCCTTGAAAGCAGCCAGTTTTTTCAGCACAATTTTGCCGTCAAGGAATAATCCCCCGTAGCACTCTGACACCAATGCAAGGTTCTTGGCAGCCCTTGCATAATATTTTGCGAACAAGTCAATGGTCTTGGTGCAAAGCTCATCCTTGCCATAACCAGAATCTATCAATTCAAACTTCTCATCGCCGTTCGCAGAATCAATTCTCTTAACAAGTTCTGTAACCGCCGCATTATTCTTGCTTCTCAGGAAATCATATATGTTGCCAAAGCCTCTGCCTGACAATAAAATCTCGTATTCTGGCTGGAAATTTAAGGAGTGTTTCTTTTTCAGGAACTCCAGCAACTCCCTGTCATCATCGCCATAAGGAGCAAAATCCATGTGCCCTCCTTCAGACGGCAAAGGAACATAAAGGTGCTTGTGGCGGTTGTAATAAGCAATGCTCATGCCCAGCCCGGTTCCTGCTCCGATGACAGCCCTGGTGTTGCCGAAAACCCCTGCAACATCAGGCTTCAAAGAAAAAATGTCCTTGCTGAAATCCAGGCAGTCAAGCCCAAAGCCAATAGCCTCGAAATCATTAATCAACCCAACATGAGCAAGCAGAGTATTTGAGAGGATTTCTGATTTCTTTATTTCAAGCCCTGCATTCATTAGCCTGATATGGTCTCTTTTCCTGGAAACAGGTCCTGCGGCGCAGATGCAGCAGCGGCTAATCTCAATCCCGAAGCGCTCATAAGACTGCTTAAGAATTTCATTAAGCAGCTGATGGATTTCAGAGATCTCCTTCGTTGGGATGTAATGCTTGTAGAGCAGGTCATAATGCACGTCGCTCTTAACGCCAAAAACAGCAAAATAAGAATTAGTTCCGCCTATGTCTGCGACAACGCAAAAAAACCTGTAGCAAGACTTGTCAAACTCATAAGTAGGAAAAACAAACACCTCTTTTAGCATAATCATAGAGAAGGGTAAAGGAGTATATAAATATTATCAATTCACTTAGGCTCTGTTGAAAATTTCGAAAAAGTGCTCTACTCTGCACCCCGAAGGGGTAACCCCCGCCGAGCAACCGCCTTGCCTAGCCTTTTGGCGTCGGCAACGGTGGCGGGTGACGCGCACTTTTTCAACACACACCAATTCACTTAGTTATTATCTGAGCCTGTTTTAATAATAGGAACCTGTTTTTATTATTTGAATCTGTTTTATACGAGCCCATCAGAATAGATGCATCACTCATCACATATCAGAGATACCTTCCGCTGAAAGGTATTCTTGAAGGCTTTTTTATCCTGTCATTAAAGAAAACAGCCATCCAGCCTTTGTCAGAAGGAACAGGGTCAAACCACCGCTTATTGAACTCATCGTAATCAAGAGCATAATAAAATGATTGATTGCCATAAATCTTGGCGCCGGGATCAGCCACAAATATTTTATGCTTTCTGTTGTCTAGCATTTCAAAACCTCTGATGATTGAATAATGCCCGACCAAGTTGTCATCCTTTGTTGGCCTGAGATACTGCCAGTTGACAAGAACAGGCAGCTTGTTCTGCAAAAAATATTTAAGTTCGTCAAGAGAAGCATTCTTCTTGATAAATCCTTTAAGCCCGACTTCCTTTGCTATGGCTATTATTCCTGTAGTGCCGCAGCCTTCGTCAGGCTGCTTAAGTATTCCGTCATGCTCAATGCTCTGGAGATGCTTCTCAGCATTGTAACTGATATCGAACAATCTTTCCTGGGAAACTTCTCTTCCAGTAAGATAAAATATATAGCTTTGCATGGATGCCAGGGCGCAAAAATAGCCGTTCTTCTGCTCACGCATCACCAAGTCTTCAAGCATTATTTTATCCATGAAAATCATCACATCATAAGCATTATAGTCTGGCGGACTCATTAATGGTTTATAACCCTTTTGATAATGAAAATTTTTATATTTTCGCCTTAATATCATCCCTTATTTTCAGAAGTACCTCAAGAGGGATGTTTTTTTTAGGATAAGGAGCATAATTTCCTGTTGGGTTTGGGTCTATAAATTCGATTCCATAAAATTTTCTTGGAGAATAAAACCTTGGTATCAGATGAGCGTGAAGGTGGGGGGTTTCATTGCCAAATATTGCAATATTCGGCCTTATCTCTCCGTAAATCTCGCTGATTACTTTTTCCCATAACGGAATAATCGTTGAGAATAGTTCTTCTCTCTCATCAAGATTCATGTCAGAAACTTTGTCAGCCTCTGGCCTAATAGCCCAGGCATAGCATCTTCCAATATAAGGGAACTGTTTTTCATGAAGGTATAACCCCCATCGGTCAAAATTCTTAATCTTGAATTGTTCATAACCCATGAATACTAGGAAACTTGTGCTATATTATATGCTTTTGCGTTTATTCCATTAAATTAGAAATTTTTATAAGCCTAACCAGCAGTTCACATCATCATGAACCTTGCTGAACGCGCATTTTCTGAATTGTTCCCTGAGAAAAAATCATCAAGGCAAATGGTCGTCAAGTATTCTAGGGCTTTCAATGCTTACAACGCAAATGTCAAGTACACTGCCTTTTCAATGACTTTCAGCCTTTCACGGCAATGGAAGAAGGTTGGCAGTGAAATCCAGATAGGATTAATCCAGTCATTGCTGCTCAAGGTTTACAAGGAGAAGAAAAACACTATTAATATTGACTTGTACAACAAGTTCATTAAGAGCATCGGGGATTATTCAGAGGTTACTGAGAGTGATCCTGTTTTAGAGCAGAGCTTTAACCGCGTCAATGAGAAATACTTTTATGGCATGCTTGACAAGCCCAACCTTAAATGGGGTGGTAACAGCTTTTCAAAGCTAGGCACTTATGAGTATGGAGCCAACATGGTGACAATATCTAGCATCTTCAAGGCAAGGGAGGATGATAAGCAAGCAGAGGAACTGCTGGATTATATCATGTACCATGAGCTATTGCACAAGAAGCACAAGTTCAGCACCAAAAACGGCAGGAGCTATCATCACACCAAGCATTTCAGGGAGAAAGAAAAGGCTTTTGAAAACCCTAACATTGAGGATGAATTAAAAAAATTCCTTAACAGGAAAAGTATAAGGCACGCATTCACTCCGAGAAAAAAATCCTGGATTATGAGGTTCTTCTAGGTTTCAGGCTTGAAAAAGTCTTTAAGCTTGTAAGTTCTATGCAGCCTTGTCTTGAGCTCTGGATCAGGATAGTTATTAGGGAACTCTTTGATTAATGTAAGGAGAATCTTCTTGTGAGCATCTTTGAACTGCTCCTGGCTGTCAGCAATCTCTTTTTTCACTTTCTCAAGATCAAAAATTTTCTCTACGGAATCATGAGATAATGATTGGAATATATGGCTTTCCACAAGCCTAGTTTGGAACTCTTTAAAATAATCTATTTCTTTATTGTAAATATCAGCATGCAGCAATAGCTTATTCTCCTTTACTTCAACCACATCATAAAGCGTTTCCAACGGTATTGGGCTCTTAAGAGGAATTTGCTCGCGAGGTCCTTTCTTTTTTGCGTCGGGCGCTACTAAGTCGTAAAGTCTTAGCATGTCATCTATACCCACTCTTATGCAGCCGTTAGAGCAAGGTAGGCCAATGGTGAATGCGTCACTTGTTGAATGAATCACATATCCTGGGTTCATATAGCCAGAAGGCATCTTCATCAGGGTTCCTAAACCTCGCATCTTATCATAAGGCATTGGCAGCTTTAATGAATTGCCTTGATCATCAAATGTCCATGTATCATACATAACTTCTCCCTTTTTGGCTCCGCGCTCAGGCTTATCATGCTCAAAAAAGAAATGAATCATAGGACGCTTATCAATGATTTGTCCAGTCGTTATAGGAGTTGGTTTCCGCCAATACCTGCCTCGACCAACACCAACCATAAAAGTAAATTGTTCATTGAGCTTGTTACCCACATAATTGAAGAGCTTTAACTCATAAGAAGGAATGTTAACCAAAACTTTTTGCTCTAAATGCTCTGGCACTAATATTTGGGGATCAAGAACTAATCCTGCTGAGAGCATTGCAGATGCTTTCATAAAGTCCCTTCTATTCATAGATCCCAATCCATATAACTGCTTTTTTATAAGCTTTATGAAAAATGGAGCAAAGGTAAAGAACTAACTACTACAGGTTCATTTGCTGGCGACGAGGAGTGGCACCTTCTTGCTAGCCTTCTCTACTTCCTCGTTGAATTTCTCTTCCAGCATCGCAGGGTTCTTCCTGCACACCAGCTCTAGCGCGCTGGCTGCTGTGTGCGCTGACTTAAACCTGTTACCTCTCCTGTGCTTTAACTGCTGCTCCTCCTCAACATAATAGCTCCAGTTCTTAAGCATCAAATTTCTCTCGTATAATTCGTGCAAAAGAACAAACTTCCTCTCTTCAGGGCTTAAATCGTCATCAATCCATATCTCGTTCTCTGGCACAAAGGCATAGACCTTGTCATGGCCTCCTTCTGTGAAGCATATGTACAAGGCGCTCCTCACAAGCTCACCATCCACAATCCATACATTGACATCGCCGTATTCTGCAAGCAATTCCTTGTGAACCAGTTGAATAATATCGTTTTCAAAGCCCTGATTTTTTATCTCCATCATCTTCTTTGATTTCATCCTCTCATCTAGCTCTTCCCTGTCTGCCTCGTCAAGGGCGTCATCATAGCTCTTTCCTCCAGTCATAAGTCTGTGCTCTGCTAACATGTGAGTTATGAAGAAGTGCTCTTCTCCTGGCGCGTATTCCTTGTCAATCCAGAACTCGTTGTCAGGTATGAAATCAAACCTTAGGTGCTGGCCAAAATTGGTGAACTCAATATCTATATTGTCCCTTATGTAAGTCCCGTCCACTATCCACACTGTAAAGCCAGAAATTTTTTTGAATTCCTGCAAATAAGGCGCATTCATTTCTTATCGTCGATTATGAATATTATACTATTTTTTAGGAATTATTAGAATTTAAATGTTACGATTATGAAAAATTTTTTCTACTATCAATTCTTTGCCATCTTCCACAATTCCTGGAAATACTGCTGGAATGATTTTGATACTGGTTGGCTCGTAATAAGTGTTGCCATCGGCGTGTCACCCCAGCTAAAAATGGCGGTTTTTTCTCCGTATACTATAATTGTAACTGGAAGGGCTAATGAATCGGGCAGGTATTTAAAGCTTGCATAGGCAACTCTCCTCAACTCAATGTTTTTTCTGGCTGACTCTGCCTGCACTATCTTAGAATCAATCCTTAGCTCCCTCTTCCTGTTCTGGAAAGCTACAAAATCGTGCTTCATTATCTCAAGAAACTTGCCTGAAGATCCAAAAGCCACGTATTTCCTGTAAAGAAGCACATCATTGAGTATTGACTTTATGCCTTTTCTTCCTACAAAAATTTCTGTCCCTTCTTTTGCTTTTGAAGAATTAAAAAGAGCATTCAGTTCAGGAAGCACATCAGAAATGGCTTCTTTCCGCTCCTTGAGCTGCTCGTTAAACACGTTAGGGTGTGCGGGCTTGAAGACTTTCCTGTTTGCTGATGAGTAATGGCTCACCAACCCTTTCTCCATCAAGCGGTCAAGCGCATCATATGTTGCTGGCCTGTTCATCTGGGCTGCTTTGCTTATTCTTCCTGCCTGCGCTTCTCCTAATGACAGCAGTGAGAGATATATTCTTGCCTCATTTCGTGATAGGCCAAGGGATTCTAGTTTCTTCAAGTCCATTGTTGTAAATATCTTTACAACATAAATTAATATATAAGCTTTATGATACTATTATCATGAAGTAACATTATGAGGTGTTAACATGAACAAAATCAGCAAAATAATCTCTGGTGCCGTAGCAATCGGCGCATTAATCTGCGGAAGCAGCATGACAGCATACAGGCTGGGCGCAAAACAACAGGTGCAAAAACCAAGCGGCTACTATCAAGTTGATATTATCAGGCGCAACGAACAGATAGAAGATGTGAGAATCAGATATCACCAAGAGAATAATCCATTTGATTACGACCACACAAAGCCGGAAACCAATTATGCAAACCAATCGCTGGATGAATTAGCAAAAAAACTGCAAGAGCATGAGAGAAATAATTATCTGCTCATGAAAGAAGGATATGAAAAAAAAGATTTGCCCAAAAGTGTGATCGGAACAGCGAATCTGCTAAGTGCAGCCAGCCTATGTGAAGATGGAACAAACCAAACAATCAATAAAGTGATCTATCTAAGGCTTATGCATGACAGCAACGTTAAGGTCATGGTAATAAATAAAGACTCAAATAAAAGAGAGCATAGTAACCGCTAGCCGAATATCTCAAAGAACGCTGCCCTCCTGATGCAATAATCCGCGCCAATCATTCATATGCAAGCACTGCATAGAATAATGACACAAAAATGTTTATGCCTGCTGCAAACATACCTGCTCTTAGCAAGAGTAAGCCTATACTTGAATGGCTACTCATAAAAGCTAAGCCGCCCATGATGGCAAAGAAAGTCGCAACCGGCAATAATATGTCAATTCTAACCAAGTGTGAAATCAGCTCCGCAACCCTGAAGGCCGCAATGGACTAGTTTTTCCTCTTGTTTTTTTAACTCGTCGCGCCAAAAGAATAAAAGGCGTTAGTCCCGCAAGGACTTATGTTTTCTTGGTTAAGCTAGTATATATATTTTGCTATGAAAAATTATTGACGACAAAATAGACGAAAAGAATTGTTGGTGAAAATCCTTGAGATTGAAGCATGCCTTCTGGCCTAATCATTCCTTTCAGCATGCAAAAAATTTAAAAGAAAGGCTGAAAACTCATTGCTTAATGAAAAGAATCAATCAGCTCATAATCATTGCTCTTCTTATATTCCTGATAGTGTGGGTTGTTGTGAAGAAGCAGGAACAATCCGTCATTGTGATTAACAATACTGATGGCAAGAATTTTTCATCTGCGTATCCTATAATACTTGTGCACGGCTGGATGGGCAAGGCTGTTGATTTTTCTGATTACGCCTTAACCTTGCAGGAGGAAGGGGTGGCAGCTTACAAGGGAGCAATTGATAGTGCCAGCGATAACTCGATATGCCCTGAGAAATGGCCTTCATCTATTAGCGTGAGTGCAGAGTATTATACTGAAAAGAACAAGAATCAAGGCATTGAGGATTATGCAAAGGAGCTTGAGCCCATTATTGATCTTACCTTGCAGTGCACAGACTCTGACCAGGTTATATTATTGGCGCATAGCATGGGCGGGCTGGTTTCAAGGCAGTATATTGCAGAAGCAGGAGGAGGCCATGTAAAGAAGCTCATCACCCTTGCAACTCCTCATTACGGATTCAATGACTTCACCAGGTCAGAGATAATCCTTATGCTTCTTGACATATTCACAGGCAGGACTTTAGAGGTTGAGCAGATGATGCCTGACAGTGATTTCATAAAAAGCCTTGACAAAGAAGACATTAGCTACAGGAATAAGATGGTAAGCATAGGCACTTATAATCTTGACAACGAAACATTATTGTTTGACCTTCCGGTTCTCACAGAGGATATGCGTGAGCAACAGAAGAAACTATTCTCAAACACAGACATCATAGTGCCTTTGGATTCCACCAAGCTTTCAGGGGCAAAATATTATCAGGTCAAGGGATGCACGCACACCCAGATAATTAATTTTAAGAGCGCGCCTGGCAAAGGGCCTATTAATGATGCAAAAGCCTGCCCAGAAGCATACCAGCTGGTTAAAGACGAGATTGCTCAGCTATCCAACAGAATTATAATAACATACTCAGTTAGCCCTGGTGAATCTTAGGTAAAGCCTTTTAACCATTTCTTTGCTCGCAAACCTGGCTAGTTCTTTCATCTTCTCAAAATCTATCTGACCCCCTTCAAAAGCTTTTTGGAGCTTGTACTTGTCCAAGATGCTGAAATCATCCCATAATCCTTGCAGCTTTAGCAGCTTTACAAATTCTTGGTAGCACTGATCTTCTTTTACAGGAAACTTTAAGCAGTCTTTTTTCCAAACAGTGACTGCTGCGTCAGAGCCGTACAGCCTATCCAGCTTTTTTGCTTCTGCAAACCTGAAAATCTTTTCCTTCAGCTCATCAATCTTTTTTGCCAGCCTATCTTCCTCTGCCTTGAGCACTGCATACTCATTCACCAGCTTTACTCCGTCGTCAGCAAGAAACTCTTCTGGCTTCTTGTCTTCCAGCTCTACAAGGTGGCTGAATTTTGGGCATAAACTCCTGAAATCGCACCAATTGCAAAGAGCGCTCTCATTAGGCTGGAAATCCTTTGTGCTCTCAATCTGCTTTATTGCATTAATAACTTCTTTCTTTAGCTCTCCGAGCTGCTCCTCGCTCCTCTCACTCCTAACCTCCTTGTCAAAAGCAAGGTAGTGCCATATCAAGATTACTTTTTTGCAGTCAGAGAACATCTCTTTCACAGCAATGGCATAAAGGGCTAGTTGCCTGTCAGTATCAGCATCATCCTGGGTAGGCAAAGTGTTTGCTGTCTTGTAATCATGAATCTCATAAATCCCGTCTTTTGGCGAGGCCAGCCTGTCAATAAACCCTTGGAGGACGTATTCTCCTTTCTCATCAAGCTTAATCTCAATTCTCATCTCAAGCCCAATAGTTTTTGCCTGGTCAAAAGGAGCATAGCGATTATAATAATCTGTTATGAACTTCTCACCCATCTTCTTGAAATTATTCTTATCATACTCTTCGCGCACAATAAGGATGTTGTCGTTCCAGTTCTTCTCCCATTCAGAATTATAGAAGTCTAGCAGTTGCTGCAAAGAATTAATCTTCTGGAATTTCAAGTCCTTGTAAAGCTTCTCCAAAGCCTCGTGAACCCTTGAGCCAAGAAAAGCCTCTGCAGTGCCTTCAACCTCTACCTCTGCCTCATCAATGTACTGATACTTGAATTTTAGCGGGCACTGCTCAAAAGTCGAAATCCTGCTGTGAGAATAGATAGTCATAGGAAAAACAAAAACATAAGTCTTATTTAAAGTTTGTTCTGGATTCATGCATAGCGAAAGTCTGAAAAAAAGTCGCCGCCTGGGCCTTAAGGTGAGCGAAGCGAATAGGAAGCGAAGCTTAACTGCAGGAACAAATTTTCTTCAAATTATTTGAGTCTAAAAATTTGCTGAGCTCACGGCCAAGGCGACTTTTTTCAAAACATTTAAATAATTCCTTAACAGAAGTTCTGGCTATGGGAGTTGCGAAATTAAGGCCGGGGGACCCGAGGGATATCCTGGCTACCAAGTTTGAGATTGAGAATGAGGAAGTGTTCCACCTGAAGAACCTTTACAAGCTTGTTCATGAGTGGCTGGTTGATGAAGGTTTCGAGTCTGCTGATGGCGACGCTGACAAGTTCGAAACACTTTATCTTGACAGGATGAAAGAGTCTGGCGAGAAAGAGCATCATATCTGGTGGCGAACAGTCCAGACTCCTAGAGGCAATAATTATTATAGGTATTTCCTGAAGATTGACTGGCAAACGCTTTACATGAAAAAGATTGAGATTATGCATAAAGGCCAGAAGTTCAGCACTAACAAGGGAGACGTAATCCTTAGAGTTGAGGCTTGGCTCCAATTAGACTATGACGATAAGTGGAAGGATAGCAAGTTCTTATCATTCTTTGAAAGGTGGTTTAGGGAAAGGTTTTATCTTGATAAGATAAAGAGCTACAGGCAAGACCTCTACCTGACTGCATTCAGGCTGCACACAGTAGTCAAGCAGTATCTACAACTCAAGGCTCCTGTTGACTGGGGCAAGCCGTTCCACCCGGTAAAGGGATTATAAAACCTTTATTCTTCTAATTTTAGAAAGTTGGGATGGTTAGAATAATGATTTAATATAACTTATTTCTTTTTTTACAAACTCCAAATCCTCTATTCGTATATCTTCTTCTATCACTATGGGCACGTTTAATTCCTTTACATTGCTGATTGACTTAAGAAAGGTTGGCGAAACGCTCTGTAGAGGGACATGATCCTTTCCTTTGTACATACCGCTAAAATGAATCTGAGTAATGTTATCCCTAAAGTGCCTGATAAGCCTTTCTGTTTCGTTTCGAGACCAAGAGTAAGCGTGTGCTACATCCAGGCATAATCCCATCCCTTTGTATTTCTTAAGTATTCTCTCGAGGTTTTTGATAGTGATATGCCTTTTTTTAGGCAGATTTTCAGTGGAGAAATGCATATCATATTTTGAGAGTATTTTAATATTTGGCAAATCATTAGGATGGATTATCACATTCTTTGCGTTAACTTCCCTATAAACGGTCCTTATGTAATCGAGCTGCTTAATCAAATCATTCTCATCTGTTGAATTCCTGACCAGCTTGAAAGGAGCGTGGATGCTGACATAATCAAGATTACGCAGCCATTGCCTCTGAGCATCAGTCATTTTGAAGCTGAGCAACTCCTCTTTTGTTGACATGGTAAGTTCAACTCCTAAAATATCAAGTTTTTGAGCGTATTTTATAAGTCTAGCACGATTTTTAAGCTTGGTCCAAGACCAGATATTCCCTAGTGCAAAGCAAAAAACTCTTTTCATAATGTTGTTTCAACACATCAAAGTTATAAATTTTTCTAAGTTCTTAATCATTAAAATGAATAACAAATTTTATAAATATGCTCTCATGTAAATTCATTTAAGATGTTTGACATTATAACCATGGGCAGCAATACAGTGGACATTTTTGTCCACACAGACCAATCTGATGTCATTGACATTCGCTCGCGCTCTGGCAATCGGGAATTCATTTCTTACCCTGTCGGTACCAAGATGCTCATAACTAAGCACATGGAAAGCTTTGGAGGCAACGGAACTAATGCTGCTGTGACTTGCGCCAGGCTTGGTCTTAAGACTGCTTATCTGGGGGAAATAGGCAGGGATGATAATGGCAACAAGATTCTTGCCAACCTGAAGAAGGAGAAGGTTAGCTTTATTGGGCCGCGAGGAGCAGAATCAGGTTTCTCAATAATACTTGACTCCATAGAAGAGGACAGAACCATTTTAGTTTACAAAGGATGCAATAATGATTTGAGCTACAAGGAGATTAAGACTGCCTTGCTCAAGACTAAGTGGTTTTATCTCTCTTCAATGCTCGGCGAGAGCCTTAATGCTATGAAGGCGGTTGCTAATTATGCCAGCCAGCACAACATCAAGATAGCTTTTAATCCTTCTGCTACATTGCTGGAGAAGGAGACTAAAACAGCCATTGACTTGTTAAGGTATAGCGACGTTCTTGTGTTGAACAAGGAAGAAGCAGAGTCATTAGTAGGCATGAACACTCCTGAGGTTAATATCAAGAAGTTATTGGTTTATGGCCCGCAAATAATTGCAATTACTGACGGCAAGAACGGGGCAATTGCTTATCATGACGGCTATTATTACAAAGTACGCCCAAGACCTGAGGTAAAGGTTGTTGAGACTACAGGTGCAGGAGACGCATTTGCAGCCACGCTCGTAGCAGGCCTTATCATGAAGAAGCCTTTTGAGCTCTGCCTGAAAATGGCTATTAACAATGCAGAATCAAACATCTCACATGCAGGAGCCCAGGAAATCCTTCTCACAAGAAAGAAGATTCTGGAGATCGTGAAGAAAGACCACAGATCTGTGGAGAAGAGAAAGGATGGTCTTGCAGATTAATTCTTAGTTAGAGACAAAATCATCGTCTGGGCCAAGGGCGAGCGAAGCGAACGAACAAAAATCTGTGCTGAGCGAGCGGCCAAGATGATTTTAGCACTGAATTTCTGCGAAGAATTTATATATTAGAAACGCGGTAAATAAGATTATATGACAGGGAAAGAGGGTAGTTATGCTTAGATACGTCATTACTCTTAACAATGTGAACCAGGCAGATGTCCAGCACCTCGGCTTCAGGGCAGTAGACTTGGCTAATATTAAGGAGAAAAGGCTTAATATTCCCTTAACATTCGTTGTTAACAGCCAGGCTTTTGAGGATTTCTTGGATGAGAATAATATCAGGCAGAAAGTTGAGAGCATAATCAAGGAGGAGAAGCCTGCAGATGCTTATGCCTTGATTGCAGAGCTTTTCTCAAAGTCAGCATTGCCTAAGGAGCTGGAAGCAGAGCTTTATGATGCTTATGAGTCATTAACCATTGAGCCAGGAGCAGATGCCAGCAGCATAGTTTCAAAATGGGATTTCCCGTTTGTCACATTGTTCAGGAGCACTAATTACTTGTTAAGCACAGAGGATGATGAAGGTATTGTGCAGAATGTTCGCGGCAAGGAAAATGTTGGTGCTGCATTGAAGTTTGTCTGGGCTTCGCTTTATTCTCCGCGCTCAGCCATTTACAGGGATAAGTCAGGCATTAAGCCTCCTTTTAGTACTGGCGTGATAGTGCAGAAGATGAAGAAGATAAGGCAGAGTGCAATTGCTTATTCGCGCTGCGAAGATGATGAGAAAACCATACTTGTAAAATGCTTTTTCGGCTTGCCTGATTATGGCTTTGAAAAGGAGGTTATGGGTAAGGATGAGTTCTTTGTTGACATGAACTCACTAATGATAAAGAAAGGCGAAGTCAATATGCAGGAATACTCTATTGACAGGGACTTTGACACAGAAGAGCTCATAGCAAGGCAGTTAGGAGATAACGGGACCAATCAAAAGGTTAATGAGAAATTGGTGTGCGAGATTGCAAGGCTTGCCAAGAGGTCCAAAAGCTTTATTGGAAAAGACATAAAAATATACTTTGGAGTAAAGGATGAGTACATATTCATATTCCTAGCCAACAGGATGGTGGGCGGGACTAAGAGAGTGATTGAGGAAGCAGAGAATGTGGAAGTCAAGTTTGACGCCAAGGGAGGAAAAACCATCACCCAGAGCCAAGAGATTATGGGCGCGCCAAAAGAAACTAAGATAAGCTTTGAGATGCCTAAGATACTAAGCATTGAGGAGGCAAAGCAGGAGTTGCTTAAAGAGAAAAGAGTTGAAGACTGGAGTGAATCAGAAGTAGAAGTCGAAGCTCCTCCCAGAGTAGAAGTTTACGAGGAGAAAACAGCCCAGGAAGAAGAAGTGGAGAAAGAAATAAATTTAATGGAAGAAGTCCTCGGAATAAAGGAAATAACCGAGAGGATGGAAGAGCACGCGCTCAACAATAACAAGGAAGCATATGAGAGAGAAGCCAGAGAATTGAAAAGCAAGATAAGAAGGATAAGGGATGAAGAATAATTCTTTCTATTTCTTTCAGGTAATTTTTTGAACTTTTTTCTAAACCTTTAAAAACAGCAAATTGATTCTAAGCATTATGAAAGATAAGAAAAAGCACTGCCTAAAATGCGAGAAGCCGATTTACTGTTCTAACTTATGTCATCACCACTTTATGAATTATTTTGAGAGAAAAATAATCAGGACAATACTCAAGTTTAATCTCTTCTCAAAGAAGGACAGGGTTGCAGTTGCTGTGAGCGGGGGCAAGGATTCTACAGTCTGCCTTTATGTGCTAAAAAAGCTTGGCTATAATGTTGAGGCAATAACTGTTGATGTATTGATTGGCAATTATACCAAGAAAAATCTTGATAATATCAGGAAGGTTTGCAAGAAGTATAATATTAATCTTCACGAGGTATCCTTTAAGGACGATTTTGGTAAATCATTGCCTCAGATCGAGTCAGCAGTTCATAAGAAAGGGATTGGTTATTCGTCATGCACAATATGCGGAGTGCTAAGAAGGTATTTGCTTAACAAGTATGCTAAGAAGCTGGGCTTTGACTGCATCTGCACAGGGCATAATCTTGATGATGAAGCCCAAGCTTTTGTGATGAACATCTTCAGGAATGACTTGCAATTAGCCAAGAGGCAAGGGCCAATTACTGGAGCAGGAGCTAACAAGTCATTTGTCAATAGAGTAAAGCCTTTATACCTCTGCACTGAAAAAGAAACAACTGCTTATTCAAGGATGATGAAGTTCCCGGTTAATTATGGCGACTGCCCTTGCAGGGAAGGAGCTTATCGCAAGGAATACGCAGACATGCTTGACAAGTTCGAGAAGAAATTCTCCCCTACAAAATACAATATTATAAGCTTTTTCCTTAGGACTATTTACAATATGAAAGATGAAACAGTTAGAAAAGAGAAAATAAATGATGAAATTGAAGTTAAAGAAATCAATGCCTGCCAGTACTGCGGAGAGCCGTGCTCAAAAGAAGTTTGCAAAAGATGCGAGATACTGATTGCATTGAAAAAATAATTTCTGGCTGTTCTCTTGTTAGTCTCGTTAGAAATCCATCCTGAATTCTTTTCCGTACACCTTGAATCCGAGTTTCTTGTAAAGCTCGTGCACAGGGCATCTTCCATGCCTGCTCGTGGCTATGAGTTTGTAGCATCCCTGCTTCCTGGCTTCTTCTATAACCATTTTTACCAAGCCAGTGCCTAATCCCTTGCCCCTAACTTGTTTTTCGACAAAAACATCTTCCATCAGGCCAAAGGGCTCTTTGTGAAGGCCATTGTTCAAGACGTAAAGATAAGCCCTGGCTACTTCTTTGCCTTTGTCCATTACAAAAAACTTGAATCCTTTACCAACAGTTCTCATAGTTTCCATGTTCATTCAAGGAAGAAATAGTTTATGGGTATAAAAAAATTATGAAAAAAGCTTTCATCTCCCACTATGGAAAATAAATCACAATATTTAAAAGAAAGCTGTATTATATGGATGGTATGCAGAAAAAAAGAGGGCGACCAATCGGTAGTAATATTCGGCAGAACCTGGTTGAGATTCTTTATTTTCACAAGAAAGCTTATGGCTATGATCTTTACAAGGATTATTGCGAATTATTTCCGAAAGTAACTTTGCGGGTTATCTATTATCATCTTAAGAAAGGCATTTCTCTGGGAGAATTCCTGCTTGAGGGCGTTCGCATGGAGAGGGGCCGCTATTCATGGGGCGGAGAGGCTGAGAAGAAATATTATAAGCTCGGGCCTAATGCCAAGCCAAGAGTTGATAAGAAGGTTAAGGCTTATTTTGAGAAGAAAAAAGAGGCTAGGAAAAAATAAGGTTTTAAAAAATGATTAGGACTTATCTTTGCATAAAGAATAAGCTTGTCAAGAATATTCCCCTTAAGAAGCTCAAGCAATACATTGGCAAGAAGAACGTCACAATATGGGCTGATTTGTTCCAAGCCACACCAGACGAATACAAGCAAATCCATGGCCTATTCAAATTCCACCCATTAACAATGGAGGACGTAAGAAAATCAATAGAGCTGCCTAAGGTTGAGGTTTTTGATAACTACATATTTGTAGTTTTACACAGCATAATCCAAAGCCAGCAGGATAAATACCCGAAAAAAAGAGAGATAGACTTTTTCTTGGGATGCAATTATCTTGTATCCGTACATATCCATGAATCTCTCGGGGTTGAGCATTTAGCGGAAAAACTGGAGAAAAACAATTCCGCCACTTCCCAAAAACCTGACTTCATGATGTATGAAATTGTCGACTACTTTGTCGACCAATATTTCCCATTGCTGGAGATATGGGATGACAAGATAGAGGCGTTGGAAGCCAACATTATCTCCCAAAAAAACCTCCATAATACCTTAAAGGACATTATGTACATAAAAAGAGAGTTGCTCTACCTAAAAAAGAGCATTGCCCCTCAAAGAGATGTTATTAACAAGCTCGCTAGAAGAGACTTCCCTCTAATCCATCCTAGAACCAGCGTTTATTTCAGGGATGTTTATGACCACATCATGAGGGCTTATGCAGAGCTCGAGATCCAAAGGGACATCCTCAGCGGCAACTTTGAGGCTTATACTTCAGTACTCTCAAACAGGCTTGCTCTCATATCCAACAAGATGAACGAGGTAATGAAACGGCTCACAGTCATCGCAACCATCTTCATGCCCTTGACATTCCTCGCAGGGGTTTATGGTATGAACTTCCATTATTTCCCAGAAATCAGCTGGAGGTACGGCTACTACATATTCTGGGTTTTATGCGTGATTATCGGGTTATTCATGTACTGGTTCTTCAGGAGAAGAAAGTGGGCTTAGGCCTGAATAAAAAAATTCGCCGCCATGGCCAAGATGTGAGCGAGGCTGATAGGAAGCGAAGCTTGAAAGGCAGGGACAAATTTTCTTCAGATTTTAATAATCTAAAAATTTGCTGAGCGAACGGCCAAGGCGAATTTTTTATTATCAACAATTTTAATTTATCTTCTTCAAGAATCCCATCAGCGCATAAGCTTCTCGCTTGGTCATGAAAGACTTAGTTATCATGCGTTTCCACACCTTCTCCTGGGTTTCTTTTTTCTTCTGCAGGGTAAAATCCATCTTGTTCATTGCAATCTTGAGCAGCTTCATAATCTGCTCTTTTTCTTTTCTGCTGATAGGGGTATAGGGTCGCATCATTTCCTTAATTATCTTCTCTTTATGAATCTCATAGAGCAAAACAGCCAATGCATGGCTTATGTTCATTGACTTGTAGCTCTTGCTCGTAGGTATGGTTACCATGAAGTCGCACAGCTTAACTTCATTATTGCGCAAGCCCTCGCTCTCCCTTCCCAGTATTAGCGCTATCTTTCTCTTCTTGATACCCTTAAGCTTCTCTGCCAATTGAGCAGGAGTCATCGGGCTTCTCGGAATATTATAATCAGTTCCAAGCTTTGAAGTAGTGCCAATCAGGTAATCAAATTTTCCTAGTATGCTGAAGCCGTTAACCTTTGCCTTGTCAAGGATATAATTAGCATTTTTTGCTAATCTTCTTGATTCCTCATTAATCCTGCACTTCGGATGAACAAGAACCAAGTCTTTTAGTCCAAAATTTGCCATGACCCTTGCAACGCTGCCAACATTGCCAGAATGCTCAGCTTCAATAAGCACAACAGTAATCATAAAATGAAAGAACTAGTGAGGTGTTTAAAAATTTAATTAAAAAATTAAAATCTCAAGAAAAACTAGATTAATGTTTTCAGGTAATTAACAGCATTGGTTATGATTGGAACGAATATTAGCAGTATGAAGATGAGCACTGTTAGCTTGTTAATGAAGAGCCATAGCTGCTTGGCAACTGCTTTGTTCTTGATGAGCCTGTTGAAGAGCACTTGCAGTATTCTTGCTCCATCTGTTATGAAGATAGGCAGGAAGTTGATAAGCCCGATGTTGAAACCTATGAATGCCAGCCAGAAGAACAGTTCAATAAGCCAGGTTAGCAGTTGGAATATTATCTTGTTGGCCGGGCCAGGATTTTTCATGTCTGCTTTGTAGATGTTAATGCCGAACTGCCCTGCGCTAGTATTCTCAGGGTTTTCTCTTGCAGTTACTGGAATAATCCTGCCGTCAATGGTATGAAATGTATGCGTTGTGTTGGGAAGAATAACTCCTAAATTCTTGAAATCATCCGGCATGGTAATAGGAGTATCGTCTATCCTGGTTATGATGTCGCCATCCCTTATCCCGCTTAATTCTGCAGGCAAGCCAGGCATTACTGTTAATTTCACTCCCTTGGTAAGCATGGCATCTGCTGCTGGCGCAAGCAAGAAGCTGAGTATCAGGAAGAATAATACACTGGTGATGATATTAGCATTAGGCCCTGCTGCGAACACGCTGCACTGCACATGGTCCTTTTGCTTCTGCAATTTGTTCTCGTCAATCTCAACAAATGCTCCTGGTATCGGGCCGAAGAAGGCTATGCCTGTGGACTTAATCTTCTGCTTAAATGCTTTTGCAACAATGCCGTGGCTTCCTTCATGAATTATTATGATGAGCAAGAGGCTTATCCAGCCGATTATCAAAGGAAACTTGATGCCCATTCCAATAATAGGAGCTCCTGGAAGGACAGGCCCTACTCTAACAACAGTTGGCGCCTGGAACATGGTGATTAATAATTGGATTACAAAATAAAAGACAGCCATTATTCCTATGTAGCCTAGAAAAATTCCTATGATGCCTATTATTTGGATAAGCTTTTCCTTGTTCCTAACAAACTTTTCTATGAACTTAACGCCTATCTGGGTTTTGTAAAGAGCTATAATCTTGGCTTGTATCTCAAACCTTTTCCTGTTGAAATAAACCAGCAGTATTAAGGCTAAATAGAATAATAAAACCCACTTGTACTCTGCTAAAAAACTCACAAAACTCATAATAAAGAACTAATTGCATCATCCCTTTTTATTTGTTGCGGTTATTGATGATTAATTAAGCAAAACTTTTTATAAGAATCGTATTTCTCTTCTATCATGAGTGATAATCTAGAGGAGATATTGGGAAAGATTCATTCGATTGATGATATCTTGCCTGGAAGCTTGCCAGGATATTTATTTCCAAAACTCATTGTTTTAAATCACTTAATAATTGAGCCTTATAGCGACGCTTCTGTAGGAAACATTTGCTATTACTTGCATTTCAACAATAAGTTCAGGCTGCCCAAGCGTAGTGATAAGTCAATCAACCTTTTATCAAAGGAATCAATTGAGGCGGCTTTTGAGCCTTACAAGGAGATGGATGAATTTTTTTTAGAGCCCGGCAAGAGCGTGATTGCGCAATCCTACGAAAAGGTAGGAGTTTCAGAATGGCTTCTTTGCAAGCTCGAGAACACTTCAGCGCTTGGAAGAGTCTTAATAAACCATGCATCTCACGGATTTATTCATCCTGGACATGGAATTAACAAGCCTTTCCAGGTAATGATGGAGTTAACGAATTTGGGCGAAAAACCTGTTGAAATTCTTCCTGCTCGTCAAGAGAATGGTGTGGTGAAAGGGCCTGAGGCGTTCAGGCTTTATGTCGAAAAGCTGCCCTATGCTGCTAGGGAATATCAAAGCGTCAGTTCTGTAAATAAGTTAAAGATGGATTCTAAAGACGGAAGTTAAAAAAATTAAGACTATGTTAGAACTTTAGTTTAATATTTATTTACTTCTTCCTTACAGGCCTTAATATCTTGTAGTTGCATTTCCTGCACTTAACCTTGCCAGCCATTACTTTGAGAACCGGCGCTTTTATCTTGGCCTTGCATCTCCTGCATACAAAGATGTTCTTGAAAAGCCTTCCTTCAGCTTCTGGGAATTTTACCATTATGTATCACCATGAATCTTTCATTACAAAATTCTAGCCTGATTTAATCTGCTTCATTATTTTTTCATTCAGTATTGTCCAGTAAACCACTGTGGCATTCTCCGCGATATTGTCTTTCAGGTCTTCTGGTATTGCGAGGTCAAAGGTTTCATAAGTCTCTGAGTCCATTACATTGGCAACATCGCCGCTTATGTTTAATACCTGGGCGTTTCGTTTCTCAATCACCGGAACATCAAGCTCGTCGTGGCCAGGCACCACTATCTGCCTTTTCTTATTGTCAATCATGCCGACAGCCTCCAGCCTTACTTTTGAATGACCGTGCTTGCCAGGCTTTGACGTCTGGATGCCTGAAACAGTGCATGCAACACCATCAATTATAACGTAGTTGCCAACCTGAAAGTTGACCGCTCCTTTCCTCTTAACCTCACCTGCCATATTATCACCATTAAAAATTGTATTCCTTAAAGAGATAATAAACCCTTTAAAAATCTTGCGGAAAAGATTAAGAAGCATTATAAAAGTCGCCGCAGCCTGCAGCAATGCTAAGTGCGATAACAAATTTTAATTTGTTGAGAACTTGGCTTGTGGCTGCAGGGGCAGGGGCTGCCCCACAGGCTTTCGTCTCAAAGCCTGGGGATTGCAAAACTTTGTTTTGCAATATCAAAAACCAAATGTTTTTGCTTAAAGTTGTGCTACACTCGCCTTGAACATGCTCGGTAGCACTCAACGCATGGAATGGGACACCAAATCCAATGGTTTTGGGGCTCAAAATTCCATCAGGGAATTTTGTTGCTTCCGAAGGAATGCCCCATAATAATCCTTTTACCAGATTTCATCCAAACTTGTTTTGGATGAACCAGCAAATCGAAGATTTGCTTGTTTTGTATGAAAATCTGTCGGGGGTGCCGAAGGCGACTTTTCAAAAAAAGGCATAAGATATTAATCTTTATTGCTGGCTCTGAGCTAATATGAGAGACCAGTTCTGCCTTTTCTTCTTTTGCAGCTTTTTTTTCAGGAAAACTTGCTCCATAAGCCCTTCTCTTAGCACTGCGCCGAACATCCTCCTGAAAAAGAGGTGTGGAGGCATCGGGTGAGTGACGAGCTTTATCTTGTTGCGCTTCACAGCTTCAATAACAGCGTCCTTGGTCTTTGCGCTGTCTATCATGGTGTAGGTTGTTCCGAGCTCGTATAATTTGTGGGAATCAGAAGTGCCTATTAATGGCTTGTGATATTTCTCAGCTATTAGTCTTGCCTTGGGGTTTCCTGCTATGAATTTGAATAATGGGTTTAGCATAACTTTTGTGTAGAAGTGGCTGAATTCTATTGCATGAAAACTGTTGATGTGCTGCTCTAGCTTGTTCTCAAGGCAGTGGCCTGTCAGGAAGAAGGGGTGCGGGGCTATTATAAGGGCAGAATCCTTTATCTTGTCAAGATCATTGAGTTTTTTCAATTTTCTCAATTCTTCATTAGTAGTGTTTAATATTAATACGTCCTTGTGCTCAATGAAAGGCTCTGCGCCAGGTATTAGGAGTATGCCTTTTTTTCTTGCGTAGCTCTTTATTTCCTGGTTAAAGAATACTCTTCTGTGATGCGTTATTGAGAGTACCTGGAATTTCTGCTTTGCAGCAGCCCTTATCAGGTCTTTTGCAGAGTACTTCACGAGCCAGAAATCAAACGGGTCTTCGTGAGTGTGTAGGTGCAAATCTGCCTTGAGCATGTATCATATCACCCTAATTGATTCGTATCTAATCAAGCAATTCCTGCTTCTTTATCTTTTCTGGCAAGTACCTTTCAGAAATAAAGCTTATGCCTTTTGATGACAATGCCTGGATTTCTACTTTTGCTCCGAAGTCTTTCATCATCTTGAACTGGCGCTGCCATTCCTTGTGCTTGACAAACCATTCATAGTTCTGCATCTGCTTAAGTCGTGATATGTCTTTGTCTGTTAATTTGATGAAGTGCCTTTTCAAATCATAATTTATTACATCGTCGCATGTTATTCCCAGGAACTTAACTTGAGGTATTGCCATCTCATCTGCCATGTGAGCTAGACTAATACTGCCGAACTTGAGGACAGAGTAAATGTACCACCCCCACGGGTCGTTGTCTGCCAGCACGTAAATCGGCAGCTTGTGCTCTGAGCTTAATCTCTGCAAAAGCCTCCTTATGCCTCTTGTGGTTTGTCCTTGTGATGACATGATTATGCAGTTCTGCTTCTCCCAGAATTTATCCTCGTGAAGACGCTCCCATACTGCTGCTTTTTCCATGTAGATGACGTACTTCGCATCTACTTTCTTGAACTTTATGTTCTCCACATTACTTGGTATTGACCATCCTCCGCTTCCTAGCTTTGACCAGTCTATTGTGTCTCCAGAGTCTTCAACAACTACCTTGCCTGCTACGCTTCCCATCTTGTTGGCGTTGACATTAAGGTTTTCTCTTGAGTAGCCGGTTATTAGCTCTAAGTCCTCGATTGCTTTGTCAGATTCTGTCTGCTCATCCACAACATTGATTTTGGTGTTAGGAATAGTTCTTTTTGCCATGTAAAAGACGTCTCTCAGGCTTGCGTGCTTGTTAACGTCGAGGAGTGCCTTTGTTATTGATGCAATCTCTATGGTTTGCAGGAATTTTTTTGAGTGAGCAACATTGAAGAAGAACCTTTGAGCTGTCTTGTCGCCCAGAGCCAGGGTTTTGGACTGCTTGTCATAGACTACGTTGCTTAAGCCTCTGACTGATAATTCTATGTGAGGATTCTTGCCTTTCTTTATGTCATCAATGACGCTGTAGCCTAGCTTGATTAGTTCTTTTTTTGCGTCTGCATTAGCTGCTGCTTCTTTTTTTGCTTCAGGCATTTTCAGTCTTTCTCTCCATTACCATTCCCATTGTTACCATTATCATCTGCTTTTTCATCATCAGCTTCTCCTTTGAGTGATTCCATCTCCATTATTTCTTCCTGGATTTCTTTCTTCTTTATCATCTCATTAAGATGCTTTACAATCTTGTCCTTGCTTTCTCCTGTTAATCTTGCAAGAGCATCAGCAACTTCTGGAATATACCTCTCAAAAAGATTTGCTCTTTCTAATTGGTTCTTTACTCTGTGCTTCTTGTGAACATAAGTCTGAAGCCTTCTTCCTGCTTCCTGCAATGCAAGCCTTATCTCGTCTATAATCTCAGGGTAGTGAGCTATTGCTTCTTTGCTTTCACTGGTGAAAGGAACCCACACGCTTGCTATATGCACTGCAATGGTTACTGGCCCTGTTGGCAGTGCTCCGTTGCTCTGCTGCAACCCATAAGGCTTCCAATTTGTTTGAGTTACGCTCTTGTAAATGCTGCAAGCTCCTTGCTGGTAGAGCAATGGGACCCTGTTGGCGAATCGTAATAAGTTAATTGAGCCGTCTGCCTGTTGGTTTCCTCCATAAGCAATTGCTACTTCTACCTGGAACGGGTTGCCTCTGTAAACTGTCGGGCTCCTGCTGACTGCGCAGTAGAATTCTGCGTTAACCTCTTTTCTTAATCCTTTCTCAAATAATTCCTCGCCTATCGGGCTTATGCAGTCTGTTGGCGGGCTTATTATTTTTGTCTCCTTGATTGCATTGATGAGCTTTTCAGCATCGTCTCTTGAAACCTTTTTTGGAGCTGTATTAGGAGGCACCAATGCTTTTTCGCAGATTTCCTTTGCAGTGCCAGGCCCGACTCTTGAGAACTCATTAGTAAGAAAGGCTTGCAATGTGCGGAACTCTGTGTTACTCATCATCTTCAAAAGAATTCCGAGCTCTACCCCGTATGGGTGAGGCTTTATCTCTTTTGGCTGCTTAGGCATTTGCTCGCTTGCTCTTGGAAATATTATCTGCTCTGCCTTAGGATTAACATAAGTGATTGTGACGTGAGGATTAATGATTGCAGTCTCTTTCAAGTATTCGTCAACGCTTTGAAGGCCTTTGAGATAGCTTCCTTCAATGTCAAGCTCTACCCTTGTTCCGTGAGGCTTATCCCATTCCTTGGCTTCATCTCCTAATATTAATGGCTTGTTAGTGATTGTGTCTATTTTTAGCTCATAATAATTAGCAGGCTTGTTAGGAGCAATCTTGCTAAGGATTCTTGCAGGCCTGCCTGTTGTTAATTGGGCGTACATCACGCTTGCGCTTATTCCTATTCCTTGCTGCCCTCTGCCCTGCTTTAATCTGTGGAACTTGCTGCCGTAGAGAAGCTTTGCAAAGACTTTTGGTATTTGTTCCTTTACAATGCCTGGCCCATTATCCTCGACAACGACGCGAAAGCGCTCATTGCCCATGTCTATTAGTTCTACAAGTACTTCCGGCACTATTTCTGCTTCTTCGCAAGCATCTAATGAGTTGTCAACAGCTTCTTTTACTGCTGTTAGCAAGGCTTTTCTCTTATTATCAAAGCCTAGTAAGTGCCTGTTTTTCTCAAAGAATTCTGCAACAGAGATTTCTCTCTGCTTCTTTGCTAATTCCTCAGCCTTAGTAGTAGCCATTGCTTAATTCCTTAATTCTTAAGTCTATCTTGTTAACAGTAAGAAAAAAGGACATAAGTTATTTATAAGGTTTGTGGAAAGAAGACAAAAAGGTTACAAAGATAGAAAGTTTTCTTGAAATAAATAAGTTCTTCCGGATTTTTATAATAGCATTATTTAAACCAGTTGCTTGAATGATAAGCCCTGTTTCACAATGAACGGGCTTGAAAAGATTAAAAAATTCCTTGAAGAAATTAAGGACGAAGACGTCATATTCAAATTGCATTTTTATGAAAGGACAGCTGACAGGCCGATATCAGAAGAACTGGTAAGAAGAAGCATTAAAAACACAACTAACTTACTCAAAGCAGAAGAGCAGCCTGCGAGAAGGTTTGAAGAGAACAAGTACAAGCTGTGGATAAAGCTAAGCAACAAATACTGCCTGGTTTTGGTAATCGTAATAAAGGGAAAAACTTTATATATCATAACAGGCTGGAATAGTGATACAAAATGGCTAAAAAAATAATATATGACAGCGAGGAAGACATATTATCCCTGACAAAAGGGGTAAAGGTGAAGTCATCCATGGACATAGGGGACTTTGTGATAGACATAGACCATGAAGGATTCATTTCCGGAATAGAAATACTCAACGCTTCCCAGAATCTCGGCATTGAGGAAGAACAGCTGAAAACAATAGAAGAAGCGAGCATGAACATAACCTACAAGCCAGGGCATGTATTGATATCGCTCTTATTAAAATCAAAAAGAAAAGAAAAAGAAATAGCCATACCATTAACAGTTGATTTAGGGCGCACTGCAAAAACAGAAAAGACCAGATTTGCGATAGCCTAGCAATTAATCTTGCGAACAGCCATAGAAGCTTTTATGAATTTCTCTATCTCATTAATCAATTCAGGGTCCTCGCTTAATTCAGTCTTCTTAGCCATGATGTTATGGGAGGAAGAGCGATTATATAAATTTTATTAAGAAGAGAAAGGAAGGATTACGGATAAAATTCTTTCAGGTTCTCCTTTATTATGCTGTTCTTCATTTCAAGAGTTTTCCTGATTATGATTTTTCCTTGCTTTAACCCTATTTTTGTGCCGTAGTAATTGATGTTGTTCCTGATGAACCTTAATCTGTCAAACAAATCATATTTTGCTCTTCCAAGAGCATCCTTTAGCAGGAGCCCAAGGCAGACGTGCGAGGTCACTTTGTAGCCTTTTGATATGCACAATGCTTCCAAAGCTTCCCTTAAAGAGTCATAGGCTAGTGAAGCATAGACTGATATGTTTTCAGTGTCAAGGACTATTTTCCTTATTGCTTTTTCTTTTAGATCGGACATCTCTATCAAGGATTTGATTAGATTAGAATCTATTCTTGTCTTCTTGATTAATCCTTTTTCAAAGCACTCATCGATGTCCATTCCACGCTTCCCTGCAGGGTAATCCCGTTCAAGAGGTTGTTTATTAAATGCGTGTTGCTAAAATCGGAGATTTTCCGGGCGGTTAGCAAATGGATATTGTGCTTTAATTTTGATTCGTATTGCTTTAATTCCTTTGGAACACTGGTTTTCTCGCTGATGATTGCGATGTCCAAGTCACTGGTTTCTGTGTCGTAGCCTGATGAGAAAGAGCCGAATAAGATGATGATGGGCTTCAGGTAATAATTGTTCAGGAAGCTGATTAAGCCTGATTCTTTTATTGATTTTATATTATAATAAACCTTTAAGTCCCTGTATTCTTCTGATTCAATGTTTGCCTTGAAAAGTAAAAGATTCTTGAAATTTCTTTGCTTTAACAAGGATTTAGCAAAAGACTTTAACTTCTTGCTGGCACTTGCAGGCGAGATATTTATTATTCTTGCTATTTCCCTTACATTGAATTCTTTCGTTGGGTTAATTAGGAAAGGCTTTAAAATGTTTAATTCATTAAACATATGTTTAAAATAATGAACGAGAATATATAAATGTTACGGTAATCTGAATAAACAATCTACAAACCCAGCAGCTTGAACACCAGGAAAGCAGGCCAGAACAAAGCCTTGATTATTCCTAGCAACGCGTTCCAAAAAGACGTTGATGCTGAAATGTAATAAACAGCAGCGCCAATAAAGCCCATACCGTAAACAGCACTACCAGAATGGCAATGAACACTCCCATAATTACTCTTCTTCTTAGGCATCAAAAATCACCTCCTGATTTTTGGGCCTTCAAAAAACAATGTTTTTTGATAGGCATACGAATCACCTCAGAGAGGATACTGGGGATAAGAGTATAAAAAGGTTGCGGGACTTTATGCTTCCAGCATCATGCTAATCTTAGCTATGAACTTTGTTGCGTTATTGAATATCTCTTCCAGTCTTCGCTGAGTGTAAGTCTTTATGGCTGAGTACCTTGCTATGCGGCTTTCTTTTTTTGCATCCTCAAAGTACTTCACGTATTCATCCTCAAATATTTTGTAAGCTTGGTTTAATAGTTCTAAATCCTGTTTTTCCATTTCATCCGGCACTAGAAGGTAACCCAGTGCTATTTGCGCTGCATCATGGTCCCTTGCTTCATAGCCTTTGCTCAGGATGGCTGCTTTGGCTGAATAAAGCATTGAGTAATATGATACTGTGATTGCCCAGTAATCCCAGAAGAGCTTTTTAGGCTCTTTCAGCCTGATATCTTTCAAATGCTTTGCTATTAATAAGCTGTTCTTGGCTTTTTCCATGAACAATTTTATCTTGAAGAACTGGCTTGATTTCTTGATTCTGCTGTCTTTTAAGAATTCTTTGAATGATTCCTTGTACTCTTCCATGCAATCTCCCAAAAGGAAGAGGGGTTATTTAAAATGATATGATTAATTTTCGCTTGTTTTCCGACGTTTTCGTCAGGCTTTCGGAGCATTGCCTTGAACTCAGACTCCTTTATGAAAATTGCATTGACTTTCTTTTTGTGCAATAATTCGAAAGAAGAAGATGAGAAAGACTTATTTCCTTTCTTGTTAATAACTAATAAATCAATATCGCTCTTGTCAGAAAATGAATTGTCAGCATAGCTGCCGAACAATAAGATGATGTCATTTGATAATTCCTTTGAGAGCAAGGAGATTAATTTATTATGCTTAAGATAATCATTCTTTTCCTCAAAAGAAGAAACTGCAAGGTAAGACGAGATGATTGGATTGCCAGCTAATGAGATGATCTTAGCCTTGCCGACAGGCTTGATTATTAATAAATCCTTCATCCTGCTGACAGTTCGGTAAAAAGTTGCATAAGGAATCTTAAGGATAGAACTAAGATTATGCATGGTAAAAGATTGATCGTTCTTACCCAGATAATTAATGATTCTTAAAATATTATCCATAAACGAATAATATTAACCAGAAATGATATATAAAGGTTACGGAAAGAGGGATGCATGGGGCGAAAAGAACTCATTGCGCTTTTTCTGCAAAATCTACGCTTTTTTATAATAGCATTTTATTAAGAACTTAATAAAAAATAATTTCATGGTCAATGAATTTACCACTGAAAAAAGCGCGGCACACTTATATTTTAAAAACAAAATAGATTTGTCTTTGTATCAACAACTCTTACAAAAAATTGCGGAAAGAAGGCATAAGAATGAAATTCTAAAAAAGAAAAATAGAAGAAGTATGTCATCGACAAAGTGGAACTGAGCTAGGCTTCCATCCTACTTCTAAAAAATCTTTCAACATCTTTATCCATAAAGTATACGTAACAGCCTTTCATTCCACGTGAAAGCAATACGCGATAGACGTTTTTTACATATTTGACAAATTCATCTTTAGATCGTTTAACTTGAGAATCTGCCGAGTTTTCGGGTCGACCAATCCATTCCTGTTTATCGAAATCATATCCTAAATCTTTACCAACTATCACACCAACATAATCAAATTCAAATCCTTGAATCGTATAAATGCTTCCTGCCTGATTAACGCCGTTTGGGTCGTAAGCCCAAAGTGCAGCACGAGGAACGCCAGAGGCTAAAAATCTCGCTTCATTCTTACCTTCCCAAGTAATCTTAAAATCCCCAATTACAACATCTTCTTTAAGAGTTCCATCTGGGTTTGGATCGCTCCACGACCAGCAAAATCCGGCAACTAATCTTGCAGAATTAGGTTTTTCTTTATTTTTACCCTTTATTGTTTCATAAAGTTCTTGTGGAGAGCTAAATATTTTGAATTCAAAAGATTCTTTCTCATTCCATAATATGTTAGCAGTCTTTTTTATCCCTAAAGTATTATTAATCCAATTAACAAACGCATCTGAACCTTGACATCTAAATTGCGCTTCCAGCTCGTATTCAAATATATTGCATGCATGCAGTTGAGCATATTCTTTTATATATGCTGTTGACCCCATCTCATCAGGTCGAACGTTTTGATCATCATCTATAAAAAAAACGCATACTTTGGCGACCTTTAAAAGCTCCTCTATTTGTGTTCCCCTTGACCTTTGGAGTGCAGGTGTAAATCTGCTGTTGCTAGTTTTTCTTATTCTGTGAGATTCATCAGAAATTAAAACATCGATTTCATTTGGTTGAGCCTCGCGATAGCTGTTAAAATATTTAAACTGAATCGAACCACGAACCCCAATTATTTTTCTTAAAGTCTCTGTAAAAGCCTTTGATCCTGTAGCATAATGCGCGTTATAACTTTTGAGTAAAAGGTCAGCCATTAAATTTATTGCAATAACTGATTTTCCCGTACCAGGCCCCCCTTTTACGATTATAACGGCTTTCTGCTTATCATGAAAACCTTTTTTTGCGCAACTAAGAACTTTGTCATAAACAATTAACTGTTCATCCAATAAGATGTACTCTGATTTTCCTTTAATAATGCTTCCCACATGATCCATTAATTTTTTACTGGGTCGAAACTTGCTATTCTCTATTTTTGAAAGGATTTCCAAACCTTGTCCTTTATCTAGTTTGTGAAGTAAAAAATCTTTTAACTTTTCCACGTCATCCGCCGTAAATAAAGGAAATTTTTCAATTAATTTCTGGAATTTCTCTGAAAATATTACGTCGCTTTCATCAAAATGATAATTGTGTAAATATGTGCATGAATCCAGTTTAATATTATCTCCTTCACTATTGAATGCAGTATGTGAATCTTCTAAATACATTTGATACTGCCCTACTTGAGCAGAAGGATGCAGAACTTCTCTTTTACCTCCTCCTACCCAGGTTAAAACTTCATTTTCTCCGCTAGCATCTTCACACTTATCCCATTGCTTAAGTTCAATAATGATTGCGTGCTCATTACCAGCCTCATCTTTGCCTGAAATCATACAGTCAAGCCTTTTAGAAGTTAAAGGCAACTGATATTCTAAAATTATCCCATGATCCATTAAATTAGCGTATTGAAAAACTTGTGATATGGCACGCAATGAATTTCTCCAAGAAGTTATTTCTGCTGGGGAAGGATTGAATCTGAAGTAGTTAAAAAAAGCAATTTTTAATTTTTCACTGATTTGGTTTTGTACAGTATCCTGAATGAATTGTTGAGATGAACCAGAATAAAGTCTCATTTTTATAATTCCGTATATTTTTTATTTAATCCCTTTATTTTTTCAACAGGGTATCTCTTTTCGTTTTTATCCATTTTTTTATTTAGTGCTGTTGTCAAATCAATATCGTATTTTTGTGATAGTCTTAAAAGAAAATAAAGAACGTCAGCCATTTCTTCAGATATTTCGCTTCTTTTTTCAGAATTACTAAATAACTCTTCCATTTGCGTACTAGTTTTAAATCTAAAATGGTCAAGAAGTTCTCCAGCTTCAGTTATTACGCCAATTGCCAATTCTTTAGCATCATGATATTGATCCCAGTCCCTGACTTCACAGAATATTCTTATTTTATCTTTGAGTTCCTGAATATTTGTTTTGGAATCCATCATGAATGAGTGCTTTAAAAGAATATAAAAACTTTCCTCTTTTTTCGGAATTCTTCCGCTTCCCCCTCTTCTCGTTAGAATTCGTGTTTGGAAGCGCCCAGATTTAATTTTCTTCTCGTTTTCTGAATAAGAATATCAATAATTGCCATTATTTCATCTCTATAAGTGCTAGACCGGTGATTTCGTTTAACATATTGATAGAATTAGTTTATAAGCTTCACGCGAGGATGTCCAGTGTGCACGGAATTCTTTCGGAAAATAAGCACTAGCACTGGACATGTTGACGTAGGATATTTAAATCGATATTCTTATCTTCCTCTCGGCATGTTACCGAAACATTTAAATATTTGCACTGATTACACAGTTTTAGATGCAGAGGTAAATTTCATGCCAACAATAACCTTGTCAGTGCCAGAGGATTTGAAAAAGGAAATGGACGAGTTAGAGTTCATCAACTGGTCTGCTGTTGCGAGAGAGGCTATCAAGGAAAAAGTATCTGAGCTCAGCTTGTTCAAGTCAATTGTTTCCAAGAGCAAGCTTAAAGAAAAAGACGCCTCAAAAATAGCAGACAGGATATCAGCTTCTATGCACAAGAAGTACAAGGAAAAGTTTCCTGGGCTGAAATAAATGAGAATAGTAGTGGATGCTAATGTACTCTGCGCAGCATTGCTTGCCAAGGGCAAGACTGCAGAACTCTTGTTCTCAGATCAGATAGAGCCCATTGCTCCTGAATTATTGTTCACAGAACTTGAAAGGAACAGGGAAGAGCTTCTTGAAAAAACTAAGTTATCTGAAAATGATTTTAACATTCTCATAGCACTTTTCAGGAAAAGAATAAGAATAATCCCTGCAATAGAGTTCGCAGATAAGCTGATAGAAGCCAACCAGCTCTTAAAAAATCATAAAAAAGATACTGAGTTCGTCGCATTAGCTCTAAAACTTCATTGCCCATTATGGTCTAAGGAAAAAAGGCTCAAAAAGATTAATGGAATCCTTGTTCTGGATGCAAATGATATTACCGGAAGATTCTTTCCCGCTTCAAGCAAGGATGGTACAATCTAACCAACTCTTTTCTCGAACTCCTTCCGGGAAATATGCTTGCTTTTAATTATATTATCAAGCTTTTTCTTGTAATCAGGTCTCAGCTTCTTGGCTAGTTCAGGGTTCCAGATGTATGCTATGCTGCCTTTCTTGTCCAGGGCTACCTTGTTTATGCTTTCAAGGTAATCCAATGCCACAAGGTAAGTTTGCCACATCACTTTTTTCGGCAGGTTCTTCCATAGCTTTGTCCGGTCGTATTCCCCGCTGTGCTTCTCTATTGCTTTCTCTATCATGAGCACTGTGCTAAGAGTCGGAGACCTTTCATAAGGGCTTTTTCGCATAAACAAGGTATATATCAATTGATATATAAAGCTTTCGTTCCTGAACTGAACCATGAAAATACTCTTTGAACTGCTCATTTATATAATGCTACTAAGAATTTTCGTGAATCCGATGTCATAATCGTAATCCTTTCAATATGCCCAGTATTTCTTTCAATTTATCGTCAATAATAAGCACTAGCACTGGACATGTTGACGTCAGGCATATAAACATTCCCTGTTAAGCATCTTCAATCAAAACATTTATATACCTTTCCTTACTTTTCTTACAAGTAAGAAAGGTGATATTCATGGGGTTGTTAATCGGTATGAGAACAGCAACAATAACAGACAAGGGGCAGATAGCCATTCCAAAAGACATGAGAGAGATTAATGGCTTTGAAGAAGGCGACAAAGTGGCGATAATAACCTATAATGACCATATAGAGCTCAGGCCGTTAGATCAAGTCAGAAAAAAGCTTGACTTCACAAAGGAAGGAATCCAAACCGCAGTTTTAAGCGAAAAATCTTTAGCAAAGATTTGGCTTACAAAAGAAGAGGATGAAGCATGGAAAAACCTTTGAAGGGCGAAGTGATTGTAATTCATTTCCCGTTTACTAATATGAGCGCATCCAAAAGAAGACCTGCTTTGGTGCTTGCTGATATACGAGGCGATGATGTAATCACTTGCCCAATCTCAAGCCAATCGAGAGGAGCGGATTACGCGATCTCTTTGGAAGATTCTGATTTTTCAAAAGGAAAATTGCCGCTTGCGAGCTTCATAAGGCCTAATGTGTTATTCACAGCCGATAAATCGCTGATTGAAAAGAAGGTAGGCGTATTAAAAAATAAGAAGACTGATGAAGTCATTGAAGAAATCTGCAGGATGCTTAGGAAATAGTTAAGAAATTCAGCTTAACCAGGCGATATACGTAATTCTTTCGTTCTCCACTGGACAACAAAAGCTGCTGCTTTTGAGCCCATTGGCTTCGCCACTGGACAACCGCTCGTAAGGTTTATAAGCTTGTATTCTCTTCTATAATATCATGACAGAAAACGTTAATCATGACAAAGCACTGGTTGTTTTCCAGGACAAAAAAATCAGAAGAGTTTGGCATAACAACGAATGGTTTTTCTCTGTTGTGGACGTTGTTCAGGCTTTGACAGAGAGTGCTGATGCTAAAGATTATTGGTACAGGCTCAAACAAAGAGAGGCAGAATCAAGCGGAATCGAGTTATCGACATTTTGTCGACAACTGAAATTACTAGCTTCTGATGGCAAACGTTATGAAACAGACTGCGCTAACACAAAGAGCATCTTCAGGATTATTCAGTCAATCCCATCACCCAAGGCTGAGCCTTTCAAATTATGGCTTGCCAAAGTAGGCTATGAGCGTGTGCAGGAAATACAAGACCCTGAATTAGCTCAGAAGCGTATGAAAGAGCTTTACCGGGCAAAAGGATACTCTGATGAATGGATTGAGAAGAGAGTCAGGGGTATCGCTATAAGGCAGGAGCTGACTGATGAGTGGAAGAACAGAGGCGTTGATGAGAATGTTGAGTTCGCGATATTAACCAATGATATTAGCAAGGCTACTTTTGGCAAGACTGTTGAGGAGTTCAAGCAATTCAAAGGTTTAAACAAGCAGAACTTAAGGGATCATATGAATGATTTAGAATTAATATTTACTATGCTTGGTGAGAAAGTTACTTCAGAAATTACTCAAGCAAAAGACTCGCAAGGATTCAGGCAATGCCAGGATTCAGCAAAAAGAGGAGGAAGGGTTGCTGGAAAAGCTAGGAAAGAAGCTGAGAAAGAGATAGGCAAACCCATAACCGCGAAAGAAAACTTTCTTTCTGAGCCTGAAAAAGCCAAGAGAAAGAAGCTAAGGTGAAAACTTTATTATATTAATCATTTATATAATGCTACTAAGAACTTTCATAGCCTTTCCGGGAAATTAAGAATTAGTTCATATATCCATTATCTTTCAAGAATTTGAATGCCAATTTTCTTAATTCTTTGAGCTCATAGAGTGTGTGCGCGTCGCTATTAACATAAATCTGGTCTGAATGGTCAAGCATTAATTTTATCGCATCAATGGTTTTCTTCTTAACATCTTCCTCTCTTCTCTTAGTATTCGAGCTTATGAACAAGTACTTAGCATTCAGCTCCAAAGGTATATTGTACTTGTTAGCCAGCTCAACAATTCGGACAATATCAAGGTCTACTCCGTCAAGAATAGAAATATAAAGATGCCCTATAATGTTAATCTTGTCATGATGCTTCTCAATAGCATTGATGAAAGCCTGGGTAAGCTTGCTCATATCGCCAGTGTAAACTCTTTTATGGTATGAAAGAATAACAAAGTCAGACTTCTTGTTATCAATCTCATCGCAAATATCCCCTGCTTCATTCAACAAGTCAGCTTCTACGCCAAAAACCACTTCCACCTTGTTATGAACATTCTGCCACCTGTTATCACTGACAATAGTCCTGAAAGTCTTGGGAGGAAGACCTTCTGCCTTCATAGCTGCCTGGGAATGGTCTGCAAACACCAGCTTCTTCATCCCAAGCTTGCCTGCAAATATTACCATCTCATCAATTGTGTTAAAGCCGTCTGAAAATATCAGTGAGTGAACATGATAATCCTCTTTCTCAGTGTTAAGTATCTTTATCTTCTTCACCTAAAACCCTCTCTCTTCCCTCTTAGCCTTTCTTCTCAAGTCCTCAAGCCACTTGTAAACTGTGGAGTGCATGCTGCCCTTAATCAACAGCTCAACAGCTCTTTTAGCATTAGAAACAGGGCCTGCTTCGCCAATAATGCCTATAGTCTTGCCATAAACGCAAATCTGGCTGCCAGTTAATTCCTCGATCACCCTGCGAGCCTTGCCACCAGTTCCTATCACCCTTGCTCTTACTCTTCTGAGTTTGTTAGGATTATCCAAGCCATAATCCTTAAGATTGATAATCTCGAGCATGTAATCAGGCTTCATTAAGAGCTGGGCAGTCTCAGGGCTGAAACCCCTGCTGATAGCCTGGATTACTTCCTTAAGCTCAAAAAGCTTGATAGCATCCTTGCCAAAAATAATAACGTCGCCCTCTGTGGAGTCAACATGAATCTTGGCATGAGCCCATTCCTCCAAATCCTTCTTGTCCTTGCCCTTAACGCCGATAAGCACAGCAATCCTGTCCTTAGGAATCTTGATAGTATAAGAATATTCACTGCTGTTACTGATAACAACGCTTTCCTTGCTTATCCTGGGCTTGACAGAAGAGCTCATGTCATCATCTTCTAATCCGTCATGAGACTCAAAACTATCCTGCTCAGCCAATTCTCCCTCCTGCTTCTTCCTAGCCTTCTTAACAGCCATAATGCTCCGGAGAAAAAGAGTTTTTATAAATGTTTGGTAAATTTAATCACGCTATCATTTTCAATAAATTTATTAACTAAAGCTTTAAAAAATGAAATTATGAGGCTCATATTAACAAGGCACGGGGAGACAGAGGAGAATAAGAAAGATATTTCTCAAGGGCATATTCCTGGAAAGCTGTCTGCAGATGGCAAAAAGCAGGCAGAGAAAGTCGCTCTCAGGCTTAAGAATGAAAAGCTTGACTGTATCTACTCCAGCGACTTAGCCAGGGCAATTGATACTGCAAGATTCATTGCAAAACACCACAAGAAAACGCCTTTAATCATTACAAAGGATTTGCGGGAAACTGATTTAAGGAAATGGTCTGGCAAAGTAATACCTTTTGACATAAGAACAGAAGCGAATCGGAAACGTTTCTATGGTCAAATTGAGAGCAGGGCGAGCATGCGGCGCAGAGCAAAAAAGGCTCTTGACAAGGCTTACAAAAAATATCCTGATGGCTGCGTATTATTCGTAGGGCACGCAGGCATAAACAAGGCATTGATAAGCGTGATTATGAAAAAACCGGTTTCTTTCATGAGCAAGTTAAAGCAGCACAACACAGCAGTCAATATTTTTGAGATAAGAGAGGATGGCAAGCACAAAATCCATTTATTGAACTGCAAGAAGCATCTTGAATAAAATAATTTTATGTGATCTTGTGATCTTATCAGGTTCTTTTATTCCAAAAGCATCATTGCAGCTTCATATTTTGGCTTGATTATCTTTTGGGCTTCAGGCATTAGCTTGTTCCATGAACGCTGAAGCTTACTCTTCACCCATTCCTTTGCTGAATCCAAATCCTTCTTCTTCACCACCAAGGCTACAAAAAACAAGCCATTGATAAAATCAAAATGAGCCATGGCGTCTGCGCTTGCAACGCATTGCGCTTCAAGTGTTTCTCTTTTGCCTTGAGAGCTTCCTCGGTGCATGAGTATGCAGTATTTTATTTTTGCAATTTTTTCAGCAGGACAACCTAATTCTTTAAGGTATTTCTCAGCATATTCAGCCCCAATTTTCTCGTGTATTTCAGGATCGCCTTTAAGCCTGCCTATGTCGTGAAGCCAGGCTGAGATTTCCACAATTTCCTCATCTGCTCCTGTCAATTTAGCCAGTTCTTTAGCATACTTTACTACAGGAACGATATGGTGCGAGAAGTCTGAATCACCAAAGCTTGATCCTTTTTGCGAAGCGCAAGCTTCTTCAACATGAGCCTTGATTCGAACAATAAAGTTATTAGATTTTCTTTTCATTTTTTAATCATCTCTGCCAGTACTTCCTTCTCAACAGCCTTTACTCCTAGCTTCTTGAAGAACTTCACTATGTTTATAATGTCCCTCTCAAGAAATTCCCTAGCTTGCGGGTGCTCTATAGTGGTTGCCTGGCTTAAGTCAATGAAAACAGGCTCTTCCTCAAAATTAAGAATATTAAATTCAGAAAGGTCAGCATGAACTAATCCTATACCATACAATGACTTGATGCTCTTTATGGTTCTGTCATAGAATTCTTTTGGGTTCTTGGGCTTTGCATCCTTTAATTTAGGCGCTAATTCTCCATCCCTGCCTATGAATTCCATAACCAAGATATTATCCTTGACAGCTATTGGCTTCGGAACCCTGATTACTTCCCTGGCTTTCAGCAGGTTGCGGTACTCCCTCTGGACCCATGAAAATATCACCAATCTTCTCCTTTTCTTCAATCCCTGAAACCTAGGGTCAGGCGCAATATACCTATACATCTGGTTGAAGTTGCAGTTCTCAAGACGATAAATCTTGACAATAACAGTATCCTCGCCCTTGCTAGCAGTGAAGATATTAGCTTCTTTTCCCAGGGCTATCGGGCTTTGCAGTTCATCAAAGTGCCCTTCGCTCCTTAATTTCTCAAGATTCAAGAGAGCCCACTGGTCGAATACGTTCTTATAAGTCTTCCATTCCTCACGGGATGAGCGTGGCATGAGATTATAGAATAAATTAATGGTTTAAAAAATGTTGTGTTATTTTGATTTCCCCCACAACTCATCCCACATCTTGTGGTATTGCTCTGCTATTTCCTTTGAACTTATCAATATGGAAACTGGCTTTTCAGATAGTGACATCATCAGGATTTTATCGCCGAATATATTCATGGCAGGAGGTATTTTCTGCTCTGTAAATCTTACAGAAGACGCTTTGTAGTCTTTTAGGCGACCTTTGCTCTTTTTCTCTGCAATTCCATGAACTATTATTCTTTTCTCTTTTTTCAGCTTGTCAACTTTTGCAAAGAATTTCAAGGCTTCATCAGATAGCAGAGTTTCTTCTGCTGCGAAGAATTTGTAAATTTCTCCTGATTTGCCTGCCTCTATCATCTCGAGCGTTGCTGTGAACAATCCTTTCCATCCTTCATATACTTCTGCAAAAACAGGATTCAGTATAGCAGTTATCCCGAGAGTTTTAAGCTCTGGAAGCACAGCATGAAATTCCTGCCTTTGTGCTTCAATATATTTCTCAATAAGCTCTGGCTCTGCTGCGAGGTAATGCTTAATCTTGCCTTCGAGTATGTGCTTTACAAAGCCTTTCTCTGTAAGAGTATTCAAGGCGTTGTGGACAACAGAGCTCTGCAATCCGGTTAGTTTGATTATTCTGCCTGACTTAGTTCTGCCCAGCTTTAGGAGCGCTAAGTAAACTATTGCCTCTGACTTTGAGAATCCTATCTGCTCAAGTACGTCGTTGTGCTTCACAAGATAATGCTAGGTTTCGTGCTATTTAAATCTTTCTAATTACTCACCAAAAAAGGTGAGTTATTATTTATATACTGAAGAATATATTACTCAAAAATAGCAAAAATGGAGGGGTCAAAATGAAGGCAACAAAATTCATTCCGTTTGTAGAATGCGATTATATTGAGGGATGTAAAAGAAAAGCTGTGTGGAGTGTAATAGGTCTGTTGACAGGAGCCGCAGGATTCATGTATCTTTTTTCCAAAGCCTCAGAACCGCTTAAATTTGATCCTGCTTATGTTAACCCGCAAACATCAAGCATGCGATTAAATCAGAATGATATAAACAAAGACGGCCTCGGCGAGCCCATATTAGAGTGGAGAGGTAACGATGGCCGATGGTATCAAGTAGATTTAACCTATTCAAACCTTGAGAGAATTGCAAAAAAACATGAAAGAATAAAGTAAAATAAAAAATCTAAAATAATTTATTGCGCCTCAGTCGGCGGCGGGCCTTTACAAGTCATCACTTATTAATATGTTGACTCTGCCCTGGCTCTTGAGTTTTGTGTCCATTGCTACCAGGAAGCTTACGTTAGCTCTTTCTGCTATTACCAGAAGGTCCTTGTCAACTACTCCGTCGAATATTACTGCGTATACTCCTGAGCGTAAGCTCTTGATTGTTCCTTGAAGCTCTGATAATGGAACTTTTCCTAATATAGTTAATTTCTCGTCAAGCAAGTAAGCTCCTCTTGTTCCAATTAAGTCCTCAAGCATCTCCTCAAACACTTCCTTCTCGTGAGGCGTTGGCTCTTTTGGCTTGCCTCCAGGCATTGGTGCCTGCATTTGAGGTGGCTGCATTGGCCTTGGTGCTTGCTGCTGCTGAGGCATGGGTCTCCTGTCGCGGTTGTCCCTGTAATCCCTGCTCGGCTGAGGCCTTCTTTCCTCTATCCTCATGCTGTCTGAGGGCATTTCTGTCTTTGCCTGCTCAAAAGCAACCCTGGCTCTTAATGCCTTGTGGATTTCCTTCTTTGTAAGCTCTTCTACTTCTTTGCCGTCTGGCGCCTTGGTCACAAAGTCTATCTCTGCGACTCCGCCCAGCTCCTTGATTATCAAGTCTCCGCCTCTGTCGCCATCTACAAAAATTGTCAGTGTCTTCTTCTTGCTCAAGTCAATAATGGTTTCTGGCACGCTGGTGCCGTTCATTGCAATAACATTCTTGAAGCCTTGCTTTAAGAGGTTGAGAACATCAGCTCTTCCTTCGACAACAATTACTTCGTCGCTCTCATCCACTGCTGGTCCTGCCGGTAATCTGTCCTTGCCGTATTCCTGGATTTCCATCACTCTCACAGCATAAGATACTTCGTCTGCGAGTTCCTGGCTGTCAGGCATGGTGGCTTCAATAAGGTTCTTTAATAGCTCCTTTGCCCTGTCAATCACAAACTGCCTCTTAGAAACCCTTACATCCTCAATATTCACAACTTTTATCTTTGCATTGCAAGGTCCTATTCGCTGGATTACTTCAAGGCTTGCAGCCACAATGCTGGTCTCTGCCTTGTCCAAAGAACTTGGTATTATGATGACGCCTGCTGATTTTCCGCTCTTGATGTCAACATTAACCTCTATCCTTCCTATTCTTCCGCTTCTCTGCAATTCCCTTAATTCCAGGTCTGCTCCTAGCAAGCCTTCTGTCTGCCCGAAAATAGCTCCTATCACATCAGGCCTGTCTACGACGCCGTCAATCTGGATCTCTGCATGCACTATGTATTTTGCTGATACTTGCGCTATCTTTGCCATTGTTTTTCACCTTTAGTTTTGCAAAAAAATCGCCGCAGCCTGTGCTCAGAAGTGCGCTTCTGGCACCTCAAAAGCAAAGCTTTTGTTGGCAGCAAGTGCGACGAAGTTCACAATGTGAACGAGTTGCACGCTGGCTGCTTTGACTGGGGTTGCGCCCCATGGGCTGTTGCTAGATCAAGCCTAGCAACTCCAAAAGTTTACTTTTGGCTGTCAAAGGCGATTTTTTCCTTTTGATTATGTTTTTTCAGAAAGAGCTATCTGTATCATCGGCTAGTACAAAGTTCAAATATTTTGAGTATTCGTTAACAATATTTGTGAACATGGTATAATAGCAAATGATTTTTTGCTCTTTCCTCTTTAGAACAAGCACTTGATTCTTTTCGTTTACCCTGGGCTTTTTGCTTTTCAAAATAAAAAAGTCTTTCTTATGCCCAAAATATTTTGATAATAAATGATGTGAGTATGATGAAAAGGCTTTTGCGCCTGTTCTTGTCTTCTTTCGTTGTCTTTTTCTGCTAAAAAAATTTCCTTTAACTTATCTTTGAATATTATAAGCTAATTGTAGCCCAACACTAACTCACAATGCTCACAGCCAAGAGCTATGCGCTCAGGCTCGCATGAGCAACTCTGTGCCGGGCCTGGAAAAGAGTAGTATAAGGGGGTTTTTAAATGTTTGGGTTTTGGAGTTATCGACGTAAAATAATGTTCATGACTTTCAAAATAGTTACTTCTAAGTTATTAAAAAATGAAAGGGTAATGATATTAAAAAATAAAAATTTTCGCGATTTAAGCAGTGCATCCTGTAATCTGCGACAGCTGTTGCGTCGTTTGTATTCCCATGACTTTCTCGTTATTGATTATCCAAGTAGGATAAGCTAGTATGCCTGCTTCCTTGCAGATGCTGGCCTGAGCTCGGTAGTCTCCCTGCACCCCGCACTCAATATAATTAATCTTTGCCATGTCTGCTCCAAAGTATGATTTCTGCGTCTTGGTGCTGGAGTCCCAGTAAGCTCCGTAAAGCACTGCTCCTTTGCTTTTCAGGCAGTCATAAAAGTCAGTGGGCACATTAACATTAACAATAGTCTCAGCAGGAACAGTTACAATTTCTTCAATTACAGGCTCCACTTCCTCCTCAAGCTCTGATTGCTCATCTACGACTTCCTGGTCTGCAGCATTTATCTGCGCTCCTACGGCAGGAGCAGCCGGCTCTTCTGTTGTAGTTGTAGTTGTTGTTTCTTCTGTCGTCTGCGGTTCCTCTATATTAATAGTCAATTGGCCTTCTTCTGTCTGGCTTGCAGGCTGCTCTTCAGAAACTGCTTCTGCTGCCCTTGCCTCTTCTGCAGCCTTTTTATCTGCCTCTGCCTTCATCTTGGCTTCGTAATAATTAATTATCCTGGACTGATTTCTTAGCTGCACTATGAGTTCTGAGTAAATCATTTTCTCCTGCTGCTGCGCAAGAACCAGGTTTATCTGCTCCTGGACATCGCTAAACTTCATTATCTGCTCTGCTGTCTTGTTAATAGTCCATAATACGTGATAGCCGAAGTCAGTCTTTACAATGCTTATCTTGCCTAATCCCTGGGTGAATGCTACATCCTCAAACTCTACAACCATCTGGCCTCTGGGGAAGGTGTATTCTCCGCACTTTTCCAAGCTGCCTGCATCGTCGCTGTATTTTTCCACCAATGCGCAGAAGTTGCTCTTATCTGCTGCTATCTGGTTCAATACTTCATGAGCTAGTTTTTCTGCCTCGGTCTCTGTCTTATCCTGTACTCCTATAAGAATATGCTTCACAGTCACCAATTCTGGAATCTTGAAAGTGTCGGGGTTGTCGTTGTAGTACTGAAGCTCCAACTCTGTCGTCACATTAACCTTTCCAGTCACTGCTGCCTTGAGCAGCTTATCCACCAGCAATTGATTTTTTACCAGCTCTCTTAGCTGGTCATAGGTAAGCTTCTTGGCTTTGAGTATCTCATCAAGCTTGTCCTGGGTGACATTGTTCTGCTGCATGAACGCAGCCAGACTTGCGTCAATCTCTGAATCATCAACCTTCAGGCCCTGCCTTGATGCCTCATTAATCATTAGAGTCTCATCTATTATTTGCTGAAGCAAGGCTTCCTTTGTTATGAAGTACTTGTACTGCAAAGGCAACCTGTCATACTCGTCGTTAAGCTGCTGCATTGTTATGGCTTTTCCATTAACCTTGGCTGCGAGCTCTCCTGCAAGGCTGAACCTTCCGAACAAGTCAGGAACAAACGTCTGGATGGCTGAGAATACTGCAGCTATTGCCAGCACCACGATAAGTACTATGAGCACTGCCTGAATTGTCTTATCCCTCTTAGCCCTTTTTTCCTCCTTACTAGAAACGCTGTCAACCTTGTAAACAGTTACTTTGACTCCATTCTTATTATTGCCGTTCCTTATTTGTTTCTTCTTGACCAAAAATACCACCCCGGTTAATTATTTAATCTTATATTTTTTTTTAGATAATATAAAATTAACCCTTTTCTAATGGTAAAATGTTTCTTTTTTTAAATGTTTTTTGGTAAAAGCCTTTTGCGGCTCCAAAAGGTTTTTAAACTTTGTATTGTTTCCTCGTCAACAGAGGTGAGTAAGAGATAGTAATCACCTCAAGGACTAATTCTTGAGGAATAGGAGGCGTAATGATGAGTAAAGAACTGTATGTTGTAAATACAACTATTAATCATTCTTTTCTTTTCGGGCTTCGTTCTGCGCCCTTCTTCGGCGATGAGATAAAAGCACAGCGAGATTTTATTAATAAAGTTAGATTACAATATCCTAATTTTAATGTTCCTTATCTTGCTTTGTCAAAAGATGGGCGATTACATATTCCGGACAACATTGATTGGCCGGGAGGAGTCTGTGGTGGAGTCCGAGATGGAATTGTCGGTGGCGGAGGAGAAAATCGTGAAGATTGTTCTCTTGATGAGTTTATCGATCGTTTTGTAATAGGACATAGAACGATGCGAATTGATAAGGACACCCCTATAACTGGAGTGGTTGAATTCTCACCAACAGAATTATATCCTGAAGTAATTAAAAAACTAGAAAAAAAATATGAAATTAAAAGAATTCTGGTAGATTAAATCATTTGCTCGTGTCATTGGTCTAGGCCAGACTTTTTGGACTATATCTTCAAGTGGGGCTAAGCGAGTGTAACGAGCGCATGCCGCACACTTTCCCCAGGCCTTGTTATGAAAGCCTGAAAGGGATGTGTTTAAAATCTCTCAAAAAGTCGCCTACGCAGTACCCCGAGGTGGCGGCAAAAACTCGGTTTTTGGCGCACCAAAAATCCTTTTGGGATTTTTGCTTGCAACCCCCACCGCGTCAGCGTCGAGCCAAGACTTTGCACTAGGCAAAGGTCTTGTCTTTGGTGACTGCTACGGCGACTTTTTGAACGTACCCGCCTGAAAGGTTAAATTTATATACCTACAACGCTGAAATAATGTTTATCAATATAAAAAAGAGCAATGAGCAATGTACGACATAATTCTGGGCAGGAGCGCGGATGATTTGCAGAAGTACGGAACAGATGGGACTGTACTCCTAGGAAAGCATTACGTGAAGATGGGAAGAACCACCAGCTTGTCCAACAAGATACTCCTCGACGTTATAAGAAGCCACGTCATCTTTGTGTGCGGCAAGAGAGGAGGAGGAAAATCCTACACAATGGGAGTCATAGCAGAAGGGATATCAGACATGCCTTCTAACATCAAGCGCAATGTTTCTGTAATAATGCTCGACACCATGGGCGTGTACTGGACCATGAAGTACCCTAACAAAGCAGACCAGTTATTGCTCGAGGAATGGGGCATTGAGCCCAAAGGATTGGACATATCAATATACACTCCAATAGGCTATTTCAATGATTACAGGGAGAAAGGCATACCCACCGACGCCTCTTTCAGCATCAAGCCTAGTGAGCTTGACGGCAATGACTGGTGCATCACATTCGACATCGACCCTAACGAGCCAATCGGAGTGCTGATTGAAAAAGTCATAAGCGAGCTTAGAGAGAAGAAAAAGGAATTCGACCTCGACGACATCATATACGCCATTAAGGACAGCGGAGCCAGCACAGACATAAAGAATGCTACTCTCAACCTTTTTGGAAATGCAAAATCATGGGGCTTATTTGATATTAGCGGCACATCACTCAGCGAGCTTGCAAGGCCAGGCCAAGTTACTGTTCTCGACGTAAGCTGCTATGCAACTATGCCGGGAAGCTGGAGGATAAAATCCCTTGTTATTGGATTAGTGGCTGAGAAGCTTTTCATACAGAGAATGATAGCCAGGAAGAACGAGGAATTCCAGCAGGTTCACAAGAGCGTTTATTATTTCAGCGAGGAAGAAATCCAGAAACTTGACTTCCCAATGGTATGGCTCATAGTGGACGAAGCCCACGAGTTCCTGCCAAGAGAAGGCAAAACACTAGCAAGCGATCCCCTGATTACAATCCTCAGGGAGGGAAGGCAGCCAGGCATCAGCTTAATACTTGCAAGCCAGCAGCCAGGAAAAATCCACACCGACGTGATGACGCAGGCAGACATCATAATTGCGCACAGGATTACTGCAAAAATAGACACTGACGCCCTCGGCGCACTCATGCAAAGCTATCTTAGGACAGGACTGGACAAGTTCCTTGATGACCTTCCAAGGGTAAAAGGAGCAGCCATTGTTCTTGACGACAACAACGAGAAGATGTATCCTATGCGCGTAAGGCCGAGATTCACCTGGCACGGCGGAAGCGCGCCAGTTGCAATACAAGAGAAGGAAAAGATATTTGGGGATTAAAAGCAAATCTCAATGTTTCAATCTGGCCAATCTTATGGCTTCATTGCAAGTATCTTCTAGCGTTGAATAAATCTTTATCTCAGGGCAATCATCTTTCAGGGTTTTCCTGACATAACGCGCTCCTGTGTATCCTTCTTCTATTCCCACTGCTATTCTAACCCCTAAAAGCTGGTGAAGCTGCTTGTGCTCACCAAATTCCTGGCGGGTAGTCTGGGCATAAGCTCTCTTGCAATCATGCTCTTTTTCTTTTGCCATCCAGAAGAGTATTACTCCATTATTACAAGCCTTTTTTAGATAGTAGCGTTCCCAATCAACCTGCTCATCATACATTTCTTGTGTGAAATCCTTTTTCTTAGTTTTATCGCTAATAGGTCTTCGCGGGTTAGCGATGTAGAGTTCACGAGCATTCCTCTGGATGATTTCAATCGCCCTGTCCTGCCATCTCTCTGCTCCCTGAATAGGTCCTGCTAAGAATATGAGTGGAGCATTAATTTGAATTATGTAATCTGGTGCTGTAATTAGTTTTTGATTTTTTGTCCAATTCATTTTAAGAACCCCCTTATAGATGAAACCTTTGCAAGAGAGAGAATAGTTCTCTCATATTGCTCAAACCTTGGCAGCGCTTTGTACATATTATCTTCAATATCTTTTTTGAGTTCAGCCGACATGGTTGGAATGGCTTTTATTCTTTCTATTATCTCTTTTGCCCTTTCTCTCATAGGAACTGGTTCGCCAGTCCTGACGCTCATATCTGCGTATGTAAGAATCATTCCTTCAAGTCCAACAGGCAGATATTGAGCAACATTTCCTTCTTTCTCACCGAATTGTTCAGCGAGCTGGCCGTGCATTGCCAAACGCGCAATATCTTTAGAAACATTTTCTTTTTCAACAAGAATATTTATAGTATGAACTTCATGTTTGCCGTCCGCTACAGAATACCCTATATCATGAACATAGCCTAAGAATCCTACAAATTCAGGATCAAAATCAATCAATTCAGGGTTTTCTTTCTTGATTTTATCAGCAACTTTATATGCAAGCTCAGCAACTCCTTGAGTATGCTCTAGTCTCTTCTGTAATTTATCAGTATTAAGATATTTTTGCATTAAAGATTGTCCTAATTTTCTGTCATAAAGAATCGTTTCCATATTGTTCAACTCCTCTTTTGAATATTTCTTCTATTATGTGAAGCAGCATTTATAAATCTTTCGATTTTGTAATTACTGTATAGTAGTAATATTATTTATATTAATAAAAACGCTCTATTTTTAGTCTTTTTTTTCCGCCTTTTCTTCAGTCAAATTTATAAATATCTTCTACCTTCCTTCATAGCATGGCTTTCAGCAAATCATTTGCAAAGACTACTGAAAAGAGCATGTACCCGAAATGGGTTGAGGTTTTCCTGACAGCAGAAGAGGAGAGGGAAGAGGAGAAGAAGTGCAGGGAAGAGAACATCAAGATTATGCGGGAGTGCATTGACGACGCAAGAAAGATTTTCTCAAATGAAAAACTAAGAGGCTATGAAACCAGCTTGATGAGCATCGCCATTGCATTGTTCGAGAAGAGAGCCAGCCACGCTGTTTACTGGAAAGAAAGCAAGGCCAAGGATAAGTTTGATTCTAAGAATTCAAAAGAATAGAAAGAAAAAAAGAATAGAAAGAATAATTAGCTCATTTTTTCTTTTTCTTATGCTTTTTCGCAGACTTCTTTTTAGCAGGCTTCTTTGGCTTATTTTTTCCTAGCGCATGCTTTGATTCTGCTCTTTCTTGTGATTCAGCTTGTTTAACCTTAACCTGCTCCTTTGGCTCCTCTTTTTGTTCTTCTTTTTCAACCTTCTTCTGTTCCTCTTTCTTCTTCCTTTGATAAAGTATGATGTTGCCCTGCTTTTTTATATCATAAATTGGTTCCTTGCTCTGCTGGGCTTTAATGCATGCAGACTCTTTGTTCTTCTCTATGAATTCGTACATTGCTCTGGCAATGTCTGTCTGGGTGATTATACCTATTAGCTTGTTATTCTCAAGCACTGGTAGCCTCCTGAAATTATGATTTATCATTATCTGGTTAATCTCAAAAATGGTGAAATCCGGAGTGATGCATATCACGGGCGCAGTCATCAAGTCCTTCATATAAGAATTCCTTAATCTGTTGGAGTTCAGAAAGAACTCACTCACCATGTCAAACTCTGTGAACATGCCGCGAACCTCGCCCTTGCTAACCACTATAACTGAGCCTCGGTCATAAGTAACCATTTGCTTCTTTGCCTTTAGGAACTTGTCATCCTCAGCTACTGTGAGAACTTTCCTGGTGATAGTATTCCTAACTAACGGAGAGTTTGAGTAATGAAGACTTAGGTCAGCTACTGCCCAGCAAAGGTCTGTCTGGGTGATTATGCCCCTGAGCTCATCATTCTCAATAACCAGGAGCTTCCTAAAGCTGTGCTCCCGCATAATCTTCTGGGCTTCTACAAGACTGGCGTGGTGGTTAACGCTGAAAAGCTTCTTGGTCATTATATCATCAACTATCAGTTGAGAAGCAGAATCCTTTTCCATGGAGAGTTTCTTGACAAAATCCCTCTCAGTAATGATGCCTATAGGCTTATCTCCCTCGAGAACCACGAGGCAGGAGGCATGAGCGCCAATCATTACATGGGCTGCTTCTGTCAGCTTTTCTGTCTTCTGGCAGCAGAGAACATCCTTTATCATAATATCACTAACATGAGTTGAGGAGAGCTTGGCAAAGCAATTAGTCTGAGCATTACCTCTAAATACCTTAGACAAGAAACTTATCGCACCTCTTTTGTTCATAATAGCACATCTTGATAGATTATTATTTAAATATTGTGGCAATAATCTTTAAAAACCCAATAAGTTTATTAATAGTTTACACTTTCCAATGGTTGCAATGAATTATGAGTTTGACATCTTCCTCGGAGGACGTTGGGAAAAACATTCTCCTTATCCTTACAAGACAATAATAAAAAATGCTTTTCCTGACAAGAGAATATTTGATCCTGAGACTGACCCAACACAAAAGAACGGCAAGTGGTTTGAGAAAAATTTCAGGTCCCTCCAAAAATCAAGAACCTTAGTAGCATTTGTTCCTGATTTTCCATTCCCAGGCATTGGCTTTGAAACAGGCGTATTCTACCACTCCCATTGCCAAGGAGATGCTTCTAAGCCTCTCGAGGAAATAATCATTATCTGGCCTGATTCTGTCAAGCCTGACCATGCAAAGAAGATAGCTTCAAAGATGGGTTATGTTGTTGAGAACCCTGACGAAGCGGTCTTAAGGCTAAAGCTGGTACTTTATTCTGAGAAATAAAATAAAAAAATCCAAAACACTCATCAGAAGGTCAAAGGATGAAGCCAAAACTGAACATATTGAAATCAACCAACAGAAATCTGGAAGGGCTGTTATTAAATGAAAATAATATTGAGCTAATAGAAGCTCTGCTGTTAAAATATTTTCAAGAATTCATGGATATTGAAGCTGAAAAAAGAAAAGGAAAGCTTGATTTTGGCCCAAAGCTAAGCAATAGGGAATTAAAAGAGGTCTTCCCTAGCATAAAGGCTGACGTAGATGATTTTTTAGGGCTGACTAATATTCCGACTCCCCGTTTCGGCTATCATTCTTTCTTCAAATCTGGAGGAAAAATAAATTTTTCCTTGCCCATAATTTCTGGCTGTACCGCAGCAAGTTTCCTGGATGTTGTTAACCAATTGCTTTCTAAGAACGCGTATCTATTCACGCGCTCATTTTTTTCAGACTTGTTTATTACAGGAGTCGGCATTGCAAGTTATTATCACGTAAACAAAAGTCAAAATCAATGCTATTTTTATCCATTATCAAATAATATAACCCTGCTGAAAGACGAAAGAGCAGAATTAATCCCCGCCCCAGCGCATGAATACACTCATTATATTCAGGAATATGTGGGCTGGAAATTCCCGTGGTTTAAAGGTTTTAACAAAAATAAGCGCACCTGTTTAGCTGAAGGCCATGCAATGGGGGTTGAGAATTATTTAGCCAGAACCTATGCTGAAAGAGAAAAAAATCCGGCATTCCTATATAACTCTACGCGATACAGCTTTTACAGCTTAGCCAGCGTATACTACTGGATATGTAATGAATTGAATATTAAAAAAAGAAACATTTCATTAAGTGGCATACCAGAGCGCCCTTCAGACCATACAAAAGGGCGTGTACTCTTCTTGATAAATGAAACAAAATACGGTCCTCAAATATATTCTGATATTCTGAAAGGAAAGTTTGAGCTTAAATGAACAACTAAATAAAAAAAATTGAAAAATTTTATTGCCCAAACTGGTGGGTTAAGTCAGTTGATTGGAGCTCATTCATGCTTATATCCCTGAACTCATAAGTATTGCCTTCAAAGCTTATGTACAGAGGAGTGCTGAAGTACGAGTCCACAAACATTGTTCCAGCTTCTCCGTTGATTTCAAAGCTCAACTCAATAGCATTCCTGCTCTCAATAGTTTTTGACTTGCCTGTGAGGTTCGCCCATGTCAATTTGCTCATCCAGTCAAAAGGAGTCTCAACAAAGTACTTGTTATAATCTATTGTGTAAGGCTTGTCCCTGTCAGGGCAGGTCTGCCTGTCCCTATTTTCACAATAAGCCTCTCCTTTTTTTTGAATCAAATCCAAATAAACCGTATCATACGATTCCTTATCGCTAAATTTGACTTTGGTCTTAAGCACTATCTTCATAAGGTCTTTTGATGTGTAGTAAATGTTCTCTGGCAGGATGGCAGGCGATTCGACATAAGAATACTTAATGCTGGTTACTTTGTCAAACTTGTTAAATAAGTTCTGAGTAGCTTCTGTGAACTCCTTCTCAACAGGCTCAACAGGTGCAACCGGCTCTTCCTCCTCGACAACAGGCTCTGTGATTACTTCCTTTTCTTCAGGCTCTGGCTGTACTGGCGCGCAATCCTCTGGCTTCATAACTTGTTTTCCATCAGGGCAGACATAATACCTTGCAACCGGCACGCAGCCCACAATAATCAGCGCTGCTAACATCACGCATAATATTCCTATTAATCCTTTATTCATCTAAACACCCCCTGTAATTTTATTATTCTTATTCTTCTATTTCCTTTTTCTCTTCTTAACATAATGGTCCTTGTCATGGATAGCCAGCTCGTTCAGGCCGTACTTGTCATCAGCCTCTATCTTGCTCATACTGATAATGCTGGCTATGAACATTATCAAGAACACAAGGGCAAAAGTAAAGCCCCACGTAACACTGAGCTTCATAACAAACAATATTGATATTAAAAATCCTAGTATGCTCGTCAGCATGAAACCGCTAGTTAAAGGAACATGTCTTTCTCCCATCTTCACCCACCCCTTTATGTTTTATTAGTGATAATTTATCTTTACACTATGGTTTTGGTTTAGTTTTATTTAAATTTATCTGAAATCATAATAAACTATTGACTTAGGAAGGAATACTAATTCGCTGCATCAAATCAATTAGCGTTACAACTGTAAAATGAATAAAATTCGAAAAGCATATAAATGCTCTTGGGTTTCTAAATGTCATGAGAGAATATAGCGATAATGTTAATTTAGAGTTTAAGGAATTGGTAGCAAGAGTCAATAGCCACCCACAGGTACGCTTGATTTTACGCGAGGCTGATTCAAAAGAGATTTCTGTACTGGAAGGCACGGCTGTTAAAATCGACGCTTGCACATTAACAGTGCTGGACGCTATTATTCAGAAGCAAGGTAAAGCTCGTAAGGAAAAACTAACCAGTGTGCCTCTAGGAGGCTTTGTTCAGAATTATGAAATCTTAACACCTCCTCATTTCAATGCACAAAATGAAAGAAAAGCGTATTATGCTGGTTTAGAAGAAAAGTGGAAAAAAAATCCTGTTAAAGCTTATGTAAATGCCATCTTCGGAGAGTAGCATCTGTTTTTATGAAAATTTTACAAAATTCAAATCCTTAACCAGATTCTTATTATGCTCCAGCTTCTGCTTAAAGTCTTCCATGAAGGCGGTCATCTTGTCGCAGGCTATCTGCTTGAGCTCTCCGCTAGTCATCCTGCCTGACTTGTAATCATTGTAAATCCTGTTAAGCTCAACATCATCCTCTATTAAGTGCTGTTTTAATAATTCAAACACCATGTCTTTCTCAACCACAGCTCCTAATCTTCTGTGCTCCTCAAGGGTATCTCTCCCGCCCGTCAAGGCATTCTTTATCTTCTTGCACACTACTTTGTTGTCTTCTGGCAAGCTGATGCATCTCTCTGGCTTGCTCTTGCTCATCTTGATGCTACCATCAAGGCTCGGAGTGTATTTATGATAAAGGCTGCTGACTGCAAAGAATTTCCTGTCCTTCATTCGGGAAACAACGTCTCTTGCCAGCCTGATATGAGGATCCTGGTCCAACCCGACTGGGATTATGCCTGGCATTCTTTCCTTGAACTGCGGGTACAAGACGTCACCTACTTGGGTGACTGCGCTCATAATCCTCCCAGGGTCTGCATTGCCATAAATTGCTTTGAACTCGTTGAGAGTTATTTTTTTTGCAGCTTCATAAGCAAAATGAACCACGTCCTTGTTCTCTGATTGAAAATAAAATATTGTCCTCTTAGGGTCAAGACCTAGTGCAAGGTAGGCAGGTATGTGAAACTCTAATGCTCGCCTTCTTCCTTCCTCAAGGCTTACTCCACGCGCAGCTGCTGCTTCAAGGTCTGCTATTAATATAAAGGTTATTGCTCCATGCTTCTGGAAGTATGCAAGGTTCTCCACCACTACCTTATTACCGAGGTGAATCTGATCATTTGTCGGCATTATTCCGCTTAATGCATAAAAAGGCTTTTTCTCCCTGATACACTTTGCAATAATTGCTAAGTCTCTGCCTGCAAACACTACTCCTCTGCGCATCACCCTGTTAGGCTCAGGAAACATTGTCGGCGTAAATACCTCTAACCCGAAATCCTTGATTGCCTTGGCATAATCCTTTACCAATTCAGAGCCATAAGGGTCTATTATTTTAGTCATTATAGAGAATAAATGGTATGACCTATTTAAAGATTTTGCGCTTTTTCAGAAGAAAATCCTCTTAACAACTTCCATGGCAGATTCTTTTTTCCTTGGGAATGCAGCAATGCTTATCCTTATGTGAAAGCAATCCCCGCAGTCAGTTATGTTGTAATAATTATTAACAAGGCTTTGCTTGTCCAATCTGATGAAGAAGTCAAGATTGTCATCTAATCTGTTCTCCTGGCTCACCAGCATTTTCCTCTGCTGCTCATCAAGCTTTGACTTCAGGAATTCGAGGAATGCATTGGAGTGCCTGTCCTTGGTCAGTTCAACCTCGTAAATTATTATATCGCGCTGGCTAAAGCTAGTGGCCCTGGTCTTCTTGAGAATTATTCTTTCATCTTCAATATCAAAAGGGAATAACTTCAGAAAAGCCTCTTTAATAGGCGCTTCATTCTCCTCTGGCTTGACAAACACGCTTATCTTGATAATGTTGGCGAGCTTCATGGCTAAATGAAATATTTGCTGATTTTAATGTGTTGCGGAAAAATTAATAAAGAAAAGATGATTGATGGGTTGCATGATTGAAATAACGCCTGAGATTAGGGACTTAATACAAAGAAATGCTGTGGCGCTGGCAGCCATTGATCCTGAAGGAAAGCCTCATTGCATTGCTGTTGGCGACGTGAAAGTTGTCTCTCAGAATCAGGTTCTTATTGGCGATAATTACATGGTAGAGACTACCAGGAACATCCAGAATAACAAAAATGTTTCTTTAGTTGTGTGGTGCGATAATTGGAAGGAAACTTGCACTGGCTATGAGCTCAGAGGAACTGCAGAATACTTCAAGGAAGGAAAATGGCGTGAGATGATTAAAAAAAGTCCACAGAGGATTCCCTGCAAAAGGCGCCATCCTTGTCACTGTGAATAAAATCAAGAGATCAGCCTGATTAATAGTCAATAGTGTATGTCAGGTGATGATTCCCGGGAACTTTTCTTGTCTCGCTCCAAAGCTTGTTGTCTATGCTGAGTGCGTTCGCGCTTCCGTCTCCTTTTATCCTGTTTATCTTGTCTGCCAGCATCTTGCAGGCGTGGATGGTACTAGCCCTGATTTCCAGTTCTTCTCTTGAATGCTTTTCTATCGGTATCTGATGGTCTACTCTCACGGCAAGGCTGCCCTCATAGCTAAGGATTCCTAATGTCCTCAATCCTTTTGGAAGAACATAATCTGCGAATACTGTCAACTCATTAATGTCTCTCATGAAAAAATCATTGTCTCCCTGGAATCTGCCACAGGTCATGGCAGGCGCCAACTGGGCTCTCTTGTCAAACCTCACCAGTTTTCCCTCATAGATTAATGAGTCGTTGAAAGATGGGAAGTCTGCTGTCAGTCGCTCCACTAATCCTCTTCCATTATTGAACAGCATGTGGTTGGATGCGTCTGCGAGGTTGCTGAAGCGCCCATCATATTTGTCGCACAGCACTTGTCCGGCTTCACGGAAGATGTGTAATCTTTCCTCAAACATAGGGATTATTATATTGCCTTCAAAAATTCTTTTCATCTCACCTTCAGATATGCCTTTTAGGAATTTTCCTTCTAATAAGAATGGAAATTTATCTTCTATTGCTCTTTTCAGGCAGGCCCACATGCCTGTTGCTCCGCTCCACTTGGCCCCATTGTATTCTGCTTCAAATTTTTTCTTGGTCGCAAAGTCAGTGTAGCAGAAATTGATGGTGTTGCCCAGGAAGAAGAAATCAATGACTTCCCTGCTTTTTCCTCCCATGAACACAGGCAGGGTCCAGGCAGGTATTTCCAGTTTCTCTGCTGCCCATTTCGTTGCGGTTTCTTCTAAGTTATCCCTGTAAATAAAAACGTATTGCGGATTCTCGACCAGAAAGCGCGTTGAATCCAGAACTGTATTCATCATAGTATCCCCTCCAGAGTGGATAATGATTTCTAGTGAGAATAAAAAGGTTTTGGTTTTCTTTCAAGAGACTAGCATGATCAAGAATTTTTTAGTCTTCTTCTGCCCATAATGCCGGTACCATTCTGGCTTTAGGAGGATTTTCTGCCTTAATCTTTTCTTTATTATTAGAAAGTCTTGCCCATTTGGGCGCCAGTCATTCATCAGCTTCTTATCAATGCCGTTGGTGTTAAGTGTTTTTCTTGCAACAAATCCTCTTCTTCTCATCTCTTGCTTTAGCAGCTCATGCCTTTTTTTCAAATAAAGGATTTTGTCCTTGAAAAACTTGATGTGGCCTTTGCCCAGGCAATAATTTTTTGGAATGCCTTCAGCACATTGGTTCTTCCTCACATAGGCTAACAGCATTATTATCTCAAGGTATTCTGCCACTAAATGCTGGTCTGTCAGCTGCCTTGGATTGATAATGTTGACTCTTACCATGGATAAGCGGGTTGCACTGCTTTTTTTAAATTTTTACTAATTATTTTAACAATACTTAAATACTACCTCTAAACCTCATAAGTATCATGAAACACGATTTGTTAATAACAATAGCCCTTGTAGTTTTTTTCCTGCTAGCACAAATAGTCGGATTGACTCTGCTAAGCTCTGACCTCTCAGTCAGCGTTGTGAACGGCGTAAGAACTATTATTCACACAGACACCAGCCTCGGGCCAAGGCCAGAGATGACTGGCTCAGGAGCATTCGCTTATATTGCCTTAGGATTAATAATAGGCACTCTTCTTGTATTGCTAATCATAAGGATGAAAAAGATTAACCTGTGGAAAGCCTGGTTCTTTATTGCAGTGTTCATAGCCATAAGCCTAGCCCTTGGAGTAGTGCTTCAAAACTATATAGCATTCACCATCGCGCTTGTCCTGGCAATACTGAAAGTGCTTAAGCCTAATGTTATCATTCATAACGTCACAGAAGTATTGATGTATGCAGGCATAGCAGTATTCCTGGTTCCATTGCTTAATGTGCTCTGGGCTGCAATCCTCTTGCTTGTCATTTCTGCCTATGATTTCTACGCAGTCTTCAAGAGCAAGCACATGGTGAAGATGGCCCAGTTCCAGGCTCAGAGCAAGATATTCGCAGGCTTATTTATACCTTACACGCCAAAAGCCCAGCAAGGTGGAGACGCCACAAAGCCAGTGCCTCCTAAAAGCCTGAAAATAAGTTCAGAAAAGGTTGTGAAGCAGGAGAAGAGGAACGCCATCCTTGGAGGAGGAGACATAGCATTCCCATTATTGTTCACAGGCGCATTCATGGAAGATATGGTATTGCAAGGATACACTAAAGCAGCAGCTATTAATCAGAGCCTGATAATAACGTTGACTACGAGCATAGCACTGGCATTGTTGTTCATATTCGCCAAGAAAGACAAGTTCTACCCAGCCATGCCAATCATCACAACAGGATGCTTTGTTGGATATGTGATTGTGATGCTGGCTTGATGAGATAAGATAACTCTCAAAAATTAACTTAGAAAGGGCTAAGAAATTTAAGGCCATTCATGTACTATACTGCCGTCTTCAGCCATGTAGGTAAAGGCACTAATAAAACCATCATATCTTCTTACACCCAGCGGATTTGGGCCATCACAGTATTTGTCCCTGAATGTTTTCCCAGCGGTCCTGGCTTCTTTTGCATATGATTCCCAGAGCGCCTCGCTAATTGCTTTTTCATCTTCAGCTATTCTATTATCTTCAGAACTCGCTCTCTCCTCCAGGTCAGGCCGGTCTAATTGGTTGTCGCACATGAATAAAGAGAAAAAGTACTGTCTATAAAAGCTTTTTGATTTAGCACTCGATAAAACCTAACTTCTACTCCTGCGCATTATATGGCTCCAGCGTCGACTGCCTCATTCTCGAGGAGAAAGACACTGGGTTTATTAATAAGCCGTCCTTTGCAGCTATCACTTCCACTCCTGTTTCCCTCTGGATTTCCCTTGCCTGGTACATCGGGTCTGATTCTATCATCTTGATGCCGAAGTGGGTGAGTACTGCGAGCTTGGGGCTGGCTTTCTTGATAAACTTTATTGCATCATCAACATTCAAGTTGCCTGTTCCTTTCATCTCCCTCGGATACTTGCAATTAAGGATGAGCATACCGCACTTCTCAAACTGGCTGGCTATCTCATCAGAGTATTCTGTGTCAGACACATACCCTATCCTATACCTTGGAGTCTCAAATATGAACCCCATGCCTTCTGAGTCAAGATGCTTAGTCTGAGTAGTATATATATTAATGCTGTTAATGCCTATTCTCGCATTAGGCTCGAGAACTAATACTCTCTCAACATAATTCCAGCACTTCTTCTTCAGCACAGGAACTTCCTTGTCATCACCATTAGCGACTTGCTTGTTGCAAACCAGCACTCCAATCCTGTCAAGGCCTGAAACGCTCATAGCTTCAATCACAGCATTAACATCATTTGAATGGTTAGTGTGAGCATGGCTTACCAGCACTGCAATGGTGTCCCTGACAGCAATATCTGCCTGCTTTGCCCTGACCAAACAGCCCGGGCCAGGGTCAAGTATGAACTGGTTGCCTTCCAGTTCAAGAACAATGCCTCCACTAGCCCTGATTTGCTTGCCAACGACTAATGAGTCGCCACCAGTACCTAAGAATAATACTGAATTTTCCAAAGTACACCCCCTACTGACGATAGATATAGTATTCTTGTTAATAAGTTTTGCGGTTTTAAGAAGGTGTAACGCTTACTTCCTTTTCAGTTCGCAGCCAAGGTTGGGGAGCTTCACTTTCAAGAACTCATCCACGTTCTTTTCTGCAAGGTTCCTGAAGTCCATGAACAAATGCTTTACTTCTGCTTCCTCGTAAAGCTTTTTTCTTTCTTCATAATCTGCGTTGCCGTCTACGGCGAACCTGAAGCAGTCAATGAATATCTCGTGGTCGTTAAGGAAGAAGTTTGGTCTTATCTCAGAGCCATTAAGCTGAATCCTCTTATCCCTCTCAAAGTTGATGAAGTTGTTGTAAAGGAACATGCTAATCTGCTCCTTCAGCACTGCCAGGTTGCGCCTAGTCTCTCTTTCCTGCTCTGTATTAATAGGTGTCATAGCTTTTAGTCACCCAAACTACTAATATATAAATTTTACTGGTTCAGAAAATATATTTTTTATTGTTTGTTTGCTTTATAACCTGGTGATTAATGAAAATTATTTTTTTATAAATTTCTTGTTCAAGTCATGCAATGCTACTATGAATAAGGATTCTGACCAACCCAATGGGTTGTTCTCGTTATGCTCTGAAGAGTTGCAGAAGTATAATTCTGGCAAGCCTTCTGGCGTTATATCATGCATTATCTTTTCCAGGAATTGCTTGGCTTTCCTCTTATTGCCTAGGTGCTCGTAAATAATTGCCAGCCATGACAATCCAAAAGTCCATTCTGCTTCTTCTGAGTAGCCGTCAGGGTTCTTGTTATAGTAATGGTCGTTCTTGTAACGCACCACCCCTCTTTCTTTTAAGAGCAAGTACTCAACGTTCTTAAGTACGTCTTCTCTTTGTTTCTCTGTTACTACATTATAAGGCCAGATTAATGACAATAATGCTAAGTCTACAAATTTCTTTTTTGACTCTCTGGGCAGGAGTTCTCTCAGGGTTTGTTCTCCTTTCATTATTATGTCTTCAGGCACTATCATCCCAGGAAGGTTCTTTACTGCTTTTAATCCTGCAACGCATGCTCCAACGCTCGATGCGTGCACTTCCTCGTCTTCCTCCCACATCCCGCTATCCTCGTCATGCCAGTACTGTACGCTGTCAAGGTATTGGACTAGCTTATTGACTATGCGCACATGATCGGTATTCTTGAGTATTTGCCTCTGGTGATGATTAACCAGCTCTCCAATCCTGAAGAGAATTGCCCCTATTGAATCGTTTTGCTTGTTGCCCCAATCCTCCCAGAATTCTTCAAATGTTTCTGGATTAATCCTTGCGTGAATGTACTCGTGCTTTGCCTTGGGCTTTGAGCTAATGGCATAATCAATCTTAGATTCATGCTTAAGAAAAACTTTTAGAAGTGCTTCATAAGTCTTTTCCACAGTAGCCCAGTCGCCTATGACTTCAAAAGCCATGCATTCATAGAAATTATCCCTAAGCCATGACTTGTTATAGCCTGTATTGCTGTCTTTTTTTGATGCTGCAAACAAGCCAGATTCGTACTGCAGATTCTTCAATATTTCAAGGTGCTGCTTGATGAGCTGCTTGTAGCTGAGTCTTGGAATTATTTTGTTGGCTAGCTTGGCCATGATGTTAATCCTGGATTTGCTGGTTAATAAAGTTAGCGAAAACTTTCCGGTTTTTCAATCATAAAGCTTAAATACTACTATGTCTTACTATGTCTTATGGAGTCGATAACTATTAAGGTGGATGACGCGTTTGCAAGGGAAATTGATGAAGCCATGACGCCATATTACAGCACCAAGACTGAGTTCATAAGAGAAGCTATAAGGGAGAAGGTGCAAAAAATAAAGAAGGACTCAATTCTTGAGCAGCTCAAGGAGAACTTTGGCAAATCAAAAGTCAAAACCCCGCTTTCAGAGGACAGGAAAATAAGGCTCAAAGTTGGGAGGGAATTGCTTAAAAAACACGGCATAAAGCTAGATTAACTCTTCTGGTTTTTTTATTTGCGCAATGTCTCTGAGTTCATCAAAATGCTTATCTCTCGTAACAAGAACTGCATTATAGTCTCTTGCCAAAACAGCATGCAGCACATCTTCAAAATGCATTTTTCTTTGCTTGCTAATCTTCATTGCCAGTTGTAACTGACTTATAGAATAATTAATTCTAACTACAAGCCCTTTTTCTGAGGCGACACTAAACATTTTCTCAATGACAATTGGCTTGTATTCCTTTTCTAACTCAAGAATAATCATATCAGAAACAACAATTATCTCATGATTCTCTAAAATCTCATTGATCAGCATCAAAGCCCATTCACCCAGCGGCCTAAACCTGTCAGAGCGGTTCTCATAATAATCTCTCCAAATGCAGGCGTCCAGATAGTATTTTGCCACGAATCGCTTAATAAGCAAGTGCTTTATATTATGCTATGATGATTTTTCGGAGGAAATACGGCAGTTTCGGAATAACCTTTTTAAATACCTGTTTCTTTCTCTTCCCTGCTAGACCGGGAGGCTTATCCTCTCCTGTCATCCAAAACGGATATA
>JAFGDD010000009.1 GCA_016932315.1 Candidatus Woesearchaeota archaeon
ATTTCTAGGATGTTAGCAATTTCATTGCTCCCATCCCAAAAGCCGTAGCTTTTGTGATACCAGATTTTTCCTAAAAATCTCCGGGGAGCTGAAGTACTCAAAATAAATATTTGCACCCGAGCAGCGCAACATTTTCAAATAACTTAATGTTATTTGAATCAGAAACAAAGTTTCTGTTTTCAAATAAACGTATGCTTTTTTTAGTCGTTTTGGCGCGCGCAACGAGCCTGTAGGCACAAACAAAACATTTTTATGTATTTAATCAAAGGCGCACAAATTGGTTAAAAAATAAACATTTACAAAAATATGCTTAAGAAAAAGAAAAGTTTTTATACTCAAGATATGATTAGCGTTTTAGATAGGTATAGTTAAAAAGGGGTGAATGCTTGACTGAAGATATTTTGCCTCCGCTTCCGCCCGGTGAAGAGCTGAATGCGGGTGTTAACGAAAAAAAGAAACAAGGATTTCTTAGCAAGCTGTTTGGAAAGAGAAAAGAAGAGCCAACAGAGTCTTCAACTCCCTCATTTGCGCCAATAATGAATGAGCCTTCAAAAGAAGCGCCTCCTGTGCCTGATGATATTCATCTTGATGATATTAGGAAGCAACTCGGGCTAGAGCCTACCTTTAACGAGGAAATACCAGAGCCACCGCAACTAAAAGAAAATCAAGGCAAGCCAGAAAAGAAAAAAGAAAAAGTCAAGCCAAAACAAGAGCTTGAAGGAATTGATAAGCATGTTCTTGACTTCCCTGAAATCTCAGGCATAACAGAGCCATCCAGGATTAAGCCCAAAGAGCCTCAAATAATTCTTGAAGAAGACATAATTGAGGAGCCAGTTCAAACACAGTCAAAGCCAACGCCGTCCAAGCCTGGCAAGCAGCCTGTGAAGCCTATAATTGATGAGAGAATTGACTGGGCTTCTGATGCTCAATCCGAGGATGAGAGCATTAAGAAGTCTGAATTCTTAAGAGAGGTTCAGCCTGTTGTTGAGCAGGAGATTAAGAAAGGCTCTGAATTCACACGAGAAGTGATCCCAGAAGTTGAGAAAAGCCCGCTGCCTCCGAAGCCAGAGTTCCTCGAAGAGGTTCACCCTGAGAAAGTAAAGGCTCTAGCCAAGGATATTAAGCGCAAGAGATTTGCAGAGAAGCGCGGCATAGAGTATGAGTCTGAGCCTGAGCCTGATGTTAACCTAGAAGAGGAAAACATAGAAGAGGAAAACACTAAGTCAGATGATGAATTGCAAATAGAAGAGGCAATAAGGCAAGCAATAGATACTTCTGAAGAAGAGGTTGAAGAAAAATTAATTGAACCGCCCAAAATCAAGAAGGGCAAGAAGGGCGAGGAAAAATCATCCAAAAAAATAAAGCAGCCAAAAAAGAATCTCTTGAAGCAAATGCCTGAGAATAAAAAGCAAACTGAAAAGATTGAAACCCCAGTTGAAGCGCCTGCTCCAATATCAAGAACCTTAATTGATGCTGAGAAAGATCTTAGAAAGAAGCTTACAGAAAAGATAAGAAACGAGGAAAGGGAAAAAATCACTGCAGAATTTGAGGAGAAGAATAAGAATCTTGAGAAGGAATTTGATGATAAGTCCAAAGAGAATGAAGCTGCGCTCGAGAAAAAGAAGAAAGATTTGGATAAAAGAGAGAAGGAGCTTGAGAAGCAGAGGCAAGCTGTTGAGCAGGAAAAAATCATGATAGCAGGCAAAGTCAACAAGTATGATTTCAAGGAGAAGCAGCTCAGAAAGGAGAAGTCTGAATGGGCAGATGAGAAGGTAAAAATAGAAACTGAGAGAAAGGAATTTGAAGAGGAAAAAGCAGAGGCAGAGGAGCTCAAGCCAAAGATTGCCGCCATGCGAAAAGACTATGCAACCTTGCAGGACAGAATGCACGAGATTTATGAAAAGCTAAAAGAATATGACGGAAAGGAAGCAGAGCTTCATGAACTTGAGAAAAAGATTGCTGAGAAGGAATTACTGCTGAGAAAAGCCCAGACTAGACTTAAGGAGGCAGATTCAAAGATAAAAGAGAAAGGATTCTCAGAATATCTCGAGGCAGAGATCAGCCAGGAACCAATTGTGTCGCCAGAATTTGAGGAGAGAAATCTTATCAAGGAGGCGCATATGGAAGTATACGAGATGATTGATAGCTGCAGGAGCATGATAATGACAGGCAACCTTGGGGAAGCCAAGAGGCTTTACATGCAACTAAGAGGGATATATTCAGGGGTTAAGATTAAAGGCCCTGAAAAGGAGATGCTTTACACTACCATACGCGAGATTTATGATGATATCAAGCTTAAAGAGATGGAAGGCTCAGGAATCTGATTACTTATGATTACCTGGTTACCGTTTTGTTAGTGATTATGAATAATGAGTATGAATTTTCTAGAAAGACCAAAGGACAAGTTTGAATTAAGAGACTACTTGAAAAAGTTTGAGCTCGATAATCCTGAAAAGCTCGAGGCAATGGCAGAGGAGATTGTTGGCAACATATTCGAGATAATGGACAAGTACAGGCAGCTAGCACCAAACCATCCATTAAGAAAATACTATGAACCTTCACTAAAAGATATAGAGTTCTCATATTCTTCCGCAGATTTCAAGAAAATCTTTCCATTGGCTATCAAGTGCCTGATTAATTCAATAGACTGGGAATGAGCTTATTGCTTTTCACAGCTAATAACATTTTCCTGGATAATAAACTTGACGTCAAGGAATTTCTCTGCAACATAAATATTGGATTTTACGTGGTTGGATACTTCGCTCGTCCTGATAATACCACCAGCCAATGCAAGGAAAGGAATAAGCTGGTCAGCCAGGAGCTTGTCAATAGCAGCGCCAGAGTTAACTTCTTTCAGTAGCTTCTCAGCTGCTTCCTTGCCAACATCCTCAGCCTTTTTACCCTTGTCACCCAAGCCGTCAGCTCCGAGAATAACAGGATTATTCTGGTCAATTTCCTCATCACCAAAAACAGCCCAAAGCGTAATGCCAGAGCCAGTGCTTGCAGAATTATAATACTGGTGATTAAAGCTGAAAGGAGCATTTAATTTTTCTAGGTAAAGCTTTGCGCTCGAGCTCTGCCTTTCAGCAACCTTTGCACCCTCTAAATCAGCAGATGCATGGCTCATGCCCCTTATTTGCAAGAGTTTTTTCTGCTCTAACAACAAAATAGCAGGAGCCTGGCTTGGAGAATTGTATCTCCCATTAATCACGACCCTAATCTCCCCTCCTCCCTTAGGGTAATAGCCTCTCTTGAAAAGATTAGCCTCAATATCAGCATATCTCTTCATTTGAGGCAGAAATACTGAACTAAAATAATCAAAAGGCTGAGACCATTTAACATCAGTGCCCCCCCTAATAGTGAAGGAAACCTTTTTTCCGCAGAAAATGCTTGGAAGTATAAGTGATTGCAGGAGAAGAGTGATTGAGCCTGCTGTGCCAATATCAACATCATGATGCCCTCCTTTGAATTTGCCAGGAGAGAACTGAACTTCTGTGCTGCCAGTATACCTCCCAACTACTTCTGCATCGCAAAGCTTCATAGCAGCATCAACGCAGGCGACGTGCTGGGCAGCCAAACCAGGGTTGCATCGTCCCTTACGGATATTATTAATCCTAAAAGCCTTGCCAGTCAGCATGCTAAGAGCTAATGCCTGCCTAAGAATAGCCCCTCCTCCTTCTCCGTGGCTTCCGTCGAGTTCTATCATATTAAGAAGGATAGGCTTCCATTATAAAAAATTAATTGATTTTCAATTTATCACATCGGTTTCCAATAATTTCATTTTCTTTTCCCAAGATTTTCTTTTAGGAAAAGAAAATCTTGCCTAAAAAACACAAGAAAAATCACAGATATAGAAGAAATAGAATAATAAAAGAATAAAAAACAAAAAATTTTACCATTTAACCTCATCAAGGTAGCTGTCTGTCTTCTCCAGTTCAGGATCGTTAAGCTCTGCGTCCATGTTGTCTACGTCCTGGATGACTCCTGTTATCTGGCTATCATCTGCTCCTGTTGCAGTCTCTTGCGTTTCTTGTGTTTCTTGCGTATCCTTTTGCTCTGGTGCAGGCGCACTGCAGCCTGTGATGAGCATGAGCATGGCAGCAACAGCTAGCAAAACCAATGCAATTATTGCCTTGTGCATTTTCACTCATCCTCTTCTTCTACAAGCTCAACTTCCTCCTCTTCATTAACTTCATCAGGGTCAAAGATTGCCCCGCTCTGGTTTATCATGCGAACCAATTCCATAAGGATTTTGTGGGCATCCTTGAGTGCCTGGTGTGCTTCGCGGGTAAGAGCCTTAGCTTCTTCAAGCTTCTCCTTAGCTCCTTCCTTGTCGCCGCTGCCCCTCAATTCTTTTGCTTCTGCAAAGAGCTTGTTAGCTTCTGTCATCTTAGTTCTTGCTTCATCAATCTTGGCGCTGAACTCATCAAGCTTGTCCTCAATATCAGTGGTGTCCACTCCTTTTGCCTGGAGCCTCTCAACTACATCTTCCAGTTTCTTCTCAAGCAATTCACTTCTAACAAAGATTTCTCCTACTCTTGAATGAATGACTTCTTCTGCGTACTGGAATATTTCAACCTTAATATCAGCCCATACTTCCCTGATAATCTGGATGCCTTCTTTTAATTCATCCTGGTTAGTGGCTGCTTCTATCATGTCTTTTGCTTCTTCCAGCTTGGCTATCATCTCATCAATGCTGTCAATCATTTCCTGGGCTTCTGTCTCATTCAGGTTTTCTGCGCTCTCAACCCTGCTCTTGACTTTTTCCATGTGCTGGATTAACCTGTCTGCAAGAGCCAATAAGTCTTCCTGGGCTTTTTCAAAGGTTTGGTTCTCCAAAGCAGAGCAGTTTCCTCCTTCAGCCAGGCATTGGGCAAGCTGAGCTTTTAATCCTAGGAACTCATTCCTTGCTCTGAGCTGGTTGTTCTTCATCTCCATGTATTTGTTCTTGGCTTGCAAGAATTTATTCTGGGCTTCAAGCAATTTGTTCTGCGCAATCACTCTCTGCCTTACAATGTTCTTTACTTTGTCAGTTTTGACATTCCATTCCTTGAGTTTTTCTTGGCATTCATTAGTGTCTTCCAGGCAGTTCTTTAGTCTGGCTCGGTCAAGTTTCTGAATCACTTTCTGATGCTTTTCTTCTATTTTCGCAAGGAATTTTTCAGCCACATCACCTTTTTGCGCTATGAATCGTTGTACCCTGCCTTGGTTAAACCACTTGGTTGCATTAGCTCCAACAGCTGTTCTCAACCTGAAAGAATACTCGCAAGCAGTCCTTATTTTCTGTTCGTTAAGGTTTGGTCGCTTCTCCTTGATTATATTAACGCAAGCGTCAACATTGGTTGCATTAATCCTTAGCTTTGCAGTAATGCCTGCTCCTGTCTCTGTCTCAACTTCTATTTCAGTCTCATCCAAATCCTCTGTCTCATTCACATCTTCGTCCTCTGCCTCTTCAATGCTGTCATCACTGCCTTGTCCGTTACCATTACCGTTGCCATTGCTAGCAATAGCTAAAGGCAAAGCACTGATAATAAACACTGCCAGCACCAGAAGGGCTATTATTTTCTTCCTATCCATTTTCTTAACCTCCGATTTAGTTTTTTTTATTAGGTTTGTCATCGTTGAAAAAGTTGTCACAGCCACCTGCACAGCCAAGGACGAAAACAAATTTTAATTTGTTAAGGACTTGGCTGAAGGCTGACGCTTCAAAATCTTTGATTTTGAGGCAACGAAACATTATTTCGTTTGCGACAGGGGTTGCTCCCAACGGGATGTCGCGGACAACTTTTTCAGCTTAACCATATCATTTAGAATCCGTTGCAGCGATTTTATTTATAAACATACTTTCAGAAGCTTTACGCGCAGCAGACAGGAAATGTTTTAAAGTTTAAAAATGCAGAATTCAAGGTAATAAAGCTTTACTGAATTTTATTTAACCAAGTTAGAAATCGGCTTGACCCACATTCTTTACTTAAAGTATGTACACTCATATTAAATAGTAGCGAAATTAAATTATTTGTAAAAAGAAATTTGCTGGAGGTGATTGAATGATGAGAATGGAGCTGCGTGATGACGGCTGGTTTGAAGCAGGAAAGGATGTAAAGGACACTTTTCCAATAGGTTATCTGATCTACCAGTCAAAGAAAGAGCTGAAAGAGCACCTAGAAAAGATTGGAGAGCAGAAATCAATAGGCGAGCTGGAGAAAAAGCTTAAGGAAATTCCAGAGTTATTCCAGTTCAGGCGTACACCTTACCTGGTAGGAGATAAAGTCATGATTGATACTCCGGGGCTTCCAGGCCAGTGCTATTTGGGAAAAGTTGTGAATAAAGAATAATTGCTTTTTCAACAGCAAATTGCAAAACTTTTTATACTTCTGTTTTATTGCTAGCTATACGATGAAAAAGGGGGGCTTATTATTAGCCATGTTGTTGCTTCTTATCCCGTTCTGCCTAGGAACAACCATACACGGCAAAGTTTTTGATTATAATTTTGCAGTTGCTAAAAACAGCGTAGTCTCTATCAGTACTGTGCCTGAGCAGCAGATAGTAGCTGTTGACGGAACTTATTCATTCTCTGTTCCTAAAGGAGATTTTGTAATATCAGCAATGCTCAAGGACATTTCAGGAAGCATTGTTTATTTTGTGAACGATACGGTGTCTATTGCTAATGATGGCGATTATGTGCGCGACTTGATAATGTTTCCAAGTAATGACTTGGATGAATTAGACTTGGAGAATGATTTTAGCGAGCTTAGTGTTGAGGCTAATCCTGCTGTTCAAAGAATTGTGCTTATAGTTGTGGCTTTGGCTTTGATTTTCATCTTTATCTGGCTTTACTGCGGCGCTTTCAGGAAGAACTGCAAGATATTTCACAAGCTCATTCCAAGGATTGAAGAGGCTAAGCCAGAAAAGAAAAAAGAAGCTGTTGAAGCTGATGATATTTACGGCTTGGCTGATTTTATTAAGAAGAACAAAAGAGTCACCCAGAAAGAGATAAGAAAAGCATTCCCATTATCAGAGGCTAAGATCAGCCTGATGATTTCTGACCTTGAAAGCCAGGGCAAGATTCGGAAGATTAAGAAAGGCAGGGGCAATATTATTGTTTGGGATGAAAAATAACTTGTATTTACTTCTTCATGATCAAGATTAAAAAGTTTTATAAAAACTGGTTTATTACCTCATGCTCATACAATGTCCCTGGAAGAGCTATTAACAGTTATTGTCCCTTATTCTGAGAAAGAGAAAGAAATATACGCAAGAATTCTTTGCGAAATTGGACTTAAAGAGCCTGTTGTGGTTGATCCATATCAGCATAAAGTTATGATATGGAAAAAGATGCAATTAAACAATGATGGCATTATCAGGGAAGTAGCTGGTATTATTGGCGATAAAAAAAGCATTATACTCAGCGGAACTCATTACCCGATTGCAGAATGCTATAATAATATACAGGCTGGTCTTGTAACCTTTGATGCCCACAATGATTCATATATTGATAAGGACAGCCTTTTTAACAGCTTTTCTGGCGACGGAGAATTCTTACTGAGAAGAAAAGGGAAGACTTACATTCTCGGAACTAATATCGGCACTCATGATCCTCTAAAAATAAAAGTTTTTAACGCAAAAAAAATTAATAATATCAAGAAAATTACTCTGCCAAACAATATTTTTCTCAGCCTGGACATAGATGTCTTTGACCCTAGCATCACTCAATCCCATCACCGGCCTCACACTGGCTTATTCAAGAGAAAATATTTGAGTTTTGAGGATGTGATGAGAACAACGCAATATCTGACCAAAGACAGAAATGTTCTCGGAGTTAATATTGCAGGCTATGACCCTGAGCTTGAAGCCCCCCCTTATAAGACTGCGGAGTTGCTCAAGCAATATCTTGGATCTATTCTTGAAAAAATAGTAAAGTAGAAATTAAAAACACTTTTGAGTTTTTTCTAAACGGTCGCATTGAATAGATAGCCAGCTTAAGGTCGAAATTTCTTAGAAGAAAATAATTTGGCTCGTTGCCAGGGGTCGCTCCATCGGGAAGGCAGAGCCACAGAGCTTTTAATCATAAATTTCGAAGCTGACAAGGTGAGCGCTTAGCGAACCTTTCAATGCGACCTTCTAAGCGAAATATTTAAATACTTGAAAAGATACTAATATCCTAAAAAGGCTACTAGAAGCTTATATCGCCAAATAATTCGCCAAAAATTAGCCAACGATCATGAAAGCTTGCAACGGTAATACAGATATTAGCATAAACGAGGCTGTAGAGATAACAAGGCTAGAGCCAGTAATAATTGAGGTGGAGGAAGGTAATAGAATATCTTCCCACCTCATGATATTCGAGATTATCTGCAGGATGAACTTCACAGACAAAGAGCTTATAGTGAACGGTGAAGTGCAAGAAACAATATTTGAGACGCAGGCAAGAGAAGAAGATTAAATTCTACCTTTTATTCATTACAGGAGACATAATATAATTATAAATTAATATAGCAGTTTTCTCCACAGTTCTGTTAGTCGTATCAACAACAATATCAAAGCGCTTCAAATCAAAAGGATGAATGCCATAAAGATTGCGATAACGAATTATATCTGAAGCTTCCCTCTTATTCAACATTTCCAATGCATCCTCAATGCTCGCAGGCTTCTCCTCAAGCCTAGCCTTTTCATAAGTTCTTTTAGCCCGTACCATGTCATCAGCAATAAGAAAAGCCTTATAGCTATTAGGAATAAAAAATGGACCTAGGCGGGAATCAATTACAAAATCATCCAGAGCCATCCCAATAGTATTAAGATAATCATCCACTAATTTGTCAGAAGCAGGATCAGATTCTCCTCTCTTATTAAGTTCAGCAATTGTTAAACCATGCTTTTTTGCATACTCGCGCCTGACATCACCTGCACTATAAAACTTATAGCCCAGCATATCAGCCAATGCCTGACCAACAGTAGACTTGCCAGCACCCGCCCTTCCCCCTAAAGTAACAATCACAACCACTCCCGCGGGAGAACATATATAAAAAGCTTTGCTATAACCTGATTGGTACGAAAACAGAGAAAACTTAATACCAAATCACATTGCCTTAAAGTCGAAATGTCTTCTTATAACAGAATCGAATGCGTTGCGGGGGGACGCCCCATACGGGGACGCAGCATCTTCGAAAAATAGAAGCGAACATTTCGAAGACAAAAATCAAAGATTTTTGATTCAAAAACTTTGTTTTTGAAAGCAATGATTTGGTAGTCAAATCTTCATCTTCTTTTTCTTTCTTAGAAAATCAAGAATCATGTTCAAGGTCTGCTCTACTGTGTTGTTGGAAGTGTCAATGAAAAGATCGTAATGACTAAGTGCGAATGGATCAACATTGTAAAGCTTCTTATACCTCTTAACATCAGATTCATCCCTTGCCTCAAGCCACTTCATAGCCTCGCTTAAATTCTTAGGCTTCTCCCCGGGCCTGGCTTTATCAAAAGTCCTTTGAGCCCTAACCCTGAGTTCAGCAGCCAGAAATATTTTTATGCTCTTAGGAATAAAGAAAAACCCTAGTCTGGAATCAATAACAAAATTATCTTCTTTCCCGCCTATTCTTTTCAGGTAATCATCAACTAATTTGTCAGAAGCAGAATCAGTCTCAGCCTGCTTGTTAAGCTCTGCGAGGGTTAAGCCTTTATCAGTAGCGTACTTGCGCCTGACATCACCAGCGCTATAAAATTTATAGCCGATCTTTTGAGCCAATTCCTTAGCAACAGAGGACTTGCCTGTGCCTGCCTTGCCATTCAGAGTAATAATCATAAAAATAATAAAGAAAAAGATTTGTTTAAAAAGTTTATGCCTAATAATCAGTTCCTTCTCCTGTCTCGCTGGCTCAAGCGGATATTCCTTAAGCGCCTGTAACCAACAGGATCCTTGATAAATGATTCAATAGCTGTTATAATTGAATTAGGAACATATGGCTCGTCACCTAGGAAGTCAACGAACAATAAGCCTGCCTCTAACACTTCCTGCTCAAGCTCAGAAGGAACAGGGCATTTCTGGAAGAAGACTCTCTTCTTTATCTTCCGCAATTCCTTAGGCTCAGGAAGCTGCTCTGAGAATATGCCGTAAAAATCAAGTATCTCCTCCTTAAGTGCATTATACGCTAAGAATTCTCTTCCATCAGATACTCCTGACAGCAGCGGCATATTACTCCTCCTGTTATCACGGCCAAACAAGTATGCTCTTCGCAAGGTGCATTCGCTAGGCGGAGCAGTGCTTCCAGCATCCAAGTCTTCATTATCGTAATGAGCGCTATAACGCCCCATGCGCTGCGCATTCAACTGCGCTATTGAAACGTACGGTAAAGAGTCGCGAATTTCCCTTTCAATTCTCTTGCTCATATTTTTTACCTCGATTATTTTTTTAATTGTCACAAGCACTAGTCCTGATTGAAGCCTTGCTCTTGAGCCTCCTGTCCTTGGCAGAGCAGTGAGATTCATTCCAGCGAGAGTCCCATACTGCTCGCTCAGTGAGTATGTACTTTTTTTCTAAATCCAATACTTTGCCGCTTTGCAATCCGCAATCCAGGCTCGGATAATCATGTTCAGAATGCGCAGCTATGACTTCGGCGAAATAATTATTGTCATCATATACCTCAGATAATGCTTCAACAGCTCCAACATGCATAAGCTTGCCTTTAGCATCATAAACATTAACATTGGTAAGGTAGAATGACATGGCGCATCTTTCTTCATCCTCTTCAAAACTATCTCTAATAACTTCTCTAAGATATGTGGCCACCAGGTATTCATTGAGAAAATCATAATCTTTGTTGGGTTCATCACCTTCCTGAACGTCTTCTGCAAGTGTTTCCTGGTTTTCCTCAAGCCAAACCCTGTCTTCTTCAGATAATCTTTCTTCCAACGCTTTCATTTCAGCTTCTTCTCCGCGCACATCTGCCGGGTGCAACGTGTAGAGCGGCATGTCAACCTCAGAAAAAACTCTTTTGTTTCTTGAGCGGCTGTGGTAAAAAGCCTTTTCCTCAGTGCACCTGCTCGGCGGAGCAACTCCTACTTCATAGCCATCATCATAACCATCGCTATCATGATCAAAATTTTGAGAAGCAAACCTTGCTCTTGTATTCATTTGCGCCCATGTTATCAATCCATTCATCATTTTATTATCCTCCGTTTTGTTCTTCAGCATTTTGTTTTTCTAAAACTTCTCTTGAAAGGTAGCCAGTGCTTACTAAGTGTTCCATATTAACTCTGTCCTTGATTTTAAGGCTGAATCTTTCATACGGCACAGTTATTTCTTTTCGCTCCTCTTTTTCCTTTCTGTTTTCATCAAGAACTTTTTCAGTTGTTTCACCAGTAAGAGAAAATTTTTGAAAGAAACCATCTCCGTAAAGCATCTGGTAAAACCAGCCAGCTGAGGTTTCTTTATCATCAATAGAATACCATCCCGCAGCAACAGCATTCCTCAACCCTCTGTCAAGCTCTTTTTGATTTGGCAGCCTGATTCTGACGCTGTATAATTGTGCTACAGAAACCATTTCTTTCAAGTCACCAACAGCGTATGCATTAAGGAATCGTGTTATTTGATCTTCATCAGCTTTTGCTTCCCTAAGAGCCCTCTCGTTAAGAACTTCATAAACTCTCTCGACAAGTCCTGAGTGGGGGCGATTAATGCCTTCCTCTTTTATCTTCTCAAGCTCATCATCAGAGACAGAATGCATTTTTTGATATAGAACACTAACGTCTTTATTGCTGTAATCGCCTGTTTCAAATTCTTCTGCGGATTGCTGTTTTGATTCGTCCATATAAATATCCCCTTGAATTCTGCATGATTAGTTCTTATCCTTTATAAATCTTTCGTTTTATAACCACTAGATAGTGACTACAAAATAAATGATTTTTGATTGAAGTGTTGCGCTTTATACCGGAGAAAGCTTTAACAGCGATACAACGCTGAAAAGATTTATCTGAAATACAAAGAGATGAGGGAGGCGCATAATGAAAGAAAAAAAGAAAAGCATAGAAGACACAATCCAAGAATTGATGTGCAACGAAGACAGGAAAGATGCAGAGTTCAGGCTTGCAATACTGCTCTCAGAAGTAGGAGATATTGCCAAGTACATAACCCACGACCAGAAACTCAACCCTGGCGCAAGACCTCATGGTACTGTTGAAGGAGAAAAGCTGGCTTACGGTGAGGTTATTGTGCAGCTCATGGGATTGCTAAAAGCCAGAGGGATTCAGTATGATGAAGCGCTTCAGCAAGGATTAAAGAACTGGTTAGAAGCTGATTGGCGCAGGAGAGAAGCCCAGAAAAATCAGGCTAATGTTATCGAGGGAATAGTAATCAAGGAAGGCTATGCAAAAGCCAATGCTTATGTTGTGAGCAGCAAGAACCCTATCGAGGACGTAAAAAAAGAAAAGAGCAAGCCGATAATCGTGCTGGATCACGCAAACCCTGATATTATTATCTATCTTGAAGATGCTGCAGGCTTTGTCACAGACCATGGAGGAAAGACCTGTCATCTAGCAGTTTTAACACTTGACCCTGTCATCAGCAAGCACGTGCCGCCATCCATAATAGGCACAGGAAATGCAACGCAATTAATCGAGCACGGCGAAATAATAACAATGGAAGCATATGGGTTGCATGAGAAGGGATATGTGAAGAAGGAGGGATGAAAAATGAGAAGACTATTAGTCAAGGGAAGAATCTTAAGAGGAGTGGACCCCAATCCAGGAATGAAGTATGATGAACCTGCTGGTCGCTACCCAACAGCTCTTGATACTGAGCCATCCTACAGGATTATGAGAGGCTTTCTTGAAGAAGAAGGCACGGTTTTCATGCCTGAAAGAACACAAAAGGACTGGGGCTTTTTCACTGAAGCAGTTGGTTGCTATATTTATCAACAATGCATAGTGGTAAACGGCTTCTTGCAGGGAAATTTTTCTCCTAGCCATGATCACCATCTTTATGTTGTCTCAAAAGCTGAAGATTTCCAGGGCATAAATAGAGTATATTCTTTATTGAAAGAGCTAACCAAATTCCCTTGGGGGGATTTCTGGGACGATCAGGAAGACAAGATAATAGAAGTTCAAGAAAAGGAAGGATCAATAGAGAATTTAATTCATGGAATCAGCGAGGCATTCCCTAATTTACCCAGACTATTACAGGAATAATAGCACATAGTTGTACTTTTCTTGTCAGCAATATAAAAAAATATTAAAACACTAAGTAGTTTTCAGCTTTAAGAAATACTGCCCTATTATGGTTTGCTCGCAACTTGCGCTCGCAAACTTCCATCGCGCCATGCACAACAAAAGCAAGCTTTTGAGTTGCATATGAAGGCAGCGACGGCCAGGATTTCTTTTGTGCGGGTGATAATATGGTGCTTAACAAGGATGTTGAAAAGAAGATTACAGAATTTGTCTATCTGAAGCCCAGGACAATCCAGGAAGTGGCTTTTCTCATACAAAAGAACTGGCGCACAGCTGATAGTTACGTTGAGAAGATAGGCACAGAGACCGGACTGATTGGCAGCAGGACTTTTCGCGGGGGAACAAGAGGGGCTTTGAAGATTGTCTTCTGGAATAATGTCGAAAAAATTCACTCAAGCCAGTTTCAGGAGAGATTGTTCAGGCAGATAGAGAGCGCCAAGAACAAAGAAGACTTTGGTCCAATGGAAGTTTATCAATATGTTCCTGAAAATAAGAAAAGAGCTTTTTCTGAGGTTGTTGAGGAGGAAAGCGTTGCTACCAAGCAGAACCTTGCTTCATTATTTGCAAAAGCAGAAAGCCAGATACTATATTTTGCAGGTGATATGAGTTTTCTTGAGATGAAGGAGAAGAAAAAGAATACATTATACATGATTGAAGAGGCTGCAAGGAGGGGAGTAAGCATCAAGGTGCTTGCAAGGATTGACATTAACTCATTGGATAATTTCAAGAGGATGATGGAGATAAACCACAAGATCGGAAGGGAAGCCATTGAGATAAGGCACGCTAACCAGCCATTGCGAGGGTTCATCATTGATGATGCTGAAATCAGGCTTAAGGAGGAGAAGCCACCCCAAAATTATAAGAAGGGCGAGCTCAAGCAGAAGACCAGGATATTCTATGAGATTTACGATGATGAATGGGTTGGCTGGCTCCAGAAAGTTTTCTGGAATATCTTCAGGACCAGCATCGAGGCAAGGCAAAGGGTTAAGGATATTGAGAAGATAGAGAAACTTTAAATATTATCTAATAATCACTAAATCGTGGTAAAATTAGAAAAATTTAAAAAAGGCGCCTCCTTTCTCGAATTTATGACTGAATACCTTGATGAAAAAACACTTAAAATATTCGACGAATTAGCTGACCTTAGAAAGGATTTGCTGAACGGAATTGAGACTGAAGACGTTGATCCCGCCACAGCATTTTATGAAGCGACATTTATAATTTTAAACAAGGCCAAGAGCTACGGAAACAAGTTCTTCGACAAATACATGCAATGGCACAAGGAGAACCAGCCAGAATTCTACCAGTACGCTCTTGATATGATAAGAGATGAGGGACTTCAAAATCATGAATACTTCGATCTGTTTCCTTCGTTTGAATACACTAATAAAGCTGTTGGAAGAATCATGACTGCCCAGTTCGAAAAGGATCTAAGCCAAATGTCAAGCAAAGAGTTTGAAAAACTCATTATAGGTTCTGATGAAGAAGAGGAAGATGAATATTAATTCTATTTTTGTGTCTGGATTATCAAATTAAGATAAAGAAAAGAAAATAATTTACAACTCCTTCTTTTTCTCGAGCTCTGCTATCTGCTGCAGGATTTGCTCTCTAGTCCTATTATTATCCTGCTCATGCATTAATCCACCGCACTCAGGGCACTTGAAGTTGAACTCCATTGATTTCTCGAATGGCATCCTGACGCAGGCGCTCCTGCACATGTAGAACTTGAATTTTTGCTCTCTATCAAGCCTGTCCTTGAGCTTGGCAATCTTAGAAAGGCGAATCTTCTCAGCAAGGTAAGGAATCATTGGCTCGTTGAAATCCCAGTAGCAGATGTACCAGCCCTTGATCCTGTCCTTCTTCCTAAGGAAGGAAACAATGTTGTATTCAAGAAGGCGATAAAGAAGGTTCCTGACAAGATGGATTTCCATGTCAAGTTCCTCGGCAATTATGAACTCAGAAATCTGTTTTTTGCCGCGCAGATAGAAAATGATAGGCAAGGCTTCCTCGCCAACAAGCTCTGTAACGACGTGGTTGATGAGAGGCTCTGTAATCTTCTTCTTTGAAGAGATTGCTTCGCCCTTATGATTGGTGAAGACAAAAGAATTATTAAGTACTCTAACATGCCTCTCGACTTGTACGCCATCCTCAAGCATAAATAGCTTTCTAGTATCAGTGTCAATCATATTAACGCCCCCAAAACTAACTTTATGATAATTCTTACTCGATTTCTAATACTAACTAAAAATCGCTATATCCTTTCCTGAAAATCAGGGTTTATAAATCTTTTGGTGTTAATATACATAAAGGCTACACCAAATAACGACTATAATGAAATGATGATCAAGGTTTTATGATAACACAGTGATAAATCATACTTTATGTGATGAACTTTAGGATTTGTATTAATTATTCATAATCTGACTTTGATCCTTCTGCAACTGGCTGAAGACCGCATTCTGCATCATAAGACTGCCTATGCAAATCCAGCAAGCTCTTAATCTCATGCTCTAAAGCATCCTTTTCATTATTAGTCCTGGCACGCCTCTTCTGGGATTCAAGGCACAAAACCTCTACAAAACAAGCATGCCTGAATTCTGCATAATGCTCAGAAAGCTCATCCATGAGTTTTTTATAACTGAAATCAGAATCAGCATCATAATCATATGGAGCATCTGGCTCTATTCCTGAATCAGCACTATTAACAATTCCATTAACTATTTGAGAAAGGTCAATTGGGTTTAATTTGAAAAATGGGTTAGTCATGTAGCAACTACCTGCTTATATTTGAAGGCACATACTGTTGTAAACACTCTAGCTGATCGTATCTTGGAAACATAGTTATTTTCTCATCATTAAAAGGAACTGCCCCTTTGTTAGGGATAACCAAAAGGTTCTCCATACTGTGAGCGGTCCAGAGCTTGATAGTATCTGTTGGAACAACAGCTAGTGATTTATTTATTCTCGGCTTGAAATTTTCTGGATTGCAAGAGTGCAACAGGAGCAAATCATGAATTCCATCATTTTCATCAATCCATTTTTGAACAGATTTCTTTCTGATGCCATCTTGATAATGCCATCTGCCAGAACCATGAGCATAAAGTATTCCAACCCTAAAACTCCCATTCTTGCCTTTTAGAAGCCTGCAATAGCCCAAAAACTTATCAATGTTTTCAGGATCGTCAAATCCTATTCCTAATCTCCTGTATGCCGTTTGAATTAAGAAAGAGATGAATCTTTCTTGAGGTATGCCTCTTAAGCTTTTTAAATGTCTTTTTTCTTCTCTCAATATCGAATCAGCAATATAGAGCGTATTATAACCAGATTGAAACACTTTCATATAATCTATTTGATATTAACTAATATATAAATCTTTCGTTCTTGTAGTTACTTGATAGTGGTATCATAAATCATTTGCATAATCGCCAAAAGCTTTAAATAATATGAAGTTCAAGAGTATTAATAAAGAGGGGGATTTGGTTACGCAGATGAATGCTAAGCGTAATAATCAGAGTAATAAGAAGATTAAAATGACAGACAAGAAAGTGCAGAAAGCAAAGGAAGAAAAAGCAAAGAATGTCGAGGAGAAAAACATCGACGACACAAAATCAATCCTCGGAATTACTGTAAAGAAGGATGATGATTTCAGCGAATGGTACCCGCAAGTAATCCAGAAGGCTGAGATGATAGAATACGGGCCAGTATCAGGCTGCATGGTAGTAAGGCCTTATGCTTATGCAATATGGGAGACTGTCCAGTCATTCCTTGACAAGGAGTTCAAGAAATCAGGAGTGCAGAACGCGTATTTTCCGCTTCTGATACCAGAAAGCCTTTTCAAGAAAGAACAGGAGCATGTTGAAGGATTCACTCCGGAAGTGGCCTGGGTGACAGAGCACGGTGATACCAAGTTCGAGGAGCGCCTTGCAATTCGCCCAACAAGCGAGACCATAATGTATGATTCTTACAAGAAATGGATAAGGTCTTACCGAGACTTGCCATTAAGACTAAACCAGTGGTGCAGCGTTGTCAGATGGGAATTCAAGCACCCGGTGCCATTCCTGAGAACAAGAGAATTCCTCTGGCAGGAAGGCCACACAGTATTTGCCACAGAAGAAGAGGCAAAGAAGGAAACATTCGAGATACTGGACATCTATGCACGAGCCTATGAAGAGCTTTATGCAATCCCTGTAATGAAAGGCAGGAAGAGTGATACTGAGAAATTTGCAGGCGCTGTTTATAGCAACAGCCTGGAAATATTCATGCCTAACAGCAAAGCAATCCAGGGTTGCACAACCCATCTCCTAGGGCAAAATTTTGCAAAGGCATTTGACATTTCATTTCTTGACCATGAGGGAAAGAAGCAGTATGCATGGCAGAACTCCTGGGGTTTCACCACGCGCTCAATAGGAATCATGGTAGCCATGCATGGCGATGACAAAGGATTAGTGCTGCCGCCAAGAGTAGCACCCATTCACGTTGTTATTGTACCGATTGTCTTCAGCAACAAGCCAAGCGTTAATGAAAAGATACTTGAGCTCGCTAACAATATAAAGAAGGAATTGAAGACGATAAAAGTTCATCTTGATGACAGAGACGAGTACAGCCCAGGCTTCAAGTTCAATTACTGGGAGATGAAAGGAGTGCCTGTAAGAATCGAGATTGGCCCTAAAGACCTTGAAAAGAACCATGTCGTGCTTGTCAGAAGAGACACTGGCATCAAAGAATCAGTTCCTGTCGCTGAAATAGCAATCAGGGTAATAAAATTATTGGCAGACATCCAAGACAACCTTTATGACAAGGCAAAGAAATTCCTTGAGTCAAGCATAGAAAAAACTGACTCATTAGCAGAGATAAAGAAAGCCATAGACAGCGGCAAGATAGCAATGGTTAACTGGTGTGGCAGCGCAGAATGCGAAGCCAAAGTAAAAGAGGAAACAGGAGCCAAGAGCCTCAACACTCCATTCAAGCAGCAAGAGCTAAAAGGCAACTGTTTCTGCGGCTGCGGACGAAAAGCAGAGAAGACAATATACTTTGCAAGGAGCTATTAAATTAAACCTTGAATTCTAAGAATAATTAAGTGCGTTAAAATTTTTGAAAAAGTGCTCTACTCGGCACCCCGAGGGGCCAACCCCCGCCAAGCCACCGCCTTGCCTAGCCCTTTGGCGTCGGCAACGGTGGCGGGTGACGAGCACTTTCTCAACAGTGCCTAATAAGATTATAATCTTTTTATTCTCTTATACTTCTCAACCATAACAGTCAGACCGTCAGGTGTGCCGTCATCACTAACAACTCTTCCCTGGATCTGGTAGAACCCGATATCCCTCATCTCACTCGCAGGCAGAGGATTAAGCCTAACAAACCTTTTCATATCCTCTCTTGAGCGGAAAGCGCAATGCTCCTCATGTTGATCAGGCTCTCCAAACCTGTAAAAAGTTCCTATATGACCCTTAGGCAAAGGCTTATGGTTCTGAACATGATTGCTCATAAAATCATTTCTGAAAGAACTTGTATATAAAGCTTTTTCATCAAATCACACTTTATTATCTAGCAGCATATCGCTGTAAGACTTGCTTATCAAATCCTTTTTTTCAATCTTGAAGAGCTTCATGTAGAACTCGCACTGCCCAAGCAATATTTTCTTGTCAATGCTACCTGTCCTATCAATAGCCTCTATTTCAACAAAATTACCCATGCCCTTGACATTATCAAGGTGGAATCTCACATTATCAATAAAATATATCCCCCTCTGCTTATCAACGACAACGAGGACGTCGAGAGCTTTTGTCAATAATTATTTTAATCCAGATTCTGGCTTTACATCAACTAAATGCACTTCAGACGTTTTTGGATGTGGCTGGTCTGGTCGCGCATAGTAAATAAGGTTATTCTCAATATTGCCTTCTCTTAATTTTAACCTTCCTTGGTTGACCTTGAAATAAGTGTCAATCTGATGGTCCAAGCCCTTGTAGTCAGCATTAGAAGATTTCAATATTGCTCTTACTCTGTCTAAATCCGAGCATCTGGCTTTGATTTCAATATTTACTTGGCTCATTTTGGGGCAGATTAAAAAAATGCCGACGAGGGGATTTGAGCCCCCGACTTCCACGGTGCACCACAATCTTTAATCATCGGCTTATGCCTCATCGCTCAAGATTGCATTTATGAGCGTGGCGCTCTAACCAGGCTGAACTACGTCGGCAAATCGTTCATGATGACAGAAAGATGATGCTTATAAAAAGCTTACTATTTTAAACCAAGATAACAAACACAAAATATTTAATATAGAAGGTTATTAACTTAAAATAATGAAAGACTTCATAAGGCTCATCATCTCAATCATAATATGCCAGCTTGCAGGATTTCTAGGAGGATTATTTAATATAGCTTCAATACCGACGTGGTACGCTGCCTTGAAGAAGCCTGTTTTTAATCCTCCGAACTGGGTTTTTGCGCCAGTATGGACTTTTCTCTTCCTGCTCATGGGGATCTCTCTTTATCTTGTCTGGAAAAAAGGATTCGGCAATGATAAATTGGCATTGTACTTCTTTATAATACAATTCCTACTTAACATCCTCTGGTCAGCACTGTTCTTTGGCTTAAGAATGCCATTAGCAGCTTTTGTTGAGATAATCCTGTTATGGATTGCAATACTTGCAACAATAATAACATTTTACAAGATATCATCTGCCGCAGGAATAATGCTGATTCCTTATCTTCTCTGGGTGAGCTTTGCTGCTGTGCTTAACTTTTCAATCTGGATGATTAACCAATAATGATATGTAAATATATAAACAACAAAAACAAAAAAAACAAGGGGTTTTCCAATGAACGAGCTGCTTTTAACATTTTTGATATCGCTTGGAATACAGATAGTGCTTTTTATTCCTGCCTTTATTTTTAGGACTGACAAGCTCACAGACCTTTCTTATGGCTTGACATTCATACTTCTAGCATGGATAGTGTTCCTGAAAAATTCTTTCTCGCCTCTCAAGCTCTTGCTAGTAATCATGATAACTTTATGGGGCATGAGGCTTGCAGGCTATCTTGTCATCAGGATTCTCAAGACCAAAAAAGACAAGAGGTTTGACGGCATCAGGGAGAGCTTTCCAAGGTTCTTCTCATTCTGGGTTTTGCAGGGAGTGAGTGTTTGGATTATCATGCTATCAACGCTCCTCTTCCTTAACAATACAACAGTTTACTCTGGATTAACACTCATAGGCATCATTGTCTGGATTATAGGCATTAGCATTGAAGCGACTGCTGACCAGCAAAAATATGCTTTTAAGAGCAAGCCTGAAAACAAAGGCAAGTGGATTAGCTCTGGGCTTTGGAAATACTCAAGGCATCCAAATTATTTTGGCGAGATAAGCTGCTGGCTGGGAATTTACCTCTTGACTTTCTCCTCGCTGCCAGGAATTTACAAGCTTCTGGCGCTTGCCAGCCCTCTTTACATAGCCTTCATCCTCATCTTTGTCACAGGTCTTCCAAAGCTCGAGAAGTACGCTGATGAAAAGTGGGGAGGCAACAAGGATTATCAGGCTTATAAAAGAAGAACGAGCATATTGATTATTTTGCCTCCAAGGAATTCATGATTTTTCGATAATTTTATAAACTTCTTGCCGGTTGCCTTATCTAAATAAAGAGGTGAGCGTATGGCACTTTGGTGGATTCTAGCAGTTGTGTTGTTTTTGATTATCATCAGTATCAGGATTCTCAAGCAGTATGAGGAAGGAGTGGTTTTTACCCTGGGAAGATTTACAGGAGTTAAAAAGGCTGGCTTGAGGCTGGTGTTTCCTGTTATCCAGAAAATGATTCGTGTTGACATGAGGATTCGGACCCTTGATATTGAAAAGCAGCAGGTTATGACCAGAGATAATGTTCCTGTGCATGTGAATGGAGTGGTTTTCTTTAAAGTGCAGAAAGTTCAGGACGCTATAATCAAGGTCCAGGATTATGAGTATGCCATGTCACAGTACTCCCAGACAGCTCTCAGGGATGTTATTGGCAGTATGAACCTTGACACTGTGCTTACTGAAAGGCAGAAGATAGGCGACGAGATAAAAGTCATCGTGGACAAGGAGACAGACCAGTGGGGCTTGGATGTCCAGGTGATAAAATTGCAGGACATAGAAGTTCCTGATGACCTGAAGAGGATTATGAGCAGGCAGGCTGCTGCTGAGAGAGAGAAAAGAGCAGTCATCATCAAGAGCGAGGGTGACAGGGATGCTGCCAAGAACCTGGCTGCTGCTGCAGAGACAATGGCTAAGTCAGGAGGGGCAATGCAGCTCAGAACCTTGCAGACGCTTGACGGATTAGGCCCTACTGCGAGCAACACAGTAGTGCTTGCACTGCCTGTTGAAGTCATGCAGTTCTTTGAGAGGATGGCCAACGGCAAGGGCAAGAAGAAGCAGTAAGAATATTATTTTTTAGTTTACAAAACATAATTTTACTTTTTTCTTTTAGGTTTTTTGCATTTTATAATTCCTAGAATAAGGCAAAAAAATAAGGCTTCTCTGGTTATTTACAAGAAACCAAGAATCTTCTTCTGCAATTCCTGCATCTCTCCTTCAGAATACTCCTTGTGAGGCCAGGAAACCAATCCATCGTGGTCAAACCTTGGTATGATGTGCAGGTGGGCGTGATGCACTACCTGGCCTGCTGCCTTGCCATTGTTCATGCCTAAGTTGAATCCGTCTGCGCCAGTAGCTTTGACTATTGCAGTTGCTACTTTTTTTGTGAACTCAATAAAATCAGTCTCTTCTGCCTTTGGAAAATCAAGAAGGTTCTTGCAGTGAACCTTGGGAATAATTAGTGTGTGCCCCTTGTTTATTGGCTTGATGTCAAGGAATGCAAGGAACTCTTTGTCCTCAAGAATCTTGTTGCAGGGTATTTCTCCTCGGATTATCTTGCAGAAAATACAGTCTTTTTCTAAGCTCATCTTCTCACTCTCTTCTTAATATTAGATTTGCTCTTCCATTTGAGGGTTGGAGTCGCGGGAAACTTGCTCTTCCTCTCCCTTTGCTATGAAGTCTTTGAGCTCATCATCGTCAATTAATTGCTTTAACTCCCTCAAGTTGACTATTTTTGGAGTGAATTCTCTCTTGTTCATCCTGTCGAGAAGGATTGACTTAATGCCTGCATTCCTCGAGCCTATGACATCTGTAGGCAATGAGTCTCCTATCATGATTGCGTCTTCAGCCTTTACTTTTAGTTTTTTCAATAATTTCTTGAACATCTCAGGGTCTGTCTTGAGAAGCCCTTCTTCATATGAGAATGAAGTTGCGTCAAAGTACTTGTTAAGATCAAACTTATCCAGTACTCTTGTTATTGAAGGAGTAGTGTTTGAGATTAGTCCTAACTTGATTTTTTTTGACTTCAGATAATCCAATACTTCAAGAGTCTCTAAGAATGGTTTTCCCAATAGCTCGTTCTTGTTCCACATGCCAACAAGTTTTTCAATCACAAAAGGCTGAGGGTCCAACTCAAATTCCTTGCACACAGCAGTGAACGCCTCGTTCAAGTCGTTATGAGGCTTAGTCATTACTGCCTTCTCAAACCTTATTATGAAGTCCTTGAAGCTCATCCTAACCCTAAGAATGTACCTTGCCTGCTTCACAGGGCTAGGGAAGATTCCATTCTCTACCAGCGTTCCCCAAAAATCAAATAAAATTGCTTTAACCATGCAGAACAGAGAAAAAGGGCTGATTTATAAAAGTTGTTTTTTATCAAAGAAAAGAATATGCCAAAGCAGGCACAGAACTTTTTCATTTAACATCCACAAACAAAGCCTTGTCATTGTCAAGGTTTAGAATGATTACTTTGTTGGTTTTCTTGTCATCGCCAAGATAATGACCGCCAGGGCAGAGAACCCTTGTCTTATTAACTATTTTGTCCTCTGGCTCATGAGTATGCCCGTGAATAAGATAATTATAGTCCTTGTTAATCATCTTGTCCCATATCAACAAGTCATCTCCGTGCATCACGCCAATAGTCTTGTTCTTAATCCTCAACTCCATTATTCTTCCGTGATGCTCCCATCCGAACTCCTTGACCTGCTCCTCAATCTTGGCTCTGTCGCCATCGCAGTTGCCAAAGATGAACTTCATGTTTACTCCTTCAAAATACTTGACAGTGCCCGGAGCCACAACATCACCGCAGTGAATCACAAACTCAACCTTATTCTTCTTGAAGATCTCAACAGCTTTCTGAATATTCGGAATGTTGTCGTGTGTGTCTGAGATTATGCCAATCATGCTTAATCACCCATTAAATCCGTAATCAACATCCTCAAAGTCAGGCTTGTCAGGAACGAATTCTGCCTTTAAGCCTAGTTTCTTGAAATAATCAACCATTGCAATGCAAGCAAACTTTTCAGTAGAATAATGCGTTGCTCCGATAATATTAATCTTGTTCTTCTTTGCAAATTCATGTGCTTCAAGAGCAGGATGGTGGTCCTTACTTGGCCTAGTTACTCCGGTAACAAAAGTGTTGATTCCTAAAGCGCTCATTTCTTTCAAAGCATTCATGTCATTGCCGCCTCCTCCGATTACTGCAACTTTGTGGTCTGCTATCTTGTCCCAGCCGTAATCCCACAGCTTAACTTTATGCCCTACAACTTTCTGAACCTGCTTTGCTAATTCTTCCCTAGTATCATACCCGGACTTACAAATGACGCCGCTTGGCTGGTTATAATAAGGGTAAAATGCTTTCTCCACAGTCAAGCCAATTGCTTTTGCCAATGAGACACACGTAGAATACTCTCCGACCTTGTCAAGAGGAGTGTGAAGCGCATAAATCGAGATGCGATTTTCCTTGAATTTTCTCAACAAGCCCCTATTCATGCTCTTCACCGAAGGAACAACTTGAATATCCCAAACCATCGGGTGGTGTAGAAATAGCAAAGCATCTTTTTCTCCGGACTTCAAAATCTTTTTCAAGACATCATCTGAAGGAAAAACAGCAGTATACACCTTGCCTATCTCTGCAGAATTATCGCAAACCAACCCCATGTTCCTTTGCTTGAAGTTCTCTGTGATGAACTCGTTAAAATCCATATTCTTCCAACTATCATCCCTGCAATGAGCCAGGTCAAAGTCATTCTCTAATTTGGCGTATAACTCCTGGGCTTTCATTTAGTGGACTCTGCGGGAGTCGCACCCGCGGCCCCTTCCATGCCGAGGAAGTGCTCTACTACTGAGCTAAGAGCCCGATGTATGGAGCAGGGCTGAAGCGAAGCGTAACGCCCTGCACTAATGCTTTTACCAGATTTTCACAAAATCTGTGCGTTACTACTGAGCTAAGAGCCCGTTGGGAGAAGTTATTAATGAAGGGTTTATATAAGTTACTATCTGATTATAAGTTACTATCTGATACTTCAATAAAATAAGAAATAAAAAACAAAATAAAAAAATATTTTTAATTAAAAAATGTTTGTAGAGATTACTTTGTAGTCGCTGCAGGCTCAGCTTCAGGATTTGCTTCTGGAGTTTTTGCTTCTGGAGTTGCAGGCGCTTCAGCCGCTTTCTCTTCTGTTTTTTTCTCCTGAGCCTCTTCTTTCTTCTCTTCGTGAGTTTCCTCTTTCTTTTCCTCTACAACGCTCTCTGCAGGTGCAGGAGCTGTTTCCGGTTTTTTGTTTTCTTCTTCCATAAAAAAGGCTGGCTAGCCAATTATTTAAAAATGTTTCTAAAAAGGCTTCAACAAAAGTTTTAAAAATAGATATTTGTTCCTATTATGTAATGGTTAAGGATATCCTTATCAAGGGCAATGCGAAGATGGGATCTGAAGTGTATATATTCAATCTGCCGCCCAAGAAGACTTGTACGCCGACCGCGTGGTGCCTTTATGGCAGGAATGGAAAGCCTGCGTGCTATGCTTTAAGAAATAGGTATGTGTTTCCCTCTGTAATTTCTGCTCTTGAGGAAAGACATGCCCTCTCGTTACAGGAAGATTTCGTTGAAAGGATGAGCGAGGAAATAAAGCGCAAAAAAGCTATTTTTTTCAGGTTCCACTCTGCTGGCGACTTTTATAGTGAAGAGTATGCGAGGAAAGTTATAGAAATCTCAAAGAGCTGCCCAAACACATTGTTCAGGACAACAACTAGAAGAAGGGACTTAACTGATGTTCTCCAGGAGCTTAACTCGCTGCCGAATTTTATTGTGCGCGAAAGCCTTGATAATGAAAGGCCTAAACCAGTAATGGGGCTTCCTTTTACAGCTCTGAGCCACATGGATATTGTTAAGAAAGAGAAAACCTACAGGTGCCTTGATGATTGCCCGGCATGCGACTACTATTGCTGGCAGCACAGGGATAATATTAATTTTGATGAGTTTTGATGGATAGATTATTTCCAACCATTAATTATATAAACATCTAATCTTATTCTTTTATTTCATGGAACTTGAACAAGTCATTGAGAAGTATGTTTTGGATAATGCTGTGAAATATAATGGCAAGGCTAACCCTGGCGCTGTTATCGGCCATGTTCTCAAGGAAGTGCCTGATGCAAAGAAAGACATGAAGCTTCTTTCAGGATTGGTGAATGATAAAATAAAAGAAGTTAATAACCTGCCTGTTGAGAAGCAAAGAAAGATTCTCGAGCAGAAACATCCTGAAATGCTGGTGGAGAAAGAAAGAGAGGAGAAAGACATATTCGCATTCCTGGGAATAAAGGAAGGAGATAAAATAACTACTGCATTCCCTCCTGGGCCTGAGAAGTACCCTCACATAGGACATGCAAAGGCTTTATTGCTTAATTATTTGCTGGCAAAAAGGTATAATGGCAAATTTATTCTCAGGTTTGAGGATACTAATCCTGAGCTTGTAAAAAAGGAATTCTACGAGATAATGATTGAAAATTTCAAATGGCTCGGAGTTGAGTGGGATGAGCTCCACTACGCCTCTGCCAACATGAAATTATTCTATGAGATGGCTGAGAAGGTGATTAATTCAGGCAATGCTTACATGTGCGACTGCAATGTGGAGTTGATGCGGGATAACAGGACTAAGAGCGTTCCTTGCAACTGCAGGCACAAGCCTATAGAGCAAAACCTTGAGGAATGGAAAAAATTCCCAAAAGCAGCTGCTGGCAGCGCAGTGCTCAGGCTCAAGATAGACTTGCAGCACCAGAACACTACCATGCGCGACCCGACTATTTTCAGGATTATAGACGCTCCTCACGCAAAGCTCGGAGCTAAGTACAGGGTTTGGCCTAATTATGACTTCCAGAACGCAATAATGGACGGGCACTTTGGGATAACCCACAGGCTCAGGAGCAAAGAGTTTGAGATGCGCTCAGAGCTTCAAAGGTACATCCAGAAATTATTGGGATTGAACATCACTTATACTTATGAATTCGCAAGGTTCAACTTAAAAGGAGTACCGAGCAGTGGAAGAATAATCAGGGAGATGATTGAGAAGAAAGAACTGATAGGCTGGGATGACCCTTACCTGGCAACCATTGTAGCTCTAAGAAGGAGAGGATTCACTCCAGAAGCTATCAAGAACTTTGTGATAAGCACAGGCATGACCAAGGCAGAATCCACTATGACATGGGACGACCTTATAGTGCAGAACAGAAGAATACTGGACGAGAAATCAGACAGGCACTTCTTTGTGGCAGAGCCAGTCAAGATAGTAATAAAGGATTCACCAGAGCAAAGAATAGAACTCAACCTCCACCCAATACACAGGAAAGGCGGGAGAAAGTTCAAGGTCAAAGAAGAATTCTATATTTCAAAAGACGACTTTGACGTGCTGAAAAAAGGCCAATTCTACAGGTTCATGGACTGCTGCAACTTTGTCAAGAAAGACAATGAATTCGTTTATGACAGCACAGAATACCAGAAGTTCAAGGATAAAGGAACAAGGATAATGCATTACCTGCCAGTCCAGGAAGACCTTGCTGAAGTCGAAGTAATGATGCCAGACAAGCAAGTAGTTAAAGGGCTCGGAGAGCCGCTGATGAAGAAATTAAAAGTCGGAGCCATCATCCAGGCAGAACGATTTGGGTTCATGAGACTGGACAGGAAAGAAAAAGACGAGCAAGGAAAAGAAAAACTATGCTTCTGGTATACGCACCAATGAGTAATTCAACCTTAAATTCAGAAGAGAAGAATAGAATTCTAAAAGCAACAGAAGAATATGTAAAAAAAGAATTAACAGGAGAATCTTCAGGCCATGACTGGTGGCACACTCAAAGAGTATGGAAGACTGCTGTTAAGATTGCAAAAAAGGAAAAAGCTGACTTGATTGTTGTACAACTCGCTGCCTTGCTGCACGACATTGCAGACTGGAAGTTCAATAATGATAATGAATCTGCAGGGTCTGACAAAGCAAAGGAATGGCTTGACAAAATAGGAGTGGATGAGAATATTTCTAATCATATTTGTGAGATCATACATGATTTAAGCTTCAAGGGCGCTGGCGTAAAATCAGAAATAAAGACAAAAGAAGGAATGATAGTCCAAGACGCAGACCGCCTGGACGCAATGGGAGCTATTGGAATAGCAAGAGCCTTTGCCACCGGAGCAAAATTTAATAGAGAAATATATAACCCTGAAATTAAACCAACTCTCCACCAGACTGCAGAAGATTATAAGAAGAGCAAAGGTTATGGCGGTTCAATAAACCATTTCTATGAAAAACTTCTTCTGTTAAAAGACAGGATGAACACTGCAACAGCAAAGAAGATTGCAGAGAAAAGGCATAAGTTCATGGAGCATTACCTGAAAGAATTCTTCAACGAATGGAATGGCAAGGCTTAATTATAATCTTTCAATAAAAAGTTTTATATACCTCTTAGTTCTAAGGTCTTAATGATTAATAACATCATATTTGTGGGGTGGTAATCATGTCAGAGCTTTTAATAATAAAGGTAAAGGTGCGAGAGGCTTGCGGCGATATGAGCGTAGCAACAGATTTCATCGATGCGCTGAACGAGCACGTTAATGAAGTCGTAAAGAAAGCAATCTGGAGAGCCAAAGAGAACGGAAGAAGGACTGTGATGGGGAAGGATGTATAATATTACATCTTACTTCATGAATTCTAAACATTCTGTTAGGCTTTTAACAGAATAATCTGCTTCGTTACACTTAGAGCCTGTTCTGCTGATGAATATTGTTTTCATGCCTAATTTTTTTGGCGGCAAAATATCTAAATCTATTTCATCTCCAATAAAAAATACCTCTTGAGGCGATACATTAAGCGAATTCAATGCGGCAAGATATATTTTAGGGTCTGGTTTAGAAGCTTTTGCTTCCCAACCAGTTATAATTTTGTCATAGAATTTTTTGCTAGCGCCTAATGATTCTTCAAACATGAATTTGGGTGTTGTTGTCACTAATGCAATTGAATATTTTCCTTTTATTTTATTCAAAAAAGGGATAACATCGTCAAATAGTGTTAACTGGTGGCTTTTTCTCATGAGTTCAGCTACTTCGCCTAAAGTTTTGTCATCAACTCTCTCATCCATGGATTCAAAAATTAGTCTGCAAAGCTCTTCATAAGAACGAATTGGAACTTTAGTGAATTTAACAAAAATAACGTATCTATAAGCAGCTTCTAAAGCCTGATAATAAATATTGTAGCCCTTCTTCTGTAAGTGTTCAGATGCACCTATAAAATTAATTCTGGATTTTTTCTCTAATAAAGTGCCAATAATATCTAAAAGTGCTGCTTTCATTAAAGAAATGAATGAGTTATCTATTTATATATTTAACGTATCCTTAATAAAACTTGACTATGGAATTATCTATTCAAGAATTCTATCTTATAACTCACTCTTCTTATTCCTTATTATAGTCTTCATCTCGTTAATGCTCTTCTCATGCCTTGCGAGCTTCTCAACATAAACACCTTGGCTTTTTATCGCAAGTATTTGCTCTCCGAGTATTATGAGCTCTGCTTCGAGAGTGTTGAGCTCGCTCATCCTTGCCTCTTTTGCATGAATGGCTGCTTTCACAAAGAAGTCTGCTGCTGGGTTAGAAAGCATCATGTTATTATTGAATTATTATTTTATATTATCAGTTTATTATTTTTTTTATTCTTATCTCTTACCGAACAATCCTTTGTGCTTCTTCTCAGGCATTGGAGCTTCATAAGGCTGATGTGATTCTAAGCCAAGAAATGGCTGCGGCGGAGGCGGGATTTGTCCTCCAAAGTCAGGGTTAAAATTTTGTGTTCCAGGGTAAGGTGCTGGATAAGATGGCTGGCTTGGCTGCATTTGGCTTTGCTGCATTGCAACGTCAAAGTTCATCTGCTCAACAGGGCTTCTCTGAGGCATGCTTGGGTTTCTAGGCCCTTGCATCTCTTTTATTAGGTCAGCCACTGCCACTAAGCCTTGGGCTATCTGTTCATTCTGCTCCTTTACTGTCTTCAAGGTTTCTGCAGGGTTGTTCTCCTCATAATCCTTAACCAGGTCAGCTTCTGCCTTAGTAAATATATCTATGAGCTTCCTGATGTTGGTGTTAAGGTTGTTAATAGCTTCCAGAAGAGTCTCTCCTTCTTTCATGTCACCAAGAGGATGCTTCTTAAGCCTTTCAAGCTCTCTTTTCAGGTTATCTATCTCCTGGCGAGGAAGCAATTCATACTCTTCATCATCAACTGCCAATAGAATAACACCTCTACTATTATTGCCTCTTTTCACTCCTCTTTTTTGCTCTGAGAGAATACTTAATGTTAATAATATATAAACTTTTCTAATTCAATATTTATTCTGCAGAAATAGACTCAAATTATTTGTTATTCCTTTCCTACCTTTCAGCCATTCCTTTCTCATAAAGGCTAACATACTCGTTTATTGCCCTAAACAAGTCCTTTGCTCTTTCTAGGCAAGCGTAATTTGTCTCAACTTTTAGTTTTACGTCCAAAGAATCAATTACAAGACGGTACTTACCTAAGTCCCCAGAGTCACCTTTGAGTATGTAACCACCTTCTGTCCAAACACTTTCTCTCATATCATCAATAGGGATTTTGTATTTCATCAGAACTTCATGAAATAGATCATAACCGCGAAAGCGTTTTGGAAACCTAAACTTCAATTCTAATTTCACGGATTCTTTTGAAGCTGTCCTTTTCCATCTTGTGTGGTAGATGAGATTAGGTATCAGTGCTTCAAGCGATTGATTATCAATAACTTTATCCTCTACGCCTTTTTCATCATCTTCATCCTTAAAGATAGAAACTTTTTCTGTCATTTTTGAATCACTGAATTTGATTTTAGCAGCCTAACAAAGCTTTTACCTCAGCTGCTGCACTGCTCTACTTTTTCCTTGTCAACAATCCTCAGGCTTTTTTTGTCTCCTGGAAATTTGCTTGCATGAGCATAAGCCTCTTTTGGTTTCTGAGTGATTTCCTCAACCCATACCTTTGCTAATTTGCTGAATTCCGGGCCATTCACCCAATCAGACAGTTCTTTTTCCATTTCAGGGCTCATCTCGATGCCGAATGGCTTTACTCCCATACCGTATCTGGTGTCTGCCTCTATCATGGTTACTAAGGAAACATTTAAGTCACAATCCTTGCAGTATAATTCTGGCACTGCAACCAATGGGAAAAATCCCCCACCATGCCAGAGTGCTATTATCTCTAAGTCGTTGTGTTCGCACTGCTTTAATGGCGCAGCAGCAATAATATCCTTAAGTTGAACAAAATATCCTCTTTGTACCTCGGAGAAGTTCTTGTATCCCTTTTTCATTCCAAGAAGTCCTAAAGCCATGTTCTCTGCTTGTTCAGTATCTGAAAATTCAGCATTGAGAATCCTGTCAAGACCTTTTGTAAGGCTTTCTTTTTGTCCAAGCCTAATTCCTTTTGCTTGTAATCCTGCTTTGTATGAATCTATTTTCTTGGTTATATCGCTTTCATTTCCTTTAGCGATGGCTTTTATTACGCTCTCATATGATGCGTGTTCTTTGTTTGATACTCTTCCTGCCATAGATTCACCTTTAAGTTTTATTTAATTTTTATAGCTAAGTCAGGGAAGAAAGCAAGCTTTATAAATCTTGCGATTATGTTATTACTTGATAGAAGTAAAAAATAATTTTATAAAACTTATAAAAATTGCTTAGTACTCAGGCATCTCCCCGCCCATTCCGCCAGGAGGCATCCTTGGCGCTTTCATGTTCTCTGAGCTTCCGCCAGCAATAACGTCGTCAATCCTGAGTATCATGACTGCGACTTCTGCAGCACTGCTTACTGCCTGGGTTTTTATCTTGAGAGGCTCGATAACTCCTGCTTTCCAGGCATCCATGACTTTGCCTGTGAAAACATTTATGCCTGCCCATTTCTGCTTCTTGTCATGAGCAGCTCTTAGCTCTGTAAGAACATCAATAGGGTCTAAGCCTGCGTTCTCTGCCAGTGTTCGCGGTATTATTTCCATTGACTCTGCGAATGCCTTGACTGCAAGCTGCTCCCTGCCGCTAAGGGTTTCCGAGTATTTTAGTAGGTTCCTGCTTAGCTCTGTCTCTGGAGCTCCTGCACCGGCAACTACTTTGTTGTTCTTTAGCGCGGCGATTATGTCGCCAACAGCATCTTCTAGTGCTCTTTTGATTTCATCAATAACGTGCTCTGTGCTTCCGCGAACAAGAAGGGTGACTGCTTTTGGGTTCTTGCATTCCATTACATAAGTCATTGATTCATCGCCGACCTTTACTTCCTCGACAATGCCTGCCTTACCCAGGTCTTTTGCTGACAAATCATTCAAGTCCGTCACAATATTGGATCCTGTGGCTTTGGCAAGCTTTTCCATATCAGTCTTGCTAACCCGCCTTATGGCATATATTCCTTTTTTTGCAAGGAAGTGCTGGGCCATGTCATCAATTCCTTTCTGCGTGATTAACACATTTGCTCCTGAGCCTGCTATCTTGTCAACCATTTTCCTGAGCATTGCTTCTTCCATGTCAAGGAATGCCTGCATCTTTTCAGGGTCAGAAATGCTTATCTTGGCGTCAATCTCAGTATTCTTGACTTCAATTGCCGAATCAATAAGCGCAATCTTGGCGCTCTCAACCTTCTTTGGCATGCTGGAATGAACTCTTTCCTTATCAAGGACAAGACCTTCTATGAGGCTTGAATCCTCAACACTGCCGCCAACCTTTTTCTCAATCTTAATATCATCCTTATCAACCACTAACCCCTCCTTGGTCTTAGTAGCGATTCCCTTGACTGCCTTGACAACCAGTGATGAGAGCAATTCCTTTGAAGATTCTGCTCCTTTGCCAGTCATGGCTGTGATTGCGATATTATTCAATAATTCACCATCCTTGTCACCGATGTTCTCTGCAATGCTGTTCAGGATTTCCTTGGCCTTGTCAGCAGCCATCCTGTACCCTTTGGCAATAACAGTGGGATGAATTTCCTGGTCTAAAAGCTCTTCTGCTTTTTTCAATAGTTCACCACCAAGCACTACTGCAGTTGTTGTTCCGTCGCCAACCTCGTCTTCCTGGGTCTTGGCAATCTCAACAAGCATCTTAGCAGATGGATGCTCGATGTTCATCTCTTCAAGAATCGTAACGCCGTCATTGGTTACAATAACGTCTCCCATGCTGTCAACAATCATCTTGTCCATGCCCTTAGGCCCAAGCGTTGTCCTGACTGTTTCTGCGACGAGTTTTGCAGCCATGATGTTCATCCTCTGGGCATCCCTGCCCTGAGTCCTCTTGGTGTTCTCTGGCAGAATAAAAATCGGCTGTATATCCTTATTGGCCATCAAAAATCACCTCCGTGATTTTTGGGGCTCCAAAAAACTTGTTTTTTGTTAGCCATGTTAATCAACCTCCAAATATTTCAAGACAAAATATTATTTGCTTTTGTGTTTTGCTTAATCTATTTATTTCTAATTATTTGTTAGACGAGAGAATTACTAGTGATTTATATATCTTATGCAAGGAAGTCCAGTGCGACCAGTGGTAGTTTAAACTTTAAGGGAAAATTTTATATATTTTTAATTCCTTACTCATTTTTATGATTACAGAAAATGATTTCTTTTTATTACACGAGCTTGAGAAGCGAGTTGTTGAAAAGGCAGGAATGAACGGTAGAATTGATATTAAACCTATCGCGAGTGAGTTGGGCTTGAACATGAACAGGGTTATGAAAGAAGTCAAACTTATTTGTGACACTAAGAAATATAATGTTGGCGGGCACATGTACTGTACTAAGCATAATGTTCTTCCTGCTTATAAGAAAAATGGGGGATTAGTGCTGGATAAAGACCACTTAGAAGGCATAAGGAGGATTCTTGCAGTTGAGTATAAAGGATTGTGTCAGGATTATTAGAAATCATTACCTAAACGAACAATTATTCTCCTTGATTATTATTTTTTCTTGTGCTCAATTAACTTTTTTATTCCGTAGACTACCGCAGGTATGATAACAAAAGGCAGGCTTATGACAGAGTATTTCTTTACTTTCCTCTTAGTCTCAGCAGTCTTCATTTCCTTGGCAGCCAGATTGTATTGTTTGAGAAAGTCTTCCCTCTCAAGATGCCCATATGATACTGTTGAAAATCCTAACTTACCGTATTGTAAGACCAATCCTTGCTTCTTCTCAGTGAGATAATAAAATATTTTCATTTCCTTGCGTTTGTATGGACCAGTCACAACTTCCCCTTCATACTGGCCTGTTTCCTTTGTTCGCTCGAGATAGCTTATTTGTGAGCTCAGAGAATTAATCTTTTGAGCCAAATTATTCTCATTTACATCTTCTATTCTCTGTTTCCATTGCTTCTCAAGCTCTATCTGCTGGGAACGCAATATGTTGATTATCTCGTCTATCATAACAAATGAGAAGAAGGTGGTGTTTATAAAAATTATCAGGATAAATAAGTATTTTCTAATTAGTAGTTACAACAGAAATATTTAAAAACAAGAAGGGCTTTACCAGCCGCAGTATGGCTAAACGCAAAGCTAAAACTAAAACTTGCAATCCCAAGGCTCCAAAGTTTGAATATCCTAAAAGCATGACAATAAAAGGAGTCACACTGCAGAAAGTTACCTTAGAAAGACTTATCAACCTGAAAAAATCCAGCTCAAGATACGGCTGGCGCATAAAACAGCTCACAGATCCAGTTCTTATCCCGGTTCCAGTTGGATTAGATGGGAATGCAGACCTTGAAAAAGAACTTAATGAGCACCCAGAGTATTTCAAAGGAACACTGCAAAAAGCAAACGCCTACATGGCCGGAAAGCCAGGATACACTATTCATTATGCAAGCATGAGCTCAACCCACCCTGATTTTTTAGTCAGCAAACTTTATTTGCCTATTATTCTCTACAAAATTTCTAAATAAATACAAGAAAATATAAGAATTATATACCATAAGTTTATAAGAGGCTCTCTTTACTCTAAAAATAACATGATTTGGGCAGCACAAAACAAGTACTGGGGAAGGATTGAGGAGTCAACAGAGTATTGGAGTTCACTGGGAATAAAGCATATCATGGTGAAAAACGACCCAAATGGAAATTTCAAGCTAATCAATTCTGACGCCTGCATACCGCTCAAAAACTACAAGCTACTAAGCAAATTGCAGGAACAACATAATATTAAATACCATTTTCACCCATACAACCTAATTGTAGATAATAAAATAATAACACACCCTGATGAAGAAAACCTGCCAAAGTTCAGGGCATTCTTAAAAGAGCTTGACAAAATAATATCTGATTACAACTTTTATCCTTTAATCACGCTTCACTTGCCATTCACACAAAACTCTAAGCGTAACATCCTGATAAGTGAACAAGAAGCCATAAAGATGAGTGAAGCTATGCTCAACGGGTTAGGACTCAAAGCCAGCATTGCGCTGGAGAACATGTACACGCCAGGCCATAACTCGCGCGACCCAGACATATCCTTGCTCGGCTATGACCCGTCTCATTTCAAAAAAGCTATTGGCAATGAGAAAAACATCGGGCTCTGCATAGACATAGGGCACACCAACCTTTGCAACAGGCCAATTAAAGATTTCTTGAACACTGATTATCCTGTATACTCCATTCATTTGCACGGCAATGACCTAAGCGGAGACTGGCATTTAAAACCTGATGATAAAAGCGTGAAGGATGTTGCTGGCACAATAAGCGCAATAAGAAAATGCCAAGGACCTGTAGTGCTTGAAATAGTTGATAAGACTCTTTCTAAAAAAAGCATTATTGAGTGCATGCAGTACTGGACGCAATTAGTTGAGTAGCTGAGTGAATATAAGAAAAATAATTATTTCTTTTCAATTTCCGTAACTTTTATTAACGCATTCATAATTTAGTGGTGCCATGAAGAAAATAATTTTTTCAATAGTGATTCTAATACTAATCATCAGCTCTGTCCTCGCCCTGTCCAAGCTCTCTGATTTTGTGAATGACGAAGCAGGGGTTATAAGCCCACAGTACACATTCCTCATAGAAGAAGAATTGTACGAGCTGAAAGCCAACACCAGCGTTGAGATGGCAGTTGCTACCATAATCACTTTGAACGGCACTCCAATAGAGGAATACTCTCTCAACCTGGCGCACAATGTTCTTGGAGAGAAAGGCAAGGATAATGGCGTATTGATATTATTAGCAGTTAATGACAGTGAGTACAGGATAGAAGTAGGCTACGGGCTTGAGCCAGTGCTTAACGCTGCGCTGCTGGGAAGAATCGGCAGGAATATCATGGAGCCAGAGTTCAAGGACGGCAACTACGAGGAAGGATTGCTTGAAGGAGTAAGAGCAATTGATTCCATCCTCAGGAACGACACTAGCTATGAAACACGGATAAACGGCTCAAAAGACATAAGAACAACAGCCATTAATTTTATTATCACAATCATCCTCAAGTTCGCACCGCTTGTCATTTTCCTAATCATTTTCGTGCTTGTCATGATAGTAATTTCAAGGGATGAAAAGAAAAAAAAGAAAGGAAAGAAGAAAAAAGATGACAGCGATGACTTCCTCGCAGCATTAATAATAGCCAACATGTTCGGCAGGGGAGGAAGCGGAGGCTCAGGAGGATTTGGGGGAAGCTCAGGCGGCGGTGGCTTCGGCGGCTTTGGAGGCGGAAGCTTTGGCGGCGGAGGATTCAGCGGGAAGTTTTAGTGAGAATAATGAAAACGAAAAAAACAGTTTATCTTGTAACGGGGAATAAGATGAAATTTCTTGTAGCTAAGAATGCTATTGACAATGACCAGATTATTGTTGAGCAGCTTGATATTAAAACTCCTGAAATTCAAAGCATGGATGTAAAAGAAATTGCAATGTTCTCGGCAAAATGGGCTGCTGACAAAACAGGAAAACCCGTACTGAAGAATGATAATAGTTTTCTTATTGAGCACTTAAATGGATTTCCAGGACCGTTTGTAGCTTACTTTGATAAATGCATTGGCGCAGACGGAGTTATGAAACTGATGAAGGGAGTTAAGAACAGGAAAGCCAAGTTTGTTGAAGCAACTTCCTACTGCGAACCTGGCAAAGAGCCTATTGCTGAAACTTCAGAGCTGAATGGAACGATTGCAGAAGAATTGCAAGGAAAACACGGCTGGTTTAGTGATCATTTCTTCATAGCCAGAGGCCACGACAAAACAATGGGATGCTATCCTGATGACGAACGGGTGAAGATGTGGCCGCAGAACTGCTGGAAGAAAATTGCGAAAAGAATATTAACCAATTAATATTCCGAGGTGCTGATATGGGATTTTTCATGTGGAACAAGAAGGATTTGGAGAAGAGCCTTAACTGCCCTAAGTGCGCAATTGAGATGAGCAAGAAGAAAAGGAACGGAATAACCATTGACAAATGCGAGTCTTGCGGAGGCATCTGGCTTGATAAAGGAGAGATTGATATTATACTTAATAAGATTGATTTTGAGAAGAAGAAAGCAAGGAAGAAAAAGAAACAAAACCAAGAAGAGTAAAGCCCCGCCGGCGTTGACTTTGAAAAAGTCAAATCAAAAATCAGCAGATTTTTGTTGATTGAGGCGCCTAAAAAAATAGTTCATAGTTATAATTTAGTTAACAAAAAAATCAAAAGACAAAACGAAAAGTCACTTTTGCCACCCCGGAGGGGGCGACCCCCGGCACAACAAAACCAATGGTTTTGTGTCCCAAAAGCAAAGCTTTTGTGAAAGCAACCCTGCACCAAGTCCTCAACAAAATAAATTTTGTTTTCGTCCTTGGCGCTGTTGCTGGTTGCAGTGACTTTTCTAATGGAGGAACTTAAAATGGCTAAAGCAAAAGAAGTTAAGGAAGAACCAAAGAAGAAGCTGAGCACAGGCTGGATTATAGGCATTGTTGCTATTGCACTGATAGTATTAATTGTATTGAGCGGAATAAGCATACGCAACAACCTTGTACGAATGGACACGAATGTTGATGCTGCTTGGGCTAATGTTCAGGTTCAGTACCAAAGAAGAGCAGATCTCATCCCTAACCTTGTTGAAACAGTGAAGGGAGCCAAGGATTTTGAGCAGTCCACTCTTTTAGCTGTAACAGAAGCAAGAAATAAATGGACCAATGCTAAAACTCCGGAAGAGCAAGTAGCTGCTGCTAATCAGCTTGACCCTGCAATTAAGAATTTCATTGATGTTGTGGTTGAAGCTTACCCTGATATCAAGAGCACACAGAATTTCATTGCACTACAAGATGAACTCGCTAACACAGAAAACAAAGTGGCTGTTGAAAGAGGCAGATATAATATAGCAGTCAAGGACTTAAACACGCAGATAAGGCTCTTCCCAACAAATATAGTGGCAGGAATGTTTGGTTTTAAACAGAGAACATTTTTCAATGCAGAGTCAGGAGCTGAGAATGCTCCGCAAGTCGAGTTTTAAGCTAAAAACATTCAGGTAATTAAATATGGCAATACCGTGGATTTTAATATCTATCTTAATAGTATTAATCCTGGCATTAGTCTTGTTCATATTCTTCTTTAAGGACCATAAAAGGAGAGCACCACCAGATTATTATGCCTTCTTCCTAATCGGCTTAGTATGGCTTGCAGCAGGCATTATAGGCGTCTTTAGAAATGAGTCTACATTCTTCATTATAGGCTTAGCATTTGCCTTGATAGGATTGGCTCATAAGAAGGAATGGAAGCAGAACAGGAAGAACTGGGCTGACATGGGAAAGAAAGAGAGAAGAATAACGGCGATAATCATGATAATCCTATTAATTGCAGTCTTGGCAGGCATGATAGTGTTTCTCTTGTTTGAGAAAGGAGTGATTTAGTAATTCAATAGCAACCTTTATTAACTCTTTAGTTTATAACTCGTTCTTATGCCTGGAGAAGAAGATTTCGACAGTATGAGCCCTGAGGAGATGGCAGAGTACCAGAAGCAGAACTGCATCTTCTGCAAGATAATAAAGGGCGACATTCCGAGCAGGAAGGTTTATGAGGATGACAAGATAGTCGCATTATTAGACATTAATCCTGCTGCCAAAGGGCATACTTTAATCATGACCAAGGAGCATTATCCTATTCTTCCTGTTATTCCGTTTGACACAGCAGCTCATATGTACAGAATTACTAAGGGATTGTCAAAAGCAATAAAGAGCGGAATGGTGGTTGGAAAATCAACTATTTTCATTGCCAACGGAGCAATTGCAGGCCAGCAAAGCCCTCATTTCTTGTACCACATCATCCCTCGCGAAGATAATGACGGCCTTGATAATTTCAATATCATCCAAAAGGATTACATGGAAGAGGAAGTGCAGCAATTCCTGCCCCAGCTCAAAGGCAAGATTGGGCTTATGATGAGGCAGTACTTTGCCAAGAAAGGAGGAGCAATGCCGGGAGTGCCTCAGCCTGTAGCGCCAGGAGCAGAGCCATTGCCATTAAGCCAGCAAGACCTTGCCAAGCTTATTGAATCGAACCCTCAAATTAAGAGCATGATAATCAATGATCCTGAAGGCTTCAAGAAAGAGATTGAGGCGAATCCTGACTTAAAAAAATTATTTGTTAATATTAACATCAACAAATTATCAGATGCATTAAAGCAGATAGGAAAGCAATGAATGATCGATAATGAAAATCGCGTTTGCCACCCCGAGGGGCCAACCCCCGGCACAGCAAAAACTTTGTTTTTGCGTCCCAAAAGCAAAGCTTTTGTGAAAGCAACAAAGCACCAAGTCCTCAACAAAATAAATTTTGTTTTCGTCCTTGGCGCAGTTGCTTGTTGCCGCGATTTTCTTTAGGAGATTAAAAATGACTTGTGTCGTGTGTGACAAAATAAAGGAGAAGAAAGCACTTATTGTGTTTGAAGATGATAATCTCATAGCTATACTGCCGGCTAAGCCTTCTGCGCCAGGCCATGTAAAGATTATGCCTAAGCAGCACTTTACAAAGCTTGAAGAACTGAGTGATGACGTTGTTGAAGAATTATTCTTCCTGGCGAACTTTGCCTCATCAGCAGTTTTTGAGACTGTCAAGGCTCACGGCACCAACATCATAATGAACGAGAGCGAAAACCATTTATCATTGGACGTGATTCCAAGGAAGGAGGGCGACGGCATGAATTTCCTTTGGAAGCCTAAGAAGCTCAACCAGTTTGATATGGACGAAGCACACGCCAAGATAAAGGATAAAGCCTTTGTGGTCGGCAAAACAGAGATGAAGGAGGAGTCTAAGCCAATAGCCAGCCCTGGATTAACAATGCCTCCGGGTGCATCAGTAACGCCAGCCACGCCAACTGCACCGTCAGAGAAGAAAGAAGATGATAAAGTTATAAAGATTCCTAAGGAAGACAAGATTAACTATATGACGAAGCAACTGACTAAGATTCCCTGAGACTCCTTAATTTTTTTTTATCACAAATTGATATTTCTAACATCTTTCTTCAATATGATGTTATTCCCATTGATGAGCTCTTTCATATCAGCAATCATAGCACTCAACAAAGCTCGGATGACCGTCGTCTGTAATCCTGTAAACCTCGTCTTTTATCATGTGTTCAATCCCATAGGCGCTTACGTCTAAGAACTTCACCACAACAACTCTTCTTTTAAGGTCATACCTTATCTCCATCCAGTTCCTATCCTCTTTTATCAAGCGCTGAGTGAGCTCATCGATGCAATGGGTTAACTCTTGCTTTATTCTTTTCTCATCCTGCTCATTTTCAGGACTCACTTGCTCGCCTCCGAAACAGGTAAAGTTAATGGTTTTCTGGTTTTTGCTCCTTAAATAAGGGAGAATAAGCAAGCAGGATATATAATGTTAAGGCATGTAAAATAAAGAAAAAACGTTTGTATATACTTATAGCTGCATCTTTAATCATTTTTTTTGTATTATATTTTTATGGTATTTCCTGTCCTCTGTCAAGCTCTCATTACAAGAAAAAGAAAAGCCAGTTACCCAGGAGGAAAGTGAGAAAATAAGCTATTAAGAAGCTAGGAACAAAAGGAATGCCAACTTTTATGGTAATCTCTTTTATTTTGTTCTTCTTTAACAGCGCAATCTCCTTCAGAGTCACTCCTATCTTTGAAGGCTTTAGTATCACCTTCTTTCCTTTCATCACATCACCAACAATCCAGTCACCTTCTGTAAGCTTGTTAACATTAACCTTCTTAATCATGCAAATCTTTTCGACAATGCTGACAAACACCCAGAGGTAAAAGAAGAAGAACAAGCAAACCATCATGCCAAAGAGAACGCCTGATTCAATGCTTCTGCTGACAAGGAAAAAAATAAAGGCAGCAATGCTTAACACAAAAATTATGCCTCTGACAATAAGCATGCTTCTGCTCCTCAACTTATTCTTAGCAGCCTCATTAAAAACATGGTAATTAGTGAAAGCCTTGTACATGCTGAAGCCAAGGCCATAGACTGCGCCGACAAGCAAAAGATTGATTATAAAGATGAAAATAAGGGGGATATTGTTTCTGAATTCAGAAAAACTCAGCCCAATAAGCGCAGACAAAGCAATGATTAGTTTTGCATCCCCACCACCCCATTGGCCTGTGTAGAACATGAGCAAGCCAAAAGCCAATCCTACTCCAAAGCCAGCCAATGATTCCAAAAGTATGTGGGAGTAGTTATGGTAAATGCTCAAAATAACTGCGTTAGCGAGGGAGAATGCGAACAATCCATAATTAAGCCAGTCAGGCACCTCTCTTGTCTTGATATCAAAAATAGAGGCAGCTATCAATGCCAAAAAGCCAACTGCCAATCCAATATAACCCGGCGTTATCATCCCATCTTTCCCTAGAAACGAAGAGTTTAAATATTTTACCTAAATTAATCCTGAATCAAGGGGGAAAGTGATGGTCGAGATTCCTGTATTAAAGCCAAAAAAAGTTCCTATACATATTGCTATCAATACTGGCAGCGTTAAGGCGTGGGCTGCAGAAGAGGAGAAGGATTATACTCAGGCAGTAAAAAAGCATCTAGAATTATTGGACGAGCTAGTTGACCTCCAATTAAAGCACGAAAACCGTGTCTTAACAGTTAATCTCACAGAATATGAGGGCATGATTACTGACCTTAAAGAGTTCTTCAACCACTTAATAAATGACGAAAGAATTCACGCCAACCAGGTAAGGGTTTTCATAATTGGCAGATGGTATGAGATTGATTCTGAGCTTTCTGACGTTCTCAAGCAACTAGTGGAGAAGACCAAGGGTTATGACAAGTTCTTCCTTAACTTCTGCATTAACTATGACGGCCAGGATGAGATGCTGGGAGCAATAAGATTAATAGTAAGGAAGATACTAGCAGATAAGCTTAAAGAAGAGGAACTAACCCCTGCTGTGATGAAAGAAAACATTTATACGTCATTCTTCCCCCCTCCTGAACTCATAATTGAGCCAGGCCTAAAATACTCGGGCATCCTGCTCTGGGATGTAAAAGGAGCGCTCATCTACTTCACCAATGAACACTGGATGTTGTTTGACAAGAAAGAATTTGAGAAGGCACTTGTGTTTTACAACAAGGAAGCAAAGAAGGAGGAATAGAGACGATGGCTGAAAAAAAACCAATGGGTATGATAACTACTATAATCATACTTATAATAATAGTGCTGATTCTCGGAATGACCTTGCTCTCAAGGACCAACCCTCTTGACAGCATAACCAAGAGATATGCGCAATATTATCCAACTGGCATTTTGATGATCAGAAGCGTATCAGGAGAAAACGCACTAGCTATTTTCTCTGAGATAAACAATTATTGCCCGGGATTCAGCCTTGATAATTATTATATCGCCCAGATCGATGATGCTTCGCAGCAGAAATCATTGTTGTTCATGATTAACCCTGTGACTGGGAGAACTGAATGCATTGTTGACAAGAGCGCTAATATTAATGCCAGCCAATCGGCTCTAAGCAAGGATTTATTGGCGACTGTGAATGGTGAACCTGTTTACATGAGCGACGTTTTAGCAATATATAATAATATTCCTGAGGCTAGCAGGACTAACACTTCAATGCAGGAATCATTTGACAACGTAATAAACAACAAATTGTTGATTCAGGATGCAAAAAAGAAAGGACTGGTTGTGGAAGAGTCTGAGATTGACAATGCTATCAATACCTTCCTTAGCAACAACGGCATGACTCTCCAGCAGTTAGAGCAGAGCCTAGCCAACACTAACTCTGACATGCAAGCATTCAGGCAGAATGTGAGAAATAACCTGTTCTTATTGAAAGAAATAAGTGCAGTAACCAAGAGCGTGAATAATCCGACAGAAGCAGAAATAAGAGCTTATTATGACCAGAACCCGCAACAATTCTTAAGAAGAGCCAGTGCTTCAACCAAGCAGCTATTAAAGATAGCTAATCAGAGCAATGCTGACCAGAAGCTTGAAGAGATAAAAGCAATAGCAAGCCTGCTTAACACTACTAATTTCTGCGAATTGATTAGCAAATATTCTGACGACTTGATAAGCGTGCCCAGGTGTGGGGAATATGACTTTGAGCAAGGACAAGTATTGCCAGAGTACGAGCAATTAGTGTTCAACTCAACGCCAGGCACAACCAGGCTTTTCCAGACAAGGCTAGGCTACCACATTGTGCAGATAATAAGCATAACTCCTTCGCAACAATTAAGCTATGAAGAAGCAAAAGCCACCATACAGAACTATTTATTGCTCATCAGGAAGCAGGCAGCATTAGACCAGTACACTGCACAACTCAGGCAAGAAGCAGAGATAGTGAGCTACCTGAATAAATAAATCCGAAAATCCTTCAGTCTTTTAGGCGATGGTTATATAAACTAGAAAAATAATAGGATAATGCATAATGTACAAAAGACACGATAATGACGAAGAATACGTTATTAAACCTAAGGATCTGATGGCAGATTTGATTACAGATGCTATGAGAGAACGGAATAAGCAAGAAAGGCAGGAAAAACATTTTCAAAAAATCGCAGAAAAAGTAGAGCGCGACAAGAAGGAGCTAAGTGATATAGCAAAAGAAGCTCGAGAGATGAGGCAAAAAGCAGAATGGGCTGAGCAGAGAGCTGTCAGGGACCGCTATCCTGGCGCGAGGCATAATTGGCTCGGAGCAGCATATTTTTATGGAAAGCAAGCAGACATATTAGACCAGCATTATTTTAAGAGGGCAAAGGAATTAGATGAAGAAGATATTTAAAATTTTCCGCAACCTTTATAAACATCCTCTTTTCTCATTCTGTTTACCAATGAGTTATGACGTTTTTAGACTGCATGTCTAAAAGCTGAGCGAGGTACAATTTCTGTTTGTATCTCATGATAGCATATAACCTATAAAATATATAGGCATAATGGAGGTAGAATAATATGAGCGAAAAAGCTTACGAAGCAGTTGAGATTGCTAGAAAAACAGGCAAGATTACCAAGGGTACTAATGAAGTGACCAAGGCTATTGAGAAGGAAAAGGCAAAATTAGTCGTGATTGCAAAAGACGTTTCTCCACCAGAGATATTGATGCACATACCATTGCTTGCAAAGGAGAAAGGCATCGTTGTGGTCGAGGTTGACAAGAAGGATGACCTTGGAGCAGCAGCAGGGCTAAAAGTAGGCACTGCTAGCGTTGCAATCATCAAGGAAGGAGATGCCAAGGACCTGCTCAGAGAACTAGGAGTAAAGTAATTATAATTATTGGTGATAAGAATGGCTAACAAAAAACAAGTTTTTTGGAGCCCCAAAAATCGCGGAGGTGATTTTTGATGGCTGAAAGAACAGAAAGGAAATCATTTAACAAGCGAGACGATGGAGCGCCTGCAGGCGGAAGCCGCCAAAGGCAGCAGGAAGGCCCTAAGGGAGGAGTTAATTTCTCACCGGCAGTGCCTGCCAGCGTCGAGGAAATAGTCGGAAGAACAGGCACAAGAGGAGAAGCAACCCAGGTCAGGTGCAAGGTGCTTGACGGCAGGGATAAGAGCAAGATTATCAGGCGGAACCTCAGGGGGCCAGTTCAGCTTGGGGATATACTAATGCTTAGGGAGACAGAGATAGAAGCCAGGCCTCTTAACAAGGCAGGCAGGAATAAATAATTAGGTGATACTCATGCCAAGATGTGATTTTTGCAGAAAAAGCATTGAGCCAGGAACTGGCAAGATGATAATCATGAACGACGGCAAAGTAGTTGACTTGTGCAGCACTAAGTGCGAGAAGAACATGTTCAAGCTTCGTAGGAAGCCAAGAACAACCAGGTGGACTGTAGAATACGCCGCTGTCAAAAAAGGAATGAAGAAGTAGTTTGCTGTGAGTAAGATGAAGATTGAAAAAAAGGTTCAGCACAAATACTTTAAAGCAATAACTGAGGGCAAGAAAAGATTCGAAGTCAGATTGGCTGATTTTAAGTGCAAGCCAGGAGATGTAATCGTGCTCAAAGAGCAGGACGCAAAGACAAATAAAATCACAGGAAAAAAAATTGATTGTGAAGTGCTTTACAAGCTGAACACAAAATCAGTAACCAAATATTACTCAAAAAAAGACATTGACAAGTACGGACTATTAATATTAGGGATAAGAAAGCATTACAAGTTTAAGTGAATGCCCGCCGCATAGGCGCCTAAAATTATTTTTACGTTTTAAAATTTAATTTAAGAAAAAACTAACGAACGGAAAAAATCGCGAGTGGGAGCCCGTACGGCGCATCCCCACACACAGCAACCATCGTGCAAGTCATTCGCACTTGCTCATTACGTTGCACTTGTTGCAGGTTGCCGCGATTTTTTCAAATGAGGTGTTAACCATGATCGAGAGAACGCTTGTCTTAATCAAGCCCGATGGTGTGCAGAGAGGACTGATAGGTAAGATTATTACCAGGTTTGAGGATGTCGGGTTTAAGATTGTCGGAATGAAAATGGTGTGGTCTGATGAGGAGTTTGCAAAGAAGCACTACACAGAAGACCTGGCCAAGAGGAGAGGAGAGCATGTGCGAAAGTACATGACAGACTTCCTGATGCTAGGGCCTGTTGTCGCCATTGCCATCGAAGGAGTTGACGCGATTGATAATGTGAGGAAAATGGTTGGAGCCACTGAGCCAAAAACAGCCCTGCCCGGCACTATAAGGGGAGACTTCACTCATGTAAGCTATTCTCATTGCGACGAGAAAAACCAGGGAGTAAGAAATGTCATCCACGCCTCTGCTGACAAAAAGGATGCAGAGTACGAAGTCAACTTGTGGTTCAGCGCAAAAGAGTTGCATACTTACAAGACAGTGCATGACATTCATGTGCTTTAATGTACTATAATATTAATTATTTTAATGATAACAAAATAAGACAATAAAGGTGATTTTGATATGGGAGAAAAGATGAATGACAGGATTGGAAGGATTATGAAGGATCCTCAGCATATAAGAAATATCTGCACTAGCGCGCACATTCACCACGGCAAGACGGCTTTTACAGACAACTTGCTGGCAGCTTCTGGATTAATGGCTGAGAAATTTGCAGGAGACCTGGACAAGGGAATGGCTACCTGGCAGCACTCAGACGAGCAGGAGAGACTCTTAACAGTCGACGCTGCTAATGTTTCAATGGTGCACGACTACCAGGAAAAAGAATACCTTATCAACTTAATAGATACTCCAGGACACGTTGATTTTGGAGGAAACGTCACCAGGGCTATGAGAGCTATTGACGGAACAATAGTGTTGGTTTGCGGCTCAGAAGGAATTATGCCTCAGACAGAAACAGTTATCAAGCAGGCACTAAGAGAAAGAGTTAAGCCAGTCTTATTCATAAACAAAGTTGACAGACTGATAAAAGAGCTTCAGCTTCCGCCTGAAAAAATCCAGGAAAGGATTGCAAAAATAATTATTGAGTTTAACCAGCTCATAGAGGACATTGCAGAGCCAGATTACAGGCAAAAGTGGAAGGTTAATGCTGCTGATGGAAGCGTTGCGTTCGGAAGCGCAAGGGACAACTGGGCATTATCCATTCCTTACATGCAAAAAAAGAATATCAAGTTCGCAGAAGTGTTGGATGGCTACAAGATAGAGAATCCTGAGGAGAGAAAGCAGTTCTTCTGGGAAAAAGCCCCTCTTTACGAGGTAATCATGGACATGGTAGTAAAGCACTTGCCCAACCCATTAGAAGCCCAGCCTTACAGGGTTCCTAAGATATGGCATGGAGAGCCAGAGTCAGCATTAGGGCAGGGAATGCTCAAGTGCGACCCTAATGGCAAACTATCCTTCTGCATCACCAGAGTTCTTATAGATCCTAAGACTAACAGGGAAATAAGTGCCGGCAGGCTTTACAGCGGAACCATGAAGGAAGGCATGACAGTCTACCTTAACATGCAAAAAAAGCAGCAGAGGATACAGAATGTTTACATGTACGTCGGAATAAAGAATGAATCATTTGATAATGTGCCTTCAGGCAATGTTCTTGCAATCGGAGGAATAGACGGCTATGCTGGAGAAACCATAACAGAAGAGCCTGACCAGCCATTCGAGGAGTTGAAGCACATTTTTGAGCCAGTCATCACCAAGTCAGTCAGGGTTGTGAACACATCAGATCTGCCCAAGCTTGTCGAGGTTTTGAGAAGGGTAGCTAAGGAAGATCCGAGCATCAAGATAGAAATTCACGAGGAGACAGGAGAAAACCTGATGAGCGGCATGGGAGAGCTTCACCTAGAAATTGTGGAGAACAGGATAGTGACTGAGAAAGGGCTTAAGATTCAGACATCAGCGCCAATAGTTGTTTACAGGGAGTCAATAACTGCAAAATCTCCAGAAGTAGAAGGAAAATCTCCTAACAAGCACAACAAGTTCTACTTTGTAGTCGAGCCTGTCAGCGACGAAATCTACAATGCAATCAAGGAAGGAAAAATACCTGAGACCAGACCGAAAAAGAAAGACCTTGTTCTCAAGAACGCATTAGTCGAGTTCGGCATGGATTCCAAGGAGGCAGAAAGCGTCAAGGATGTCTACAAAGGCAACATATTCGTTGATGCTACAAGGGGACAAGTATACCTTGGAGAAGTCATAGAGATGATTATTGACATGTTCGAGGACGTTATGAACGGCGGACCGCTTGCAAGGGAGCCTTGCATCAAGGTCAAGGTTTCACTCATGGACATGAAGCTGCACGAGGACGCAATCCACAGAGGACCTGCCCAAGTCTACCCTGCAGTCAGGGACGGAATAAGGGATGCTATGATGCTAGCAAGGCCTATTATGTTCGAGCCCAAACAAGTCCAACTCATCGAAGCTCCAATTGATTATATGAGCGACATCTCAAAGCTGGTGCACAACAAGAGAGGCCAGCTGCTAGAGATGCACCAAGAAGGCAACATGGTGGCTGTCAAGGGAAAATTGCCAGTAGCCGAGCTATTGGGATGGAGCAATGATTTGAGAAGCGCAACATCCGGAAGAGGAGTATCTTCGCTTGTAGACCAGACATTCGAGAGAATGCCTGATGAGCTCCAGGAAAAAGTCAAGAAGCAGATAAGGAGCAGGAAAGGAATTGCTATTGACGCAGAAGTTGCCAAGGGAAGCGGCTAAAAATATTATTTTATTATTTTTATTCATCAATTTTTTATTATTCGCATCTAAAACATCGGAGTTGATAAAATGCCAAAGAAATCAGAAAATACAGGGAATAAGGAAGCAAAGATAGAAAAGAGTAATGCTAATGATAAGCCATCATCATCCGGAGCAGTTGTTGTCAAGAGCGGAGACAAGGTCAAAGTGGAATACACAGGGACTTTTGACGATGGAAAAGTGTTTGACAGCTCAGAGAAGCACGGAGCGCCGCTAGAATTCGAGGTCGGCAAGGGCATGATCATTCCTGGATTTGAGAAAGGAGTTATCGGCATGAAGAAGGGAGAGGAAAAAACTATTCACCTAGAGCCATGCGATGCTTACGGCGACCACAATCCCCAGCTTATCAAGAAAGTGCTTAGAGATCAATTGCCCCCAGGCCAGGAGCCAAAGCCAGGTATGTTCCTGGTAATCAACCTGCCTAATGGCGCGCAGTTCCCTGCAAGGCTGACAGAAGTTAATGAGAAGGAAGTCACACTGGACCTCAACCACCCCTTGGCAGGCAAGTGCTTAAACTTCAAGTTCAAGATTGTGGAAGTGAATGCTTAAATAGTTATTTTATTTTTTTGTTGTTAATTATTTTTTATTAACATTTATAAAAAGACTTCTATTACTAATCATGGCCATAATGGTTAGGAACAAAAAAAATCCAGAGATCAAGGATACAGAGATTGAGAATATTATGGGCTATGATTCTATTAAGAGCAGGCTTAAATTTGATATTTCAATATTTACAGAGGATTGGATGAGGATAAACAAGGAGGATTTGAAAGGCATTTTTAATTTGATGAATGAATGCGGACTCACTGCTTATTTCTTGCATTATTATAGACAGACAAAATACATAAGGTATGATATTTTAGAGAAGAATACCCAATCAGGAGAGCAGACCAGGGAATGGCTTGAGAATATAGTGGCAGATTTAATCTGGTCTGGATTTGGAAGGCAGGCCAGCACGGAATATGATCACAACAGGTTTGAAGGATTTAACAAGCTCATCAAGTGGGCCAAGCATGTCGAGCCCCTTACATGCATTAACTTGTCTTATGCTGACGAAAGCAAGGTTGCAAGTTACACCTTTTTCCTACAGAATTTTCCTAGGAATAATCCTAAAAGGCATTATGGCGAAAACCAGCCCACTTTCTATTTCAGAGACAGAATAACAAGATGATATGATAATATCAAACAAGGACCTTTTCTAAATAACCATGATAGTCTCTAAATAACCATTATTATAATTAGTAGATTTATCATTAGTAGATTATATTATCTTATAAACTTCTAAATCGTTACCCTTATAAAGTAGTTAAATATAAAAACATTTAAAAATCAGCAAGCATTCCGAGCAAGCATGAAGCTCTTCAAGAAAAAGGAAAAAAGCACTTGGTCACCAACAACAGCCAGCCCACTGGAAAAAATCGTAAAATATGCTGCGCCAATAGGCGTGATAGCGCTGGAAACGCCTCTTCATGAAGGATTGCATGCACTAACTGCAAAAGTTCTCCCACAAGTGGGGTGCTCAGGCGTAGTGCTAAGCCAAAGCAAATGGTATGCGCCAATATTCAAATACCTAACATTAGGATTCTACAAAACAGCAGATTTACCAGCCAATGTAGCAGGCTACGCCCAAATAACGCATTCCGACAGCTTCCTGGGAAACCTTGGCCAAGCCTTAACATCAGCAGCCCCTGAAATCGCAACCATGACCCTTGGGTTGTACTGGATAAAGAAAGGAATTGAAAACATAAGCGAGAAAAGCAAAAGGCTTTACTCCATGGTAAACGCTTACTGCGGCCTCACACTAACAACAGCAGCCCTCAACTATATGAACTACAGCACTCTCCAACCAGAAAAAGGCCAGGACCATGTCAATTTCACAGAAGGAATTCTGAAAATGTTCCACCTGCCAGCCAGCCTCGCCACTTACGTCACATTCCTGGGCTCAGCAGCAATGTTTGCAGGCTCACTCTACCTGACACGCTTATTCTCACACAAAAAAGACAAGGACTTATTCCTCGGAGGCTAAAATAAAATGGCGATAGGGGATATACTCAAAAAAACAGGAGAGGAAAGAGAACAAGAAGAGAAAGAGCTAGATGAAAAAATAAACTCGCACCTTGCAAAATCAGAAGACGAGTTGAAGATCATGGTAACCCAATCAGGAGATTTTAATGTAGAATACGGAATAAGGGCTTTGTACGAATCAAATAAAGCAATAATCGAACTGCTAAAAGAAATATATAAGAGGATATAAGAATATAAGAGGATATAAGAATGGCAGGAATCAAAGACATACTCAAACCAACAGAAGAAGAAAAAGGAAGAGATGATATAATAAGAAACTTTCTTAAGGAAGCTGAAATGCATGAGCAAGATTCGATACAAATACTAAAGGTAGCACAAAGCTATAATAAAACAAGCCAGGTATCTCATGCCAAAATGACGTATCACGGCATAGACGCATTATCAGAAGCTATGAATTCACTCCAGAAACAGAATAAGGCAATGTTAGAAATGATAAAAGAATTATACAGAAGGTTATGAAAATGACAGGAATCAAAGACATACTCAAGCCAATGGAAGGAGAAGAAGGGAGAGAAAAAATTAATGAAACTGAAAAATTTCCTGAGGATTGGCAGATAAAATTACCAAGCGGCGTGGTTGTAATGTTAACAGAATACAAAGTAATTAATTCGAAAACAGACAGGTTCGGAATCAGTAATAATCCGTTAATCTCATCACAAGGAGAAATAACTATTGACTTTAAATGGGTTTTCTCTGAGAACTGGGGGGAGATAAGTGGTAAAGACAGAACGTGGGAGCACGAATTGGGACTATGGAAATACGTCAGAGAAGAAACAGGCTTCCTGCTGGTCGCAGGAGAAACAGGCTGGGATGGGGATAAAACAGTTATAGACAAGAATTATTTTAGAAAAGTTGACCTTGCATCAAGCAATCATACAACAATCAGAAAGGCACTTGACCTATTCAAGGAATATTATGATATTGGACGAGATTGTTAGAGGAGAAAAATGACTGGAATAAAAGACATACTAAAGCCAACAGAAGATGAAAAAGAAGAATCCGAGCAAAGAATAAAAGAGATAGAAAGACTCTTAAAAAAATCTGAAGAGTATGAATCATCAGCAAATCGTCAGCTGGAAAACGCTGGCGGATCATACCGATCAGACCACCAAAAGCTTTGGGATGGGGAACAAGCTATCTATACTGCAATACAATCACTGCAGAAACAAAATAAGGCAATCATTGAGCTGATAAAAGAATTATACAAGAGGATATGATTATGACAGACATAAACAATATATTAAAGCCAACAGAAGAAGAAAAAGAAGAACAAGATAAGAATATTGAAAGAATAACTCAAGAGGCACAATTAAGCGTTGAGAAAGCTGATAGATGGATGACTATGCTTCATAATGAATATGATCCCTCTTGGGGCGAAAGGTCAACACAAAATCGGATAGGCATGGGAATTGCTTACGGCATCAACGCATTGTACAAGCAATTGGAGCTCATCGCAGAGCTGTTAAAAAGAAAATATTGATAACAACAGCGTTCTCATAAAAATTAGCGTGTTATTCCCTCCTTTTGCGTGGTAATATCACCATTTTTTCTTTGCTAATCAGAGAATAATTAATAGAAAGATTTAAAAAGAAAAGCCTTATTCTGAAAAAGAATACCCTTTAAGAAAAGAGGGGAAAAGAGTAATACTTGGTTCAAGCCAAGTTAAGATATAAGTTATACTACACGAATGTATAAGGAGGGAACAATATGGCTAAGGGAAAACCACACATGAACCTCGTGTTCATAGGACACGTAGACCACGGAAAGTCAACAACAGTTGGTAGGCTGCTCTATGACGCAGGAAACATCGACGAGCAGACTATGAAGAAGCTAAAGGAAAAAGCGCAGGAGCTTGGAAAATCAGGCTTTGAGTTCGCATTCGTCATGGACAACCTTAAGGAAGAGAGAGAAAGAGGAGTGACCATTGACCTTGCCCACAAGAAGTTCGAGACTGACAAGTACTACTTCACCATAATCGACGCTCCAGGACACAAAGACTTTATTAAGAACATGATAACAGGAACATCACAGGCAGACGCAGCAGTAGTTGTAGTCTCAGCCAACCCTGGTGACGGAGTGCAAGCCCAAACCAAGGAGCACATCTTCCTCGCAAGAACACTCGGAGTGCAACAAATAATAATCTACGTCAACAAGATGGACATGGCCAAGTACGACGAGAAGAGATTCAACGAGGTCAAGGACCAGGTAACAGCACTTCTCAAGTCAGTAGGATTCAAGCCAGACCAGATACCATTTGTGGCAGGAGCAAGCTTCCCAGGAGACAACGTCTTCAAGAAGAGCACCAACATGCCATGGTACAAGGGAGCAACACTGCTTGAGACTATCAACCAGCTAAAAGAGCCAGAGAAGCCAACTTCATTGCCATTAAGGCTGCCAATTCAGGATGTTTACAACATTACAGGAATAGGAGTTGTGCCTGTCGGAAGAGTAGAGACAGGAATAATGAAGGTCGGCGAGAAAGTCATTGCTACACCAGGCAGAGAAGGAAAAGGAGTGCCTGGAGAAGTCAAGTCCATAGAAATGCACCACGAGCAGATGCAGGAAGCACTGCCAGGCGATAACGTTGGATTTAACGTAAGAGGATTTGGCAAGAAAGATATTGCAAGAGGAGACGTAATCGGACCAGCAGACAACCCTCCAACAGTTGCTACTGAATTCACAGCCCAAATAGTTGTGCTAAACCACCCAAGCGTTGTGACTGTCGGATACACTCCAGTGTTCCACATCCACACAGCACAAGTGGCATGCCAGATTATTGAGATAACCAAGAAAATCAACCCAGCAACAGGAGAGACCTTGCAGGAAAAGCCAGACTTCATAAAGAACGGAGACGCGGCAATTATAAAGGTCAAGCCAGTTCAGCCATTGGTAATAGAGAAGCAGAAAGACATACCGCAGCTAGCAAGGTTTGCAGTCAGAGACTCAGGCCTCACAGTCGCTGCAGGCATGTGCATCGACCTAGTCAAGAAGTAAAAATAAATTTGTTTTTTAACCTTAATTTTTTATTTTTTTGCTTCCAAGGTTGTTGGGCTTCAGACCAAAGGCATGATGAACTGCAGCTTTATCATGGGGTAAGAAGGGCGCACAGGATCGCATTGGATAACAATTAATCAAGTGATACTATATGCAAAAAGCAAGAATCAAAATCACAAGCTCAGACATCGCCAAGATCAATCAGGTCTGCGACTACATTAAAGGAATCGCTGAGAAGACAGGAGTTGTCATGAGAGGCCCCATACCCTTACCCACCAAGAAGCTCAAACTCACAACCAGGAAGAGCCCGTGCGGAAACGGCACAGCAACCTGGGACCATTTTGAGATGAGAATCCACAAGAGGCTTATCGATCTCGGCATTGATGAGAGAGCACTAAGACTCGTCATGAGAGTCCCCATACCCGAGGGGCTTAATATTGAGATAGAGATGATAGACGTTTGATTCTGATTTCTTATTCTTTATCTCCATCTATAATCTATTTATTTATTTCATTTGATGACGATGTAAGAATAAATTTATAGATTCATTTTAGAAAGCATTTCATCTAATCTAATCCATGCTTCTTCATAAACAGAATTTGGCTTTTTCTTGTCTTTTGGAGGAGGCAAAGAAAATGTAGATGTCTCACTTTGAACTAGTTGGCTTAAATCTTCTTTACTATAAGCCATCCATGTAGGGATACCAACTTCTACAATTTCATCTTTTTTCCCCCTGTAAGCAAAACGATACTCAAATTCGCCTCCCAAACCGCTAAGACCAGGATGATTTATATAAGCGAATATGCTGGGGTGACCTAGAATCACATATACTTCATTTTCTTCTGGGAATGCCATAAAATTAGTTGTTACTGTTCAGTATATAAAATTTTCGATTTTTGTATTGGCTTAACAAAGCAAAACATTTTAGTTCGAGCAGAGCGAGAAATATCTTTTTTAACTGAAAGTCCCTAGTTTTTTCCTTCATCCCATAATATGCAGCTTCAAATAACTAATAGCGACCTTTTCTTTTCAAAAAATAAAAGCTCGCCAAAAGAAATTGGCTCTCAAAAAATTCATGCAGCGGCTCTCTCATAGACTTCATCGTGGTGTGCAAAGTCAACAAATGATACTGTGCCTGATTCTTTTAGAACTTTAAACACGAGCACGAACCGCCCCAGATGAACTCTTTTCCTGTCTTTCATGTCATATCTCAAATTCTTGTAATGCTCAATGTCCTCGGAATTTATTATTTCATCAATTTTCTTTAGAACTCGCTCATACATTGTTTTGTCTTTCTTTGAAAGCTTATTAAGTATTTCCTGCAATGAAGGCTTTATCTCGTAAGCTCTCATGCTTTATCCTCAATAATCCTTCTCAGCTCAGCCATGCTCTTAAATTTTATACCTTTTTGCTTCTCGATCTTATTCAACTTCTCAATATATTCTGATCTCAGAGCAGGTTCTAGAATCTCTTGTTCGTATCGCTGAGCCATCACTTCAATAGCTTCACTCTTATCCTTTAGGCCAAATTGGGCTTTCACGATATTCAACACTCTGTTAGTATCATCACCGACATTTATTATTGCCTGCACCATAATATCACCTTAATTCCATATTAATATGGTATTAATAAGGTGTTAATATATAAACTTTTCGATATTGATGTTAACACCAATAAAATTTACCTCAAACTATCATAAGGGCTCTCAACACCCAACAAGTCAGGGCTTGCCATGTGCACATAAACCATGGTCGCATCTAGGCCAGCATGACCCAGCAAAGCCTGAACCCTGGTGACATCATAGCCATTTTCAATAAGATGAGTAGCAAAACTATGCCTTAAAGTATGAGGATGAACATTCTTAATCTTATACAAGCCAGAATTAACAGCAGCCTGCCTGACAATAGCATAAACAGTTCTGGCAGTCAAATGCCTTTCCAGCCTCCCCATAAAAATCCAATCATCACCAACTAAGCCTTCACCCGTAATAAAATCCAACAAATCCTGCTTAATTTTGCCAGACAAAACAAATAACCTGTCCTTGCAGCCCTTGCCTTTCCTTACCCAGCCAAATCCTTTGCCAAACTCAAAATCCTTGACTCGCAAATTAACAAGCTCACTAACCCTCAAGCCAGCAGAATACATTAGCCGTATCATCAAAGAGTGCTTAGGATTATCAATAGCGCTAAAGAGCTTAACCACTTCTTCCTGAGTCAAAACCTCAGGCAGAGCTTTTGGAAGCTTTGAAAAAGGCAGGTTAATGAAGAATTTCTTGTTCAGAACATTCATGAGAGCAAACTTAAGAGCCTGCTGGTGAAGGTTAAGAGTGCTGGATGCCACATTCTTTTCGCAAAGCATATTAAGATAATCCTTAACATCATGCTTAGTAATCCTGCGAGGATCCTTATCCTTGCACCAGGAAAGAAACTTGTTTAAGCAAAAGACATAAGACTCAATAGTTCTAAGGCTGTAATGCCTTCTCAAAAGCTCCTTCCTCATAAGCTCAACCAGGTCCATACAACAAAAATAGGCTTAAACATTTAAAAGCTCTACGCACAAATGTCCAGTCACGCACGAATTTTCTCCGAAAAGTCCAGTGCTATTTCCGGCTTAATCACCAAAATAAGACGACAAAATATAAAAAAACGAGATTCGAAAATCACCACAAAAACCCTCCAAAAACCAAAAAAAGCAAGTTCTTCATTTATAAAGAGTTATA
>JAFGDD010000010.1 GCA_016932315.1 Candidatus Woesearchaeota archaeon
AAAAAAAAAAAAAAAAAAAAAATAAGGGAAAAAAAGGTCAATAAAAAAAAAAAAAAAAAAAAAAGGAAATAATAAATAAACAATAAAAAAAATAATAGTATAATAGTCAAAAATAAAAAAAATAATAATAAATAATAAAAAAATCATAACAAGGTGAAAAAATGGATAAAGCCAAGAATAAAAGAATAATGTTAGCTAATGTTTTGATTATGCTATTGACAGTAATGCTGATGGCTGATATTGCAAGTGCACAGATAGCCCAATTCCCGCAGATCACAGTCACGCTTATCAATCAGGAACCTGACCCTGTGGCGCCAGGCAACGTTGTTGAGGTAAAATTCAGAGTTGAGAATGAAGGCTCTGATTCTTCTCAGGATATGCAGGTAAAACTATTAACCAAATTCCCATTTTCAATGTATGGCGTTGAGAATGAAATCCAGAACATTGGCACAGTAGCAGGTTACCAGATAGGAGATGATGGCGTTAAAGTGAAATGGAACCTTCTGGTTGACTCAAATGCAGCTACAGGAGACAATGAAATTGAGTTCTGGTATAAGAGTAAGGATGGAGTATGGACCAAGTCAGGTGATTATGTTATTTCTGTGCAGAGCAGAGAAGCAGTGCTTGCAATTAACCAGATAAAAACGGATCAGGAAAATATAGTTCCTGGAACAGTAACCAAAGTGTCTTTTATGCTAGAGAACCTTGCAGATAACACACTCAGGGATATTAATCTAAATCTTGACATATACACTGAGTTGACAACCACCACATCAATAACTTTCAGGGAGCTTCCATTTACTCCTATTGGCTCTGGCAATGAAAAAACCTTGAAGATGCTTGCACCAGGACAGTCTGAAGAGATAAGCTTTGACTTGTTCACTGATGCGACAGCAGAGTCCAAAGTCCACAAAGTCCCTTACACCCTTACATATTATGATGATGCAGGCAATGACTTCTCCAGAGAAGGAGTGGTAGGCTTGCTGATTGAGGGGAAACCGGAGCTTTCAGTAAATATTGAGAGCACAGAAATATATCGTTCTGGAGCAAAGGGCGTGGTTGAGTTCAAGCTGGTTAACAAGGGATTCAGCGACATTAATTTCCTAGACCTTATTCTGCTGGAAAGCAATGATTTCAAAATCTTATCCAATCCGGAAGTTTATATCGGCTCGCTTGACTCTGATGATTATGAAACAGCAGAATACACTCTTCTTGTAAGCAAGGATGCAGAGGACAAGGTGGTTTTGCCTTTGAAAGTTGAGTACAGGGACGCAAACGGCCACCTTTACACAAAAGAAATTCCTCTGGAGCTTAAGCTCTTCTCAGGAAGCGAACTAAAGCAGAGGACTAATGGTAGCGGATTCCCTTGGGGCCTTGTTATTATCATAATAATTCTTATAGCAATTATTGCATGGATTATTTATAAGCGAAAGAATAACAAGAAAAAAAAGGAATAAATAAGTATTAAAAGATTAAGAGGGCCAAAAAAGCCCTGCTGCTTTTTAAAAGATGCTAAGAGACTATATTAGTTTAGCTATTAAAAACCTTTCCAAGAAGAGGCTCAGGACCTATCTTACAATGATAGGAATATTCATAGGAATAGCTGCTGTTGTTGCACTTATTGGCCTTGGTGAGGGATTAAAGACTGCTATTACCTCCCAGTTTGGCTTCTTGGGCACAGATGTTCTTAGTGTACAAGCCGCCAGCGTAGGATTTTCAGGACCTCCAGGAGCAGGAGCTCCTAACCCTTTAAGCGATGAGCTGGCTGAGAAGATTGAGGAAATCAATAATGTTGATATGGCCTTTAACAGGTATCTTGCTTCAGCAACCATTGAGTTTAGGGAGAAGCAAAAGATTGAGTTCGTTATTTCATTGGTTACAGGAGAAAACCGCAGGGATTTTGAGAGAATGCTTAATCTTAAGATGCAGGAAGGCAGGATGCTCACAGACCAGGATGATAAAGGGATTCTTCTAGGTGATAATTACCATAAAGGGGCCACTTACGGAGCGACTTTTGACAGGCCGATCCATGCCGGCGACAAGGTTCTCATCAATGGCAAGCAGTTTAATGTTATAGGCATAATTGAGAAAAAGGGCAGTTTTATTTTTGATGACGCCATATGGATGAATGATGACGTGATGATTAATGAGGGCATAAGAAAAGATGACGGCACAATTGATACTCTGGGCATTAGAGTGAAGGATGCCAGCAGGATTGAGCAGACTCAAAAAGATATTGAAGAGCTTCTTAGGAAAGAAAGGGATGTTGATGAAGGAGAGGAGGATTTCACAGTCCAGACTGCACAAAAAGCATTGGAGTCATTGAAATCTGCACTATTTGCAGTTCAACTTTTTGTAACCATAATCGCTTTAATCTCGCTTGTTGTTGGCGGAATTGGCATCATGAATACAATGTACACTGCAGTGCTGGAAAGGACTAGGGAGATAGGAATAATGAAATCCATTGGAGCAAAGAACTCTACTATTTTCACGCTTTTCGCAATAGAATCGGGCTTCCTTGGTTTAGTAGGAGGGATTATAGGAATAATTCTCGGCCTCACCCTTGCTTATGGATTAGCATTCATAGGCAGTTTTGCATTAGGCTCAGATCTCATACAAGCTAATGTCAGCATGGAATTAATACTTGGAGCATTAGCATTTTCATTCACACTAGGAACAGTATTTGGATTGCTACCTGCTATTAGGGCATCCAAGCTTCATCCTGTTGATGCATTAAGAAGGGTTAAATAGAAAATAGAAGAGAGTAAGTTAAAAAGAAAAAATTAAAAGATGACAATCATAAAACTCGATGAGATAAAGTACGCTCTCCAAAATCTGAGCCAGAGAAAAACCAGAAGTTTTCTCTCAATAGTTTCAATACTCATAGGAATAGCTGCTGTTTTTGCTCTTATAAGCTTTGGTATGGGAATAAAGAGTTACATAAACACTCTTGCTGAAGAATCAGGAACAAACAAATTGCTCATAACAGCAAAGGGAATAGGAGCTCCTGGCACAGATGACACATTTGCCCTTAGTCAGGAGGACGTTGATTTTGTCGATAAGATTAACGGGATAGATGATATATCAGGCATGTACTATAAAATTTCAGAAGTGACTTTCAGGGACAAGAACAAATACATTTACATGATAGGCTTGAACCTTGACAAAATAGACTTCATAATGCAGGGAATGAATATAGATATAGAAAAAGGCAGGGCGCTAAAGAAAGGGGATGCTTACAAGGCAGTTCTTGGCTATAACTATATTCTAGACAATAAAGTGTTCAGTAAAGGGCTGCAGATAGGTGATAAGATATTTATTGATGATGTAAATTTTGAAGTAATAGGCTTTTACAGTTCAGTAGGCAACCCGACCGATGATTCTCAGATTTATATCACCAGCGAGATGTTTGAACAGCTTTATCCAGATAAAAAAGATAAATACGCTGTGATAATGGCCAGCACAGAGCAAGGATTTGAGACTAAAGAAGTTGCTAATAAGGTAACCGAGAGGCTTAGGAAATTTAAGGGCCAGGAAGAGGGCAAGGAAGACTTTTACGTGCAAACCTTTGAGGACGCCATAGCTACTTTTTCATCTGTAATAAACATACTAAACGGAGTGCTGGTACTCATAGCTCTAATATCAGTGGTTGTTGCTTCTGTTAACATAATGAACACCATGTACACCTCTGTGCTTGAGAGAACCAAGGAAATAGGAATTATGAAAGCAGTAGGCGCGAGGAACAATGACATCTTATTCATCTTCCTCCTTGAATCAGGAGCTATAGGCATGCTCGGCGGAATCATAGGAGTGCTCCTCGGCTATGCAGTAGCTAGTATAGGCGCAGGCTACGCAGCAGGAGCAGGCTTCTCTGCTCTTAAACCAATCTTTCCTTGGACGCTAATAGCAGGCTGCATATTATTCTCATTCGCAGTAGGAGCAGGCTCTGGCTTATTACCGGCAATAAGGGCTTCAAAGCTAAAGCCAGTTGATAGTTTACGATATGAGTAATATCGGGAAGCTCAAAACCGCAGTTTTGTTGGCTTGAGGTATGAATAAGAAAAATAAAAGAGCATCTTCCGCGACAAAATCTATTGCTGGCATTTCTTATTATTGGCGCGCTTAAAAAAAAGAAGTTTAAAAAACAGCTATGCATCATTATAATAACAAAATTAATAAAAACAAATATATTTTGAACAATATAAAATAGAAAAGGGTGATTATCATGTCAGAGTACGATTATCTTAAGTCTGAGCTCGCTGCTCTTAAGCTGGCGATTGATAATGAGAATAAAATCAGGGATTTCTATCTTAAGCACGCTGCCAGGATGAGGCATGAGCTTGCCAAGAAGGTTTTCATATTCCTTGCAGACGAGGAGTTGAAGCATATCGATGCTATTAATGCTTTCAACAAGTCAATTCATGACAGCGAAGAGCCAATTATTAAGTCTGGCGCAGAGGACGAGGCTATTAATGAGGTTAAGGAGTTCTTCTCTGACACTGTAAAAACCATGGTTGAGAAGGCTGTTGCCAGCGAGAATGACCTCAAAGCTTACGAGGCTGGCTTGGCTCTTGAGCAGAAGGGTTATGATTTTTACAAGAAATCTGCGGCTGAGGCAAAGCATCCTAATGTCAAGAAGTTTTTCGAGTTCCTGATGAAGGAGGAGAACAGCCATTATGCGCTCATAAGCAACGCAGTAAGATATTTCAAGAATCCTGAAGACTACTTCCAGGACGAAGAATCTTGGTTCTTTGAAGGATGAGAAAAAAAAATTGACTTGGCCGTTCGCTTTTGATTTGGTTCGCATTTTCGTCCTATTGCAAACAAAAGAGCAAAGCTCTTTTGATGCAACAAAAATCACGATTTTTGATTGCCTTGCAAACTCAGGGTTATTTTTTATTAGGCGCTGCTTCCCCGGAGATTTTTAGGAAAAATCTGGTATCACAAAAGCTACGGCTTTTGGGATGGGAGCAATGAAATTGCTAACATCCTAGAAAT
>JAFGDD010000011.1 GCA_016932315.1 Candidatus Woesearchaeota archaeon
AAATCAAGCAAGGGATCGCCTTCTTGAAAAATCGTTGCGTGGTGGAAGTTATCGGCTACTGCCCATGCTAATTTTTGTGCCTCTTTTACTGGATAGGCATAATTGTGTTTATCTAACTCCCCTTCAATTTGGATCGTTAGTAATCCCGAATGTCCATGAAGATAGCTTGCCTCTCCCGGATAATTCATAAACCTATGTGCGTACTGGAAGTCCAGTTTCACAATCGACCTATATTTTTCTTTTGCCATTTTATTTTCCTCCTTGTTTTATATTTGTTTTATTCAATACTAATTATTAGGTAATATCAATTACTATTTAAATCTTTCGGTTAGGAATGGTTTTCAAGCTAAAATGGTCTCAAAGTATATGTTTTCTGCCATTCCTTCGCCTTGTTTGTCAGGACTTGAGCCAAACACTCTAGCCTGGAGACGGGGATTGTTTTTTCTTCTTTTATTCTCTGAACAGCAATCTTTAAATAGAATGTTCCCTTTCCTAATCTTAAAGTAGTTTTTTAGGGGGTAAAAAATGAAAAAGAATTCTAAACCTTTAGTGTTTGTTGTTTTGGCTGCGTTTCTTGTTTTAGCTCTTGCAGCGAGTGTCAGCGCTAGTGATCCGACATGCCCGATTTCTTACTGGAAGCTTGATGAGAGCTCTGGCAGTGCTGTTGCTGATTCTGTCGGGCCAAATAATGGCGCACTGGTTAATACTGGAAGCTGGATTGCTGGAAAAGTTGGTAATTCATTGCAGTTTAGCAGTGCTGGCTGGGTTTCGATGACCGACACAGGTTTGCCGTCAGGCTCTAATTCTAGAACTGTAGAGGCTTGGATAAGAACAACTGACCCTGGGATTGGAACAATATTCCAGTATGGAACTACTTTTGCATATGGTCAATTATTCCTTTTAGGAAAAAATTATCCGCCAGGTTTCAATAACATTCGAGCGTCCCAGTGGGGAGCGGGTGTTGAAACTATAGGATTTAATGCAATGGACGGTAACTGGCATCATATTGCTCTCAGGTTCAGCTCTGGAAATTACTATGAGATTTATGTTGATGGCCTTTTAAGAGGATCGGGTTATATGACTACTAACACTGTGCTTTCAGGGAAAGCCACAATCGGAGCATATAAAGTCTATTATGATGGAACTGACCCATTCATAGGGCAGATAGATGAAGTCTCAGTCTATAACCAGGCTCTTTCAGTAGAGGAAATTCAGCAACACTATGCTGACGGGCTAGCTGGAAATGGAATAGTTATTTCTCAGAGCCAATCATGTACTGTCGGCGTTGGTGCTTGCCAGAACATAGGCACTCAGGCAAAAACTTGCAGCGCTGGGAGTTGGAGTGCTTGGGGAGATTGCTCAGCAGTTGCTGGAGACCCAAGTCCAGAAACTTGCAATGGTATTGATGACGATTGTGATGGCAGTACTGATGAGTATTACGCTTGCACTTGGAATGGTTTCTTCCAGCCTGTTGATAACTTGCCTGCATTTAATCAGGTCAAGGCTGGAAGCGCAATACCTGTGAAGTTCAGCTTGGGCGGAGACATGGGACTGAGCATATTCGAAGCAGGTTACCCTGTGTCTAAAAGAATAGCGTGTGACTCATCAGCTCCCCTTGATGTGATTGAAATAACACTTGCTGCTGGCGGAAGCAGCCTCACTTATAACCCTGTTGCTAACCAATACATTTACGTCTGGAAAACAGACAAGTCATGGGCTGGCACTTGCAGGCAGCTTGTTGTGCAGTTAAGCGACGGAACATTGCACGAAGCAAATTTCAAATTCAAGTAGAAAGCAGTGTTCATCATAGATAAAATTATTTGATTTTTTCTTTTTTCATTCTCAACAAATATTATTACAAACTAAACTTGATTACTTCTTATTAGTGGTGACAAATCGAAAGATTTATAAACCAGAAACGCCTTTGAGTAATTCATGGCAATAAGCCAGTCTCAAAACCTAACGAAAGCGAACTATATGCCTCGTAGAGGATTTCTAAGAACAATAGCACTAGCAGCAGCTCTTGGATTGGCAACTATCACAGCTTCCCCAATCGATAAGATAATAACTTCAGAAACCAAGAAAACTATAATCCAAGAAGAACTAGTTAAACCTGACGCTTTCATAGGAGAAAAAGGACTTGAAGGAATACTGCAGGAGCAATACAACAAAGGATATGATGCAGAATTAAGATTGAGAGCAGCTCCGAACATAGCCCAGCTACCATATAAACAAATCATTGAAACACTCAACCTTTCAAAAGACAACCCATTAGTCATGCTTTACCCTGCAGCAGGGGATGAAATAACTACAGTACTTTTCGGCTACCTGATGAAAAAGAATTCTTCAGAAGATTTCCCGGTTCAGATAATATGCACTGAAATAGACCCTGACATGATTGAGAGATTTGAAAGACAAATCAAATTCCTAGCAGGCAAGGACGCCCTAAAATATGAATTATCAAAAAAATTTTTTGGAGAAAAAACAGAACTCAACTTTGCAATCCAGCCAAAAGACACAGCAAGATTTGACATAACTTACAAGCTCGACCCAAAAGCAACTGACTTCTTCAGCGATGAAGACGCCCAAAAAGCCAACATCCTGAGAGAATTAGCCTCGCCATTTGTGCCGGCACACTACGGATTTATCGCTCAAATGCTCAAGAAAGGATATAAGAAAGACAAGCCATTCATACTCCTGATGCCTGACTATGACGGAATAGGCCAACGCTATAATGACTTGTTAATCAGCAAAGACCCATCATTATCAAAAGACAATCCTTCTCTAAAACAAATCCTTGATAATCAAATAGTTGAACTAGAAGCAACACAAGGACCATTAAGGATAGAATACTATAAAGCACCTAATAACGATGAATATCTTTTCAGAACCATGACAGATTCAAAAAGCAAAATAACTCCATTCAAGGATATCCCTGGCGAAGTAAGCTTCTCGCGAGGATACAATGCCTGCAGCTGCGACGGATGCATGGAGCTCTGGAAAGAATTCGGAAAAGAAGACAAGAGAATGGATTATTCAGTAATGTTTCTGATAAAGCCAGGAGACCTAGATGGAATCCCAGAAGAAAAATTATCCGCCACGATAAAAAGAGCATTCAGAGGATGCTATGTGGCGGTTGAAAAATAAATTATATTTTCTTCATATTATCCGTTAATTAGAGTTTTAATCATGCAAAGCTTTTTTTGGAAAGTGTTTTATACTTGAAAGCTTTTCCTTTAATTATTACTAATTAATATATGTTGATTTTGGGTGGGTTATGAGAATTTTCACAAAACAAGATAATTTTGATAACAAGAAGAAGTTGAAACCTTGGGCTAAGTGGGCTATTGGATTGACTTTTAGCGTAGCGACCGTTGTCGGGGTCAATCATTTCACAGGCAATCCTTTAGGATTGGAGAGCAAAGTAAGCAGTTCTTATATGATTTCTTTTGATGGCATGGTAGAAAGCATTGCGAAACAAAATGGCATAACTCTTCCTATAGCACTGAAAGGAATTCTTGCGACTTTTTATTATCCGAACGAGTCAGATAGCAAGTTAGAGCAAGCTGCTAATGGATACTATGCAAAAAAGTCAGAGGACAAGCTCTCTAGATATTGGGTTCTTTTGAATGTCAACGGGAAGGACGTTGAATATCCAATTTATTTCAAGCCAGGAGTTACTGATAATACTTATACTGAAATAAAAGAAATTATTCTAGGCAAGGAGTATGCTGTTGAAGGAGCAAAAGTGATACTTGGATTCTCAGATAAAACCCAGAGCCAGCAGCCAACAGGATCCAATCCAACCCAAAGCCTGCAACGAGTGTTAAGGTTCTAATCAGGCATTATTTTTCTTGCAAAAAATACTAACCTACAAAAGTTTTACTTTTAAGATTTCTTTTTAACTTTAAACGAAATCTTTATAAAGGCTTCAGAACTCTTTCAAACAATTCCCAGGTATTAACTGGAAATAGATAGTCATAATCATAATATCATAGCCAGGCTGTGTAGAGGAGTATCGGATAAAATGTTTTGGATGGGAGGGGCGTTTCTAATAAAGTAATACTAGTGTAAGAGGAAGCCACCGCCATGCTTGATTAATAGTCAATAAAGATAATAAGATAAAAAAACAACAAGATAAATCACAAATCACAAGAATTGCTTCATAATCAACAAGGTGCCCTGATAGTGTAGCTGGCCCAGCAGAACCGAAAGGTTTTGTTGCAGGAACTATCATGAAGCCCTGTCGAGAACTCATGATTATCATTCATTAATGGTTGAGTGCACAGCAAGGCTTCGACCCGGGTTCGAATCCCGGTCAGGGCGTTCGAGCGTAGCGAGAACGAACTGAACGGCTCAAAAATCAGCAGATTTTTGCCTGCCGGTCAGGGCGTTAGCATGGCTCAAAAACTTGGGCCGGTAGCTCAGCCTGGCTAGAGCACTGCACTTTTAATGACAAAATAAAAAACAAAAGAAATGCAGTGGTCGCGAGTTCAAAGCAACAGATTATTAACATTTACTGTTGACAATGGTGGAGAAAATCTCGTCCGGCCCATTCATGATTATTAATTGACAAAAAATTGCCTTGGGCACCCCGAGGGGCCAACCCCCGTCCAAGCCACCGAGCACCTTAAAATTTTTAATAAAAATTTTTGCGGTGCTGTGGCAGGTGGCGGCAATTTTTTTGAGGACTAAAATGGCAAAAACAGAAAAGATTGAGCACGAACTTGTGCCTGAGCATTCAAAGCTCTCTGAGAAAGAGGCAAAGGAACTTCTAAAAAAATATAACCTGACTTTAAAAGAAATGCCAAAGATTCTTATCACAGACCCTGCAATTGCACACCTTGATGTTGAGGAAGGGGATGTTATCAAGATTAAGAGGAGCAGCAGGACTGCTGGCGAATCAGTGTTTTTCAGGGGAGTAATCAAGGAGTAAGAAATCATGGAGTAATTATCATGGCTAACCAGAGCAACTTGAAGAAATCGTATGTTTTGCTTAAGAAGTATTTTGAGCAGAACAGCGTGGTCAAGGCAAACATAGAGTCATTCAACAACTTCATTGACAACGAGCTTAAAGCCATAATAGAGGAGAACAAGGAGATTGAGCCAACCATTATTCCTCCAAATGTTGATTCTTTCAAGATAAGGCTGGATAATGTCTGGGTGACAAAGCCGGAAATAACAGAAGCAGATGGCTCAAAGAGAAGCATTTATCCTGTTGAGGCCAGGCTCAGGAAATTATCTTACTCTGCTCCAATGTTCCTTGAAGTTTCTGCTCATATCAATGGAGTGCAAAGGGAGAGCTTCACGACTCAGATTGCAAGCATCCCAATAATGCTGAAATCAAAATACTGCCACCTGAACAGCTTGAGCAGGGACGAGCTTATACAGCACAACGAAGACCCTGACGACCCTGGCGGATACTTCATAATCAATGGCACAGAAAAAGCAATAGTTAACATTGAGGACTTAGCATCCAACAGGTTCATGGTAGAAAAAGAGTCATCAGGCGTTAGCGAATACGTTGGCAAGCTGTTCTCAGAAAAAGGCTCATACAAGATACCGCACCAATTTGAGAAATTAAAGGATGGATTGTTCTACATAACATTCACAAGAGTGAAGAGAGTGCCTATCATCGTCGTTATTAAGGCATTAGGCTTGGTAAAGGATGAGGAAATCATGCGCTTCGTAGGCTTGGAAAGCGATGCAGAAGTGCTTATCAATCTTTACGAGTTCGTCGACATAAAGAATTCAGAGGATGCAATCGATTACATTGCCAAGCGAATAGGAATAACCCAGTCAAGGGAGATCAGGATTCAGAGAATGCAGGAAATACTTGACAAGTACCTGCTGCCTCACGTCGGGATAGAGCGGGAGGACCGGCTCTGGAAAGCCTACAACCTCTGCAAGGTGCTAAAGGAAATGATACTCTCAGTAAGGGAGGAAGCAGTGGACGACAAAGACCATTACATGAACAAGCGCCTAAAGATGAGCGGAGACCTGCTCGCAGACTTGTTTAGGGTCAACCTCAAAGTATTGATTGGAGACCTGCTTTACAACTTCCAGAGGATTGTCAAGAGGGGAAAGTTTCCCAGCATCAAAGTCATAATAAGAGAGAAGCTTCTTACCCAGAGGATTTATTCAAGCATGGCAACAGGCAGCTGGGTCGGAGGTAGGAAGGGAGTAAGCCAGAGAATTGAAAGGCTTAACTTCCTGCAAACATTATCGCACCTGCAAAGAGTCATCAGCCCATTATCATCATCACAAGAGAATTTTGAGGCGAGAAGCCTCCACGCAACGCACATGGGAAGGTTATGCACCAGCGAGACGCCAGAAGGAACCAATATTGGCTTAAGAAAAAATCTGGCTCTTCTTAGCAGTATAACTCAGGAAACCCCTGATGAGGACCTCCTGCCAGTGCTTGTCAAGGCAGGACTTGAACTTGAGAAGTCAGCAACAACAAGCGCAAAGAAAAAGAAATAATCACAATAAAAAATAAAACAAAATAAAACAAAAAGCAAAATCAAAATGAGCGAAGTATTCCTTAACAACAAGTTTGTCGGAAAAGTGAATAATGGAAAAGACTATGTAAACCAGTTGATAGGCTTAAGAAGATCTAACAAGATGCCTTTTGGCATTAGCGCTCTTTACGACGACAAAACAGACCAGGTTTTCATAGAGAGCGGCAGCGGGAGATGCATCAGGCCATTAGTGGTTGTGAAGGACGGCAAGCCTTTGCTGACAGACAACATGGTTGAGAAGCTTAACAAGAATGAACTAAAATGGCAGGACTTGGTCCAGCAAGGGGTTATAGAATTCTTGGACAGCATGGAAGAGGAAAGCGCCATAGTTTCACTCAAAGAATCTAACTTGTCTCCGGGAGATACTCACCTCGACCTCAGCCCCATTGATATTTTCGGATTAACCTCAAGCCTGGTTCCATTTGGCAATTACAACCAAGGAGTCAGATTAACTCAGGGCTCAAAGAACCAGAAGCAAGGAGTAGGATTCTATGCGGCAAACTTCTTTGCAAGGATGGACATGGACGTTAACCTGCTTAATTATCCTCAGAGACCAATAGTCACAACCATAACTAATGAGATTCTTGACATGGACAAACACCCATGCGGCCAGAACGTTGTGGTAGCAATAATGTCATACAAAGGCTACAACATGGAAGACGCCATTGTCATAAATCAGGGCAGCATTGACAGGGGGTTTGGAAGAAGCACATATTACAGGCCTGTTGCGACAGAAGAGCTCAGATATTCAGGAGGGCTTACCGATGAGGTCAGCATACCTGCCAAGGATGTTAAGGGTTACAGGACAGAGCATGATTACAGGTTCCTCGAGGAGGACGGAATTATTTATCCAGAAGCAGTTGTTGAGGAAGGCGACGTAATAATAGGAAAGACAAGCCCGCCAAGATTTCTCAGCAGCCTTGAAGAATACAACCTAGCAACAACTTCAAGAAGAGAATCAAGCAATGCATTGAAGCACGGAGAAAAAGGAATAGTTGACTTTGTCATGCTCACAGAAAGTGAGGAAGGCAACAAGCTTATACAAGTCAGATTAAGAGACCCGAGAATTCCAGAGATAGGAGACAAATTCACGTCAAGGCACGGACAAAAAGGCGTAGTCAGCCTTATAGTTCCAGAAGCAGACATGCCATTCACAGCATCAGGCATAAAGCCTGACATAATCTTCGGACCGCACGGAATACCTAGCAGAATGACAGTCAGTCACTTAATTGAGTTGCTCGCAGGTAAGACAGGAGCTCTCAGCGGTAGATACATTGATGGTACAACATTTGAAGGAGAAAAAGAAGCAGATATCAGGGTTGAGCTTCTAAAAATGGGATTCAGGGAGAACGGAACAGAAACAGTGTACAACGGAATCACAGGAGAACAGTACAAGGTCAAGATATTCGTCGGTAACATGTACTACCTAAAACTAAAGCACATGGTAGCCAACAAGATACACAGCAGAGCTCGTGGTCCTATACAGCTCCTCACAAGGCAGCCAACAGAAGGAAGAGCCAAGGAAGGAGGGCTTAGACTTGGAGAAATGGAGAAAGACACATTCGTCGCCCACGGCGCAAGCCTCCTGCTCAAGGAAAGATTTGATAGTGACAAGACAGAAGTTCCTATCTGCGAGAACTGCGGACTAATAGCAATTTATGATACTAGAAAGAACTCTTATTTCTGCCCAATGTGCGGGGAGAACACAGAAATAAGCAACATAGAAATGAGTTATGCTTTCAAGCTGATACTTGACGAGTTCAAGAGCTTGACAATATACCCAAAATTAAAATTGAAGAGCAAATACTAAAAATAAAAACAAAAAATTGTCTTGGACACCCCGAGGGGCCAACCCCCGTCCAAGCCACCATGCACCTTGACTTTCAGTCGGCGGTGCTGTGGCAGGTGCTCAGAAATTATAAATTTCTGGCACCATCAAAAGCAGAGCTTTTGTTTGGTGGCGACAATTTTTTGTAAAGAGAACTTACCATGGACACCATTGTTTCAAAGAAGATTGACAAGATTGAATTTGGACTGATGAGCCCTAAGTTCATTAAGGAAATGGCGTCAGCAAAGATTGTTACGCCAGAGCTTTATGACAAGGAAGGCTACCCTGTAGACGGAGGACTAATGGACATAAGACTTGGAGTAATTGACCCTGGCTTGAAGTGTAAGACTTGCGGATGCAAGCTCAAGGAATGCCCGGGGCACTTCGGCTATATTGAGCTCGCCAGGCCAGTCATCCACATAAAATTTGTTAATATTGTTCTCGACTTATTAAGGTGCACTTGCCGTGCGTGCGGCAGCATTCTCATACCCAACGACAAAATATCAAAGGCTAGGGATGAGTTGGAAAAAGTAGGCAAGGAATTTGGTGTTGATGAGCAGAGGGGCAAGATACAGGAGATAATAGCTTCATTGAAGACAATAACCAAGTGCCCGCACTGCAAGGAGAAACAGTACAAGATAAAGATTGAGAAGCCAACTACATTCTTAGAAGAGGAAAAAAGGCTCAGCCCAATCGAAGTCAGGAGCAGGCTCGAGAGAATTAAGAGAGAACACTTACAATTATTCGGAATCAACCCATCTAGTGCTCAGCCAGAATGGATGGTGCTCACAGTATTGCCAATACCGCCAGTAACCATGAGGCCAAGCATCACATTGGAGAGCGGAGAAAGAAGCGAAGATGATCTCACTCACAAGCTAGGAGACATTGTAAGAATCAATCAGAGACTGTTCGAGAACATCAATGCAGGAGCACCAGAAATAATCATTGAAGACTTGTGGGACTTACTGCAATATCACATTACAACCTTCTTTGACAATGAGGTTGCCCAGTTGCCGCCTGCAAGGCACAGGAGCGGACAGCCACTCAAGACATTGACTGCGAGAATCAAGAGCAAGGAAGGAAGAATAAGGCACAACCTCGCAGGAAAGAGGACTAACTTCTCAGCAAGAACAGTCATCAGCCCAGACCCAATGCTGAACATCAACGAAGTCGGAGTACCAATGATCATGGCAATGAAACTCACAGTGCCAGAGCGCGTAACAACATGGAATATTGATTATCTCAAAACATTCATCAAAAAAGGGCCTAAGGCTTATCCTGGAGCAAATTATATTATCAGGCCTGATGGCAGGAGAAAAAAGATAACTGATGAGACCAAGGAAGCATTGCTTGAGGAACTGCAGCCAGGATTCATCGTCGAGAGACACCTGATGGATGGAGACATAAGCATCTTCAACAGGCAGCCAAGCCTGCACAGGATGAGCATGATGTGCCATCGCGTCAAAGTATTGCCAGGACTGACATTAAGGTTCAACCCTGCTGTTTGCGCTCCTTATAACGCAGACTTCGACGGAGACGAGATGAACCTTCACATACCGCAGACAGAAGAAGCAAGAGCTGAGGCAGAAACCCTTATGGAAGTACAAACCCAGATGATCAGCCCAAGGTATGGCCTCAGCATTATTGGTTGCAACCAAGACGCAATCACAGGCAACTACATACTCACCAAGTACGTTAACATACCAAGAGAAGAAGCAGTCGACTTGCTAGTATCTGTCGGCGTAGATGACTTCTCCAAGCTGCCCAACAAGAACATAATAAGCGGCAAGGAAATATTCTCAGTATTATTGCCTGATGATTTCAACTTCAAGGGCTATGCAAAGCATTACAAGGAAGGAGTTAAAGATCCTGACGCTATCGTCGAGATAAAAGACGGAAAGCTCATCACAGGCATACTTGACAAGAACAACCTTGGAGAAGGCTCAGGATTATTGCTCAGAAACCTGCACAAGCAGTACGGAGCAAAGCAGATGGTTACCATGCTTGGAAAAATTTACAGGCTTGGAATAGAGACATTGCTAAGATACGGCATCACAATCACATTATCAGACATTGACATGAGGCCAGAAGTAAAAGAGGAAATAAAGAGGATTATAGACGAAGCAGATGCTGACGTCAAGAAGATGATACAAGAGTACAGGGAAGGAACACTGGAGCTTCTGCCAGGAAGAGATATAAGGGAAACCCTGGAGCTCAGAATCCTTGAAAGGCTAAACAGGGCAAGAAACCAGACAGGAGAAGCAGTTGCAAAGAATGCAGACCCTGACTCCAACGCCCTCAAGATAATCTCATCAGGAGCAAGAGGAAACCTGCTCAACCTCGCCCAGATGTCAGCCTGCGTAGGACAGCAAGCATTGCGAGGAGGAAGAGTAAGCAGAGGCTACAGGGACAGAACATTATCATGCTTCAAAAGAGGAGACCTAGGAGCATCAGCCAGAGGATTCATAAGGAACAGCTTTAAGAACGGACTTGAGCCTTTTGAATTATTTTTCATGACCATGACAGGAAGAGACAGCCTGATGGACACAGCACTAAGAACGCCAAAATCAGGATACCTCTACAGAAGGCTGGCAAATGCAATGCAGGACTTCAGGGTTGAGTACGACTTTACTGTAAGGGATGCTGGCAAGAGAATCGTGCAGTTCGCCTATGGTGAAGACGGAATTGACGTTGCAAAGAGCGAAGGCGGCAAGATAAATGTCAGCCATATAGTCAGGACGACAAATTAAAATTTCAGTCAAAGCCCCGCCGGCAAGTGAGGCGCCTAAAAAAAGTTTAAGTTCAAAATTAAAAAAAATCAAAACAAAGGAGAAAAACAAAAATAATAATTAACGACGAAAAAATCGCGTTTGCCAGCCAAAAGTAAACTTTTGGAGTTGCTAGGCTTGATCTAGCAACAGCCCGTGGGGCGCAACCCCAGTCACAACAAAACCGGAGGTTTTGAGTGCCAAAAGGCGCACCTTTTGTCAAAGCAACCAAAATGCAAATCACTCGCAAATGCTCGTGATGTTGTATACGTTGCAGGTTGCCGCGATTTTTTACTAACAAAAAAACGTGATTATCATGAGAGCTGAACTAAAAGAATTCAAGGACAAGCTTCCGCTCAGGATACTGGATGACTTGGAGAAGGAACTGCCAGAGAATGTCGGGGCTGCAAGGCTTAAGAGGATACTTGACAGAGTTTTCAAGGAGTACAGGGAATCGTTGGCAGAGCCAGGCGAGAGCATTGGAATGGTGACTGCTGAATCAATAGGAGAGCCAGGCACCCAGATGATCCTCAGGACTTTCCACTTTGCAGGCGTCAGTGAGATGAACGTAACCACAGGACTGCCAAGACTGATTGAAATCCTCGATGCAAGGAGCGAGATAAGCACCAAGATGATGGAGATATACCTGAAAAAGCCTTATTCTGAAGGAAAAGACATAAGGCAGCTCGCAGAAAGCCTAAAGGAGACCAAGCTCAAGGAATACTTAAAAGAGATAAGCATTAATGTTGCAGAAACCAGGATGAGGGTTGAGCTCGACCAGAAAAAACTCAAGGACATGAAGCTGAGCGCAGCCAAGATTGCAAGCATGCTGGGCAAGGGATTGAAAGGATTTGATGTCAAACTCGACAAGGATGAGAGCATCAAGATAAGGGCTTCTGGCGATGATGCGCTCAACATGATATACAAGCTCAAGGAAAAGCTCAAGGAAGTTTATGTTAACGGAATAAAAGGAGTGACTCAGGTGTTGCCTGTCAAGAGAGACAACGAATATGTCATAGTAACTGCCGGCAGCAACCTGAAAGAAGTATTAAAGCTCCCGTTCATTGATACTTACAGGACAACAACCAACAGCGTTTCAGAAATAGAAAAACTGTTCGGCATAGAAGCAGCAAGGGAAGCAATAATCAGGGAGATAATCAAAGTCCTAAAGGACCAGGGAATAAAAATTGACATAAGGCACATCCTGTTAGTGGCTGATGCAATGAGCATGTCAGGCTCAGTGCTTGGAGTCAGCAGGTATGGAATCGTCAAGGAAAAGCCCAGCGTCCTCGCAAGAGCGTCATTCGAGACTCCTATAAAGCATGTCATAAACGCGAGCATGGTAGGAGAAATAGACGATCTTAACTCAGTCATTGAAAACGTCATGATAAACCAGCCAGTACCAACAGGAACAGGCCTGCCAGGGCTTATTACCAAGATACGGGCTGATAAAGAGAAGAAGAATTAGATCAGAAGAAATACTGACCGTCGAAGCCTGCATATGCAACATTTACGATGAGTAAATTTGCATGGCGAGACGAGCGAAGCGAGTAGGGCAGTATTTCTGATGATAGAAATTCATTAGGGTGTTAGCATGAGTGTTGATGAAATTAAGAAACAATTGAAAAGTAAGGTTTTAGTGATAGGAGCAGACAAGGTGCTAAAAGCCTTGAAGAACAAGGAACTTGTAAAAGTATTCTTGGCGAGCAACGCACCCAAGGGCTTGGTGAATGACATTGCGCATTATGCGCCAATGGTAAGAGTGGAAGTTGAGAATCTTGAAGTTCCAAATGACGAGCTCGGAGTGGTTTGCAAGAAGCCGTTCTCAATAGCAGCCATAGGCATGAAGCACCTGGCTGAGAAAGGAAAATTCGAGAAATAAGAATGATAATAAGCGAGGAATAAAGAAATAAAGAAATTTTTTCAAGGGTTCTGAAAATGAGCGAGCAAAAAATCACATTTGACACAGAGCTAATCAAGATAATGGCTTTGTTCGAGAACTTAACGCATTCAAAATTAAAAGACTGCTTTTATGACAGGGAAAAACTGGTGTTCCTTGTTGAGCCAGGAGAAATGGGCAAGGCATTGGGAAAGAACAAGAGTAACATAGTCCAGCTTGAGAAATTGCTCAAGAGAAAAGTAAAGATTGTTGAGTTCAATACCGGCAGAGTGCAGTTCATCACCAACTACTTGGCACCGCTTAAGATTGTCGAGATAAAAGAAGAAGGTGACGTCGTCACGATCACCGGAGCAGACACCAAGACAAAAGGCTTGATGATAGGCATCAAAGCCCAGAACTTAAGAAACCTTGAGAAGATAGTAAGCAAGTACTTCACAATACAAGAAATAAAAGTCATTTGATGATTTTATTTTCATTTTTCACCAACCCGTGCATGGCTTCGGCCTGCACATGAATCAGAGGGCTCCGTGAGCCCCGGATGGTCACAAGAGTTACCTCTTGGGACAAACGAAACTTGTTTCGTTGTGCTAGAAAACTTTGTTTTCTTCGCACATCAAAAGAGCCTTGCTCTTTTGCTTGGGCAACCCCCCACTTCGCTTGAATATTTATTTTGAATGTGCCTCCGCAAAATTGGCACAGGGGTTGGTGTCGTGGGCGAATATTAATCAAAACATTTAAAAAAGCTTCATATTTTCGAGGAGATTATTATGGGAAGAAAAGGAAAAGGAATTAACGCGGCAAAGAGAGCGCAGGGAAGAAGAAAGAAAGCCCGATGGCATTATAAATGGTATGTTAAGAAAGCTCTTAATCTTAAGAAGAAGTCCGACCCTCTCGGAGGGGCAAGCCAAGCTTCAGGCATTGTTCTTGAAAAAGTCCAGTTAGAGGCAAAGCAGCCTAACTCTGCCATGAGAAAATGCGTCAGGGTTCAGCTTGTCAAGAATGGCAAACAAGTAACTGCTTTCTGCCCTGGAGACGGAGCCACCAAGATGATAGACGAGCACGACGAAGTCGTTATCGAATGCATAGGTGGCAAGATGGGAAGGTCCAAGGGAGACATTCCTGGCGTTAGGTGGCAGGTAATAAAAGTCAACGACCAAAGCCTTGATGCTTTGCTAAAAGGCAAGATAGAAAAGGCAAGGAAGTAAATTCTTTTATTATACTTGTTTTTCTTATGCTTATTATTCCTATTTTTTTGTTATTATTTTCTGAATTTATTAAATTTGTATTGTAATCTTTCATCTGCTATTTCTGCATACATCATCATACTTTTAATTTTTTTATTTGTTTTTTTGCGAAAAGTTTTTAATTAAATCATCTTAAATAATTTTTTATGGATGAATCAGGCGCTACAGCTGGCGGAGAATCAGCTGGCGAGGGGCAGGGAAAGAAGAAATTATTGGATAACATATTTCAGGATGTTCTGACTTTAAGATTCATAAGGAGGAAGTCTCGGAGAGAAGACATCAACCCTGTAACTTTTGTGGTGCTGAGCTTCTTAGCTATAATAGTCTTGGGGACACTTTTGCTTTGGCTTCCTTTTTCTGCCAAGGAGGGCGGAACTAATTTTGTCGATGCTTTTTTCACAGCGACATCTGCAACCTGTGTCACTGGTTTGGTAGTTAAGGATACAGCAATGCATTTCTCATTGTTTGGGCAGATAGTAATTCTCCTTCTTATACAGCTGGGAGGATTAGGATACATGACTATCACCACTTTCTTTGCCTTATTAATCGGTAGACGGCTGGGCTTCTCGAGCAGGTTAATACTTAAGGAACATCTTAACATGTCCTCCTTGGCTGGCGTTTTTAAGCTGGCAAGAAGGGTGTTATTCTTTGTTTTGTCAATTGAATTGATAGGAGCACTGATATTATTCTTTAGGTGGAGAGACTTAGGAACCAGCTTCTGGGGCAGCGTAAAGTTGGGCGTATTTCACGCAGTATCTGCTTTTAATAATGCAGGGTTTGATGTTATTGGCAGGTTCAGGAGCTTAACTTCTTATGTGGGTGATCCTTGGATACTTTTTACAATATCATTCCTGATAATAGCAGGCGGGCTTGGATTTATTGTGCTTTCCAACCTTTACGAAGCCTTGTTTTACAAGAAGCGAATCAATCTTCAGACCAAGATCGTCCTGGTTGCGAGCGTCATGCTGATAATCATTGGCGCCTTGCTGATATTGTCTTTTGAGAATACGAATTCGGCGACGCTTGGAAGCTTGTCAGGGAAAGAAAAGGTTTATGCTTCATATTTCCAGTCAGTAACAGCTAGGACTGCTGGCTTCAACACCATTAATATTGGGGGCATGACGCTTAATGGCCTGATGGTTTTGATAATCTTGATGTTTATCGGCGCATCCCCAGGAGGAACAGGGGGTGGCATAAAGACTGTGACTTTTGCAGTTGTCCTTGCAGCAGTCATAGCTTTTGTGAAGGGCAAAAAAGAGACTGAGATGAGCGACAGAAGCATTGATGATGCTCTTGTGATGAAATCAATGACTATCTTCATACTATCATTATTCCTGATTCTTGGCGTCACTTTCTTGTTATGTGCGTTTAACGATTTCCTTTTCTTCCAGAATCTTTTCGAGGCTACTTCTGCTTTCGGGACGGTTGGGTTATCGACAGGCATAACCTCCATGCTTAACATCCCGTCAAAAATAATTATTGCGCTCACAATATTCATAGGCAGGGTTGGCATTTTGTCTTTCATACTCTCTCTTTACGCAACGAAAAATTTAAATAAGATAAGGCTGCCCAAGGAAGAATTATCAGTAGGGTGAGATCATCGCAAGAAAGAAGAGTTATGCTGTGATTGGCATGAGCCTTTTCGGCTCAAGCTTAGCAAAGACTTTGTACGAGCTGGGGCAGGAAGTAATAGCTATTGATGCTGACTTTGACAAGGTTAATAACATAAAGGACTTTGTGACGCACGCCAAGCAGGCTGATGTGACTGACGCAGACTCGCTGAGGCAGGCAGGAATTGCTCATTGTGACGCAGCTATTGTTGCAAAGTCTGATGAGAAGTCCATAATCACAACGATAATCCTGAGGGAGCTGGGGATTAAGAGCATTGTTGCTAAGACCAAGGACGATATCCACGGATTGGCGCTGCAGAAAGTCGGAGCTACCAAGGTTCTATTCCCGGAAAAAGAATTCGGCGTGAGGCTCGCTAACCAGCTTATTTCGTCAGATATTCTCGAGCACATAGAATTGTCCAAGGATTACTGGATAAAAGAGGTTGATGCTCCAAAACACTTCTTTAACTGCCAGATAAGAGACATGGATACGGTGGACAGCTATGGTGTTTTTGTCATCGCAATAAAGAGAGCAGGCGACATGCTCATTTTGCCGCCAGGGAGCGAGACCATAAAGAAAGGCGATGTTCTTGTCATCATGGGCAAGACAGCTGATGTTGAGAAATTTAATGGGGCCAAGTGATTATTTGTTACTGGCAGCAACAGCGATTGTTTTGTGTCCTGATTAATATTATCTTATATTTTTTTAAATCATATTTAAAATTAGAATAATCAAAAAATAAAAAATTTTATTGTAAGGAGTTATTCCTTGTTATTATATGTTTTGTTATATGCTTGGTATAATTTTACTCCAGCATAGCCTACTCCTGCAATTACAAATCCTGAGCCAAGTGTAAAGACAGGTAGCAAGATTCCTGCGACTCCGCCAAGAGCAGCGACGCCCAATCCTTTTGCCACACTTTTTCCTCCGTCAGGGAGTTTTTCATATGCTTCCTTTACTCTTGCTGATAATCCTTCATCATTTGCCATTTTTCATCTCCTCGTGTTATTTTTAATTGTTTAATACGGCGGAAGAAAGAGAGTTTTATTTATAAATATTTCTATGAATAACTTCTTTATAGTGGTTACATGTTGTTGATTTCTTCTAAGCTCTCGAGCCAATTATCAAATATTTCAAGTATTTCCTTTCTTTACACCTCTGAATTAGTATTTATTATTATTAGTTAAGCCAGCCTTTACTTCTTTCTAACGCTTCCTGAGCTAGAGCGGTGACTGCTTGAGCTTGACCTCGAGCTGCTGCTCTTGTAAGAGCCTGAGCTGCTTCTGGAGGTGCTTGGCCGGCTATAGGATCTGTTGCTGATGCTCGGCCTTGAACTGCTCCTTGATGGGGTATAGCTCCGGCTGCTCCTGTTAAGATAATAGTTGCTCCTGCTACTCCTGTTGTTGTCATAGTTGATTCTCGGCGAAAAGTCCCTGTTGGTATCGCTCGGGCTCGTCCTGATGCGCCTTGTGCTGGAGTCGAACTCGTTCAGCTTCCTGGTGATGTCGTCGCTGCTGAGCCTGGACGGATAAATAGTCCTTTTGGTGTCAGATGAGTTCTCCCTTAGATTATACTCGCTTCTCGGGCTTAAGGAATAGCTTCTCCCATCATCTTTCTCGTCATCCTTTTTCTTCACGACAGGAGTGTCTTTCTTCTCCTCGCCTTTCTTTGGCTCATCCTTCTTGACAATAGTGCCCTGCCTCGGCTCTGGCTGGGCTCTGGGCTGAATCCTCGGCTCTCTTGCTCCTGGCTCTGCGCTCCTTGGCTCATACCGCCTGATTTGTCTCTCAGGCTCCTGCTGGCTTCTCGGGGTTAGCCTGTAACCAGGCCTGTTTTCCGGGAGCTGCATCTTCATCCGGAGTTCTTTCCCGTCCTTGTCGCGGATTGTGACGTTAGGGTTATTCCTTATCATCTCATAGTTCTTGTTGATACGTTCTATCCTTGCCTGATTCAGGCTTCTGAGCTGGTCCTTGTCGAGCACGTTTTTCAGGTCCCTGCTCTCAATCAAGCCTTTTAGGTAGCCTCTTACTTCGTTCCTGTTCTTCGGGTCCTGGAGTTGTTTCTTGCTGATTTTAGTGATTATGTTTCTGAAGTCATGGTCATGATCTCTGTGGCGACGCCAGTGATGGTCTGCGTTGCCCCAATAACCCCAGAAGGGCGAGCCAACCCACCAATTATTATACCAGCCCCAACCATAATGATTCCAAGGGTCACACATCCATATATCCCAAGGGTCCCACCATAAGGGATGCCTATCCATCCAGTTGGGTATGCCGTCCATGTCCCAGTCCCAGTATGGCGCAAAGCCCCTGCTAAAGTGAGGATAGTAGAACCCTATCAAGTGCCTGCCGGGGTAGAATGCCCAGTCAAAATAATAATTGTCGTCGAGGTAGTAGAAGTTTGAGTTTGCAGGGTCTGTGAAGAAAATCTCTTCATTGCCATTATCATCTTTTGTTATTATCTGTTCAAGATTGAGTGCTCCGTCATATCTTCCATATGGGGAAGCAGGCCAAAACTTTCCTCTCATCTCAATCCAGGGATACTTGTCAGGGTTGTTTATTCTTCTTCTGACTTCACTGATTATTTCTGCATTGCTGAAATCATAGTCTTCGTGTACTTGTATTCTTAATGGTTCTCCGCTGCGATTGACTTTCTGTAAGTCCTCTGCTACAAAATCAAGGTCTCTTCTCCAGTCGTGGTCCCCCTCATAAACATATGCTATGAATGTGTCATTCTGCACTCTTTGAGTGTCATAGATTTCTGTTGCATTGTAAGGCTCAGTATATTCTTCTGGTGTTGCTGCCTGAGCTCCCATGTTCTTAGCAGAACCCATCATCATGCTTCCCGCGACTATTGCGCCCAATCCAAAGTTTACCCATTTCTTTTTTACAAAATTCCTTGTGCGCTGAATTAGTGATGGTCTTGATTCCTTTGACTCTGTATTTTTTTTAATAGATTCATTTACAGAAATTAGTTCTTCAGCCATGCTCCCCACCTCAAGCTTTTTTATCTTTCTCGACAATAAAATTCCTATAAATAACAAAATAAGGCAAAAGTATGATAAAGTAATACCTTCTAGTATTTATATTTTTGTAACCATTAGGGCGTTACATGGAAAGAATGGAAAAATTCCAACTCTGTTCTAACAATATTCTACTTTCCAATCCTCTTTTTGGCGTCGGTAACAAGTTTCTCAAAAGCAGTGTCAGCATCTTTTTTTAGGTTAACGCCATAAGCATCAGCATCCTTTTTGAGCTGCGCAATCCTGGCGTCAGCTGCAGCCCTTTCTCTTTTTGACTCAGGCTCTATCTTAGCCCATTCCTCATCTGTGAATTCCTTTGCGTACTTATCATTCCACTCCTTATTAATCCTATTAATCTCCTGGTTAAGCCTGTTAGTTGATTCTGTAAGCAAAGAATTATACCCCCTGCCACTCTTAGGGTCTTTGTAAACATTACCAAGGAACGCATTATAAGCAAGATCCTTTGCCTTGGAGTATTCTGAGCTGGCTATGCTTGCCTCAAGTAGGTGAGGAATTGCTTTATCAAACTGCTTAAGCTGAGCCAATGACAACCCGTAATAATAATCCACTTTAGGGTCATTCTGGTCGAGCTTTGAAAAGGCATCAGCAGCTGCAGAATAGTTCTTCTGCGCGTAAAGATTTTTTGCGCTGTCGACAGGAGAAACAGCAGGGGCTTTGGGCTGGCTCGCATTGTTGATGATTCTCTCCAGTTTGCTGGCAGCATCAAGGTACGCCTTGCTCAGCTGAGCAGAGCCAATAACCCTCTTTGCCTGCTGCAAATAGTTGGTTGCCTTAGCCAAGTCCTTTTTATCAGGGCTCACGATATAGGATTCTGCAGTGACCAGTAAAAGCTGGGCTCTTGATTCATCATCAAGGTCATTGAATGAAAGCGCTTTATCGCTGTTAATAATAACCTTGTCATAATTCTTGTTTGCATAATAACCGAGCGTTATCTCCTTGTAAGCGTACTTGTCAAACTGCGAATTTGGATACTTGACAACGAACTGCTCGAAAAGCCTAATTTTCTCATCGATGCTGGTGCTCATCATCGCCTTAGTATATTCTGCCTGGGAATGGTCTTCCTGTGCAAAAACAGCCTCGTCAATCGTTGTGTAAGAATAAGTCTTGCTTCCAAGCGCCTGCGTTGCTGCGAGTATTAAGCCTCCGCCTATTATTGCCTTTATTAGAGCTTTTTTCATTAGGCCACCCCTTAGATTGATGTTTAAAAATCTATTTTTTTAAGTTCTGCTTTTTATAATTTGTGATTAATCACTTCATAAAGCCTTGGCTGCATTGATTTTTCAAAAACAGCCTTGACAGAATCTCCTAAATCATTAAGAGGAACTGTTCTGCCCTCGATCATGTGAGCGAGCTCCTTCCTCTTAGCTTCAGAATCTGGCTTGCCTTCTTCTACACGCATTCCTAGCCTGTAGAATGCATTTCCTTTTTTTTTCTTAGTAACCTCAAAGTCATATGTCACAACACTATCGCCTTTTCTTAAGCTATTGCTATAAATGGTTGAGTTTCTTTTGATAGCTTCAGGGTGTTCAAAGCGCTGGTCAGGGCTAAATATTATCTTTTCAGACTCAAAGCCTAGCTCTTCAATCATTCTCTTAATAGGCATTGTTATGTCAATAATTTCAGTTATAGTCACGAACTGCGATTCCATAAAATTTCCTCCAAATTCTTTTTATATTCTCTAAGAACTCACCTATTTCAAGAGGAGAGAATCATTAAAGGTTTATAAAGGTTGTTGTGGATTGAATTCAAAAAGTGGCCGTAGCCGTCACCACCACAAAAATTCTTTTTTCAAATTTTTGTTGGACGCTGACAGGTCGGTGGTTGCAAGCAAAAATCCCAAAAGGGTTTTTGATGTGATCAAAACTTTGTTTTGACACGCAAAATACAGGATTTTGCTGCCCCAAAACCTGCGGTTTTGATGCCCCCTCGGGGTGACCTGTAGGACACTTTTTGACAGAATAAGTAATATTAATCTTTTTTTCGTATCTTAGCCACAAAGAATCCTTCGCTGTCATTGTCCTGCGGCCAAATCCTAAGGCATTTGCTAACTTCAGGGTTATATTTCTCACCCTCAAACTCAGTGATGGCAGGGCTTCTCTTTATGTCAAGCTTTATTTCTTCAAGCTTTGCATTTTTGTAGTTTTCCAATAACCAATGAATAACGCCTTCATCCTCTTCAGGCTCCATTGTGCATGTAGAATAAACCATTGCTCCTCCGGGCTTTAATGATTCAAATCCAGAGGCTATCATCTGCTTTTGCTGGGAAGCCATCTTCTTAACCATGTGAGGGCTCCACATTTGCAAAGTCCTAAGCGAGCGCCTTATTGTGCCTGTGCCTGAGCATGGAGCATCAACAAGAACCTTGTCAAATTTTAGTTTTATGAACCTGAACTTGTGCCCTGGCATCTGAGTAATAAGCGCATTGCTAACGCCAGTCCTTTGCAAATTAATGCCCAAAGCCTTTAACCTGTCGCCCTGCAAATCATTGGCTATAAGGACTCCGCTGTTCTGCATCATCGCAGCTATCTGGCTGGCTTTGCTGCCAGGAGCAGCGCACATGTCAAGCACAATATCGCCTGGCTCTGGATTTAACACAACAGGAGGTATCATGCTTGCAGCGTCCTGCACATAAACATAGCCCAGCATGTGCTCGATAATATTGCCAATATCATACCTCTTGTCATCCTTATTCTCTGCCTTGTAATCAATCCAGAAGCCTTCTTTGCACCAAGGAACCTGCACAAGAACCCAGTTCTTTTCAAGCCTTTTCCTGGCATCAGCAACATCGGATTTCAAAGTATTGACTCTGATGCTCTTCCTGATGTAAGCAGTAGAATAATTAATGAATTCATCATACCTGCTGCCCAGTAGAGTCCTGTATCTTTTCTCAAAGTTTTCCTTGATAACAACTTTAGAACTGTCAGGGATTGTTTCCAAAAGTTCATCTTCTTCCATGATATCTTCTTTCATGATAATATAGAATAAAGAATGGTTTTAAATGTTTTTGGTTAATATTTTATTCCTTCTCTTGTTTGCTTTTTCTCTTTTTATTCTTCTTCGCTGTCTCAACCTTCATTGCCATGCCATCAAGATAGTATGTTACATTATCCAACAATGGCTCGAAAGGCTCTTTTATTGCTTCTATTGTTCTCTTTGCAGGATTGCCTCCGATAATTTCAATGCCTTGCTCTGCAAGGTTGAGAAGGCCATATGTCTTGTGGATTGCCACATCCATGGGCTTGGATATAACCATCTCAAAGAATAATTCTCCCTCGCCAAAACGCTGGTTCACATTAACCTCTTTTATTTTTGGAACAAATATAACCGCAATAACCAGCCTGGTGATGAATGAGAGGGCGAACAAGAATATCAGAACATTCATCCCAATAACCATGCCTGGCAGGTTCTTCACGAGTAAAGTGCTGGCTAATCCTCCTATGAGCACACCCACACCCCAGAACACGTTGAAGTAGGCAAAGCTCTTGGCTCTTTTTTCTGGGGCAGAAGTTTCAAGCATGTAATTGAATGATGATAATTCAAATCCTCCCCAGCCAAACCCGCTCAGGAATTCTGCAATGAATAATAATGGAAAAATGAATGATTTGGTGCTGAAGAAATAAGTTGCTAAGAACCAGTTCAATGGTATGAGGCATATGAGAAAGATGGATACGTACATTATATTCCTGTGGCCGAATTTTTCAGAGTATTTGCCCCAATAGTTCAAAGTAAAAATTCTGGCAGCCATGGGTGCGAGTATGATTGCTGTGAACTGAATGTATGAGAAGCCAAGATTTTTCAGCATGTAGACTGAGAAGAATGGAGCGGCAATCATAATGGCTATTGAGAATAATCCCCTAAATAAACTGAAGTTGCCGAAGTTAGAATGAGGCAGGGTCTTGAGAAATTCCCTGAAGGACAAGAAATTTTCTGGTTTTACTATATACGTCGGTTCATGCTGTCTTATCAGGAAGATAAAAGAAACAAGCTTTCCAATAACAGCTATGTTGAATAGTATGGCGAATCCTACCCATACATTGACTTTATCAAAATAGTTAAGAACAGCTCCTGCTGAAAGTATGGATAATAGTAAGAGTATTATGGTGGCTCTGTTCCTCTTACTGAAATACTTGGCTCTCTCATCAGCCTTGACAACATCACCCATCCAGGAGTTCCATGCAGGCATTCCAAGATTTCCAAATACAAGATATAATGAGAAGATTAAGGTAAGCAGCAGCATGTTAGTGGTGAGCAAAGGCACAATGAACAGCGGGACTAATGAAATGGCCTGGGAAAAAGCAAACCATACAACCAGTTTTTTTCTGTTTCGAAATGAATCTGTAAGTTTAGCCCCTAACACTTGCGACATGGAGCCTACAAAATAAGGGATGGATGATAGAATACTCATCTCTGCATTGCTTGCGCCCAGCCTTATAGCATAAGGAACAACATATTGCTCTCCAAAGCCGTGCATAATACTACAAGCAGAGCCGTCGACAATAGAATACTTCTTGGTCTTCTCAGACTGCTCATGCGTCAGAGTCATAGGCTTTTCTTTTTTCATTGACAACTAAGCTGATTATTATATTTAAAAAGTTTCTGGAAGAAATGATTAAGAGAATAATAAGAGAAAGATTAAATCAAAACATTATTTTATATTCAAAACCCTTGCTGCTAATTCAGGATCAACCCTGTAAGGAGATTTTTTTCCTTCATAAAAATGATGCTCGCGGATTAAATGCACTATCCCGCCAGGGAAATCAAGCCTTTCGCCGGTTTCCTGATTTTGTACATATAAATCCACATTGCTGTTAGGCATCATAAATCCTGCGTCACCCCACGGGCATTTCTGTCCGCCTCGAAACACAATTCCGCCGACAAGATATTTTCCATCTATTAGCTTACCCTCTCTTCTAGGATAGCCAATAGCATCAATTAAATATGCAATTCGATCTGCTATTTTTTCATGCGTCAAGCCGAGCTTCTTGACAGTTTTATCATCCTCTCTTAAAACATCTTCCAGCTTCTCATTCCTGCCTAAAAATCCGCCAGAAGACAGCATTCCCGGCATCATTGAATCTTCAAGTTCTTTATCCATTTTTTTGACACTTTTATTATCTTGAGAGAAGAGAAATAAGTGGTTATATTTAAATCTTCCAGTCGGGCAGCTAATAACTCTTACACTCTCTTTGTCATATAAGGTCCTTCCTTCTTATAACCCTGCTTCCTGTAGTATCCCCTCACCCCAACGCCAGAAATGATTATTATTTTTTTCTTGTTGTTCTTTTTTGCAATCTTCTCTGCAGTTTTCAAAAGCTCTTTCCCGAATCCTTTGTGCTGAGCTCCTGTTTTTGCTTTGCCGCCAATCTTTACAGCGCTGCCATAAACATGAAGCTCCCTGATAAGAGCAGAATCTTTGGTTATTTCTTTTCTTAGTGCTTGCGATGGGAATCTTAGCCTGCAGAAGCCTAACAGGTGCTCGTTATTTTGGTCATGGCTCTTATCATTATCTTTGTCATCTTTATTTTTATTATCATTATTTTTGTCTTTGCTCACCATGCTGATAAAGAATTCTTTTCCCTTGGATGCATGATACTCGATGATTTTCAGTTCAGCCTTTCCTTTTATTTCTTTTCCTCTTATCTCCCTGCACCTTATACACCTGCATTTAACTCCTTCCTTGCTCATAAGCTCTGCAATGTACTGCCTGAGATTAGTCCTGTCAACACCTGCAACAGTCATCTTTGTCGGAATATCCCTTTGCACTCGCATGATGCGAACATATTCTGGAACTGTCTTCTTGAATTCAAGAATAACCCTGGCAGCCTGTTCTGTGGTGAATGGGGCGTATTCTCCTTTTTTCCACTGCTCATAAAGCCTTGTTCCCTTAAGAACCATGCAAGGATAAAGCTTTAGCATGTCTGGCTGGAAGTCGGGGTTAGAGAATAATTCTTTCAGCCCTCTCAATTCCTCTTCAGCGCTTACTCCGGGCAAGCCCAGCATCATGTGATAATTAATCTTAAAGCACAGGTCCTTCAGAACCCTGGTAGCAATAACAGAATCATTAACAGAATGTCCTCTGTTTATCTTGTCAAGGGCACTATCATAAACGCTCTCAACGCCGAGCTCTACTCTTGTGCATCCCAGCCTCAGCATTTCATTAGCATGCTCTGGCTTTGCATAATCAGGACGAGTCTCAATGGTTAGCCCAACGCAACGAATATTTGATGTTTCATTAGCTTTCTGCTCTGCTTCAAGGCTTTTCCTGTTCTTCTTTTTTTGCGCTAATAATTTTTTGTGAATACTATCAACTCTTTTCTTGCTGCCAACCTCACCAGGTAGCTCAAAGAATTCCTTGAACTTGATAATATTCAATTCCCTGCTCCTGTCATAAAACAATCTTGAGAAGTCATTCATCGCCTTGAAAGCATAATAGATAAACTCTTCCTGGTACTTCTTTTTGAAGCTTGGGAAAGTGCCGCCCATAATAATAAGCTCGACTTTTTCAGGGCTCTGCCCTAATACCACATATTGTTCCAGCCTGTTAAAAACCTGCAGATAAGAATCATAATTATTCCTGATAGCCCTAAGAGTGGCAGGCTCCTTGCCTGTATAGCTCTGAGGCACGTCTCCGAAAAAGCTGTCAACGCCTCCAGGGCACATCGCGCACTTTCCATGAGGGCATTTCTGAGGGCAGGTCATGATTGCAACCACAGCAACGCCGCTAATCGTCCTTGTAGGCTTGGTGTGCAAATATTTTTTCAGGAAAGCAAGCTCTTCCTTGTTAGCATGCAGCAATATTTCTATGTCAGTAGGAATCTTCTCAAGCTTATGCTTAGAGCACAGCCTAACCTTTTCCTTGGACAGGTTGTCCTTGGAAGGCTTGGCTTCTTTAATGTACTCCATGATATCAGTGAAAAAACTCTGGTTGTGCATAGGAAAAGAAAATTCTTGGCTGATTTTAAAATGTTGCGTAATTTGTATCAATAAAAGAGAAAATTAGGTATACTCTAAATTATAAACAATTTTTATAAATTTTTATAAACCCTCTCGCATTCCCTTCTTATTATGTCAGAGAAATCATCGGGATTATTAGCGCTTGAGAAGATTGCCGGCTTTGTTATTCCTTACTCTGAGGAGAAGCTGATAAGTATGAAGCCTGATAATCTTGAGCTTATAAGCAATTATGCTGCTAGGACCAAGCAGCTTGATGCAATACTTTCAATACTTACAAAAGAGTTTTGCGCAACGCAGTGCGACTGGAATAGTGATGAGAAAGGCATGTATTGCGGATGCTGCGAAGCCAAGTTCTATGATACCAGCATGATTGATGAATTGCTCATACTTCAAAGGCTCGAAGCCAGGAATAACGGATGGGAAAAGGGATTTGCAAAAGGCTCTGAATGCGACTATTTCTCAGAAGAAGGATGCAAGCTAAGGATTTTCAAGTCTCCAACTTGCATAGGTTATGTTTGCAAAAGAATATTCAAGCCATTCACTTCAACGCCAGAGGGGAAGAATTTAGTTGATAACTTCTACTATTCCATGATGGATGTTTTTGCAGGCAGAATTGATGTCAGGCGGGCGCAGGTGTTGAAAAGCCTTGACAAGGCAATAGCTTATGGAAGCAAGTTAGTGATTATGAAAAATACTTCTGGTTTTTTAACCTGAAATTCAAGGCCTCCTGTACCGGTTATAAACATTCTGGTTTTGAGGCCGGTTGTACTGGCTGTAAAGCCTTTGCTGGTTTGATTGCTGAGGGTATTGGCTCTGCTGCTGAGCTGGTTGCTGAGAAAAAGGATTATCAAAAGATGAAGTGCTAGAAAGATTCGATGACGTTGACGCGGATGATGAGCTTTCCTCATTTTCATCCTCTCTAAGGGCTCTTGGATTAGGAGTGTACTTGTCTATTAATTCTATTGCAAAATAGAATATTGGGAAGAAGAGAACAGCGGCTATTAGGTGCTGCCAGTTCAAGGGCGTGGCGTTATAAAATACTGGAGCAAAGACAGCAAATACATATGTGACTTCCCTGATCCTTCCTATGCGCTTGATAATCTTCCTGCCTTTCCAGCCCATAACAACAATGAATACGCCATAAGCAAAGACCAGCGCAATAATTAAGAATCTTAACGAGATATTCCAAAAGCCAGTGATTGCATGCTCTGCAATTAGATTGACTGTCTGCCTGCTGCAGTCAATACTGCCCCATAACACAATCACTGCATTAGAGATAGCGTTGCCTAGAGAAGTGCCTTTCTTTTCCTGGAAAAACTCTGCAAAGAACCAGCCAAGCCAGACAGGCACCAGAAGCCAGAGCATGTCAGGATTCTCAAAGGGAAGGACAAAAATAGTGTGCGCCCATAGCTTCACCAATCCCCAGAGGAAAAGAGCAATTGCCATGTACCAAACTGCCAATTTTTAAGCCTCTTTTTTTGTTTTATTAAAATATCCTGCTGATTGATGCTTATAAATATTTTGTATAACTGTTCTGCAATCGCTTGGTTTTAGAGTCTTTGCTGATTTTATATCTACTATTTAGTGGTTACAAAATCGAAAGATTTATAAATTTTTTACACTTCTCTCCCACAACAAGTGGCTTTAGCATACACCTATTATACATTAGGCATAGAATTTGAATGAACAATTTGAATTAACGAGAAACTCGAAATTTAAGGATGTTAAAGATGGAAACCAAGAAATTTGTAATAACCAAGAAAATAGCCAAGCATGGCAATCAATCAATAATAGTCATACCTAAAATACTGCAGGAAGAGCTAAAGCCAGATACCATAGTAACCCTGACAATAAACGTGCTGGACATAAAATCTGATGCAGAAAAAGGAAGGGATTAAAATGAGCGGAAAGCCAGAAAAAGATGATGATGAAATTCAAACAGGCATCGAAGCCATACTCAAGCCGACTCCTGAAGAGAAATATAGTGAGGAAGGCATGATAAGAGAATCCCAGCGCATACTTGGAAGAGCGCTTGTCAATTACTTTTCTGGTCAACTTGGGAATGAACTATTAAAGCCTGTTAATTCAGGATTAGGAACCTATCTTTCAACACTAGGACCGTTCACCCTGCAAATTTATCCTAGCTTCACAGGAACCAATGCCGTACAGAAAATCGCACTTCTTAGCGATAACTCTACTGAGCTTATGAAAAAGATTTATGCTGCTATTTTCGGAGAGTATGTGCTGAAAACAAACCTCTTTTCGAATCAAGACAGTCAGGTTAATCTCACATCTATCATGAGTGAATTCTACTCTGCTTCTCGCTATTTTCAGTTAGATATTCGGCTCAGCGGGATCAGCACCCACCCATTAATATTGGCAATGAGCTTAAGACCAGAGAACAGGGCACTTTATGCATTGGCTGTAGAGCATGCTATGAAGAAGAATAACTTGAAGCATTGCATTGATGGAAGCCTATTCGAGCAAATCTGCCAAAACATTGCGCCAACAAAATCAATCCTGGAAGTGGCAGAGATTTACCAAATCAAGAATCTTAAAAACCTGATGAATGACATTAACCAGGTAATTAATAACTATGGTTGCTGGAAAAAATAAAAATGATTCAAACGACTAAGACTAACCTGAACAACAAGCGTATGGAAGAGGCTTTAAGAGAATTCCAGGCAGAAACAGAAAAAGCAATGATTAATTCCAGCATGACCATAAAGGGATTTGCTGCGAGCCACATCAATATGGGTTTCTTCCAAAAGACATATACAAAAAAAAAACCATTGTTTTTAGAATTTGGCTGTGGGTTAGGAAGGAATGTGCTAGTTGCCGCTATGCAAGGTTTTGAAGCATATGGCATTGATATACGAAAAGATTTGGTGGATAAAGGAAATTGCATAATCCAGAAGTTCAAACAAGATGGAATGGTTGATCAGGATATTCCTGCGAAACTGTTTTATGGAAATATTTTAAGCAAAGATATTATTCAGGATGCCAAGAATAATTTAGTAAGACTAATAAGTGAGGATAAACATCAAGCACCTGAAACAATTAGAGAATCGTTAGATCAATGGCTTTCCTGCAGCCTAGACTTTGTTACAAACCAACAATTTGTGAAAACAATGCAGAGGCGCGGGGAATATCCCACCTACAAAGTACAGTTGTTTGAACTTCATGAGTATGACTTAAAGAAAATAGGCATTCACAAGCCAGAGTTTATAGAAAAGATTCCTTTTTTTCTTGAGAACCCGTATGAAAACCAGGGATTAGATGTTTATGACCTGATAGGTAAGCGTTTTGACAATTTTAGAAGTTTTTATTCCTACTCTTGGTGTGAGAATTTGCTCATATCAGAAATGATTAGACGCCATCACCCTTCGCCTTATTCTTGGTTGGAATATGGGTTACAAAATTACAGTCATATCAACAAACCACCCCACATGTTATTCTTGCCTTTAAGCGAACCCAGGCCTGATTTCTATGTCGATTTCTGTGCTTGTCGTGATAGGTCTAAATTAAAAAAGACTGCTCAAGCTCTTCTGGAATGCGCTAGAAATTCACAAAGTTATACTGCCAGAATTTTTTACTTGAACGAAGCTGTAAGCTTTGTTCGTGGATGGTCTAAGACAAAGAAAGAAGCAATTAATATTTGTCGAGATTACTCTAAGTCTGCCAAAAGATTTAATGAAGCAGATGATTATCAGAGAATAATTGATAACATAAAATGGTTTGATTAGATATTAAATTATCGATAATATCCTAGATTTAGATTTATTACAAAAAGAGAATACCTCTCCCTTAAGGTAGGGGTCTTCCTTTTTGAATGGGCAAAAGCTTTGCTTTTGACTGCCAAAACAAAAGTTTTGAGCACAACTACCATCGCTCGATGTTAAAGCAACTTCATAAAGACATACC
>JAFGDD010000012.1 GCA_016932315.1 Candidatus Woesearchaeota archaeon
GTTATTATATTAATAATATTATATATTACATGAGTGTAGCCAGAGATACATAAAATTAAAAAATCATGCTGAATCCGAAACTTCAAGATGACAAACAACACCGAAGAAAACATTGAACTAACAGACTACTTCATTATCCTGAAGAGGAACTGGTTCCTCACACTAATAATTTTCTTGATAATAATGGGAGCAGCCATAGCCTACACATTCACCACCCCAAAAATTTATTCTGCAAGAAGCCTGGTAATGGTGACAAGCCAGGACCAAACATCATTTGTTCTTGGGAATTCTATTGCTAGCGTTCCAAAAGTTGACATTGAAACCGAAAAAGGAATAATCATGAGCACAAGCGTGCTCAATCCAATATATTCTGAGTTTCCAGAAGGAAATTTCGTTATAATTGTTGAGTCTTTAAAGAACTCTAACATTATTGCAATCAGTGTTGAATCCGAGAATCCAGTAACATCTGCTAAAGTAGCCAACCAGATAGCAGAATCATATGTTATCTATACCAGGGAATCAAAAAAACAGGCAGCAACAGAAGTCAACAACTTTATCTCAGCGCAAATAGCTATTTACAAATCAGAACTCGACGAACTCAACATGGAGCTCATGAAATACAAGAACAAAGCCAACCTGAGTTCAACTCAAGCCTTTGAATACCAGAAGCTACAGCAGGAAATAGCAGCCAAGGACAAACTTTACAACTCGCTGCTATTAAGAGCAGAGGAGATAAGCATTGTAGCCAGGGAGAATAGTGGCAACGTGAAAATAATAGAATATGCATACGCCACTTACTATCCTGTAAAGCCAAACGTCACATTATACATTGCATTAGGATTCATACTTGCAATCATCGGCAGTCTTGGCATAGTGTTCATAAAAGATAGCATGAGAAAGACCTTTAGGGGCGTTAATGAGATAGAGGACGCATTCGGCAACCTCATCATGGGAGTCGTTCCAAAAATAAGGAAAAAAGAATACTCCCTGTCAGATGATTCAAAATCAGGGTTTGCAGACAATATTTCTGATTTCGCAGACAACCCTGTGAAATACGTAAGAAAAGGCTTGAAGAGAACAACAGCAAAAACTGATAAAGCCAAGAAATACTATCTTGTGGACCGAGACTCAGAAGGACCATTTGCAGAAAGCATAAGAGTATTAAGGACCAACCTTATGTTTTACCTCAAGGAAAAAAACATCAAGCTCATCTCAATCAACTCAGCACAAAAAGGCGATGGAAAAACAACAGTAGCCCAGAACCTGTCCAAGGAATTAGCTCATGAAGGCAAGAAAGTGCTTCTTGTCGACGCCAACCTGAGAAATCCTGTGCTTAACCAGGTTTTCAAGACAGAAGGCTCAGATGAAGGCTTGAGCGATGTAATATTAGGAAATGCCAAGCTTGAAAAAGTCATTTGCAGGACTGCTCACAAGAACCTTTACTTACTGGCAGGAGGAAAGCACAACCATGTTCCAGGAGAATTACTCTCACCAGAAAGGCTGAAAGATATCTTTGCAAGGCTTAAGGCAAGCGAGTTCGACATAGTACTATTTGATAATACCACACTAAAATATTCTGAAAGCCTGAGCGTAGCAGCCAACAGCCAGGGCGTATTATTCATAGTAGCCCTTGACAGGACTAACAAGGAAATGGCAATCAAGTCCAAGGAAACATTAGCCAAGGTCAAAGCCCACACAATAGGCGTTGTTGTTAATTTCTTCAAGTAAAAGCAGAATAAGAAAAATGGCAAAGGCCCAAAAAACAATTCTGGTAACCGGGGGCGCAGGCTACATTGGAAGCGCTGCTGTCAAAGCCTTGATAGAAAAAGGGCATAATGTAATTGTCGCGGATAATCTTTCTAAAGGATTAAAGAGGCTTGTTGATAAGAAAGCCAAATTCTACAAAGCAGACTTAACAGATTATGGCGCCTTGGAAAAAATCTTCAAGAGCAACAAGAATATTGATACAATAATGCACTTCGCAGCTTACAAGGCAGTTGAGGAGTCCATGGAAAAACCTGAGAAGTATTCTGACAACATAATAGGAACCATTAATCTTTTAGGGCTCATGATAAAATACAAGGTCAAGAAAATAATTTATTCATCCACTGCTGCTATTTACGGTGAGCCGGAGCACAATCCAATGGACGAGAGCCATCCTGCCAAACCAGTCAACTATTATGGATTTACAAAGCTGGAGTCAGAGAAAATAATTGAATGGCACTCCAGGATTCACGGCATCAACTACACAATACTGCGGTACTTCAATGTTGCAGGCGATGCAGGGCTAGGCTACACTGATCCTGAGGCAAAGAATGTCATGCCAATACTCATGGAAGTAATATTCGGCAAGAGAAAAAAATTCATGGTTTTCGGCAATGATTATCCGACGAGAGACGGCACATGCATAAGGGATTATGTTGACATCAATGACTTGATAAAGGCTCACATTCTGGCAATGGATGCCAAAGAGAATGCAATCATTAATCTCGGCACTTCTAATGGTGTTAGCGTTAAGGAACTGGTAGATGCTACTTTTGAAGTTACTGGAAAGAAATTCTTGGTAGAGTATGCTGGCAGGAGAAAAGGCGATCCTGCTGAATTATTTGCTTCTAATGAAAATGCAAAAAAGCTTCTTGGCTGGATTCCTGAGAAAAGCATAAAGGACATGATAAAGTCAACTTACGAAGCTTATAAGAAGAATATGACTAAATGATTCTTAATAGTTTAGACAAAAACCGCCATAAGGTGAAAATTTCTTAGAAAAAAAGAGTCTTAGTGCGTTTGACTGGGTTGGACCAAGCAAAAGCAAGGCTTTTGATGTCCCAAGACAAAGTCTTGTGACCTTCGGGTGGCAGCACTCTAAAAGAAAAGAATCAAAAATTTTCAAGGCGGTTTGTCTAAAAAATAATAGTTTATGTTCCTACTATAAAATAGTTAAATAATCAAAACATTTATATACCCTTAGATATTTCTCCCCTTGAAAGCCTATCTTACTATAATATAAGGCTCAAAAATACTTTTAAAAAACTCGGGGGATGAAATAAATGATAGCAAAAAACAAGCTATTCTTAATAATGTTAGCAACGATAACCATTCTATTAATGAGCGCAACTCAAATCAGCGCCACTGATTGCTCAGGCCATGTATTGCTAACTCAAGATGTATACGAATGCTGCGGCCTTGAAGGCAACAGCTGCGACAACCCATTAATAGACCCTTACTGCTGCCAAGGATTTTTCTGCAACGCACAAGGCGTATGCGAAGATTATGAAGAAACTCCTGACGATTGCAAATACTTTGCGCCTGCAAGAGGAGAAACATGTGGAGGGCCAGGAGCACACTGCGGCAACCCAGGTGATGCAACACATACAGCAGATCCTGCATGCTGCCAAGGCTACAAATGCTATTACAACATCTGCCTAGCAGAAGTAGGCTTGCCATGCACCAGAGGACATGACTGCTCAGGAGACTGTGGAGGATCAGGATGCTATGACAACGAATGCTGCGGAACAAGCAATTATCCGTGCAATGATGATTCAGCATGCTGCGAAGGATTCCACTGCTCAAGCACCCGAAGAATCTGCGTATCAGATGACCAGCCATACTGCGGAGACGGATTTGTTAATACTGCTAGCGAACAATGCGAACTCCCGGGCTCAACTAATAACAGGAATTGCTGCCAGAGCAACTCAACATGCGACGGCGCAAGGCTAGGAACAAGAGACGCATTCGGAAGCTGCGATGCTAGCTGCGGATGTGTAGGCGACCCATTCAACTATGCGTGCGTAATAGGGCAGTGCGGGGCAACATGCGATTCTAATGATGACTGCGCGCCGAAATGCATAGGCAGTGTAAGATACTACGGAGGAGCATGCGACTTAACAAGCTGCGCATGCAGCTACACCACAGAAGACTGCAATTCTTACGACGGATGGATTGACACTGGCAACACTAGATGGATCAGCATAGGTGAGTGCACAGAAAAAGAACAAAAAGAAAGGCAATACAAAGATTATTCTTGTGCGCCAGGAGGATGCACATATTCACTAGGTGACACAACCTGGATTGACACAGGCAACACAAGGAACAAGCCAGACGGCACAACATGCAATGACGGATTATTCTGCACCAACCCTGATGTTTGCACTGATGGAATATGCAGCGGAGCAACCAGGTCATGCGATGACAGCCTGTATTGCACAATAGATAGCTGCGACGAACTAAACGACCAATGCTCTTATTCACCAAGAAGCTGCTCAGCATTCAATATATCACAAATTGCAACATGCGACTACAACCCAGACAACTACCATTACACCTGGGACTTCAGGGCATGGTTCACCAGCGTCTGCGACGAAGTATCAGACCAGTGCACCACTGGTGATAATTCAATAAGCCATGTTTGCGCAGACAATGACATGTATGACACTGTTCCTTACGGAAGCGGATGCGACGCAGAATGCGACGAGAACATTGACTGCTCCAACTCTGAGTGCAGCGAAACATATAATGATTATTGCGTAGGCTACAAGCTCAAAGAGTATGACACTGATAAAATAATGGATTCAACAACTGTAACTGACAGTTGCACTAACACCTGCAACTTAGGCACTTGCTTCTGCACAGACTGCAGCGTGAGCTGTGGTCCTCCAACCACGCACACATATTGTGTACTCGGAATTTGCGGAGCAACGTGCGATGATAACGCAGACTGCGATGACTGCAACCCTCATACTACAGATATCTGTCTTGCAGATTGCACATGCCAGCACATAACAACGCCATATTGCGGTGATGGATTTGTCAACCTAACAGCAGGAGAAACATGTGAACTGCCTGGTACGAGTGATAACAGCTATTGTGGACAAACAACTTCAGAATGCTCAGGCAACAAAATAGGGACAAGAGACGGATTCGGAAACTGCGACGCAAGCTGCGGATGCACTAACGATCCATTCAATTATATCTGCATCCTAGGACAGTGCGGAGCAACATGCGACTCAAATGATGATTGCGCAGACTACTGTGACGGAGATATAAAATACGCCGGCAGGACATGCGACCTCACAACCAGTTGTAGTTGCACCGGAGGAAGCAACTTTGACTGCAACAGCCTTGACGGATGGTATGACACTGGCAACACAGAATGGGTAAGCACAGGAATCTGCACAGAAAAAGAAAGAAAAGAGCAGGAGCAAAGAGATTATTCATGCACTACAGAGACAATCGTTGACTGTACTTACATAACCACAGGAACTCAATGGGTCGACACAGGCAACACCAGAAACAAGCCAGACGGCACAGTATGCGATGACGGTTTGTGGTGCACAGATAATGATGTTTGCACAGACGGCCAATGCGGGGGAACAAGCAAGGATTGCTCAGGATTTGACATAACCCTTATTGAAACTTGTTTTAATAATCCTGATGGGTTCCACTTTACCTGGGACTTCAGGAATGAGTTCACATCTGTATGCGACGAGGACAATGACAGGTGCACAACCGGAAACGAAACTATAACACACACTTGTGACGTAGTCAGGTGCGGAGCTCTATGCACTCAAGACTCTGACTGTTTTGTAAAGGAAGCTAGCAGCTATCGCTGCCTTGAAGATTGCACTTGCGAAGTGATCATGCCAACGGTCCAAACCACAACTCATCGAAGCAGTGGTGGTGGAGGCGGTGGAGGTGGTAGTAGCGGTGGAGCTATTATTCCTACTAACTGGGATTGCGGCGAGTGGAGCACTTGCATTAACAGCAAGCAATCAAGGACTTGTTCGCTTAACGGAGTGACTAGAGTTGAGAAACAAGATTGCATTGCAAGCACTACGCCTGTAGTAACCTCATCTCCTGTAACTGCTCCTGAATCAGGTTCAGGTTCTGGCTCTCAAACAGAGACAGAAGAAGAAGCTTCTGGTGAAGTGAAGACTTTCAGCATTAACATGGGCAATGAAGCACCAAAAGCAACAGAGCCTGTTGTTGAGAAGAATGATGTTACGGGCTTCATGGCAGGAGCAGGCACAACACTTGCCGGCATAAGCATTAACTGGTATGCTGTTATTATACTATTGCTGGTTATAGGCTGCTTGCCATTATTCTTCCACTTTGTTGGGAAGAAGTAAACTATTTTATTCAAATTTTTTTATTCATTTTTCTTTATTTATTTTGATTGAACATAATGTAAGCATAATTTCTATTTTCAGCTTTGCATATAAAATGATGGTTTCACATAAAGTGGTTAGGGAGCCTGGAAAGGCAGAATTCAAAGATTTTAAGAGGTTTATGTGCAATGCCTCTATTTTCGAAACATTTAAATACTAGCTGTTCATTCTGACTTAACATCGTTGACTTTAAGTCAACAACCCGCTTAAAGAGAATCAGATTATTAATGTAAAAAAAAGTATTGAGCGAGGTTGTTGATACAAAAAAAGGAAACCTTTTTTTGAAGTCAACAAAACAGAGGTGGTGAGAATGGATAAGGAAGAACCAAAAAAAGAAACACTGCCTGAGAAATACAAAGAAAAAACGCCCAGCAGAATACAAGAGCGAAGGCTGAAACCGTTCTATAGCGGGAGCATATGGGATACTTTCAGGCGGCTTGAGTACGAACTAAACAAAGAAATGGAAAGCATAGAAAAAGGGATAAGAGAACACGGATTTGGCGGAATTGAAGCAAAGATAAAGGAAGAAGGAGACAAGTATGTCATTAATCTTGACCTAACAGGCAAGGACATACAGGAAAAAGACATAGACTTGAGCTACAAGAACAACACCCTCTTCCTGAGCATAGAGCAGGAGAAAAAAAGCAAGAAAGGCTTGATGCGCAGGAGCTTCAACTTTGCAGAGTTCCTGCCAGGAGCAGATTTTGACCAGGTAGAAGCGGTTTACAAGAATCAAGTACTAACCCTCAACCTGCCTAAAAAATCAGAATATGTGACCAGGCAGATACCCATCAAGACAGAAACAAAAGAACAATAAAAAAATATTTTTTATTTTTTAAATTTTTCAGCTTATTAAACATCATATTTGCCAAGCAATGATTCGGAGGAATACAATGAATAAGAAGAAAGAAGAAGATGCTGTTGAACAAAAAAAACAAGAACAAGAGAGCAAAGAAGAAATCAAAGAAGAAGCTAAAAAGCCAGAAACAAAAGAAGAGGAAAAGCTTCAAGAATTAACCGACACATTGCAGCACTTGCAGGCAGAGTTCGAGAACTACAAGAAAAGAGTTGACAAGGAGAACTGCGAATTCATCAAGTGCGCTAATGAAGATCTCATCAAGTCATTGCTTCCCATTATTGATAATTTTGAGCTCGCCTTGAAGAGTTGCAGGGACAAAGACGACTTCTACAGAGGAATGGAATTGATATATTCGCAACTAATCGACGCCCTGCACTCGCAAGGACTAAAGCATATCAATTGCTTCGGCAAAAAATTTGATCCATATTATCATGAAGTGTTGCTCACAGAAGAAAGCAGCAAAGCAGACAACACAATAACCGAAGAATTGCAAAAAGGCTATTTATTGAACGACAAAGTCATAAGGCACAGCAAGGTAAAGATTGCAAAGAAGAAGAAAGAACAAAAAGAAGAGTTAAGCCCCCGCCCGGCGCATGAGGGCGCCTAAAAAATAGTTTAAGTTCAGTTTAATATTCAATAAAAAAAAATTAAAACAAAACGAAAAATCGCCCTCGCCACCCCGTGTGGAGCGACCCCCGGCTCGTCAGCCATCACCATTCACTTCGACAAAAAAAATTGTCTTCGTTCATGGTGACTGTGACGGCTGAGGCGATTTTTCTCAAAACAAATTTATAAAAAAATAAACGGAAGGTGGAAATTATGGCAAAAGAAAAAGTAGTTGGAATTGATCTTGGAACAACATTCAGCGAGATTGCAGTATTGGAAGGAGGAAAGCCCGTCATCATCCCTAATGCTGAGGGAGAAAGAATAACCCCCAGCGTAGTTTCAGTTTCAGAAGACGGCGAGATTCTCGTAGGAAGAATTGCAAGGAACCAGGCCATCTCAAACCCTGAGCATACAGTGTACAGCATCAAGAGGCACATGGGAGAGGATTACAAGGTAAAAATCTGGGACAAGGAATACACGCCTCAGGAAATAAGCGCAATGATTCTACAAAAATTAAAAAGGGATGCAGAAGCATTCCTGGGACAGCCGATAAAGAAGGCAGTCATCACAGTGCCAGCTTATTTCGAGGACGCACAAAGGCAGGCAACCAAGGACGCAGGAAAAATAGCAGGATTGGAAGTTCTAAGGATAGTCAACGAGCCAACAGCAGCAGCGCTTGCTTACGGGCTTGACAAGAGCCACGACCACACAATCATGGTGTTCGACTTTGGAGGAGGAACATTTGACGTATCAATCCTTGAGCTGGGCGACGGAGTATTCGAAGTAAAAGCAACCAACGGAGACAACCACCTGGGAGGGGACGACATTGATAACATCCTTGTTGACTGGATGAATGATGAATTCAGGAAAAAGAACAATATTGACCTGAAAAAAGACAAGGTGTCGCACCAGAGACTAAAAGAAGCTGCTGAAAAAGCCAAGATCGAATTATCAAGCAAGGTAAAAACAAATATCAACTTGCCTTTTATCACGGCAGACAAGCAAGGGCCAAAGCACTTGGATATGGAATTGACCAGGGCAAAATTTGAGTCATTAATCCAGGAAATACTTGAAAAATTAAAAGTGCCTACGCAACTTGCAATGAAAGACGCCAAGATAAGCTCAAAGAACATTGACAAAGTCATACTAGTAGGAGGGAGCACAAGGATTCCTGCAGTTCAAACACTTGTGAGAGAAATAACTGGTAAGGAAGGAGAAAAAACAGTTAATCCTGACGAAGCAGTAGCTCTCGGAGCAGCAGTGCAGGCAGGCATACTCGCAGGAGAAGTAAAAGACATTCTTCTTCTGGATGTTACTCCCTTAAGCCTTGGCATAGAAACACTTGGAGGAGTGTTCACCAAATTGATTGACAGGAACACGACCATCCCAACTAAGAAGAGCCAGGTATTCAGCACAGCGGCAGATAACCAGATGGCAGTCACAATAAGAGTATTTCAGGGAGAGAGGAGCATGGCAGCAGACAACAAGCTATTGGGACAATTTGATTTAGTAGGAATTCCACCAGCACCAAGAGGAATACCGCAGATAGAAGTCACATTTGACATTGATGCCAACGGAATCGTGCACGTCAGCGCAAAAGACTTAGGAACAGGAAGGGAGCAGAGCGTGAAGATAACAGCCACCACCAACCTTAATGAGTCTGAGATTGAGAAGATGCGCAAGGACGCAGAGCAGTACTCAGAAGAAGACAGGAAGAGGAAGGAAGAGGCCGAGACCATCAACTCAGCAGACACGCTAATCTACACTTCAGAAAGATTATTCAAGGACTTCGAAGGCAAGGTCAACAGCAAAGCACTTGATGAAGTAAAGAATGAAATTGAAGAGCTGAAAAAGCTCATGGCGCCTGAGAAGAAAGATGCTCCTGCCATCAAGAAGAAGATGGAGCTTATCAACAAGAAAATCCAGGACTTAAGCACAGAGATGTACAAGAAAGTCGCAGAAGAGCAGGCAAAGAAGCAAGGCAGCGCTGGAAGCGCAGGAGGAAATGGAGCAGGAGCAGGGAGAAGTGGAGGCGCCGGCGCTAATTTTAGGGGCGGAGCAGCACCCGAAACAGAAGGCGATTACCCTGATGAAGGTGATGGCAGCAATGAAGGCTCAGCAGGCAGCGACGATGTTGTCGACGCAGAGTTCGAGGAAGTAAAGGATGAGGATGAAAAAGGTAAAAAGAAGAAAAATTAATAATAACCTGAATATAACAAGGCAAAATTTAAATAAACCAAATCATCACCTCATTGTTTGATGGACAGCGAAACAGAGAAGATTATTATCCACAAATACCTGAACCACCGCAAAGCATTTCATCGAGATAAAGAATCACTTATACAAGAGATTAACAAGTTCTTTTCTGAAGATGCTCCGGCTGCATTCAAAGATTGCCCTTTTGCAGAGAAGTTCCTGATCGAACAAAAAACTAAGTGGTATGAAGCAAGGGTTCTGAGCTTGAAGCAAATGGGATTAGTGGAAAACACAGCTTATGCCTATGCACATTTTTTTCTCAAAAATCTTAAACCTGAGCCTGATAATTATAAGCATCTAGAACTAACAAAATTGCTAGAAACCTGGTTTGAGCAGAGCTGCCAAGTGGTGAGAGGAGTGCAGAGGATAGTGCTAGCAGAGGAAAGCTATTTTAAAAGAATAAATGGCCTGCCAATAGGCGTGATACTGGCTGACGGAAGCACCAAAGAGCACCGTTCTTTAGAATCATCAGTAGAATCATCAGTGGAATTATCGCTCAGGCCAATATATGGTCGCGTAACAGAGGAAGACAAGGAATTCCTTATGCATTACAGAAGAAAAGCAGAGTGTTTCTGGCGCAGGGGAGGGCTTTGGCCTTACCTAGAGCCTCCTTCTGAGCTTAACCCTCTCAGCCAGCCAATAGAAGGAAGCAAATACGAAGTCTTTTACACAGGAGTATCTGATTTTCTGCTAAGCATGATAAGATTAATAGCAGGCGCAGAGTCATTGCTCAGAACAGTAAATAAAAAACAGGTAAGTTAATGAAATCATCGCATTCACGCCAATCATACAAGCAGGTTTGTAATGTGTGCGCAAAACACAAATTAAAACTTGTAGACTACTCAGCAATTCATCTGCTCAACAACTGGCATAATGACGGTGAAAACCTGGAGAACATCATCAGCAAGCTCCAAGCAGAAGCAGAGACATACCAATTACCATTCACTGTGGAACTTGATAGCCTGGGCTTTAATGAAGCCATGCTGAGATTAGCGTTTGACAAGAAGCATTCCAGAGAACTGCTTGCCTTTTACAATGATATTGTCATACCAGAAAGCCAGAAAAAACAAAACCCTCTGGAAAAAATCAGGTCATGGATGTATGAATTATTTGTGTATCATTCAAAAACAAAATATTAAAATAGGCACTTAAATAATGAAAGGAAAAGAAGGGAATGGGGATTATATTATGCAAGAAAACAAGACAATTGATGCAACAATCCAATTTGATGAAATAGTAATCAGAGAAATGACAGCCAGACTTTCTGGAATTGATAAGTTTTATCTTAACACAACCAGGGCAACGTTGTTTCCTGGCAGCGAATATTATTTTACAGAATCAAAACACGAAAGCATGAGGCAGCAGGGAAAACCAGCAGGCATATTCACCAAGGCTTATGATTACGCCAGATCAGGGATAAACGAGGCATTAAGGATTGCAGCTTATCCTTGCGCTGGAGCATTGTTCTATCAAGGACTCAGAGCAGGGGGATTATTTTAGAGAGGCATTACCGAAATAACAATACCCTATGACTGCGTCAATATAAAGAATCGCTTTATCAATATTCTTTATTTTTATGGTATCAACGCCAGTCTGGACTCCGACAGGAAGGTCAATTCCTCCCTTGATCAATGTAGGCACCAGCGGCTGCCAATAATATTCTAATTCTCCATTCTTCTTCATATGAGGTATCTGAACTGCAACAGAATAAGTTGTACCCTCTTTTGCAACGATTCTTCCATCAATATAAAATCCTAGCGGGAGCAGCCTGCTGCTCATCTTCACAGTTATCTCGCCACGAGGAAGAACCCAAGCATACTCTCTGTCAGGCTTGCCTAGAATAAAATCCTTGTCAACAGTAATGTTAGATTCAAATGTAACAACTTCATCAGCATAGCATTCCTCAACAATTTGCTCGACCTGGCGTAAAGGCTTGCTTGGATTATAGTTTAATTCCTGAGGCTTTAAACCGCCTGTAGGCGTGATGCTAAGAGCATAAAGTAGAATAAAACCAGCTATCTTGTTCAAAAACATTCAATCCCCCTCTCTTTGAAATGGAAAGCTTCTCATATATATAAAATTAATCGTAAAATTTAAAATAAGCAACCTTTAACTAGAACAAAGGTTGCTAATTCAGAAATGGAATTTCTGAAACCAGCGCCGTAGAACTAAGCTCAACAAGAAAAAACAAGGCGAAAAATCACCCTCGGCACCCCGGATGGGGCGTCCCCCGCCTCGTCAGCCATCGACGTTCACTACAACAAACTTGTTTTCGTTCACGTCGAAGGTGACGGCTGTGGTGATTTTTCTAACAAACTAAAAATGACAGCGAAGGATTTTTACAAAATACTGGGCGTTGACAAGAGCGCGACCAAGGAAGAAATAAAGAAAGCGTACAAGGCGCTGGCTAAGAAATATCATCCTGACCTTAACAAGGAAGCAGGCGCTGCTGAAAAGTTCAAGGAGATAAATGAGGCAGCTTCTGTGCTTGGTGATGATGACAAGAGAAAGCAGTACGACCAGTTCGGGCCAGAAGCTTTCAAGTACGGGACAGGATCAGGAGCAGGGGCCGGAGGATTCGGAGCAGGAGGCTTTGACTTCTCTGGATTTGATTTCTCTGATTTTGGGTTTGACAGGTTTGACTTTGACAGCATATTTGACACATTCTTCTCAGGCGGAGGATTCGGAGGAAGAGGAAGCAGGAGGAGCAGCTTCAGGCAGAGAAGCGCTGGAGGCAGAGACTTAGGCTATGATTTAACAATCACGCTTGAAGAAGCAGCCAGTGGAGTGAAGAAGAAGATAAAGATAACCAAGAATGATGTTTGCGAGGAATGCGAAGGTAAGGGAGGAAGCGGAGAAACAACTTGCCTTGACTGCAAAGGAACAGGAATGTACCGCGAAACAAGAAGGACTGCTTTTGGAATATTCCAGACCAGCACCACTTGCAGGAGCTGCAGCGGGGCAGGCATGGCTTTCAAGGAGGAATGCAGTGCTTGCGACGGCTCAGGCATAATGCGCAAGACCAAGACCATAGAGGTTGATGTTCCCGCCGGCATAATGAACAATGCAAGGCTTAGGGTGAGCGGAGAAGGCGAAGCAGGATTCCGCGGCGGAAGAACCGGAGACTTGTACTTATTGATTCATGTTGAGCCTCATGATATTTTTGAAAGGCAAGGAGATGACTTATTAATCGAACAGAAGGTAAGATTTGTTATTGCTGCTCTTGGCGGGAAAGTAAAAGTGCCAACGCTTGATGGCGAAGCAGAGCTTAAAATACCTGCAGGCACCCAGCCAGGAACTATTCTTAGGATGAAAGGTAAAGGAATAAAGCGCCTGCACAGCTTTGGCAGGGGCGACCAACTGGTCAAGATTAGCATACATGTCCCCACTCATTTAACCAGGGAGCAAGAAAAAATTCTCAGGGAATTTGAAAAGACGCAAAAATAATTGATTTGTCAGTTACATTAAGTCCCAGACCGCCCTAAGGTGCAAACTTCTTCGCAGAACAAAAGCTAAGCGCGTTAATTGGGGGATGCCCCCTACAAAAGCAAGCTTTTGAATATGCAAATTAAAATTTGCATACTACGGGGAGATAGCGCCCAAGGAAAATAGAATCAAAAGTTTGCAAGGCGGTCGGACGCAAAATACGAGAAACACCAAGAAAAAGTTTTTTGTTTTCACTTCAAAATAAATATTATCCACTGGATAATAGAAAACTTTATATATCCCTTTCCTATTTGTTAAGTTAGCAAAATAAAATATCTAATAAAGGGTGGTTTAATATGAAATATAGCGCAATATTAGTTCTCATAACCCTGGCAACACTTGTATTAGCAGGCTGCCAGGTCACAACGCCAGGAACAAACGTGACAGTAACAGCGCCGATAAACATAGAAATTAATCAGACTCCTACAACAACAGAAGGAGCAGAAGAAGCACCAGAAGAAGAAGGCATAGTCATAAAAGCAACAGAAGGAGACCTGGTCCAGTTAAGGCCAGAAGCATATGACCCTGACAAAGATGTTATTCACTTCTACTACACTCCCCCATTCAATGCAAACGGCAAATGGCAGACCAAGGAAGGGGACGCAGGAAGATACCTTGTGACAATAACTGCCAGCGACGGTAAATCCAACACAAGCCAGGACGTCATTGTCATAATTACAAAAGCCAACCAAGCGCCAGTGCTTGAATGCCCAGAAGAAATAACAGCCAAGGAAGGTGAACTCCTCAAACTGGACTGCAACATCTACGACCCAGAAGGAGAAAGCGTGATTGTAGAATACTCTGGATTCATGAAGTCCTCAACCTACCAAACAACAAATAACGATGCAGGAGACTACACAGTCCAGATAAAGGCAAGAGACAAGGAAAAAGAAGCAGAGACAAGCGTCAAGATAAAAATAATCGATGTAAACAGGGCGCCTGAAATAACAGGAGTGCCAGAAACTATTAACGCAGTAGAAGGCGACGTCATCACATTAAATCCGCAAGTCAGCGATAGCGACGGAGACAAGGTGACAGTAACATTCTCAGAACCATTTGACAAGAACGGGATGTTAAGAACCAAAATAGGGGATGCGGGCACTATCAAGGCAAGCATAGTGGCTAGTGATGGAAAAGGCACAACCAAAAAGGAAGTCACGATTGTGATTGCCCAGAAGAACACTCCGCCAGTGCTCAAAACCATCAACGACATCACAGTGTACGAAGGAGAAACTGTAACCATACCAGCCGACGCCAGCGATAGGGAAGGAGACAAGCTAGACATTACAGTAAAGGGATGGATGAACTCATTAACATACACTACAACCTATGATGACGCAGGAGTCTACTCAGTAACAGTGGTAGTGAGCGATGGAACATACACCACAGAGCAAACATTCCAAGTTACAGTGCTCGACCAGAACAGGCCGCCAATCTTCAAGATACCGGCTTAAGCAATTCAATTAAAATTTTTCTTTTTTAATTTTTTTCATTTAAAATATTCTCTTTAGAATAATCAGACACTGTTGAGGTGGTTAAGATAGGTTTGAGTTTAAAAAGAATGACTATTATGACGCCGAAGCGAATTGCAGAGCACCAAATAGTTGATTTCTTAAAGCTGTGGTTTGAGCAGACAACACCGCTAAAAGTATGCACTGAGAATCACTTATCACTCTCTGAACAGGATTTTGACGCATTTTTATCAGAATATTCTGATAAAGTTCCAAAAAAAACAGGAATAATAAGATATAATAAAGATACTCTTAATATTCCCATAGGAGCAAAACTGCCCGCCTATGAAGAAACACAAGGATTTGATAAGGGGGCTCCATCAAGGGGGATTTTGAATATTGACTACGTCATTGCTTGCCAGTTAAGAGATACTCAAGAAGAAGAATGGCTGAATGAAGGTGTTAACAGCCAAAAAGAACTAATAGAGAAAATACAAAGGCGTTGGCATCATAAAATTGATATGGATTCGATAGTGACATATTATCATATCGCAGGCTACAATCCCAACCCATCTAAAAGGGAAATAAAGAAGATACTAAAACATATCTAATAATCTAATAACAGAAACATTTTTTAACTTATAGAATCTTTCTATTCTCAAGTGCCAGGATCGCATAACCAAAATCACACTGATTTTTGAATGCTGTCTCTGGCCGACGCCAGCGTCGCATAACTCGGTAGTGCAGCAGTCTCGAACAAATTTTTGGATTGAGCAAGAGAGAACTGCCTCCGCAAGGAATCGCAGGTTCAAAACAGGTTTTAAAAGAATCTGGTGAAAATCCTGCCGCTGGCGCTCATATTTTATTTTATCTTTTATCTTCAATCTTCTTAAGAAGCTCTTCTATGCCTTGCTCTAGCTTGGCAGGAGTATTGTAATTTTTTATTATATCCTGGATTTACGGAGTGCTATAGATAAGCTTTTTTGGCTTTGAGAAAACTATTTCTCCATCTCGGTAAGGGTTTTTTCGCTTGATATGCGTAATGACTTCTTTCAAAAGTTCTGGGTCTGAGCTTAGTCTGAATTCTGGCTTACCCCAAATTATGGGAGTGTGCTTGAAAAGAAGCAGTTTAAAATCAGGAATATAAAAATAATCCTCAAACCAGTTAGAATAATAGTTGATCTTGCTATCCTTTTCCTTTTTGTAATATATGACTCTCATAATGTCAATAAAGAATAGAGGATATTTAAAATTTATCAAAAAAGGTTACTCAAAGAGCGTATTCCTTGCCTCGCTCCATGACATGAATCGAAGCAACATCATAGCCTGCCTTGATTAATTCCCTCTTCAGCGCATAGCACGCCTCTTTTTCGCCGTGTTTTATGAAGATTCCCTTGAACTGCTCTCTTTTAGCAGGGTCTTTTATGTGTTTGAGGTGAGCCAGCATTTCCTTGCAATCAGCATGCCCGCTCATACCGCCCATTTTCCTGACATCAGCTTTTAGGTCTACAAGTCCATCAGGGAAAGGTATTTTCTTCTCCTTATTCTGGAGCAGATAGCCTCTTGTTCCTGGCGATACATAGCCTGTCAAAAGGATTATGTTCTTGGGGTCAGAAATTGTGTTTTCAAGCACAGAAACAATCCTGCCATAATCACACATTCCTGAGGATGCTATAATTGCAGATGATAAAGCAGATGCTGATCTAGCGATCTCATCAGTCTCGGTCCATTTATTATGAATAATGAGCTTTTCAAAATTGAAAGGGTTCTTCAACTTGTTCTTAAAGTCTTTTCTTGCATTAGTATCCATATCTTCTGGATGCTCAAGTATCATTTTGTTCACATCAACTGCAGAAGGGCTGCTTAGATATACCATAAAATCTTTTGGCAGTCTTCCCAGCTCATTAAATTTGAAGAAGAAATATTCAAGCATCTGGGTTCGCATGATACTGAATGCTGGAATGATAAGTTTTCCTTTTTGTTTGTAAGCATCCTTTATTGCTTCTTCAAGAGTACCTAATGAATCCGCTAATGGCTTGTGAGTTCTATCACCGTATGTGGCTTCAATAACCACGTAATCAATGTCTTTTGGGAGTTTGGTGTCTGGAGACCTGACAATTGGGATATCAGCAATCGGGTGGTCGGTTATATTATAGTCTGTCCTTCCAAGGTCGACTGCGTTTAGAATCTTTATTTTTCTACCATCTTTATTTATTGTGAGCAGGATTTGCGCAGAGCCCGGTATGTGGCCTGCTTCTAAAAACATTATTTCAGCATCTTCTGACAGTTTGATAGGGACATTGTAAGGAAATCCCAAGTGGGATTTGTCATATGATTCAAAGGTATTCATGAAGCCCTTAACATCAGCATCATTGTATTCTATTTTCTTGAAAGGAATCCATTGGTTAGTGCCTGGAATCTTTTTTCCCTTGACCATCTTGTTGTAAACAAATACACTCTTTACTGCTTGATTATTTTGCAGTAAGGTAAGGTCTGCTGTGCAATAAGTTGCAAAGGTTCTGCCTTTAAAGCCTGACTTTAAGAGTTTAAGAGACAGTCCCATATGGTCCCCGTGGCCGTGACTTTCAGTCAAGCAATCAATAGTTCGGGCATCAAAAGGCAATGGCTCCTTATCTAATCTATTGTTATAGTGACTTCCTATATCAATTAGATAATATTTATTTCCAATCCGCAGGAGAATGTTTGAACCTGGTACCTTCTGAGCAGCGCCGTACTCTGTTATGCCTATTATATTATTAGGTGTCATGTTCATTTAGGAAACCCAAATTTATTTATAAACATTTCTATTTTGTAACCACTATTTAGTACTTACTAAATTGTCTTATGTAATTAAAAATTAGCCAATCAACAAATAGTTTAGAAAATGCATAATCCTTGTTTTCCGCCTCGGAAAATGCAGAAAAAAGTGTTTCTATAAGAAGTTAAATTCTAGGGAATTCAACTAGATGGCTTTTCTGCGGCAGCTTCTTACAATCCATTCGCGCAGCGAGTATAGGATAAGAATGAATACCCTATTTAAACCATTGGTCAACCCCGAAAATCCTTTGTTTTTTATGAAAAAACCATTACTGGAATCAAAACATGAAAGTGCCGAATTCGCCATTTTCCGCAGATTTTCCGGTAAAAAACGAAACATTTATAAATAAGTTAAGTCATTCAAGTTACTACTAAATAATAAATACAAGTATGATTTAGAATTTTGGGGGCTAAACAAAAATGACCATACAATACTCTAATCTATTAAAGGGGTTTATCCAAGAGCTTGACGACTGCTACGTCCTAATGAAAGAAAAACAGGAAGGCAAAAAGCTCGAAGTCGAATACATCTTCAAGGATATGCAAGACAAGAAGCTTGATTCTATTAAAGAGTTAATAGATGACATAACCCAGATGATCGAGGAAAGAAAAAAGCTCAGGGACGAAATCTTCGCAGACCTCGACAATATTGCACTCAAAATCAACAATTTCTTAACAGAGCAAAAAGACCGCCTCAAGCCAGAGGAAATAGTGGAAATAAAAAGGAAAGTAGTGGAAATAGAACAATCCAAGAGCCAAGAGAAACTCAACGCCTGGAAAGACATCTCAGCACTAAAAAAAGAGCTCAGAGAGCACCTGAGAGAATTCAAGGACAAAAAGGACGGCTTCAAGATGCTGGAAAGCATGGTCGACTTGTGAACATAAAAAGAGGTGATCAAAAAATGACTTACGACGAAAATCAATCATTGGACGGCAGACTAAGAGACGTAAAGGTTGTGGCTACTCACAACCAGGTTTTCCACGCAGACGACGCGTTTGCTATAGCTACACTTAAACTTCTGAAGCCAGAAATAAAAATTATAAGGACAAGCAAACCAGAAGAGCTCTCTAAAGCAGACATGAGAGTTGACGTTGGAAAAAAATATTCTCCTGAAACAGGAGACTACGACCATCACCAGGCTCAGATACTCAGAGAGAATGGCGTGCCATACGCCTCCTTTGGTCTAATATGGAAAGATCTAGGAGCTGAATTATGTGGTTCAGAAGAGTTGGCGTCAATAATAGAAAAAATACTTGTTGAGCCGATTGATGCTTATGACACAGGCTTCACTGATTTCAGCCCGGAAAATGAACTTGTAAAGCCGGTACTGCTCCAGCAACTGATTTCTCATTACAACCCTTTATGGAATGAAGAGCAGGATTATGATGCTGGCTTTGAAAAAGCAGTTACATTCGCCAGCGAATTTTTGCAAAGAAAAATCAAGGCTGTCAAATCCAATGTTGAAGCCGAGAGCATCGTCAGAAAATCAATTGAAGAAAGCAAAAATGCAGAGTACAAAGGATTCATATTTATTGATTTGAAAAGCATCCCTTGGAGCGGAATGGATTGTATTGCAAATGATCCTTCAATTCTTTATGTAATCCAGCCTAGTAGAAATAATGGCTTTGTGATTACTGCAGCGCCAAGCAAAGCAGGTAGTTTCCAGAATAAAAAGCTGTTTCCGGCAGAGTGGGCAGGAAAGTCAGGAGCAGACCTTGCTAGAACAACTGGCGTAAGAGATGCAGAGTTCTGCCACACGGCAAGATTCGTAGCTGGCAGTTACAGTCTAGAAGGAGCTATTGCAATGACTCAAAAAGCTGTAGATTATCAGGTCAAATAAAATTAAAAAAAGGAACAGACAAAATGATGCAACACCCAATCACAATCGAGGAGATGAGCAGGAAGCTCAGGCCCATCATGGGCGCCAAGATAGATCATCTCTTCATGAGCTACAACCTGACAGACGAGCCAGAAAAGAAGAAAGAGATTGCTAACTTCATCTACGCATTATACATCAAGTACGTCAGCCACGCAGTGCTTCAGGACAAAATCCTTTTGGAGCCGCCTGCAAAGGAAATGGTGAGAGGAGATTACCCTATCGGCACAATAAGCTATGCTGACAATGACTTGTACACATTCAATCTGAGAGAGCATGACTGGCAGAGGCACATGTGCATCACAGGAATGAGCGGCTCAGGAAAAACCACTCTCGCATTCCAGTTAATAAGGAACTTCATAGTCAAACAAAAACCATTTGTAATAATGGACTGGAAGAAGAGCTTCAGACCATTAATGCTCATAGACAAGGAAATGCTTCTCTTTACCGTCGGAAACGAGACCATAAGCAACGGCTTCAAAGTCAACATCAACAGGCCACCAAAAGGAGTGCCTCCAAAGGAATGGATTGGCATACTCACAGACGTCATTCTCGAAAGCTTCAATGCAAGCCATGGAACAGCCAAGATAATAGCAGAAACACTTGACGAAGCATTCAAAGACTTTAAAGTGTACCAAGGCTCAAACAATTACCCGACCTGGCGCCAAGTCATGGACAGGCTTATCGAGAAAGAGAATGAAAGCAAGAAGAACAGGAGAGAAACAGAATGGCTGACCACAGCAGTAAGAATTGCCCACATGCTCACATTCGGAGACTTTGGCACAGCACTCTGCACCAAAGGAGCAGAAGAAATGAATGTTGAAGAATTGCTCGACAAAAAAGTGATCTTTGAATTATACTCGCTAAGCACAGTGCAGAAGAAGTTCTTCTGCGAATACTTCATGACTTACATCTACAAGCTAAAGAAAAACCTGAACCTAACAGCTGATGATTTCCAATACTCCATAATCGTGGACGAAGCCCACAACATATTCTTAAGAGAGAAGCCTAACTTCCTCAAGGAAACTGTGACTGACATGATTTACAGGGAGATGAGAGAATACGGCGTAGGACTCATATGCTTGGATCAGCACGTCTCAAAGCTTTCTGAAACAGTTGTTGGCAACAGCGCATGCATAATTGCGTTCCAGCAAATACTGCCGGGAGACGTTGAAGTGATAAGCACCCTTACTCAGTTAAGGGATAAAAGGCAGTACTTCTCAATGCTTGACATAGGACAAGCCATTGTCAGGCTTGCAGAAAGATACAATGATCCATTCATGATAAAAGTTCCAAACATTGCACTGAAAAAAGAAAACGTAAGCAATGAGCACGTTATTGACAGAATGAAGAAGTTCATGACAGAGCACAAGCTCAGAAAAGCTATTGAGCACAGCACAGAAGACTTAGTAGAGAAAGAGCTTGAGAAGCTTCGCAGAACTTACTTTGTAAGCGGAGTCAACACCAACGCTGCAGAGCTAAAGCAGATCCATATTGACAAACAACCGCAAGCTTACAGCGAAGTACTCACAGGCAACTTGAATGCAGAAGAAAAATTATTCCTTGAACTAGTCCAGAAGGAAGAGCTAAGCGTAAGCCAAGTCTATAACAAGCTAGGGTTAAGCGCGAGAAAAGGCAACGACATAAAAGACTCGCTTATCAAGAAGCAGCTCATCAATGTAAGAGAAGAAAAGAGCAACAAAGGATGGAAGAAACTGCTCATACCCAACAACACACTAAGTGTGACAGCTTAAACCAACCAAAAAATCATAATCAATATTCACAAACAATTCAAAAAATTACAAAAATCATATTCACAAAATAAAAAAACAAAACACACACATCGAATAAACCACAACTACACATATATCAACCCCACAGAGGATTGACATATAGCACACACCAACAAGCTTTAATTGATAGGAACAATTTTTTGCTTGAACCAATAAATTACATCTGAAGCACAAGCGGAAAACCTATCAACACAAAAGCAAAATTACGACTGGAAAACCTGAAAAACCATGTTTTGGGGGCTCACAGCGTCTTACTTTGTTGATACTCATGGTAGTTCTAAATAGATTCAAATTTCTCAAGAAAACGAATTCTCGACAGATAGACTCGGAAACAGTTGAAAAAACTATTTTCGAGAATTAAAAAGAAAAAAAGGAGGCTCTCATGGCAGAAGACACGCAAAAGTCGGATGAGCAGCAGCCGGCACCAGTTCCTCAGCAACCCGTCGACGCTGCGTATGTCGGCGTGAAGGGCTGGCTCTTGTTCCTGTGCGTCGTGATGACCATTCTCAGCCCGCTGGCCAGCCTCAGCAGGATGATGACGGGATGCGAAAGCGCCAGGCAAGCTTCCCACATCAGCGGAGTCAACACCCTTGTCACCATCGACACCATCTTCTCCCTGGTCCTGATCGCCCTCAGCTTCTACGCCGGCGTAGGGCTCTGGTCCAAAAGGTCAGGAGCTGTCAAGACCGCGTTCACATTCTTCAAGACTTATCTCGGCTACCTGGCGTGGTGCCTGTTTTCCCCTGTTCTCCTTCCGTCGAGGTACCAAGCTGCTTATTTCGGGGCCATCCTGCCGCTCGTCATCGGAGGGCTTATCGGGTATTGGATCTGGACGTCGTACCTGAAGAAGTCCAAGCGGGTCAAGGCCACGTACGCGGACTGACGCCAGCTCCGGGTAGTTCCACGCAGAGAAAAGTGAGGGCTGAAAATCCAAAAAGGAGTATGGGTGAGTAAGCCCTCTTTCTCTTCTTTCTGTTCTTTATTTCTTTTTTTGTTTGCGCTCTTTCAAGAGCTGCGAATAGTCTAGTCTTAAGGAGGCTTATCATGCTTTTTGACAATAAAAAACCCAGCCTGTTCAGCTCTGAGCAGCTGAAGGCCATTGGTGATCTTCTGGCAGAGGCTTTGCAAAAGCCAGGTGTCAAATGGGAGCACAGCTATTATATCGAAAGCCTACTCCGTGTTGTCGCCACCGCTCTCACTAATGATGCCAAATTCAAAATCTCTTTTTTCGTCGACTCTCCATTGAAGGAAAAGCCAGGGGTCCTGGACCGCGCATTGCAACAACCAATCCGGGCTTTCACCCTTGAGGTGAATGGCATGGAGTATTATGCCGATGACCTGGATGAAGTCAGCGGCTTCGATAAGCTCATGGCTTTCCTGAAGGTCAAGGTCCAGGAGATATGTCAGGATATCCTGGCTGCTCACAATGCTGAAGCCGACAGCATCATCGCCTTGCTGAAGGCCAAAGAGCCCGAGTAGGTTCATTATCGGCTTGGAAGATGAGGGTTTTGTTTTATGGTTCTCTAAAAAAGAATGTAAAACAAGCCCTCTCTTCCAGTGGATTTTTTATTTTTGCTTTTTTCTTTTTTTTAGCTCTATTTATCTTCTATATTGTAAATAATTATAGGAAAAATAAGATAAAACGGATTTTAAGGCGCCTCGCCGGCGGGGCTTAAAAAATTCTATGATAAAGCAAAATTTTTAATAGAGAACGCATTACTAGAAATAAGCATGGCGGATACTGCAGAATTCAAGACTCTGGAATCAATGTTGAAACAGATAAAGCCAGGCTCAACATTATCTCATTATCAAATTCTTGAAAAGCTTGGCGAGGGAGGCATGGGTGTTGTTTGGAAAGCAAAAGACAAAAAACTTAGCAGGGAAGTGGCTATCAAGTTCCTGCCTGACAAGTACAGCAAAGACCTTGAATGGCTAAACAGGTTCAAGAGAGAAGCCACGACTCTCGCAGCCATCAACCACCCTAACATCATAACAATTTACGCCATAGAAGAGTTTGAGGGATATGACTTCATAACTATTGAATACGTTCAAGGCAAAAGCCTTGCTGAATTAATACCGCAAAGAGGCATGCCATTGGAACAATTTTATCAACTCGCAATACCATTAGCAGGGGCTGTTGAGGCGGCACATAAAAAAAACGTTATTCACGGGGATCTCAAACCAAGCAACATAATGATTAACAATGAAAACATACTAAAGGTGCTTGACTTCGGGCTTGCCAGCTTCCAGGAAAAGCCAGAACAAGAGCCAGTCAGCGATAAAACAAAAACCTTAGCACTAGATTACTCTCTAGATGGTATTAGTGTATTAGGAACTTATCAATATATGGCACCAGAACACATACTTGGAAAGCCCAAGAGCCTGCAAACAGATGTGTTCGCCCTCGGCTTAATTCTGTATGAGATGATGACTGGGAAGAAGCCATTTCAAGGGAATACAAAACCAGAGTTGATTGGTTCAATACTGAAAGAAACTCCGCGCAGGCCAGGTGAAATCAACTTGAATGTTCCGCGCCAACTGGATAACATAATCATGAAATGCTTGAACAAGAATCCTGCCTTTCGCTTCATCTCTGCAGGTGAAGTTCGCTCTGAACTCGAGCTACTCAATAACCATCCGGAAGCTTTCAAGGATAAGAATGCGCTGTCAATTGCAGTGCTTCCATTCGATGACATCAGCCTTAGCAAAGATCAAGAATATTTTTGCGATGGACTCGCAGATGAGCTGATGATTGCGCTCGGCCGAATCAAAGGGATGCGCGTGGCTTCAAGAAACTCGACATTCCAATTCAAGAACAAGAATCTTGACAGCAGGGAAATAGGCGACAAGCTTGGAGTAAAAGCCCTTATTGAAGGCAGCGTTTCTAAATATAACGGGCGCATAAGAATCAGCGTAATACTCACCAATGTTGCTGATGGGTTCCAGCTTTGGAACAAAACCTACAATCGCGAGCTAAAAGACATATTCCAGATACAGAATGAGATTGCAGAGAACGTCGTCAAGTCCCTGAAAGTAACTTTAACTCCAGGAGAAAGGCGTGCAATAAAGCAAATTGCAACCGAGAATGTTGAGGCTTATGAGTTCTATTTGCAAGGAAGAAAGTTTTTCTATAATTATAATAACAAAGGAATGAAATTCGCTCAGCAAATGTTTAAACAAGCTATCCAAGTCGACCCTAATTATGCGCTTGCGCACGCAGGAATCGCAGACTGCTTGGCTTTTATCTACATGAACGCAGACAACAACCCTGATCACATAAAGCAGGCAGATATATCCAGCAAGTTAGCGCTTGAGCTCGACCCTGGGCTTGCAGAGGTTCATGTATCGCGAGGAGTCTTGCTTTCCCTAATGAAGCAAAAAGAAGAATCTGATAAAGAATATGAAGCAGCTATCAAGATAAACCCTAATTCCTTTGAAGCCCATTACTTCTACGCAAGGGAATGCTACTCCCGCGGTGAAAGAGAAAAAGCAATAGAGCACTATGAGCAGGCTTATGAGATTCGGCCTGATGACTATCAATCTCCTATTTTAGCCGGGGTAATATATGGCAGCCTCGGAATGAAAAAGGAAGAGGAAGATGCGCGCAGGAGAGGAGTTAAGTTAGCAGAGAGGCACCTCGCCTTCAACCCCGGAGATACCCGAGCATTGTACATGGGAGCCAACGCCTTGATTGCTTTAGGCCAACGAGAAAAGGGATTGGCTTGGGCTAACCAGGCAAGAGAATTAGAGCCAAATGATCCAATGCTTCTTTACAATCTCGGATGCATCTACTCGATTACCAATGAACAAAACCAAGCCCTTGACTGCTTGGAGCAGGCATTAAAAAACGGTTTTGCAAACAAGAGGTGGCTTGAGCACGACAGCGACTTCGACCCGTTGCGAGAACAGCCCAGGTTCAAAAAAATTCTTGAGAGACTAAGCTAAAATTTCAGAAGAAAAAACTAAAATCATATTTGCGCCTCAAGCGGCGGCGCGCCTTATAAAATTCTTACAGGAAACCTTTCGCTAGAAATAATCCTCCAGGCCAGTCTGGGTTTTTTTAACTTCACAAACTTCTTTCTTATCCGCTGACTTGCCAGGCTCTCCGTCATCGCTGCTATCCATTATTATTTCCCTGCCGTCAATGACTGGCACGCCGTATTCTCCGTCATAGCCAGGCTTGATAGTTAGTTCTCCTCTCCTGTTCTTCATTATCAAATCAGCTATTTCCTTGCCTGCAGCCTGCAAAAGCTTTTCCTCGCTAATATTCAGCAGGATGTCGAACTCATTCTCTCCGAGATTTAGGATTTCATAATACTTTGCCCACACTTTCTTGGTCGCCACGCCGCTCTCCAATGCCAAAGCCAACAAGTCGTGCAGCGGGATTATTTTCTTGAAAGGCTTGGCATAAGCTGGCTTTGCTCCTCTCCTCACCTCGCTCTCAGTCCTGTCAGCGAGCTCATCAACTCTGTTAAGCACTCCGATTGTTAATGGCCTCTTGCAAACAGGGCAGATGCCTTTGTGAGCCTTGCTCTCCTCTGGGCTGAAGCTTATTTTGCAAAGCCTGTGGCCGTCATAATGATACTTTCCATATCCAGGGTCAACTTCAAAAGTCTCAACTAATCCTTCACCAGTGCGCAATGCATTGATTAAGCTCTGATAAGTTAATTCCTTGAAATCAAAAACAGTTGCTTCTCTCCCAATCCTCCAAGGCCAGAATGAGTGGCTGTCTGAGAAGCTCACAATCCTGTACTTGTCCAGCTTGGTAAGCCTCCAGTTCATTTCCGGGTCGCTGCTAAGCCCTGTCTCGAATGCATGAATATATCTTGACTGGTCTCCGAATGCTTCTTCAATGCTGTCAAACCCTGTCTTGCTCCCAAAAATGCCAAACCAGGGCGTCCAGGCATGAGCAGGTATAATCTCAATCTCTTCACTAATATTCTTCATTGCCTTTGCAAACTCTATGCATGAGATGTTAAAGATTGGCCTTCCGTCATAATCAACTCTTCCCTTGCTCTTAAGGTAATCAGTAATCTTGTCAACAACTGCAAAGCTAGGTGCCAGGATGACCAGGTGTATCCTCCTTCCTTTTCCTCCCTGCGTATATATAAGAGAGATTTCGTTCTGCAAAACAAAAGCAAAGCCTGATTCTGTGCGGAGGATTCCTGTTCCGTCCTCTCTTAATTTTTCCTTTAGCTCAACAACCCATTCTGGGTGGGAGAAATCTCCAGTGCCAAGCAAGCCAAGCCCTTTTATCCTCGCCCATTTCTCAAGATTAATAATGGTGAGCTCAGAAGAGCAGGCTCTGGAAAACCTGGAGTGGATGTGAAGGTCTGCGATTATTCTCATGATAAGAAAACAAAACTTATTGCTATATATAAATATTTACGTTAATTCTTTCTGTTCAGAAAAATTGCCTTTAAAATCTTAAATTTAAAACTCAAAAATAATTCAGATTAATTATCCTTTGCTCGCCTCTGAGAGCAGGAACTTTAGCTCCATGATAAGATCTGCTTTTTCCTCTGGGGGTATGAAGCTGCTGATTACCAGGATTTCTGCTTTCTTGTAGTAACCTGCAAACAATATTTTCAGGAACAATGGAATGCTTGACGTCCTAAGCTTCATGTTGAATATGTTCTGATCATACTCTTCTGGCAGTCCAAGGATTACGGTGTAAATCCGCACTATCTCATCGTGCAATGGCTTGATGCCGTCTGTTTGCTTGCTCAGCTCAGAGAGCTCATCTGTGAACTTCTTTATGTTATCATCGGTAATCATTCCCATCTTCTTCCTAAGTTTTCTTATCTTTGCAAAGAACCTGTTCAAGGATACAATTATAGCAAAGCTCGTGTTGTTGTCATATAACCCTCTGGCTCGGTCAGGATTGGTGAATAAGAAGAAAATGTAGCTTATGAATCCGAGAGGGATGAATCCAATCAGCACAATTATTATTATAATCAGTGTTGAGTAATATAATATATAATCATGAATTAAACATTTCCTGCAATTTCCTCCACAATCAACCAGTGTTTCACCGCCATTCTTCTGATTATCATTGCATCCCGGGCAGGGTTTACACTTGCCTCCGCAATCAACACCGTCCTCTCCAGCATTTTGTATCTTATCTGTGCAGTTGCCGCACAATTTGGTGCATGGCCCCTCGCAATCAATGCCTAGCTCGCCCTGGTTTTTTATTGAATCATCACAGCTCGCAAAGGTGCATGTCATGTATTCGCATCTTAGGCTTTCACAATCCTTGTTCTTTAAGCAACTTTTTCCTCCTTCACATGCAACGCAATGGCCACCGCAATCAACATCGCTCTCATTTTGGTTCTTTATATTGTCAAAGCAGTTAGGGCAGGGATTCTCGCAGGGGGCGCCACAATCAAGTCCTTCTTCTCCCTGGTTTTGTATTGAATCATTACAGCTAGAGCAAGCATCACAGGGACCTCCGCAATCAACTCCTTCCTCAATGCCGTTCTTCAAGCCATCCTCACAACTCGCATTGTAAACACACTTCTTCACTTCGTCTGGCTTACTCCTGTTATCCCCGCAATTATTCACATCCTCACATTTCCTGGTATGGAAACCTGCTGGCAGGCAAGGGTCCCATTCAGTACAGTTCCAGCTAGGCTTGCATCCTGTCTGCTGATCCTGAACGCATAACCCGCAGTCAAAAGGGCAGGTGTTGCAGTCCTCAACTTTGCTGCAAACATAGTCACCGCAAAAATCTTTCGAAGAAGTCTCATTTAGGTCTTTGAACTTGTTTGAGCCAATGACTTCAACTCTTGCAGGGTTGCTCTCAGCGCTCTTGTTCATTATATCATAAGCTGTGAACAAAATGTATGCATAGCCGATGCTATCCAGGGAGGGGTTATAAGTCACATAGCCTGTCTTGTCAATGTTAATGCTTAGATTAGCGTAATAAACTCCATATGGCTCAAAACTTGGTATGACATTCTTATATTCAAATCTTAGTTTCCCTCCATCAGGATCAACAAAGTAGTCATTAAGATTATATGCTCCTGATGCTGTATTTTTGAATAATGAAAAAGCAGAAATATTATTAACAAGAACAGGTGCCCTGTTAACTCTTGATATTTGCAAGTACCACGTCTTGGTTTCTGAAAGGTTATGGCCATCAGTTACTGTGGCTGAAACTTCATGCACTCCAAAAATCTTGAACCCCGGCTTGAATTCATAGCTGGTCTTATTTATAGACTGGTTTATGACTTCTGAGTCCAGCCTCCACTCATATGAAAGCGTATCGTTAGCATCAGTATCTTCAGCTCTTATTTTGAAAGGGATATTTCCGCTCTGGTTTATTTCCATTGAATAGTTTTGTGGATAATAATAAACTATTTCTGGCTTGTCAAAAACCTTTATAGTAATAATGAGCGTGTCTGCACAGGATTCTTTTGCTGCAATGATTGCGATCCTGGAAACCCCTACTGCGTCGCTGCCAGGAGTGAATCTCATAAAACCTTTATTATTAATGCTGAAACCTCTTAGCTTTTCATCAAAAAGTGCATAAGTAAAAACAACACCTGTCAGGGGCATATTGGTGACGTTAAACTCATAACTCAGGGTTTTCCCCTCTCCGACCTCAAAATAATTTATCGGCTTAATCTTGGGCGTATCAGCAGAAGTGCAAACAGCAGATGAGAAGCCTATATATAATAGGAGTATAAAAATAAATAAACCTAGCAATAAGGCTTTTCCCTTTACCACTCCAAAACCTCTTTTTTGCTCACTATGGAAAGCAAAATATATAAATGTTGCTTATTTATCAGTTATAATAGTTAAAGAAGCTATTTCAATTTATACCGGGATTGATATCTTGAATGAAGGCTTAGAAACACTAGCCAACATGGAATACCCTGGCAGGGTAATAATTCTAGGCATGAGCCCTCAAGAAGAAACAGTTGTTCTATATGCGATAACAGGCAGAAGCTTGCCCAGCCAGGCGCGAAGGATGGAAGTTGACCGCGTCACTGACTTCATACATGTGAACGTCACAGACCCTGAGCTCCTGAAAAAAGGCAACCCTGACCTTTTGATTTATCCTGCAATATACCTGAGCCAGGCAATCGTGGTGAGCAATGGAAAGCAAACCCTGGATATTAAGCGGTGCCTGGAAACACACTCCATTCCTACAAGCATATTGATGAGAGCGCTGGTTAACTGGAAGTACGAACCTGATGAGCCTAACTACACGCCAAGGATTAGCGGCGTAGCCAATTGCAGGGGTGGAGCGCTTAGCATTATAAAGCGGGCAAGCGATGGAAGCGTAAACCATAATTATTTTGAAGTGCCTTACAAACCAGGAACAGGAAGGATGATATCAACATACACAGGGCAAAATATCGACCCAATACCGTCATTTAAGGGCGAGCCTTTTGAAGTAAACATTTTATGGAATGACGTCCTTAGTGCTGTAAATGCTGTTTATGACGCGCTGGCTCCTAATAATGGAAAGCCTGATTTCAGGGTGAGCGTTGCAGGAGTTTATTACAGGGAGAAAAGTTATCATAAAATATTCATTAAAAACAGAGCAGATATTGTTGAAGACAAAAAAGATGAGCCGCCCAAGGCAAACTTTATATACTAGCTTTCTAATTGTTTTTGTTGGTATGGCAAAAAAGGGTGAGGAGTTTAAATGTGTAGATGAAATTCTCGAGAAAAACATAAAAGAAGGAAATATCAGCCTGATACTTGACAGCTATGAGGACATATTCTCTGACTTTGACCCTCGACCTTATACTGAGAAAGCGTTATCTGATGATTTTATTAACGAGTGCATGAAAGCAGCCAGAGACAAGAAAGGAAGGTTTGAACTTAGGCTGATGGTGCCTCATAACCTCAGAAATCTGAAAGAAGAGTTAAAAGTGCGAAAGAGGCTTAAGGAGCATTTCAATAAGCATTACGAGGAGAAGAAAAAAGAAATGGATGCTATGAAAAAGCAGGGCATGCTATGGTTTGCAATGGGCATGATTCTTATGATAATATCCAGTTTCTTCTATGACCGCGAAGGCTTCATCTACCACCTTCTGCTCGTAATTTTTGAGCCTGCAGGATGGTTCTCATTCTGGGAAGGGCTTGACAAGGTGTTCATTTATTCCAAGGAGCACGAGCCTGAGCTGAAGTTCAACAAGAAAATGGCAGAGTGCCACATTTACTTCTTTAGCTATTGATCTGAAGCGTTATAGTTGAAAAAAAACCATAAGTGTATCTAGGAATATTTCTTCACAGCTTCTTTCCTGCGTTCGAGTTCAATCATTACTTCCCTGGGTTTTCGGGCAAAAAAACTTTTGCTTCCCGGAGACGGGTAAGAGCTCAAGCAGCCTATCATGTAATCAATTTTTGCAAGCACTGCCTTCTTCAGCCCGTATCTTGCAGCAATCAAATCCACCTTCACATCATCTTCACAGTGAAAATACTGATTTTCTGTTACTGATTTAACAATCTTATCAAGGTCTTTTCTAAAGTTGTCAGGCATTTTCTTGTTACTGTCAACCCAGTGAGCTAATTCATGCCCGTACAATCCTATCATGACGTCATCTGCGCAACTAAGTAATCTTTCTTCAAACCTATTTTCAGACAAGCCTTTCCACTGAAATACAGATATTAATCTTGGGTCTTTAAATTTGAAATCTGGCTCTACCAGAATCTTCTCCTTATCTTCTGGCTTCAAATAAATAGTTTCATAATCGAGCAAGGAGGGCATAGAGAAATATACCCCTCTCTTGTTTTTCATCAATTTGACAATGCAGCCTGATGCATAGCTATTGTGAAGCCTAGGAAAAACAGCGAGGCCTACTGCTGGTGTGACTGAAAGCAGATCCCTAGTTCTAAAGAATAATGCCTTTTTCCTTTTTAGCCTTTGTCTTAATTCTATTTCACCGTGCAAGTAATCCATTCAAAAAAGAAATCTTTTACATTATAAAAAAGCTTTGGATTTTTGGATTTTTAGAAAACTATAAAAACACTTGATATTATTGTTGGATGCATGCATGCACTCATCATTATTCTGAGGATTCTGTTAACAACCATTCCTTCTATTATCTTTGGGCTTGAAAGGCAAAAAGCTCACAAGCCAGTGGGGTTTGGCACTTTTATATTCGTCTCGCTTGGAGCTTGCGCCATGGGATTAGTAGCAGATTCGATGGGGTTAGAGAATTCTGTGGCTCTTCTGGGAGCGACTGTTACAGGCATAGGCTTCCTAGGGGCTGGCGCATTAATAAAAGGCTCTGATAAAGTCTTTGGTTTCACAACAGCATCCAGCATATGGCTATTTGCAATATTCGGGTTAATGATAGGCATAGGGGAACTCTTTATTAGCGCAATCATGTATGCATCTGTCTGGATAGTATTCTTCATTGACCAGCATTTAGAAACCAAAGGAGTTGGCTCTTACCAGAAGAAAATCATTCTCACAACCAACAAATTGGTGCACGAGAAAGAGCTCAGGCAGTACTTGCTGCTTTACACTAAGAAATACAAGACCATGACTTTTGACATTAACAAGAAAGATAATAAGATAACCATAACTTACCTGATTGAGGGTTCAAGGGACAGTGTTAACAAGATAATCAAGGACTTGTACAAGGAGCCTTGGTTTGAGAGCTGCAAGATAGAATAATCAGAAATTTAATATATTATTATATTATATACTTATTAATGTAATTAATTCTTATATATCACCGCAACATTA
>JAFGDD010000013.1 GCA_016932315.1 Candidatus Woesearchaeota archaeon
CAGGGAATTTTGTTGCTTCACGCAGTGAATGTCCCATACTAACACTTTCGTTAACCTTTGATATGAAAGGTTATGGGGCAACCCCCGTCCAAGCCATCAAGCACCTCGACTTAATGTCATCGGTGCTGTGGCTGATGGCGGCGATTTTTTTCAACTTAACTAAAAATGAAAAGGTGATGGATGTGGAGATAAAGATTGACACAAAAAAGGATTCTCCTGACGACATAAGGAAAACAATTGACTTTCTCAGGCACCTGATTAATGAAAGCTCTCCAAGCAATTCAGGAGGAGAGTTCAACACCAGCAGCGATGCTTCAACAGGAATGATAGGGTTGTTCGGAGACACCCCTGTGCTAAGCAACGATGCGCCCAAAGCTAGCGGCAGTGGGGAAGACGAGGAAGAGGAAAAAGACAAGGTTAATAAGATAGAGATTATACCTTATTGAAGCAATGCAAGGGGATGAAAAAGAAAGAAAAATAATTAACCTCGTTGTGCACTACAAATGCTTAGAAGACGAGTTGCGCATGGTTTTCTACAGGTCAAAAGAGGTTACAGAAAAAATAGAAGCCGCTGTTTCTGAGATTGAGAAAATAAAGAATTTCGAAAATACCATATTATATGAGGAAAAACCAGAAAACGTTATGAAAGAGCTGAAATTAACACCTGATTGTTATGTAAGGCTTTACGGAGCATATGTTGGAATGTGCCTTAGTAGAGTGGATGAAATTCTTACCCGCCACAGCATACCGCACGAAATGGTAGAGGGAGGGTATATCTAAAGCTTTAAATACAGCTTTTGCTTTTTTCTTTTCATGAAGTCATTAAAGCATGAAGCAAACTATGAATACATTGACCACACAGCAGACCTGAAAGTGAGGGCTCATGGAAAGACTCTTGAGGAAGCATTTGAAAACGTAGTTATTGGAGGGTTTGATTTTCTGACGGATACAACTAAAATAAAGAAGAAGATTGACAAAAAAATTAGCCTGACTGCAAAAAGAGTGGAATCCCTCCTATATGACTTTATCGAGGAGCTCTTGTTCCTTCTCGACACAGAAGGCTTCCTTGTTGCTGGCTTCAAGGATTTCAAAATAAAAGAAAAAGATGAGAGAGTAAAAGGCAATGAAGGGGAAAAGGCAAGCTTTTCATTGCAATGCACTGCATTGGGCGATGATTATAAGAACTACAAGCAAAATATAAAAGGAGATATTAAGGCAATAACTTACTCTGAGATGAAGGTTGCAAAAGAAAAATCTGGTTTTGTTATTGAGGTTGTTTTTGACATTTGATTAGCGATTATCCAATTACTCATCTGCATTATACATGGCCTTAAGCTTATTCTCAAGGTTCTTTTTACAATTATCGAATGTCTTCTCAGAATCTCCTGGCATTCTGTAAGTTGAGACATATTCTGGCGGAGCAATTCTTATGGTGGTTCTTAGCCATGGGGGCAGGATGTTGAACTTGGTTTTCATGCTTATAAGGGTTATTGGCACATCAACTCCTTTGCCATCATCATAAAGGTCCACCAGCATTCGTAGTCCTCCTTTCTTAATGATTGTCTCTTTCTTCTCTGCTCTTTTGCCGTCGAGAAGATTCTTTAAGTGGCGGGATAGGAAGAACATTTTTTTCCCTTCCAGCGCTGTCTTTTTCATGTACTGGAGCAGCACGAATGCGCCGTCCCTATTCTGCGCAACGTATCTTTGTATTGCTTCCTTCATTCTCTCATTATCATGCGTCTTGAGGTCTACGGGAATGCACCCAACTTTTTCCATTCTCGGAGAGATGTAGCCGAAGAAGAGTGATGCTAATGGCTTCAAGTAAAAAGCTGCAAATTTTCCAAGGTGCCTCTTGATGTTTCTTTCTGTAATTTTAACTGCAAGTTGCTTGTTAAAAAGTTCCTTGTTAGCTGTGAAGAAGAGCTGGCGCGGATAGGCTAATATTAGGTCTGATACGTCCAGCGCGCCTCTGAAATGAGTGCCTATGATAACATTCGGTCCTTTCGTCACAATGTTGTTGTGCCCTATTATCCGGCGCGAAGTATAGCTGGAGAAAATGGCAGATATTGGCCTAGCTCTGTAATTGTATATTCTCTTACCTTCAGCATGATTGCCATTATATTTCTCTACTCTTATATCAAGCCCATCACTCATTTGGAATCACTTTAAAGTAACAAAAAGAAAATGAAGGGATTTATAAATTCTTCGCAAAAATAAATTATTACCTTAAATGTATCTCAAGAACATCCTTGTCAAGAAGAACATGTTCAAGGGAGAGCAGCTTCTGGCCTGGGAACTTGGAACTGGCGCCCCAAATCCTGGCGAACCTGAACTTGCCCACAAAGTCCCTGTGCAGCTTGTCACAAACATCGCGGATAGTGCAGTTGGTGTGCATTATTAGAGGAATCTCCATGTCAGCCTCCTTGCCAGGCTGCTTTAAGAAAATTCTAATAAGCCTGAGCTTGTTAAAAATCAGTTTCTTCAACTCCTCAAGCCCCTTGTGCTCCTGGGCGCTAACAATGACTTCAGCGCCAATCTCTCTCTTAATCTGCTCTGCCTTCTCATGACTAACCGTGTCAGCCTTGGAGAGAACTATAACGCTGGGCATGTAAATCTTGTTTTCCTCAATAATGTCAATCAGCTGGTCATCATTAATCTCTTCCCTAATCAGAACATCAGCATTATTAATCCTGAACTCTTTCAATATCGCCTTGATAGTATCATCAGTTAAGTTTCTAAGCTTCACAGTCTTACCAATCCTTATGCCATTCTTAGTTGTCTTCTTAATCTTAACATAAGGCTTGTGCTGGTTCAATCGTATGTTTGTGTTCTTGATTTCATTAAGCAAAACATGCAAGTGCTCAGGGTGACTAACCTCAACCATTATGAGCGCCATATCTGCGCTTCTCATAACAGACAAAACCTCCTTGCCCCTGCCAGTGCCATCACTCGCGCCCCTCACAATTCCAGGCACATCAAGAATCTGAATCTTAGCGTGGCCATACTCAAGCATCCCGGGAATCACGTCCAATGTTGTGAACTCATAAGCAGCAGTTTTTGACTCTGCATTAGTTAGGGCATTCAAAAGAGTGCTTTTTCCAACGCTAGGAAAGCCAACAAGAATAACAGTGGCATCGCCAGACCTCCTGACAGAATAGCCTTCGCCCTTCTTGACACTCTTCTTCCTATTCTCCTGCTGCTCCCTAAGGCGGGCAAGCTTAGCCTTGAGCAGGCCAATAGCGTGCTGAGTCCTCTTATTATACTTGGTATTTGAAATTTCCTCCTCAAGCGCCTTAATCCCGGACTCGTATTCAACCATAACAATCAAGAGAAGACAAAAAAGAGTTTTTAATGGTTGCGATTTGTAATTTATTGAAAACCTTTAAATATGGCAAAATAAAATATTTCTTTCATGAACAAAAGAGGTGCGTATTTCTTTGTGATAGACGCAATGATAGCCGGCATCATAATCTTTCTCACGCTCATACTCATATTCACCACACACAGCCTGAAGCCAGAATCAGAACCTACCCTCAGGATGATGACTGATTACACCAACTTCCTTACCAACACACAAATCAGGCAGTTCCAGGGTAGCTATGTAGAGTCATTAATTAACGACAGCAACATCACCAACCTGGACAACACCCTGGTAGAGCAGTTAGTGGAATTCCATTACTTCAACAACCCTGACTTGTCAAATTATAGGAACACCACTGCAATCATGAAGGGGTTTGTACTTGAAATAAGCGAGGGCATAATCCCTGATGAGCGAAGCTTTTCCATTTATCTAAATAATGAATCTATTTATGAGAGAAGTATGCTGAACATCAATAACTCAAAACTGGTTTTAAGCTCTCACAGGATTCTTTTCAAGATTATTAACTCCACTTATATTTATGGTCCAATTATTATTGAGGTGCGTATATGGGTGTGATCGGGTATGATTAAGAACAAGAAAGGGGTGGTTTTCACTGTACTCGCAATAGTCATCTCTGCATTATTCATAGCCATATTCTCAGCCAGGATTGAGAGGCCTGTAGATTATAAGCTGGATGTTATTGAAACAAGGATTAGTGTACTTAATGATTATATGAACATATTTTATGATTATGCAGAGCAGGCAGGCTCCATAGCAGGCTATTCTGCGCTTCAAGCCATGCTGTTAGAAATGGACAGCCGTGACAGGTATTATAACAGAACTGATGAATTCATCTCTAACTACACTTATTGCATAAAGTACGGCAACATCACGCCAAGCCAGTCAATTCCGTGGATGGACAATAAATCAATGATTGAATACCTTGATGTTATGAAGAACACTGCAAGCGACCAACTCAACATAAACTCCGCTTTCCTTATTCAGTACATCAATGTAACTCAAACCACAGATGCTTTTGAAATCAAGCTGCTAATTTCAATAAGCTTGAATATAAGTGATTCATACGCATACATGGCTGATACCAGGGTAATAACAAGTACTGTCACCATAAACGGGCTTCAAGATCCGCTCTACCTGATGAATGATATCTATAATCAAACCATTAACAGAACGAGTATACAAAAGAGCGGTGGAGAAATAGGAGGCAACTGGAGTCCAGAAGACCTTAAGCAGATGTATTACAACCATGAGTACAGGTATTTCTATGATGGCGTCAGCTTCATCAACAGGATGAAAGGCAACTTCTCATCCGGCGACGCCTTTGGCATTGAGAGCTTTGTTAACCACACCCATCCAGGTATCCTTGCAATCACCAATGACAACCAGAGCATGGCTGATTACTTGTTCTGGCAGAGATTGAACATGAGCTGCACAAAGGAGATATATGAGATTATCAACTACACTCTTATTAACTCATCAGGCTCACCGAGGAATTTCCAGCTGGATTATAACCATATAAAGAGATTTAACATAAGCAGCATGGATGTAACATTCGCGTGCAGCAGCTAAAATATTTATCAGCACTACTGAATGATAATTAACAAAGTTTATATATACTCGCGCGTGATAATTAGGTTTAAGTAGATAGTATTGTAAGTCAGCTAGTATAATAAATGCCAGACTTAAGTAACCATTTTGAAAAGGGGTGGGTTTTTGGTAGACGACACTGTGAAGACAGGCGTGGATGAACTACTCGAGCTTCTTAAAAAAATTGATAAGATAGCCCTGACAGATGCTGCGCAGCAATTAGGGATAAGCTCAAGTCTTTTACAATCATGGGTTGACTTCCTTGTGGAAGAAGAAGTCGTAGGCATAGAGTACAAGTTCACCAAGCCTATCATATACCTTAACAAGGCGCCAGAAACCAAAGAAGTAAGGGTTAAGAAAGAAGCAGAAGTCAGCTTCCAAGCCTACAAGGATGATTTTAAGACCAGGGCAGCCCAGAAGAGCATACCTGCTGAGAAAATAAGTTTTTTGTGGCAGGAGCATGTCAAGGCAGCGCTTAACAGAAGAAAAGATTTCTTCTTCAGAGAGGCAAAGAAGAGAAACCTGGCCAATATAAACTATTTATGGCAAACCTACAATGCTCATCTAGTATCATCATAATAACATTATAATGCTAACAATAAATTCACTAAAAAGCAAATTCAAAACACAAAGAGGAAATGAGCTGTGGATTTTGACAAATTCATTGAAAAGGACATACTTGAATTCCTTGACAAGCAAGCCATGAACATTGCTGAGAAAGCAGCAGGCCTAAGAGAAGAAGAATTTGACCTTTACGAGATAAACAAGGATTACTCAAAGGAAATAGATTCTGCCTTAAAAGAAGGAGACCTTGGCAAGGCTCAGAAAATATTCGAGGATGTGAAGAACCACTACATCAAGGCTCCCCCTACTTCTTTGAGCAAGAAAAGGCTTTACACAATAATGGAAGAGATGTATGAGAAGATAAAAGACTTTGAATCAAAAGAAGAAGGTAAAAAGAATCTGTTTGACACAATAAGAGAATATGAGAATAAAGGATTATTCAAAACTCCGGGATTAACAGCAGAAGACAGGGAAGCTAGCATAGCTAACATAGACCTGCTGATGAGTTCAATAACTACAAAAGAAAAGGAGCTAGAGGAAACCATCAACAAAAAACCTGCTAGCAAAGAGAGCATACAACAAGCAGTAAGCCAATACAGGGAACTCAAATCTCTCATCAAAAAAATTCCAGAAGCTTACAAGAAAGAGAAGTCTGAAGCCTATGATTCTGCCCTAAGCATTTATTACACTATTAAAAAGCTCAAGGAAAGCATGCGCGAGGAGCAGGAGAAAAAGATTACAGCTCAGGTAAGCGAGGAAAAAAATATTGAGGAAGAAAAAATAATTGAGCAAAGGCTCGCAGAGATAAGGACTCTTAAAGAAGAGATAATAAAGAGCCACGACCAAATTGCAGAGCTCATCAAGAAGAATGACATACAGAACAGCGTTTCAGAGTACAAGAGACTAAAAACATTGCTCGAGCAGTTCCCGCACGAGATGGAAGCAGAAAAAACAGCCCTGCTGGCTGACGCTCTTGCACTGTATGAAAGCATCAAGAAGCTGAAGCAGAAAGCAAAGGAAGCAACAGAGCAAGAAAACATTATGTTACAGGAAAAACAAAAGGAAGAGGATTCTAGAGAAAAAATAAGACAAGACCTAAACAACAGGATGAACAACATCAAAGGCTTGCTGAAACAAAAAGATGCTCTTGGCGCAATCAGTGCCTACAAGGAATTGAAAAAGGTATTTGCAAATTATCCAGAGCAGCCTGCTGAAGAAAAGAAGCAGCTCTATGAAGATATACTATCAGCCCATAAGGACATAAAGCTACTGGAAGATGACCTGAGGAAAAAAGCTGCTTCTGTTTACAAGGACAAAATAGCTGATATTGATAAAGTGCTGCAAGAAGCCCAGCAATTCCTTGAAAAAGGAGAAAATGAAGAATCAACTCACAGAATACTGGAAGCTAAGCACAGAATCCAACTCCTGCCAAATGAAGCATTTGACGAGAAATACCGCTTGCTAAAAGCAGTCGAGGTGTTGGAGCACAAGATAATGTTTGTTAAGAATGTGCAAAAGATTAATGCACAGATGACTGTGAATTAAATAATATGAAGCCGCCACCACCTACCATGGCACCGTAAAAACTTTTGTTAAAAATTTTTAGGTGCATGGTGGCTTCTACAAAAGCCTTGAGGCTTTTGAGAAGGGAGCAATAAATTGCTAACATCCTAGAAATGCCGAGCATTTCTATGACAACGAAACTTCGTTTCGCTTGTGGACAGGGGATGCCTCTCGGGTTGCCCAAGGTGACTTCAACAATGAACTAACTTTTTCGTGAAAAACAAAAATGACAGAGATGATTGAGAGAAGCGCAAAAGAACTGTCGCGCAAGGAACTGATTGACAGGTACACAATAACAGTTAACAATATAGTCGTAGACATAAGCATATATGCTGAAGCAGAAAAGGCAGTGCCTGAATATGTTGTGTCCATAACCAACATCAGCGATGCCACCAAGATAATTCTCGAAAAAATAAGACAGGAATTCATTTCAAGGATGAGCCTTGAAGAGATAGAGAATCTTGAGCAGAACGAGCTCATCAACATCAGGCAAAGGTTCAAGGACGAGATAAGAAAGCTCATACACAAGTACTTCCCAAAAGCAGATGAGATGACCACCAACATGCTCATCAATTACCTCATTGAGGAGAATCTGGGCCTCGGCAAGATTGAGATACTGCTCCAAGATCCTGCACTTGAAGAAATAGTTATCAACAATCACAAGGACCCAGTATGGGTTTATCACAGAAGGCATGGCTGGCTTATGACCAACATAAAGATTGTTACAGAGGACAGGATAAGGCACTTTGCCACCATGATAGGTCGTGACGTAGGCAAAGAAATCACCAACCTCAACCCGCTCATGGACGCCCACCTCCTAACAGGAGACAGGGTGAATGCAACTTTGGCTCCCATAAGCGCCAAGGGTAACACTCTCACAATCAGAAAATTTGCCCAGGATCCTTGGACCATTACCAAGTTTGTCCAGGAGAATGTGCTTAGCTATGAAGCAGCATCCCTTATCTGGCTTGCTGTGCAGAACGAGCTCAGCATAATCATCAGCGGAGGAACAGGAAGCGGAAAGACCAGCATGCTTAACGTCATAAGCAACTTCTTCCCGCCCAATCAGAGAATCATCAGCATAGAAGACACAAGGGAACTTACACTGCCAAGCAACCTCCACTGGGTGCCTATGGAAACTAGGCTGCCCAACCCTGAAGGCAAGGGAGGAGTCACTATGCTTGACTTGCTTGTCAACAGCCTCAGAATGAGGCCTGACAGGATTATCGTAGGAGAAATCAGGCGAAAAAAAGAAGCCGAGGTTCTTCTTGAGGCTATGCACACAGGCCACTCAGTATATGCTACTTTGCACGCCAACACAGCAGAAGAAGTTGTCACCAGGCTTACCAACCCGCCAATAGAGATTCCAAAGCCAATGATAGCCTCGCTCTCAATGATAGTCATCCAGAACAGGAACAGGAGAACGGGTAAGAGGAGAACTCTCCAAGTTGCCGAGGTGCTTCCCACTGGAGACGCCAAAGTCCTTATCAAGCTTAATGTGGCAAAGGATGTTCTTGAAGAGGCTGCCAAGTCAGAAACCATCATAGAAAGGCTTAAGCTGTATACAGGCATGACAGATGAAGAGATTGAGCTGGACCTGAAGGAGAAAGTGAGAATTCTCAAGTGGATGGTGAAAAAAGAGATATTTGATGTTAACGAAATAGGATTGATAGTGGCGAAGTATTACATGGGCACATTGGCAATGAATTAAATTAGTGATTGAGCTAATCAACAACCTCGTCCTAAAGGGCAAGGTATGCTTTTTTGTTAATCAAATTAAAATTAACAAAAGAATCCCCTACCAAAAAGGCAGAGATAACAAAAGAAATTAAAAAGTAGGTATATTTGAATCAGATATGAAAAAATTACATATAAAAATAATTTATACTAATAAAAAAATAAATTGAACCAATCGAGGCTCATAATGCTCACTCAAAAACAAAAAAGTTTAACCCTTCTTAAAAGAAAGCTTGTCATAGCAGGCATAAATAAGTCACCTAAGGATTTTATGAACCAGTGCAGGAAAATCGCGTTGTTCGTTGGCATACTCATGGGCGCGCTCAGCTTCTTCATAATAAAGAAGGATGACAAGCCGATTGTGCTGGTATTTTTGGTTGGGATAGTATTCTTCTTCCTAGCTTACAGTGTGCTTCTCAAAGCTGTTGATGCCAGGATTAGCAAGCGGGCAAAGGAGATTGACAAGGATGTTTTGTTTGCAGGTAGATTCCTGCTCATCAAGCTCAACTCTGGAAAGCCTCTGATCAATGCTATCATGGAAGCAAGCCAGAGCTATGGCGTGGCTAATGCTTATTTTAAGGAGATAGTCAGAAACATAGAGCTTGGCACTCCGCTAGAGAAAGCTCTCGAAGCTGCAAGCGATTCATGCCCTTCAAAGAAGATGCGAAGAATATTATTTCAGATTAACAACGCTTTAAGGATAGGCATTGATGTTACCCATAACCTGGAAGCAGTCATAGAGGAGATTTCCAATGAGCAACTGGTGGAGATACAGCGATATGGTAAGAAGCTGAACAGCCTCACATTATTTTACATGCTCATAGCTGTTGTGATGCCGAGCCTGGGAATGACCTTGTTCATGGTAGTTGCAGGATTAGTCTCCCTCAGCATCACTCCCTCAACATTTTTTGTGTTCGCCCTCTTCCTTTTCCTGATAGAATTAGTGTTCGTCAGCCTTTTCAAAGGCATAAGGCCCAATGTAAATATATGAGCATTAAAGTCCGAGACCGCCTTAAGGTGCAAACTTCCTCGATAATTGAAGCTTAGCGCGTTAATTGGGGGTTGCCCAAGCAAAAGAGCAGGGCTCTTTTGATGTGCGAAGAAAACAAAGTTTTCTAGCACAACGAAACAAGTTTCGTCTGTCCCAAAAACAGAGTTTTTGTGACCATCCGGAGAGATAGCGCCCAAGAAAAAAAGAATCAAAAGTTTGCAAGGCGTCGGACGCTGTGAAAAATTAAGTTCAATAACCAATCAGAGGCAAACAATCAAATGAGCTTATTATACCTTGATGAATTCGGAAAAGCATTCATACCAAAGAAGGTCAGGATAGGCCTTGGAAAGTACTTGTCAAAGGCAGGAATAGATGGTGTGCCTTACAAGTTCTTTGGGATACTCTTCTGGGTGACCGCAGTCATAACTTATTTCATATATGTGCCCGGCATTTATCCTGCAATCAAGCAGAAGCCTATAATCGTTTTCTTCATCCTGACATTTGTCTTCTGGTTCTTGATACAGGCAGTTATCGCATTATTGATAATATTATCTCTTTATTTCTACCTTAACATCCAGATTTATAAGAGGACCAAAATATTAGAGGACTTGCTCCCTGATTACTTATCCATGGTGTCAACCAACTTGAAGGGAGGTATGAATTTTGAAAAGTCATTGTGGTGCGCCTTGAAGCCAGAGTTCGGCATACTTGCTAATGAGATAGGTATTGTGAGCAAGCGCGTGGCGACTGGCAATGACGTGACAGAGGCTTTGCAGGAATTCGCAGAAAAATATAATTCTCCTGTTCTAAGAAGGAGCATGGAATTGCTTAAAGGAGAGATTATAAGCGGAGGCAGCATAACAGGAGTTATTGACAGCATTGTTGCCAACCTGAAAAAAACCAAGGCATTAAAGGCAGAGATGACTGCAGCAACGCTTACTTACATGATTTTCATGGCAGCCATTGTTGTCGGAATAATGCCTGGCTTATTCGCCCTTTCAAAACAATTATTGACTATCATCTTAAGGTTCGGCAGCAGGATAAGCAGCAGCTTCCAGACAACTACTGCTACTTCAATGTTCCAATTCTCATCTTCCAATATCAATCCTATGCACTTCCAGATGTTCTCAGTTGCAGCCATATGCATAATAGCCATTTTCTCCTCTGTAATAATCAGCACGATTGAGAAAGGTGATGTTAAGAGCGGGCTCAAGTATGTTCCATTGTTCACTATCGGTGGCTTGATAATGTATTTCATATGCTCAGCAATCCTTGAAGCCATGCTCGGAGGAATAATACCTTAAATTAAGTTCACAAGCAAGCCCAACACCGCAATAAGGTGGTGGCAAAAAAGTTAACTTTTTTGCCACAGCAAAATCCATAATTTTGCGTGTCAAAACAAAGTTTTGAGCACATCAAAATTGCTCGGCAATTTTGCTTGAAATTTCTTAGGAATAAAGAGGATAATGCGTCGCCGGGGGTCGGCCCCTTCGGGGAGCAAGCAAGCAAAGTTTGCTGATCCAATAAAACAAGTTTTATTGGAGGCAGCATCCGCGGAACCATAATCAAAAATTTCCAATGCGGTTGGGCGCAATATTAGAAAGCAAACATTTATATAACAAAAACCGCACAAAATTTATAGCATCAATATACTATATATATTATGCGTTTTTTGGGGATGAGAAATTTCGCAAAATTTCCCGAAAATTAAGTATAAAAAATAACACTATTAAACTAGGTTATTATTTTAATCATTCATTCAACACAGAACAATTAATGAGGTGAATTTTATGAAGAAAGCACAAGCAGCATTGGAATTCTTGACAACGTACGGGTGGGCGTTTCTTGTAATACTGGTAATGATAGGAGCACTAGCATACTTCGGAGTGCTGAGTCCTACGAAGATTCTTCCTGGTAAGTGCATTTTCAGCCCAGAGGTTAGCTGTGTTGAATACCAGATAACTGGCAGTACAGGAGTGCTTGAGTTTAGGCTCAGGAACGGCGTTGGCGCTGCAGCTAATTTTACCATCAGCAATGTAACTTATCTGGGTGGCACTAATCCTTCAGTAGCTTGCAGCAGCCTTACATTAGGCGCAGGCAGGACCGGAACAGTGACTTGCACTTTTGGGGCAAACGTCTTTCCCATTGGTGAAAAGGCCAAGTTCGATGTTACCATCCTATTTAAGAAGACAGATGCCACGTTCTGGAATCCAATAAAAGGAGAGATTTACGGTGATGTTCAGTAGATAGTAAAAAAAATGAGGTTGATACACTGAGGTTGATGTAAAATGAGAAAGGCACAGGCAGCATTGGAATTCATGACTACTTATGGATGGGCGTTTCTTGTAGTATTGGTAATGATAGGAGCACTAGCATACTTCGGAGTGCTCAACCCTAATAAGATACTGCCTTCTAAATGCATTGTTGAGGCAGGCTTTAACTGCAGAGATTATGTAATCCATACAGGAGACTTCAGCATTTACCTTGTCAACAGCAAAGGAGGAAGCCTTAAGAATGTTGACATAATCAGCATTACTAGCGATCAGAATCGTACAGGCATACCTGTAGATACTTGCACAATAAACTCTGATGCTAACCCTGTGTCTGTTGCTGCTGATGAGAATATGATTATTACCTGCACAAACGCTGGCATGTTCACTGGTATGACTGGCAACAAGGTAAAGATAAAGTTCTTAATCAACTACACCATGGCAATGGGTATGTATCCACAAAGGTTTGAAGGAAACCTTTACACAGATGTTCAATAAAGAATCAAATAATAATAATAATGAAATAAGGGATAATAAAAAAGATGGTGAATAACAGAAAAGCTCAGGCTGCTTTTGAATACCTGACTACTTATGGTTGGGCAATCCTGACAGCAGTCATAGCAGTAGGGGCACTGGCGTATTTCGGCTTCTTAAGCCCTAAAAATCTTCTTCCAAATACTTGTGACTTTGGTAAGCAGCTTGAGTGCGTGGAATACCAGGTAATAAGCAACGGCTCAGTCAACCTTATTTTAAGGAATAATTTCGGTAAGGACATCACAATAACATCTGTAACTGGAGTTGAGGAGACTGTTGTTAGCTCAAGCCTTAATCCTGACCCATTGCCTTCTGGCCAGAAGGGCATTCTCACAGTGCTAATGAACACGCCTCCTACTGGAGGAGAAAAAAAGAATATTGACTTAGTGATAACATTCGCAAGGGCTGGAGGGGGCTATCCTGCACACAACATATCAGGCTCTGTATTCACCACAGTAATGGATGAGGGCTAACATTAAGGCAAACCCATAAAAAAATAGCAAACTTTTTAAACAGCATAATCCCACCTTAAGTGGAATTATGAGTGCCAAAAACCATATATGGTAGGTTTTTGTCATTAACTAAGGTTTTTACCTCTAGAAAAGGTTGTTCTAACAAGAATAAACAATAAAAAAATAATTTTTGCAATATGCAATATAAACATAATATACCATTATGAAAGGCGGTGATTTTTTATGAAAGAAAGTGAAGTCTTGAACACTGGTACAACAACAGTAGGCTTGATGTGCAAGGACTGCGTAATACTGGCAGCAGATAAGAGAGCAACAGCAGGTAATTTCATTGCCAGCAAGAAAGTTGACAAGGTATTTCCTATTAATGATAAGATGGCTATTACAACTGCAGGCGTGGTCAGCGACATCCAACTCCTAGTCAAGTTGTTAAAGGCAGAGCTAAAGCTCAAAGAGATAAGAGTGGATAGGGCTCCGGGAGTAAAAGAAGCAGCCAATCTCCTGACCAACATTGTTTATAATAATGTGAGAAAGTTCAGCATCATACCAGGCATTACACACTTCCTGCTCGGAGGCTTTGACAACACCCCTCAGCTTTATGACTTGTACGCTGATGGCAGCATAACAGACATTGATGATTTTGTATCTAGCGGCAGCGGCAGCGTAATTGCTTATGGCGTACTCGAGGCTTTTTACAAGAAAGACATGACTGAAGCTGAAGGCGTTGACCTGGCTATAAAATCAGTGAATGCTGCCATGCAAAGGGATTCTGCAAGTGGAGAAGGCATTGATGTTTATGTGATAAACAAGGGAGGAGCCAAAAAAGCTGCTCACAAAAAAGTTAATACCAAGGCAGAATAAACTAAACATATAAAATAGAGAGATATAGAATAAGAATAAAAAGAAAAAGTTTGAAAGTTTCTAAACAAAAAAAATATTTTTTATTTTTTTACTATTGAGATTTCAAATCTAATAAAAAAAAAAAGATTGAATGATTTTTAGGAAACTGATAATGTAACAAAAGCCTGTCGCTCGCGCCTAACCATGGGCTAAAGCCCATGGCTTTACGGCGCTCGCATGGATAGACAGGCTTTTGTTCAAAAAATTGCGCCCTAAAGGGCGGGGCTTTAAACCCGCGCAATTTTTTGTAAGATAAATTAAGAAATGATTTAAATTAATATTGATTATACGGAGGAGAAAATTATGTCGGAAATCATAGATGAAATATTAAGCCGTTTGCCCAAGGAAAAGATAAGCGATGCTGTCTTTGAAGGAGCAAATATAGTGCTTTACACCAAGAACAAGGATTTCTTCCTGGATGACGGCGGAAGCGTCAGGGAAGTAGTTAACACCATAAAGAAGAGGATTGAGCTCAGGCCAGACCCCACCATCTGTATAGAGCAGGAAAAGGCAGAGAAGATTATCAAGAATATCGTGACAGAAGAGGCTAGAGTTGACCAGATAATATTTGACGTCCAAAGAAGCATTGTGATTATCGAGGTACAAAAGCCAGGACTGGCTATTGGCAAGCAGGGTGAGAACTTGCAGGAAATCAAGAAACAGACGCTGTGGATTCCTCATATTAGGAGGACGCCTGCTATCAAGAGCCAGCTTATCGAGAGCATACGTATGGTGCTTTACCAGAACAATGATTACAGGAGAAAGTTCCTGCACAAGACAGGCCAGAGAATATATAATGGCTGGCTCAGAAGGGAGAAGAAAGAGGAATGGATAAGGATTAGCTTCCTAGGAGGGGCCAGGCAGGTAGGAAGAAGCTGCTGCTTATTGCAAACTCCAGAGTCCAGGGTGCTGCTTGATTGCGGGTTAGACGTGGCTAATGAGGATGAAGCTTACCCTTACCTTGATGCTCCTGAACTTAAGATTGCAGAGCTTGATGCAGTAATTGTAAGCCACGCCCACCTAGACCATTGCGCACTCGTACCATACCTATTTAAGATGGGTTATAGAGGGCCTGTATATTGCACAGCGCCTACCAGGGATATTATGATCCTGCTTCAACTCGACCTTATCAAGATTCAGAGGAACGAAGCCAAGGAGCCAATATATTCTACTGATGACATCAAGGAAATGGTGAAGCACACAATCTGCCTGGATTATGAGGAAGTCACAGACATCACTCCTGATGTCAGGATTACGCTTTACAACGCAGGCCACATCCTCGGAAGCGCTCTTGTACATATTCACATAGGTAACGGCTTGCACAACATGGTCTATACTGGCGACGTGAAGTACGGCAAGACTAACATGCTCAGCCTTGCGAATACAAACTTTCCGAGGCTTGAGACTCTTATCATTGAGTCAACTTATGGAGGCAAGGATAATGTGATGCCACCTTCAAAAGACGCAGATGACCAGCTCAGCGAGCACATAATTGAGACTATAAAAAGAAAAGGAAAAGTGCTCATGCCTGTCCTTGGAAGCGGAAGGGCTCAGGAAATAATTGTGTTAATAGACAAGCTCATAAGAGAAGGCAAGCTCAGCGAGGACCTGCCTGTGTATATCGACGGAATGGTATGGGATATCACGGCAATACACACAGCATATCCTGAGTATCTTAACTCAACACTCAGGCAGCAAATATTCCATAAAGACAACAACCCATTCCTAAGAGCTAATATCAAAAGAATAGGAAGCCCGAAGGAAAGACAGGACTTAATTGAGGAGAAAGGGGCTTGCGTTATACTCGCAACCAGCGGAATGCTAGTCGGAGGGCCAAGCGTCGAGTACTTGAAGCAGCTTGCAGAGAACCCAAAGAACCTGCTCATCTTTACTTGTTACCAAGGCGAGGGAAGCCTTGGCCGCAGGATTCAGCGCGGAGAAAAAGAAATCAATTTCCAGAAAGGCAACAAGTTCGAGACAGTGCAAATAAACATGGATGTTGAAAAGCTCGAGATAACAGGTCACAGTGACAGGCGCGAGCTTGTAGCGTTCGTCAACCACTGCAACCCTAAGCCTAAAAGGGTGATTATTGTGCATGGAGAAAACAGCAAATGCCTGGACTTAGCCAAGAGCCTGCACATGCTAGCCAAAGTCGAGACAGTAGCTCCAAGGAATTTGGATGCGCTGAGGCTGAAATAGGTGTTAGACATAGCTTTTTAATTTCTTTTTAATTTCTTTCTATCTTTTGTTTATTCTTTTTAATTTTTTATTTTTAAGATTTTTAATTAGCAAAAGCTTTATATACTTTTTAAGCCAGAAATCTGTTTGTTATCACAAAAGAGGTTAAATTGAAATTATTAATACATAATTAGAGTTAGGTTGGGTAATATTTATAAAGTAATGAATTAATGGAGAAGGTTAAGCATGAGCATGGATGATATTGGCAAGTTGCTGGTAAAGCACGGCTTTATGAAGAAGAATGCCAAGGTTAAGTATCGCCAGAAGGAAGACAAGACGTGGTTTCCTGTTAAGGAGGACGAACAAATCAGTCCTTCTGATGCTGATATGGAAGTGGCAGAGGAGGTTAACATCCAGACTTATGACCCTAAAATTTCTCCTTACGCAGCTTATCAGAAAACAGGTTATCCTGCTCCTTTTAAGCGCTACAGGCTTGTGGTTGAGGCTGCTAATCTAAGCATTGAGGAAACTTATTATTGGCTCCTTAATTATATGAAGCAGGAAAGCTCTTATCCTCACATTGAAAAATTAACTGATATATTCACTGCTAGCGAGCAGAGCGCTTTCTGGGGCGCTGCTCAATCAAGGGTTGGCATACAGCAGGATAGGGTTTCTAATTATCTGAAAGGGATTTCTGAGATGATTAAGCAATTATTCCAGCTTGTCAGGGAGCTAAGGATTCTGGATGAGAAGCTTGAGCCTAGAAAGCATTGGGGTAAGATAGCTGCTGCTGACGTCGCATTAAAAGGAGAATACACTGACCTTGTTGAGAACCGAGGCCAGCAGATTCAGCCCGGAAGCATTTATCACCTTGCTCAGAGCGTTGGCTTCACCATACTGCCTGACTTGTTCTTCAACACTCATATTTACAGCATTGATGATCTTGACAAGACTATTGATGCCATGAAGTTCAACAAGAACGTGAAGCAAGTCCTCAGGAGGAAGATGTATGCTTTTATTAATTGGAAGCTTAAGAGCGACCAGGAATTGGAGAACAGGAGGGTTTTCACATTAAAGTATTTGCGCCAGCACTGGAACGTCATCAAGATGTATATGAACTGGGTTAAGCCTTACCTAAAAAATATTGCAAGGCTTCAGATGAATCCTGAAATGAATGAAAGCCCTGAACTAATAAGCTCTTTTGAGACGAGCATTACTGAGATAGAGTTATTGGCTTACAAGGACAGCACTACTTCTTACCATCCAACGCTCATAGCTACTTTCAGGCACAGGACTAGGCCTGACTTGAGCTTTCAAAGGGACCAGTACGCTCACAAAGGACCGATTCACGTCGGCGTTGTAGAAGTCACTCTCAGGGGCTATGGGTGGACCAAGAGCCAGATAGAGGCTTATAAGAAAATGAAAAAGGAAGAAGACATGATGCTTCTCGGCATGGTGGATGAGAGCGTAAAAGCAGCAATGGATGCTTTGGGCGAGGATTTGGAAAAATATCTGTACGAAGCAGGCGAAAAGGAGTTTGAGGAGAAGCGCAAGGCTAAGGAAGCTGCTGAAAAGAAGAAAAAAAGGCAAGGCGATATGAGCTTGGGAGCAGGCATGTTCGAGCCTTTCCTCGCAGTCTTCCAAGGATTCGGCGAGATGTTTTCATTATTCGCGCCAACAGAGCTGTTCGGGAAAAAGAAAGAGAAAACCAAAGGCGACCCCAAGGGCGCTGCAAAGGCAGCTTCTGCTGAAATGTATCAGATGTACAAGAACTACAAAAAAGCCCACGCCATGCTCAGCTGGTGAGTTAATGATAGTTAATTCCAATACCGCCCTAAGGTGCAAACTTCCTTGGTCATAGAATCTTAGCGCGTTTGACGGGGTTGCCCCATCCGGGGGGCAGCGCCAAAGAAAAACAGAATCTGAAGTTTGCAAGGCGGTAGTTAAAAATAAAAAAATAATTAAAAACAAAACAACATTCCTTTATGTCATGGCAGAAGATGATGATATTAGCGCAGAGGAAAGGATAAAAAAGCTTCAAGCCTGGGAGAAGGCTAAGCGCAAAGAGCTCGAGGACAAGAAAAAGGAGCTTGAGGAGAAAAAGAAGGAGCTCGAGCAGCTTGAGACTAAGAGCAAGAAAGAAATTGAGAAAGCCAGGGAGAAAATAGAGGAAGAGATAGAAGAGATTGCTCTTGAGGAGAAGAGAAAGTTTGAAGAGCTTGAAGAGGCTCGTAAGAGGAAAGAGGCAGAGGAAAGAAGCCTGGAAGGAGCAATTGCAGAGGAAGAGAATAAGGGCAGAGTCAGGGAGGTTCCTCAGCAGAGAGGATATGGCGAAGTTATTGAGGAGATCCTGCGGGGCAACCCGACTGTTTATGATATTACTAATTATAATGTGATGAACCAGCTCGAAAGGTTGGCAGTGGATGCTCTTAAAAGGTCTCTTACTTCGACAGAGAGGAGCTTTGTTGATTTAGTGCAATACCATGCTGAGAGGATGAAGCAGAGCGAGTTTTACGCCAGCAAAGACCCTGATAATTATATTACCCGAGAACTAAAAAAAATAGACCAGATAAACAGGAGCATCCGAGAAAGAGCAGAGCAAACAGGTGATTATAGGCCATGATGTTCGGAGATTATTATCATTCATTGGACAGGGATTATGGAAAGATTGAGCCAGCAGATGTTCCCCCTCAGAAAGGAGTCCCTCTAGAAACCAGCACTCTAGGTCCGCAGGAGATCGGAACCAGTACAAATCCAATGACTAACCAGCTCCAGGCTTTTGCTGCAAGGATAAGGGAGGGAGCAGGCAAGATAGAGTTTAGTTTTATGGGCGCAGGCAAAAGCAACTCGCAACAGCCAAGCCCAGAGGCTTTTGGCTCAAAAGAAAGAGCAGACATGCGAGCATTGGCAGAGATTAACGAAATTAAGACGAGCGTGCACGCTCCTCTTCACGCTCAGAGCCTTGCAGGATACGGAGAGCAGGGTTTTCACGACCAAGCAAGGCAGTTTGCTGTCAAGGAAATCGAGAGAGCGATACAATTCGCAGCAGAAGCTACAAAGGGCGGAGCAGTTGTCTTCCACACCCATGAATGGAGCAGGCCTTTAAGCGAGATAAAAGAGAAGACCGGTGAGAGCCTGTTTCGGGGATACAAGGAGGAAGAGGATAAAGCGCCTGTCATGGTTGTTGACTCGCATACAGGAGAAATAAAGGCTGTAAGAAAAGATTATTCTGTTTACGAGCCAAAGTTTCATACAGCGGCAACATATGAGAAAGAATTCGGGAAAAAAATAGTTGGAACAACAGATCAAAAGACCAACCTAAAAGTTGAAGCAGATGATTGGGTTGACATAGACGGCCATCCTATAAAGAGAGAGTGGATTCTTGACCCTGATAAATCAGATGAACTATTTAATAGAGTGCCTATTTGGAATAAAGACAAAACAAATTTCGAAGTTGAGAGAGTAACTTACGATAAATTTGTAGAGCAGGCAAAGAAACTGGCAGAACAAGGAAAAAATGTTGCGCCAGAAGTTTTATTCTGGAAAACGCAGATGGCCAACAGGGTATTGCAAGCAAAAGGAAGCTCGCTATTCCATGCTCGACAATACGATGATGCAAAAGAAACTAGGGACGCACTTATCAAAGCACTTAACTTTTATGAAAAACTTGAGAAAAATATTCCTGAAGATGAAAAATGGAAAATCATGCAAAGCCAGGGCTTGGATGGAATGGGTTTGGTACCGCCAAAAAATGTGCTCCCATCCGAATATTTGAAGGACCGAATAAAAAAACATACTGATGAGATGAGATATATTCACGAGTCATCTGCTTCATCCGACGCCCAGGCAAAGGAAGCATGGGAGCAGATGAATCGTGTGGAAAGAGTTGAGGATTACGGCAAGAAAAAAGTCGCTCAGACTATTGCAGAAGGAGCAATGCAGGCAATGATTTATACTGACCAGCACAGAAAAGAGCTTGATGCTCCGATTTATGTTGCTCCAGAAGCCTGGCAAACTGATAAGTACGGCAGCCACCCTGACGAGATTAGGGCTATTGTGCTTGAGTCAAGAAAGCAAATGCAGGAACAACTGATAAAGGAAGGATATTCTGAAGAAGAAGCCAAGAGAAGATCTAAGGAGCATATCAAAGCGACGCTGGATGTTGGTCATGTCAACACCTGGAGAATGCATTTCAATAAATTGGACGGAGAGACCCCTGAGGACAGGAACAAAAGGTTTGACAAGTGGCTGTTAACCCAGTCAGAAAAGCTGGCAAAGGAGGGAATTGTGGGGCACATTCATGTTTCTGATAATTTTGGCTATGATGACGAGCACCTAACCCCCGGACAGGGTAATATTCCTATGAAGGAGTTTATCAAGAAAATGGAAGAAGCTGGCTTGAAAGATTTTATCGTAGAGAGCGGTAGCTACAATCCTATGACTGCTTTGCCTGACACATGGGCTTTGATGGGCAGCCCTATTTATGGCACCACAAGAGTGCCTACTTTCCGCTCTGTTCACGAGCAGCACTTTGGTTATCATAATCCTGCAACTTATATTGTCGGAGCTTATGCCCCTAGCAATGAGTGGAGGCTATGGTCAGAAGTGCCGATGGAGTGAAATGTTAAGAAACAAAAAAATTGTTGTGCCAATTTTGCGAGCATCAATCGATTAAATAATCAATCGGTGACAGGGGGACTTGCCCAAGCAAAAGAGCAAAGCTCTTTTGATGTGCGAAGAAAACAAAGTTTTCTAGCACAACGAAACAAGTTTCGTTTGTCCCAAGAGGTAACTCTTGTGACCCTCGGGGATGTCACCACTAAAGTTATTTGGTCTTAATGCGAGCCCGGCACAATTTTTTTGTAAAAATAATGCTAATAAAAGCAAAAGTTTAATAAAAGAGAGGCGCTAAATAACTTAATATTCAATAAAAGGGGTGGATTTTTGGAGTTTGACATCCATAAGAGGAAGAAGCAGGTTTCTGAAAGCTACTCAAAGGACGTCATAGACGTTTCTTATGCTTTTAGCAAGCGCGTCTACAAGGAGTTTGCAAAATTCATAAAAGCCATCATCCTATTCGGCAGCACTGCAAGGAAAAAACAGGAAACAAAAGGAGACATTGACATTCTTATAATCGTCGATGATGTTACAATAATTATTGACAGGGAGTTTGTCGAGGCTTACAGATTAATAATTGACAAGATAGTTGGAGAAGTTAACCCGAGAAAACTGCACGTCACAACCCTTAAGTTCACCAGCTTCTGGGAGTACATAAGAGCAGGAGATCCTGTGGCTATTAACATTTTAAGAGATGGAGTTCCAATAATAGATTCTGGATTCTTTGAGCCATTGCAGATACTCCTCTACCAAGGCAGAATAAGGCCTAGTGTAGAGAGCATGTGGGCTTATTTCAGCAAGGCGCCAATCACATTACATAATTCCAAATGGCACATAAAGCAGGGAGTACTAGACTTATACTGGGCGGTCATTGATTCTGCGCATGCAGCCCTGATGAAGCTTAATGAGGTTCCTCCAAGCCCTAGCCATGTTGCTGACATGCTTGAGCAGAAAATGGTCAGGAAAGGACTGATCAAGCAGAAATACGCAGATACCATGAGAAGATTCTATCACTTGTCAAGGACTGTACTGCACGGCCAGATAGTGGAGATTTCTGGCTCCCAGTTCGATGATTATTTCCTGCAGGCCAAGGACTTTGTTGACGAGATGCAGAAGTTTATCGAGGGAAGAAAATAATCCTGCAGTAACAATCACCATTAAAGTTATTAAATATTTAATTTATCGGAATATTTATATATCTTATTTCTCTAATCACTGGAATGGCATTCATTTTCAATAAAAAAATAAAACTTGGAGAGTTAGTATCCATTTCTTGGAATGCATGGATGAAGCATTTCGGGTTCTTTACCCTGCTTTTAATACCTTATTTCATACTTATGCTGATTCAGTTATATGCACAAACATATTATTTGTCAAACCCTAACCTCATGGCAGGCTTAGCAAAATTTTTGATTGTCAGCCTTATTGTGTCTTTGCTTTCAATCATCCCGATATTCTTGATAATCATAGGAGCTGACAGTATAATCCGCGACAAAAAATTCAGCATAAAGGAGGCGCTGAATCGCTCATGGTCAGTTTTCCCAAAATCAATAATAACTTACCTTTTGCTGATGCTATTCATCATTCTCTTGCTCATTCTGCTAATAATTCCCGGAATAATATTTGGCGTATTCTGGACATTTGTGGTACAGGCCCTGATTCTGCGCAGGAAATGCTGTATTAAAGCGCTTAAGCACAGCTATCATGTGGTCAAGGGCGATTGGTGGAAAGTACTGGGAAACCTGATAGTCATAGGGCTGATAATAGCTGGGCTGAGCTACGCCGCGATTTTAGTGGTGTACTTAATCGCTGGAATAATAGCTCTTGCGTCTCCTACAATTACTTTTTTAGGCTTCATCAGCTCATTCCTGTTCATGGCAATAATGATGCTGATAACCACGCTCGCACTTCCTTTTGTCTATATCGCAGAAACAGCACTCTTCCTCAACCTTGAGGGAGTGAAAAAATTAAATAAAGAATGAGTTTTCCCCCTGTTTCTCATTTATTTGCCGTAAGCCCAGAATTTTATTGGCTAGATGCAGAAGTTTATGGAGGGAAGAAAGTAAATGGTTATTTATTATTATGCATTAGCCTAAACAAGTTTTTCTAATTCATACTCATAAACCGGTTTTCCCATCTTCTTAACAGCATCTGATTCTCTTAATGATTGAGGGCCGCCTCCTACTCTAATAAGCGCATCAATTGAGTTGATGAAGTATTCGCTTTCATCACCCCAGTTATCTCCTATGATCACAGGTTCTTCATCAATAGGAAACCAATTATTTTTGAAATCAAGGGCTTTCTTGCATCCTACACCTGCTGTTTTCCATCCTCGCTTCTTTGCTTGTTCATATGCTATTTTGAGAACGCCGCAGTTTGTAATCCCAGAAACAACAATGATATCGAAGCCTGAGAAGTCAATGCGAATTCTGTTATACGCTTCATTAATTAATTGTCCGGCTTTTCCTTCATCAAACCTCGTAGGAGGACAATAGCCCACAACACCTATGCGTAAAACCATATTTATCGCCTTATTATTTTTTTATTCTAGCAGCAATCATGCATCAGTTGGCATGCGCTTGTTGATCTGCATGAATTTGTATAAACATTCCTGTTCTGATATTTTGAGAATGGCGTGTAGTAATTGTAATAGCCGTAGTTGTAGCCGCAATCGTATCCATAATAATCATAATCCCATTCATGGTCATGCATATAATGCTTCCTGTAAATTGAGCCGTCTGGAAGTATTCCAGAGACGTGGTAGCCGAATCTTTGCATGTCTTCAGGAACATGGATATCGCTTGTGTCAAGCTCTGCAGCATCAGGATTTCTCAGGATATCAACGCTGCCGTCAGGATTAAAAACGTCCAAATCCCTGTAGCCTATGAATTCATCATAATGATTAAAATCATCCGGGTGGAAGAATTTTCCTGAGTTATCATAAACCAGTGCATAGCGAGGATAAGGTCCTGCAACCACAGGAGTTCTTACATTATCGTAATCTCCGTAATCATGATAATCATAGTAATAATAGTTGTAATTTGAGTAATAAGAATCATAAGAGCCCCAATTAGAAGGAGTGTAGGCTGATTCTGCATTTACCGCTGACACTATTGTGAATAAAATCATTAATGCTGCAACAATGAATGTGAGTATTTTCTTTATCATCTTTTTATCCTCTTGGTTATTGGTATCCTATAAGGTAAAATCCGTTTCCTAATGGTTCTGCAACTCTTGCATAGAATCTTGCGTTGTCTAAGCCATAATCATAATTGTCATAGCCATAGTTGTATCTGTGATTATATCCATAATTGTATCCATAATTAGTGTAGCGTGAATTAACTGTTAGGTATCCATAAGCATTATTGCTGTCAGGATGGTCAAAGTATACGCCGTTCAGTGTGCTTGGAACATAGCCTGTGTATCTGCCGTTGGTCTTATCTGCATAATACTTAACCGCAGACGGCTGGCTAAGGCTTGAAGTGTACCCTCTGTTCTCTGTGTAATAAACATCTCCCTGCAGTGGAGGATTATACTTGGCTGCCAATACTTGAGGCGGTATGTAATAGTACGATGGACTGTAGAATCCGAAGTTATGCATCAGGTTAGGCTCATAAATATATTTGGAATAAGCTTCGAGATTATTAGTCTCAATATAATCCTGCCTGTAAGCCTTGTACATCTCCCATTCTTCCTGCCTTGATGCTTTTACGTCAAAGATGACTGCGCTGGCTAGGTTTGAGAGAATTAAGACTAAGACAAAGGATAATGCTATTAATAAAATCTTTTTGTTCATATGAAAATCCCCCTTCTCAGCCTATAATGTGAAACATCCTTTATAAATCTTTCGTTTTTTAACCACTAAATAGTAGTTATAAATAAAGTTAATATGATATTGCATTAAACAGAACCAAAAGTAAAAACAACAAAAAAAGAAAAAATTTACTTATTCACATTAAACATGTTAGAAAGGTCAACCTTTGACTCAGGCATCTTCTCACGCTCTTTTCTGCGCTCCTCCTCAGACTTCTCAAGCTGCTCCTTAGTATCAAGCTCCTTTACTGAGAAATCATCTTCTCCTTCAGAGCTTTCGCACTCATCAGAAGCATCTTCTTTCTCATCAACAGGAGCGTCTTCATCAGTCTTCTCCTCATCAGAATCGTCCTTGTCCTCATCTCCTTCGTCACTACCGTCATCAAACTCGTCAACCTGCAAAGGCTCTGCAGGCGAATCACCAGGACCAACATCTCCGCCAGCATTCTCATCATCAGCCTTTAGCTCATGAGCTTCCTCAGCCTTCTCATCTGGCTCTTCTGTCCATTCTGACTTCTCCTCACCAGATTCTTCACTCACATCCTCAACGCTTTCCCCAGGAATCTCTTCCTTTAACTCCTCTGCTTCCTCCTTGACTTTAACTATTTCATCATCTTCCTTTTCAATCTCATTATCATCCTCTCCAACAATCTCTCTGAGAGGCTTATCCACGTCAAGCTCAGGAATATCGATCCTAATATTAGATTTCCCCCTAGCAATATTAGAAGCTAATTGTTCGACTTGCTTATGAGCCAATTCCACCTCAGGCCTGTGCCTTTCATTACCATAAATCTGTTTCTCCTTAGCAGCAAAATCCTCTTGCACCTTCTTGCTCGTTGAGAGCATCTCCTGCGCCATTCGCCTAGCTTCAGAGTCAGAAGAAGCAAGCTTGTTCCTCCTCAAATTCATTGCAAGAGTCTCAACTTCTTCATCATACTTTGATTTGATATTAAAATCCGCCATTACCATCACCACACATGTTTTTTCATTAAAAAGTAAACTTAGATTATTTTACGAAGCCAATCATATATAAAACTTTTGCTCAAACCCTAGGCCCAACAACCTTTCCTATGAATATTATGTGGTCGCCGCTGTCCAATTCCTGGTCTACCTCACACTCCAAGAACTCCTTAGCCTCCCTAATCCTGGGGCTCTCAACCATATCCGCATCAGACTTAGTAACTCCCAGGAACTCAAACAAGTCAGTGAACAAGCTGTCCTGGTTCTCGCAAGACAAAACAATGCTCTTGTGCTCGTGGCTCATGAAATTAATAACAAAATTGCCTGCGGTGCTTATCATGTGCTTAATATTATCATCACTCCTAACGCTAATCGCGTACTTCATAGGCCTTGTACTCGCAGGCATGTGCCACTCAATCACGCTAATAGCATCCTTCAGAGAGGATTTCCCGAAGTTATTCACAGGCGCCCTGACACTAACAAGCACCTTAGGGAACAAGTCTTCACGCTCAATAATATTCTGAATCATGGCAAAAGCTAATCTGGGATGAGGAGTATATAAAATTTTCTTAAAAAAATATAAATAGCTATTAAACTTACTAATCGCAAGCCTATCGATAGTTTAAGAACATCACTTGACATAATTTGGTGATAATATGACAATTTATGATTTGCCACATCATGCGAGTTATACAAACGGTCAAAGTTTAATTGATGAACATTACATTCCATTAGATGAAAAGGGCAATTTCATGGCAAAATTCTTTCCTAATGGCACTCTTATAATTGCCAGGGCCTTTGAAAGATGTGAAGATAAGAGACGCGACACATTTACTCCAGTATATAAGGAGCTGTGGCATAAAGATGATAAACGTACACAACCGTTCAATAAGAGATTAGAAGAACTATTTAAATCTAAAAAGGATTAATATTCTTATTTCAGAAAAAAAAAGCATGGGGTTGCGAAGATTTGAACTCCGATTACGCGGCCCCGAACCGCGGGTGATAATTGCTCCAGCAATCCCAAAACAAGAGATTTTGCTGACCAAGTTACACTACAACCCCACAGATTTTGAGAAAATCTGGTAAAACTATTAGTGCAGGACATAAACTTTGTTTAGTCCTGCTCCATGCTTGGGAAGCATGCATGGACTCTGCGGGAGTCGCACCCGCGGCCCCTTCGTCTTTCGACTCAAAAATCGAAAGGCTCAAAAGCCTTCCGCTTTTGTTGTTGCGAACGAAGTGCTCTACTGCTGAGCTAAGAGCCCGTAGTAGAAGGAGTATTTGCGGCTTCTTTTAAATCTTTTTATAGAAAAAGACAATGTCTTTTAACGTTTTTTCTTATTTCAAGCATCTGTGTGCATTAATCTGAGATACTCCTGTCTCTCCTTGCAGCTGTAGCACATGCCGTGCTTCCTCTCCTCGCATTGTAGCCTGAACCATAATTGGCATGACCAAGTTTTTTCTATGGCTTTCCAGAGACCATCATCCCTTGACCAGGCAGCGTGCCCCATCTTGTTCTGGTAGCCGAAGTTTTCAAATGTCACGACTTCTATCCCTGTTGATTTTGCGAGCTCTGCCTTGCAGTCGTCCTTGTCAAGCTCTGGCCTATCGCCATAGACACCAATTGCAAAAGTATTTTCAGAGTATTTATCCCTCAGGAAGTCTATCATTTCTTGGTTTCGCGAATTGGATGCTCGGATTCTGTGATAAACTTCAATGGGAGTAAGGATTTTCGGATGCTTGCTGCTGATTAGAGGATATATGTCACCGATGACTTTTCTTTCTCGGAAGTCCTTCCCCCCCTCCGCGTATGAGTAGATGATAAGGCTGCACATTAAATCCATTACTAGCCAGCATACAGGCCAAAACTGTACTGTCAATCCCGCCGCTCCAAAGGAGTGCTATTCTCTCTTCCATGCTGTTTTGAGAATGCTGGTTTTTATTTAAATCTATTTTTTTGTGCAAAAGAATATTACATCCTTGTCTTCTTCAATTGTTTCATTTACCAAGAAAATTTCCTTTATCAGTTTCTCTATTAGTGAGAGCTTCGGGCTTCTTTTTAGTATGCTGAGAACAAACCTTCTCTTTCCCACACGCTTTATCTCATTCAGCCCTTTTTCTACATCTTCAAAATTCTGGATTGCAGTAATGCTGGTTACTATGTCAAAGCTGTTGTCAGGGAATGGAAGCTCTTCTGCCCTTGCCAGGAGAATCTTATGTTTTCCTTTGTATTTTCTTATCAGCTTAGGAGCAGGATCTGCGCCTGTAACATTGCATCTGAACATGTCAAGGTACAATCCGGTCCCGCAGCCCACATCCAAAAGAGTGTCTTTCGGGCTTATTTTTATCTTTGAAAGAATTAGTGCAACCTTTTTTAGTTGCTCTTCCTTGTGCAGCTCTTCGTACCCTTCTGAAATTTCGTCATAATAGCCCATGATGTGCTAAAGGGATAGTTATATTAATATAAACTTTGTTCTTGGACTATTATGGGAAGCAAATTGTGGAATAAGCTGAAGAACTGGCTCAAGCGCTTTTTTGAGCTTGAAAAGTATGATTTTGAAAGGGTAATAATTGACAAAGAAGTAATTGACAACATAGTAGAGCTTGCCAACCAGACTCTTCCAAAGGAATTCATTGCTTTTCTCGAGGGAAAAGCGAGGAAGAAAGTTCTCAGGATTTATGGACTGGTCTATCAGGAATACTTTGCCAATCCTTCATATACTGTCTACAAGTTTGATCCGCCAATTACCAGCAGTATCGTCGGCAGCGTTCACAGCCATCCAGGACCCAGCAACAGGCCAAGCAGCGCAGACTTGCATTCTTTCTCAAAAAAAGGAGTGGTTCACCTGATAATAAGAATGCCTTACAAGGCAGAGAACATCCAGGCTTATGACAAGAACGGCAACAGGATAAGCTTTGAAGTTGTTAACTCAGGTAAGTAAACTTTAAATAATTCACTAGGCGATATGTAAATATCTTTCTTATACCGCCAAGCTCATTTTTGATTCTCCTTATTACATCAATAAGTTCTTGATGTGTTTTTAATTCCAAATTTATCTCAAAATCAAAATCACTGAGAGATTTATCCATGTATACGCTTTGTGGTATCGAAGAAGTGAGTGAAATTAATTTTTGTTCACTTGGTTTTTTTACAAGAATGAATCCTAATTTATAGTATTCTAAGTCTAGTTTCTCATAATTGATATTGACTGCGTATCCTAAGATTATTTTTTTCTTTTCAAGATTGCGTAAACGAGAAGTGATAGTGCTTGCTGGTTTTTTCAAAAGCTTGGCAATTTGAAGGACACTTTTTCTTGCATCCGCATTCAAGGTTTCTATTATTTTAAGATCTAAACTATCACAATCTGCAACGCCATTACCGCCTATAGTTATAACATGATCATCCGAAGTCTTATCAAGAAAATGCCTTTTAGTAAAATGATGGGCCCCAACATACAAATCAATTCTTAAATCAGTAATAAAATCGCCGTATTTTCGTTTGAATTCATAAATCATTTCTTCAAAATTCTTTCTTACTTTTATCCAGGTATGTATAATCACATCCGCTTCTCCCTCGCACAAACCAAGTATAGTAACTGATTTTTGTTTAATCAACCAATCGATGATCTCATTTTCATTATCTGGCGTGGTAGCATAAAATTTAAAATAAACCCTATAACCTTCATAGCCGAGTTTATAACTGTCTACAATCGCGGATGTTCCCAGAATTATTTTTTGTTCATACATTCTTTTTAGCCTATAAACCGTTGAACTCTCACTTAACCCAATTTTCTTTGCTAGCGCTTTAGTTAGCATCCTAGCGTTGCATGAGAGTTCATAAAGTATTTTTCTGTCTTTTAAGTCAAGCATAATATTGAATTATTAACAGTATTATTTAAATATTTTGTGAAAAATTTTAAAAATTAAACAAAAGATTAAAATATTAATGAATTAATCACTAGATAATGATGAAAAGGTGATATTATGAAGAAAAAAATAACCCGCACATTGGCTGTGGCTTTGTTATTAAAAGCATTAGCAAGTCCTATAGTAGCCACTCAAAAAAATCCTTCAGAGAACAAATTCTTTACAGGAGAATATATTAACGGTATTGAGCTGAGAATAAATGATGCTCTAAAACGAGAGTTTAAAGTTGGGAAAAGATTTGAATTAAAAGACAAAGGGCATCTGTATGTTCAAGGTACTAGCCCCGATGCATTAACAATAAGTTACTACAAAAAGAATTATAACTTAGAAACAGTAATTGACAAAGGCGTCACTTTCAATCTTGAAGTCAGACAAGATAACTTCACAATTGGAGGCACAAGCAAGAAAAAAGTTCATCTGCAATATCTCGACACGGAAGGCATTCCATTAATCTCAGGGACGCTACTGTGCCCTTATGCCAAGGCAGAATATTCCAAAAAAGATAAAAGCATTTCCGCCGGAGCGGTTGTCATGATTAGCAATGGAACTGCGCCTTACTTCATCTATTCAAATCATGGGAAACCAACATACAGCTTAGGAGTCGAACAACACGGGAAAAAATACATGGTAGCATTAAGAGGAAATTTAAGTAAAAATGAGAACACAGCCAGGCTTGACATAAGATATAAATTTTAATTTAATTTGAAATTAAGAAAAAGCAGTTAGTCTTTTCTGGGTACCATTATTAATCTTTATGAACGCCGCAGCCCTCCTAATTATTACGCCGCAGCTAGCAAGGTTTTTGCTGTCAAGCTTATGTTCTTTTTTCTCAGAGCGCATCTGAATAATGTTCTGCGCAGTCACATGGCCAATGCCAGGCACTCTTATTAATTCCTCATAGCCAGCTTCATTAATATCAACCGGTTCAGTAATGGTTTTCTCTGCAATTGCAATTTTAGGGTCTTTGCTAGGCAGCATTCCGTCAATAAGTATTTCCCTGATGAGCTTGAAATCGTACTTGTAAATCCTGAACAGCCAGTCAGTATTGTAGAGCCTGTTAGACCTGCTCTTAGCTTCTGCTTTATTATTTTCTAGAGGGGTGTTTTTTACTGGCGAAAATGCAGAATAATAGATTCGCCTAAGGTTCATGTTCTCATACTCCCACTTAGCCATCTTCAGGACTTCAAGGTCTGTCTCATCATTGGCGCCAACAATCATTTGGGTTGTCTGGCCGCTTCTGAGGTTCATCTTCTTAATCCAGCTTTGCCTCTTAATAATGTCTGTGTTCATCTCCTTGACGCTGGATAGCTCGCTCAGCCTTGCTTTGCTCGGAGCTTCGACATTAATGCTCATCCTTGAAGCTAATTCAGAAGCTTGCTTTACAAGCTCATAACTAGTGCCTGGAAGCACCTTGAAATGAATGTAGCCTTTGAAATTATAGCGCTGGCGAATAATCCTTACAGTATCAAGCATGCCCTGCGTCGTCTTGTCAGGGTTTCCAGCAACTCCGCTGCTAAGAAACAAGCCAGTAACAATCCTTTTCTGGACTAAAGTCATGAACAAATTAGCTAATTCTTCTGGCTGGTATTGAGCAATCTTTTTCTGGCAACTGCCTGAGCCAGAACCTCCAGCCCTGTTGGCGCAGTACTTGCAATCATACTTGCAGGAATTAGTGTAAAGAGTCTTTAATAAAGAACAGAAATGACCGTTCTCACTCTTAGCCTTGATAATTCCAGGCAGGTTCTGCAATCCAGGAGTAAAAGTCGGAGGCTTACAGATTTCTCCTCCGCAAACATCGTACTTGCCAGCCTCGCCAAGAACTCTGGCTTTCTCGAGGGTGTTCATACAAAGAAAAACAGATTTTATCGTTTAAATAGCCTACGGCAACTTGTCCAGTGAGTCCTGTGATAATAAAATAGCCCCGCCAGGATTCGAAGTCCCAAAACCAGACCATTTCTGTTCAGGCTTTCCTGGGCCAGAGGATGTCTCCAGCACATTTGCTGCACCGCCAGAGTCCCCTATCCTTGGCCGCTAGACTACGGGGCTATAATCTTAAGTAGAAATCATTCCTTTAAAAAATTAATTGAAATGCGATTAAAAGATAAACATTTAAAAACATTCAAATCGTTCTTATAATTTAATGTCACAGTCGCATAACAGAAATTTGCTTTAAATTTCTGAATGCGACGTGTCAAAAATAAATTTTTTTGCCACAGTCGCATAACTCGGTAGTGCGCTGGCCTTGAGAGCCAGTTCCGTAAGGAATTCCCGGTTCAAACGAGAAACCATGTTTATCACTCAGAAAAGCAGGGTTTTTCTGAATGTCCGGGCTGTGGCGTATTTTCTTTTTTCTTAAAAAAACAATAACCTTTATAAACCTCTTATTTTTCCAGTGCAACCATGGCAAAGCTTAGGAAAGGCGTGAGTTATAGGCCTTTGAAGAGGCCTTATACTCGTAAGTCTAGGTATAGGAAGAAGAACTTTGTTAGGGCCAGCCCGCATAACCTTATTGTGAGGTATGACATGGGTGACTTGCAGAAGAAGTTTGAGTACAAGTTAGAGATCAGGTCCACTTCTGACTTGCAGATCAGGCATAATTCATTAGAGGCTGCTCGTAAGTCCAGTAACAGGGTTTTGGAGAAAAAAACTGGAAAGGTCGGCTTCATGCTAAAATTAAGATTGTATCCTCATCATATTCTCAGGGAGAATCCTTTGGCTAGCGGTGCAGGTGCTGACAGGATGAGCACTGGTATGGCTCACCCATTTGGTAAGCCTATTGGCTTGGCTGCCCAGGTAAGAAAAGGCCAGACTTTGTTTGACATTTTTGTTGACAAGAACAATATTCCTGCTGCAAAGGAAGCTGCTCAGAGGATTATAAGCAAGGTTCCTTGCAAGTGCTTGATTGTGATCAGCAAGAATGAGTAAGAAAATTACTTAATTTCTCTTTAATCTTTTATTCAATCCTGTTAGTTATCTCTTTTTTTAGCTCAGCGATATCTGTTATTGCCGGCATTTCTTTGCAGAATTCTTCTACTTTATTATTCTCTAATATATCTGTCTTTGACAAGTAAATTATTATCTGCTTCCTGAATTGCCTTATTATTTCCAGCAGTTTCTTCTGGTCTTCCAAGGGATAAGGTTCTGTGAGGTCAAAGATGTAAACAACGAGATCAGCAACATATTTTATTGCAAGGTAAGCTTGCTTCTCTATGTTGTTCATCTTTTCTGGCCTTGCAAGTGTTCCTGGCGTGTCTATGAACTGGATTTTCTGCCCTTTCATCTCTGCATAGCCAAGATTAAGCTGTTTTGTGGTGAATGCATAAGCCTGGATGTCTGGAGTGCTAGTTGTTAATTTGCTCAGTAATGTTGTTTTGCCGACGTTTGGGAAGCCTGCGATGCAAACAGTAAACAAGTCAGTTTTCAGGACAGGATAATCATACATAGCCTGCCTTGCCTTTTCAAGTTCTTGGAGTGGTTCGCTTATTTTTCTCATGATAGAACTGACTCTGCCTATAAATCCGGATTTAATCTTGTCAAGGCGCTCAAAGCTCCTTGCTTCCCTGATGTTCTTCTTGCAATCCCTGGCTACTTCAGCAATCTTTTTCCTGGCCCAGCTAACACTGCCCAAGGCTTTTTTTAGTTCAGAATAATCCAAAGTGACTTTAAGAAGTTCTGAATAGAACTCGTTAAGGTTGTCCATGTGAGGAAAGTTCTTGATAATCTCGTCAAGCTTGGAAGAAAGATTGTCATTCATCATATTAATTGACATCAAGCTTTCATGCTGACCTTTTTTCAAGTCCAGTCTCTTGTGCCCCTGGCTCTTCTTTTTCAAGCCTCTGCGTATAGCAATATCTAAATAAGTCTGGGATTTCTCTATCCTCTTGATGTCCTGGAAGCTCATGATAATGATAGGATGAGAAGAGGGTTTAAATGTTTTGTTAGCAGAACTAGTCTAAGAAAGGCAAATATTCCTGCTCAAATTGTAAAACAGGATTAAAAGACAAATTACGCTGCGGGATTTCAATTTTTGCTTCTTCTCTCCCAAACCAACCTTTAAGTTGTCCGTGGATTAAAAGATCAATATGATTCTGATAATAAACGCCGTGCTGAAAATACCATTTCTTGCTTTTTTCGTCATCAGGATGCGTTGCATTCCAATAATTAGGGTCAGCGATTAGGTTTCCTGCAGTGGCTATCCTAAAATTTTTCAAGGCATGACTGGCAGTGGCTCTGACGCATCCAGAAGCATTAACCCCCATCAAGCAAACATCACTCAGCCCCCACCTCCTAAGAATATCACTTAACTCTGTATTTCTAAAACCGTTATCATGAGATTTAATTACAGTTGCTTTCCTGTGGACTTTTTGCGAAAGCTCTTTTAAGGGTTCAATTGTTGACCCCTCACCTTCATACTCTACCAGCACTACAGGCAGGTCATGCTGCGCGCAATATGATAAAATAATGCCTTGGCCTGAAATTATCCTTTCTAGCTCATCATGTTCTATGTTCTCCAAAAATTGCTTTTGCATATCTATCAATAGAAAACCATAATTCCTTTTTGAGTTATCTTCGGTCATGCGTATACGGTTTGGTTTTCTCTTTTATAAATCTTTCGATTTTGTTACTATTTAATCGTGGTTACATATCAATAAGTTTTTATTTGCAAAACCTTTAAAAAGCCTTGCCTTTTCCATCTTCTTGACTGAGCGCAGCCAAAGAGTTGTATGCTCGGAGGGCAAAACATGGTTGAATTTAAGGTTAATATCGGAGACCCAAAGACCAAGAAGACAGTGCAGAAAGTAGTTTCTGGCAAGGAAGCAGAAGCTTTATTGAAGAAGAAAATAGGAGAAAAGATTTCTGGAGACGCAATAGGATTCGCAGGCTACGAGTTCGAGATAACCGGCGGCAGCGACTACTGCGGCTTCCCGATGCGAAGAGATGTGCGAGGAACTGCAAGGAAGAAAGTCCTGATAGTGGGCGGAGTAGGCATAAGGAAGAACGTGCCCGGAAGAAAAATCAGGAAGACCGTGGCCGGCAACACGATATACTCCAAGACAGCGCAGATAAACCTGAAAGTCTTGAAGCATGGAGCATCGCCTCTTTTTGAAGAGAAAAAGGAAGGCGAATCCAAGGCAGAAGAGAAAGCTGCTGAAAACCTTGCTGAAGAAAAGAAGCACAAGCACGATGAAAAAGCAGAGGAGAAAGCAGAATAATAATATATTTATTTATCTTTTATTAATTTAATTTTGTGCTCTGAAGTATTCCTTGTAAGTGCCTAATCCCAGCATGGTCTCAGTCCTGAGGATTTTGTTAGCAAATAGAGGCTTGGATAGTTTTCTCATCGTAAAATCGCTTAAGGCATGAATGTCCTTAAACCTTGCTTTTATTATCAGGTCAAATGATCCTGTTATAGGATGCATCTCTTCTACTGCGAGGTCCTTGCTTAGCTCTAGGCATATCTCCTCCATCTTAACCGCCTTTTTTATTCTCATCAAGATAAAGACGCAGAGGGGAAGGCCAAGCTTTGCTTGGTCAATTATGGTTTGTGAGCCCTTTATTACGTTTTGCTGTTTGAGCTTGTTTATCCTGTTGTAGACTGTTGACCTTTTCAAACCAAGATACTTTGCTAATTGGTATACTGTCCTGTCTGCGTTCTTTTGCAGCTCCTCAAGAAGCAGCAGATCTGTTTTATCTATTTTGTCTGCCATTTTATGATAGAAAATGGATTAATATTATAAATTTTTTTATTTTTTTAGATTTTTTCTATTTTAAACGTATTAATGTAAAAATTTGTATTATATTTTCTTAAAAAGGTTTATATAAGTCATCATACTATCTCATACAAATAACACGAATTAAAAATAAGTCTATCTGCGGGGGTGGATAGTTGGAAATTCTCCAAGCATCAGATAAAAAACGCTACGTGAGAATACCGAAAGAGGAGTACGCTGACTACCTGAGGTTCAAAGAATTCATCGCTTACCTTTGAGGACTTGGTCTTCCTTGACTTTCCAGTCGATAAGCAGTCTGAAATAAGTATCTAGAGCTGTTTCAATTACACGCTTTTTGCTTGCTAATTCTGGCTTTATCTTAAGGATGTCCTTTATTCGATTCTCATAGCCCTTGCTTATAGAAACTGTGGCAAAGTTCTTTTCCATTCCTGAGAAAGTAATCATCTTCTCTTTTAAATATTGTGGTTTTGGCATCATACTGATATGTTATATATATTTTAAAATAGAGGTTAAACCACAGAAAAACATATATATATGTTATATCTACCATACATATAAGTTATAAATACCAGAGGTGTAAACGGAAATGAAAAAAACACTAGAAAAAATAAGGCACAACGAAGCAAACATACTGGCGAAAGCCCACCACGAAATGGAGCAGAAGATGAACATAATGGAGCACGGCCACGAACACCACCACGAGCACCACCACCACGGTGCGCACCACAGCCACCACGAAGAGTAAAACTCTTTTTTTCAATAAAAAATGATAAGCCAAGCCGACCTTAAGTTCATCTCCATTCTCAGGCAGAATGCGAGGGAAACCCTCACCAGCATAAGCAAACGGACAGGAATACCCGTCAGCACATTATACGAGAAGCTGAAAAAGCATGAAGAAGAGCTGATTCTGAAACACACCACCCTCCTAGACTTCTCAAAACTAGGCTATATGTGCAGAGCCAACATATTATTAAGGACCAACAGGGAGAGCAGGGAGAAACTAGGAAGCTACCTAAAAGTGCACCAAGTAGTGAACAACATGGTAAAGATAAACAACGGCTACGACTATATGATAGAAGGAGTGTTTGTACACATAAAGCAGCTCGAAGACTTCCTAGAAGAGCTAGAAGAAAGCTTCCCAATAGAAGAAAAGAAAATCCACTACGTAATATGCGACGTGAAAAGAGAAGAATTCCTGATACCAATGATGTGAAGAGAGAAAGCTGGAAGAGAGATTTTTATCTACTTCTAAGTGGTTAATAAACGAAAGATTTATAAACAGAAAACACCATAAATAAGGATAAAATGGGGGATGCACAAAAGAACTAATTTAAACATAATTCTAAACAAACAATGCATTAAAAAGTTTAATAAAAATCATCATCATTATAAATCATTACAAAAAACAGAAGATCAAAGAAATAAACATGAACAAAAAAAATAATAAATGTTTGGAAGCTGTATTAACAAGGAAAGAACAAGAACCAGAAGTCATATCCCTTGTCAAAGAATTAGGTTGGAATGAAGAAGCCCACCAACAACTACTATCTGAAATCAAAGGGTTAGATGACCGTGATGAAAGAAAAAGAAAATTTATTTTAGGCAAACAAGCGCTTGAAAAAAAAGACTATTCTAGTGCATTATTCTCCTTCATAGATGCTGGTGTTGAAGATGATAAACTCTACGCAGCTATTGGCGATAAGTTTGTTATGCTGGCAGAAGATATTTTCCGTAATGACCCTTTCACTTATAGTGGCGCTTATCTCAATGCAACTGTTGCATTTGGAAAGATAAAAGACAACAAACTCCTCAAAGAAAAGAACCGGCAGGCGGCAGAGAGAGTTCTTGAATTTGCTAAGAAACTTAATCCTCATTATACTACTATTCTAACTCATGCTGCCACATTCTATCATTACTCTGGTGAAGATAAGAAGATTTCCGATCTTGGAGATATGGTTGTATCATGGTCAATCAATGAGAAAGACTCAGTAATGTATCCTGAGGTTGATTTCAATAATGGCATCTTAATTTACGGCATGATTAATAATCTCGAACTATTTGGACAAAAAATCAGGGAAACATTAGATCAACTTATCACTTTGAAAGAAGTTGATTTTCACTGGATTGAAAAATGCCTTGATGCTTCAAGATTAGGAAAAAATGACGAATTAAAATTTGATGACTCAACAATTGAGCGGGTGACAGATTTGTGGCGCAAGAGCAAGTCTGTTTCTCCGATGTCATCGTTTGAACATTATAAACTAAAAACCATGAATACGAATAATATTGAAAAAATGGCTGATGAGCTTTTTGAGCGTGAAATAGAAAATGATGAAGTTGAGTATGATCGCCATAGAGAAGAAGGCAAGCCAAAAAGAGACCTTTTCAGGGTTCAACAATTATATAACAAGATGAAAAGAAGGCTTCCTAATGACAAGCTAAGAAGATTAGGAGAAAAAGCAGAAGGAAAGAAAGAATTCTCATTTGCCATGTGGGCATATAAGAGATTAAATTCAACAAAAGACATGGACCGAATTATTCAAAAAGCAATTGATGATGATCAATTTGACGCTCTTCCAGGGATACTACAAACCAGGATAATGCAGAACAATTCATATCATCCCTATCACCCTGTGCTTCAGAAAGGAATGCTTGACGGATTTAAGAAAGCACTTGAAAAAGAAGATGCATATCATATGATAAATCTGGCAATATTTCATTTAATGCCTGAACTTATAAGAGATGATTTCTGTGTTGTTGGCGACTATCTGCTCGAAAAGGCAGATGGCTTGACTGATTTTGAAAACATTCAATTCATCTACCAAAAAACAGAAAAAGCACTTACATCTGAAAAATTAGGACGAATAGCTCAAAAATTAATCGAGAAAGGCGAAAATGATCTAAGTCAAAAAGTTTTGAGAACAAGAGATTATGTGCAAAGCCTGGGAAAAGACAATTTTAGTTTAGTTAAGAATAAGTATATGAGTGTTTCTAACAAACTATTCTGGGAAATTCGCGAATACCTACTTAACGCAGAGAAACTGCGTGAGTCTGATGATGAGAACAGAAAAAAAGAGATATCAACATGGCTTAAGAGCACCATTAATAGAATAAGCAAGCTAGCAACAATTAAAGATATCTCAAAAGTAGAATCTGTGTTAGATGAGTTTAGGCATTATAAAGGAAGCGAGCGTTTGCTTAAGATGGCAGAAAAAGCTAAGAGACATAAAGAATACAACCACATGTCTTGGGCGCTTAGAAATGCAGATGATAAGAATGCATTACTAAAAGCAGGAAAATATCTTCTAAAAATAAAAAAATATGATTGGGCAGCAAGTATTTTAAATCAGGTTTCAAATGAAAAATCAGTAGAACTTGTTTCAAACGCATTAAAATCAGATCTTTTATATAGCATAAAAAATGATATGAACTCAGGACTTGAACTACTTCTGACAACCATTAACGATAAACAACTTAAGAAATATTTTAAATTAGATCTAACGAGTGAAGAAGAAGCTAACGGTCATATAAGTAAAGTATCATCAATTAAATTCCAATCAAAAAAACTTCTTGGAGAATTCAACATCTCCGTCAAAGTGGATCAATATTCTCCTCAAGATAGTCAATTGTTAGATAAAGAAGCATTAATTTACAAAGCACTGGAAAAAAATAGTATTTTAACTCCTCGAATTCTCAAAATAGGAAAAGTAAACCAGTATTATGTTGGGGTATTTGAGTATCTGCCGGGAAGTCTTTTGACGCAAAGTGAAATAGACCACGCAACTCTAAGAAAAATAGTGAAAACAACAAAAAAAATGCAGCAAACGTTAAAAGAAAACTTGACAAAAGATGAAAAATTATTATTTATGGAAAAAGATTTTGAAAATGACGACTTTTATGTAAGAAAGATCATCACTCGATTCCAAGAAAAAATGGGAGTATCGCTTTCAGAAGAAGCACTGACACCTCTTAATTCTTATTTAAAAGATGATAAATTATTGAATGAGCGTGTAATAATAACTGATAGAAACCCCACCAATATTATTTACAATCAGAAAAAAGGCCAACTTCAAATGATTGATTTTAATGCTGCTAGGGTTAGTTTGCCGCAGGAAGACTGGGCTTTCTTCATAGACGACCCAAGACTAAAAACAAACATAACAAGAGAA
>JAFGDD010000014.1 GCA_016932315.1 Candidatus Woesearchaeota archaeon
AAAAGAGCCAAAGAAAGCGCACAAATAATAGGACTAACAAAACTAGTAAAAGAAATAGAACAAAAAATAGAACCACTATACCAAGAGCAATGAAAATTATTCAGCGGTTAAAGCAAAGAAAGGCCCTGTTAAATCAACAATTTTTCTCACAATAGTGGCAAGATAATGAATAACTATTAAATCATCAGGCGTAACCTTATTTCTAATATCATACAATAATTCGAAAAGAAGCTTATCCTTTTTTAGATTAATAACCTTAATTTTACTCTTATCTTTGCTATAATAAGCATGGAAGAATAATTCAAACAAATCATTGGTCTCTTTGAAAAAAGAAAGGCACTCCTTGCTGAATTTCTTAGGTTTTGCTTCAGCGCCAAACTTATATATATAATCATATTTATTAGATGCTTTTTCAAGAATCTGAACTAACATGTACCTAAATATCAGAGAGTCATCATTTCTATGATGCTTGTTTAAAGTTCGCTTGCAAAAATCAGAATATTTGGTAACCATAAAACGAACATAATTTATATTATTATACTCTTTAAAATCGTTATTCTTCACAGCATCGTATGTTTTCTGATTGTTCTGAAGAATTAATTGGAAAATCTTCCGTACCATATTGTCAAATTCCGAATCTAATCCTGTCGCCACATTTTTCAGAACACAATGCTTTGCATCAACATCCATCATTTCTAATCCCAGAAGAGTATCAACGATTTTCTGTATTTCAGAGGTTAAATCCTCTTTCTCATAAATTATTTCAATCTCATCATAACCCTTCTTATAAACGTTTGATATTATTGCCCGAAGGTAAGAGTGATTTCCTCTATCTACTTTAATAGAAAACTTATTAAGTGTCAGACCGGCCTTGCCATGAAACTCCAATACTGAACCATTTTCACTTACTTCCACTTCATCTCCCTTCTTCAGCCCGTACTTCTGAGCCCACTTGCTTGGCAAACTAACTGTGAGCGTACTTTGTCCTACGAGGTTGATTTTCCTTTTCATAGGCTTATTGTGATGAAAGTTAGTATAAATACTTTTCGCTTTCGTAATTATATAATTACTAGTAATAATTATAATTGAAAAAAGTATATATATTTTGCTACGAATACTATTGTAAATCTTCCGGTTAAGAGGAAAAATCTTCCTGCACAACGGAAAAAAAACATCACGAGGCGTAAAAAAAATGCTCAGGCAAACGGACTTAAGGCTTATCGCAGAATTAAGAAAGAACGCAAGGGAAACCTTGACTAACATCAGCAAGAACATCAAAATACCAATAAGCACGCTCTATGACAAGCTAAAAGCCCATGAAGAGTCCGTCATAATGAAGCACACCACATTATTGGACTTTGCAAGCCTAGGCTTTAGCTGCAGGGCCAACATAATGCTCCGAACAGGCAGGGAGAACAGGGAACAGCTTGGAAGCTACCTCAAAGCCTGCGCTGCCATTAACAACCTGTACAAGATCAACAACGGCTACGACTTCCTGGCAGAAGGAATATTCACCAATGTGAAAGAACTAGAAGACTTCCTGGAAGAGCTTGAGACCAAGTTCGAGCTGCAGGAAAAGAAAACCCATTACATAGTAGAAGACTTGAAGCGGGAAGAATTCATGAGCAGGAACGCACTAAGCAACGATTCATGATAATTATATAATTATAAGGCATTATATATATTATAAGGAGAAATTATATATAAAAACTGAGCTTAATAGACATAAGATTTCCGAAAAAATCATTGAAATTTACAGAAACAATGCAAGATTTACAGGAAAAGAATAGGAGGGTATAAGAACCACCTCAACGAAACAAAAACCATGCAGGAGAAAAATAAAATCTCCTGCATAAACCAAGCAAAAATAATAAAACGGTGAAAATATGATGCAAACACAAACTAGCGAGAGCTATAGAAGGATAAAAACAACGGAAGGAGTTTTAAGCTTTAACTCGTTTACATTAGATGACTATTTAAAAGAAAGAGTTGAACTAAACGAAAAAGAAATAAATTATCAAAATGCTAAAATAAAGATTAGAGAAAAAATTGCAGATGGAATTACCTTCATATACAAAGCAATTTTCAAGCCAAAAAAAACAGAAAACGAGGCTCTCTGCGAAATTATCAACAGGGAAAAAAACAAAAAAACACTTCTTGAAGAGGGGGCGGGAAATGACACTCTGTACCTTGATGTTCTTGGAAAAATAAAGCCAGAAAAATATTATCGATCTGACGTTTCTGAAAATCAGTTAAATCAAGTGCAGGATTTGAGAGTTGAAAATATTATATATGATGGAATTCGACATGATATTGAAGACAACAGCATCGACATTGCTTTTTCTAAGTGCGTTCTGCACCACATAGATAATGGTTGTGAGGCAGGAAGAGAAAGGAATAGGATTGACTATCTCATAGAACAAAAAAGAATTGTAAAAGAAGGAGGTAAAGTGATTACTGTCGATGTAAATGACCCTAGAAAAGGGAATTTAAAAGCTAAATTTTGGCACTACATCAAACATAGGCTTATACTGGGAGAAGAAGAGCACAATTTTTTAGATGAGCAAAAAGCAGTATCCCTGTATCATAAAGCTGGCTTCAAGAATATAACGAACCAAAAGGTTGAGACTTATAAAGGAACATATTTCATTGTTATAGGAGAAAAATAAGGAGGGTTTAAAATGGAAATAGAAATTCGGGCATTTATCAAAAACTTCAGTTCAATAAAAGCAAAACTAAAGAAGCTACGATGTAAGAGATTATCCAAAACAAGCATTATCGACATCTGGTTTTGTAAGCAAGAAGCCAAAAGCTTTAATGAAATAAAAATGGACTCTGTTGGTTCAACAGGAATAAGGATAAGAAAAGAAAATGGAAAGTTAGCAGAACTTAATGTTAAAACCATAACCAGAGTGAACGACCACAATGTGTTTGAGGAGCTCCAAACAGATTTCAAGAATATTGAAGAAATGAAAAAAATACTTGGAAGGCTGGGATATAAGCCATTCTGTGTGATAAAGAAAAAAAGAGAAATTTTTCAGTTTGATGAAATGAAAATAAATCTTGAAGATATAAAAGGGTTCCCTCCTTGCCTCGAAGTTGAAATAATAGCTGAAAAAGAGTACAATTCAAAATTAGATAAAATCAAAAAGCTCCTGTTGGATTTAGGTATAAGCGAGAAAGACCAGATTGAAAAAAGCATAACGGCACTTTATATGGAGAAATACGCTTTCAAAACAGAAAAGGAATCTCAGAATTAACCTAAATAAATAACAGGACGGTGAAAGTATGATGCAAACACAAATTAGCGAGAGCTATAAAGAAGTAAAAAATGACGTTAGCTCACAAACAGAAACTCCATTTCGTAACGCTTTGATTAGCTATCAAGCTACAAATCTTGATTTGATTATGACTCAAAGTGAACTCATTCAATTCAAAGAACATCTTAAAGTTCACTGCAAAAGAAGAAATGATATTGCAGGAATCCTTGTCACAGGAAGCTTTGTTCAATGTGGCCCATCACAAATAATTATTCCGCCAGTTAACTTTATTGGAAGTGCTGCAAAATATTATGAGATTTGCATGAGAAAAAAAAGAAAACCGGCACCTCACAAAAATTCAGATCTTGATATATGGGTGTGCACTCGAGACTATAGCAAACAATCAAAATTAATAAAACAAGAAATCAATGCGAAAACTGCTTCGCTTCTTGAATGGTATGCGTCAGAACCTGAAGCCACGGCAGATGAATTTGATTATAGAACAAAGTTATACTTCGGACCATATTACAAGAACAGTGACCTGTACAGTCTTACCTGGAAAAGTGAGAACCCAACACCTTGGTTAGCAGAAGGGTTTAAGGAAGAATTCTCTGAAATACTGCAAAAATGCTCGCCACGAATCAAGGAAAAATTGCATTTAAATGTTGATGGGAGATCATTAGATGAATTCATCGAATTAAGAGCATATCCTGAAAGCACCTTTAACCTAAAACCTCATCTGACAAAATGTTATTATGGAATAAGCAGAGAACCGTTTCCATATTTTATCAGGGATCTTGTAACTTTGGAAAGAAATTGCATGGTACTTTACGAACAGGAAGGAGGCAAGACCATCTATCCTTTCGATAAAGAAGGTTTAAAACTTGGAGAAGAAGTAGCGCAAAAAATAGGATGGGATAGACAAAAAGAAGAAATCCTATATCAAAAAAGGTTTATGGTGAATATACAATGAATCCGTTTGAAGAATACAAGTCAGTTTTTATATTTGAAGGAATAACAGGATGCGGTAAATCCACCCAAATCCCGAAGATCATTCATCATTTAGAAACAAAAGAAGAACTATTAGTAGGTATCGCGAATTCAGAAGCAGAAGCCTATTCTACATCTAAGGATTATAGACAATATCTTGCAAGGGTGAATACGCCTCTAATCCCTTATGCTTTAATACATCAGTCAACCAACTATCTCAAAATAGAGTCAGTAAAAAAACCAGCAGATGTTTTGATAGTGGATAGATTTGTATTGTCGGATCTAGTTTATCTTATCTCTCACTGTGAACTAAAAAAACAGCCAATAAATAAGGAAAAAGCAAGGGAACAGGTTTTGTTTCCATTAGGCATTGATATTCTGAAGGACACTTATACTGTTTGCCTGGATGTCAACCCGGGAATTGTAAAAGGCAGAACACAATCTCGCATTCAAACAGATTCTTTTGGAAAAACAAGGAAAGAGTTTGATTTTTCGCTTCAATCACATTCAAGAGAAAACTACTTAAAGGAGCTTAGAATAGCAAAGGAGAGAAACTTATTTGATTATACAATAATTGATGCAAATGAATCTGAAGATGAAGTATTCAAAAAAATCATCTATCAAATTGAAGGAAGGCTAAATGACCGCTCACGACCCTAACAAAAAAATAGCTATTATGAATGAAAATGATGAAAATGTCTGTCAATATTTAAAAGGTGAGATTCGATGAATTCACATTTGGGTTTTAGCATAGGTGATATCAGGAGTTGGGAAAATTCGGCAAATCGCCAAGATTTGATAAAATACTTTAAAAATCTCCCGATCTCTGCAATAGAACTAACTTTTTCCAACAAAAATGATCTTTTTTCATTTAAATTAAACCCAAAAAATAAAGCTTGGCTTAAAAAATTACCTTATGTAAGCATTCACGCTCCATTTAATTTTATGGATGACTCGAGTAACAAAGCAGAATTAACAAGACAACTAAAGCAAATAAATTTCATATACAATCAAGTGAATGCTAAAAATGTTGTTTTTCATCCCGGACAGGTTCCTCCAAAAAAATTATTGAAAAAATACCGGTTTAAAGCTTCTTTAGAAAACATGTCAAAATCCCATGGTTTCTCATTGAGAAAACTTTCCGAAATCATGAAAAAATATCCTGATCTTGGCTTTTGCCTTGATGTTGGCCATGCCTATCGGTATAGGCCTGATTATACTAAACTTATCCTTACTAAATTCAAAAAAAGATTATCGCAAATACACTTACATGGTGTGCGTAAAGGAAAAGACCATTTCCCTCTAAACCAAGGCTCAAAAAAATTCATGAAATCGCTTGAACCAATTCTCAAGGTTAACGTGCCGATAATAATTGAATCTGATTTCAATAAAAAGGACATTAATCTCTTAAAGTCAGAGATACTTTTTATTCAAAATTATTTTGCGCTACCTTAACAACATAAAAGAATGAACTTGAATAAAGTTCATTAAGTCAATAAAAAAAATTTAAGTTTAGAAGCAAATTTTCAACAACTTTATAAACTCTTTTTCTTTATTTCATTCCTATGTTCAAGTTAGAGGTTGCTAAGCTCTTAGCCAAAGCTACGAGTCTGAAAGAATCCGAGATCGAGCCTCTCATAGAAGTGCCTCCTTCGCAGGAGCTTGGTGATTTTGCTTTTCCTTGCTTTATTCTTGCAAAGAGTTTGAAGAAGGCTCCGAATATTATTGCGCAGGAGCTTGCAAATAAAATCAAGCCTGATTCTAAGTCTTCTATTTCAGATGTCAAGGCTGTCGGTGCTTATCTTAATTTCTTTGTTAACAAGAGCAAGCTGTCAGAAGGCGTTATCAAGGACATTATTAACTGCGGAGCTTGTTATGGCAGCTGGCCTTTGAGAAAAGAAAAGGTTATGGTTGAATATCCTGCTCCTAATACTAACAAGCCTCTTCATTTAGGCCATGTAAGGAATATTCTATTAGGCAATTCTATCTGTAACATCCTGGCCTTTGCAGGCTTTCAAGTCATCCCTGTTGACCTGGTTAATGACAGAGGAGTTCATATTTGTAAGTCTATGCTGGCTTATCAAAAGTGGGGTAAGAACAAGGAGCCTGACAAGAAGTCTGATCATTTTGTAGGTGATTTTTATGTATTGTATTCCAAGGAGGAGAAAGAGCATCCTGAGATGGAAGATGAAATCCAGGATTTGCTGAGAAAGTGGGAGGCTGGTGACAAGGAGACTGTTGCTTTGTGGAATAAGATGAGGAAGTGGTCTCTTGACGGCTTCAGGCAGACTTATGCGTTGTTTGATGTGCATCACAAAAAAGTTTATTATGAGTCTGAAATTTATCAGCACGGAAAAGAGCTTATCCTTGAAGGATTGAAAAAAGGATTGTTCAAGAAGGATGAGAAGGGCGCTGTTGTTGCTGACTTGGAAAAAGAAGGTTTAGGAACAAAGGTTCTTCTGAGAGAGGACGGAACAGGAATCTATATCACCCAGGACTTGTATCTTGCAAAATTAAAGTTTGATGAGTTCAAGATGGACAGCTCAGTATATGTTGTGGCCAACGAGCAAATATATCATTTCAATGTTTTGTTCAAACTGCTTGACATGCTCGGATTTCCATTTGCAAAGAACTGCCACCACCTGGCTTACGGCATGATATCGCTGCCAGAAGGAAGGATGAAAAGCAGGGAAGGCACAGTTGTTGATGCTGATGATCTAGTCAAGGAAATGGAAGCTGAAGCAGAGGAAGAGATAAAGAAGCGACACAAGCTCGATGCAAATGAGGTGGAGAAAAGAAAAAAGATTATAGCAATGGGAGCATTAAAGTTCTTCATAATAAAATACGATCCAATGAAAGACTTCACCTATGACCCTAAGGAGAGCATTAGCTTTGAGGGAGAGACCGGACCTTATGTGCAATATGCTCATGCAAGAATCTGCTCAATATTCAGGAATACTAAGAAGTTTGATGCTGAAAAAGCTGATAAGATAAAGCCTGAGTTCAGCCATGAATTAGAGTTCAAGCTGATAAAATTACTCGCTGATTTCAAGAACATAGTGAATGATGCTGCTGAGCAGTACAAGCCAAGCCTTGTTGCAAGATACGCTCTTGAGCTAGCCCAGGCTTTTAATGAGTTCTATCATGAATGCCCTGTATTGAAAGCAGATAAGAAATTAATGGAGTCAAGATTAGTGTTGATATTCTGCGTGAAGCAAGTATTAAAGAACTCTCTTGACTTGCTAGGAATAAAAGCACCGGAAGAGATGTAAAAAAAATGCAAAAACTCATTCAGAAGCAGCTTTTGAAACATGAACTGCTCTTGCGCCCCTGTCGCCCTGCTCAACATCAAAGCTGACATCATCCTTATCCTTCAGGATAACCCCGGGGCTCAATCCCGATGTATGAACAAAATAATCCTTACCATCATCTCCTGTTATGAACCCGAAACCTTTGCTTGCATTAAAAAATTTTACTTTGCCGTTCATTTTGAATCCTCCTTCTGAAACTTCTGAAACTTCTTCTGGCACGCAGCGCAATAATTAGTGATTCTCTCGCCCTTATTCAGCAAGAACCTCTGGTGGCACTGCCTGCAATACTTTACCAGCCTGTAATTATTTGATGGTTTTAACCCTGCCATGATTATATCCTTCAACAGAAAAAAGCACAAATCTTTATGAACAAGTTTTTCTGATAATACAAGGTAATGCAAACAACTATATAAAGGATTCTGTTTTTAAGGCATAACGACCTGTTTATGCGCAGGTTAATAGAGGGATTTCCCTTTCTGAACACAAAAAAAATTATTGCGACCTTTTCTTTTGGAAAGAAAAATTCGCGCTTAAGCGAATTTTTTTTCAAAAAATTGCGTGGAGTTTAAAGCCCTTAATTTAGGCGCAATTTTTTGTAAGAAAAGCTCGTTAAAAGAAAAAAAGATTTATTAACTCATGCCGGTTTTTTACATTTGTTATGAAGCTTTCAAGCTATAAAGCCAAGATTCCTGAGAAAATCTATTCTGAGATAGAAAAACGAGGCTTTCTTGAGCTTCGCCCCTGCCAGGCCAAGAGCATCGATGCAGGCCTTTTTGATGACAAGAACCTCTTGGTGTGCACGCCAACAGCATCTGGCAAGACTCTTGTGGCAGAGCTAGCTTTTCTTAATGCAATACTGCATGACAAGGGCAAAGCAGTCTATGTTGTTCCTCTCCGTGCCCTGGCGAATGAGAAGTTCAAGACATTCAAGAAAGATTACCCAAACATTAAAACAGCAATCAGCTCTGGCGATATTGACAGCGCAGACTCATTCCTTGAAAGGTATGACTTAATTATTACGACGTCAGAGAAGTTTGACTCTTTAATCAGGCACAAGGCTCCCTGGCTGAGAGGAGTAAAAACAGTTATTATTGATGAAGTTCACTTACTAAATGATCCTGGCAGAGGACCAACGCTTGAAGTGCTCATCACAATTCTTCGTTCTGTTCTTAAGAACTTACAACTCATTGCACTATCTGCAACCATAGGCAATCCTAAGGAACTTGCAGAATGGTTAGAAGCAAAATTAGTCATTGATGACTGGCGGCCAGTAAGGCTTGACAAAGGAGTTTATCTTGACGGAGAAATTGAGTACAGGTAAAAAGCAATTATAATAACAAAATATAAAAATAAAATCAGATTCAGCAATTCTTAGAGGTGGGGGATGTGAGTTTATGGGTGAAGCAGGAAAATCTACTGTTGGTATCGGATTGCAATATGGTGATGAAGGCAAAGGCAGAGTAACTGACACCCTGCTACCTGGCTATGGCGCCGTTGGCCAGTTCAATGGCGGCCCGAATCGCGGGCACACTGTCAATGAAGGAAATATTGAGGTTAAGCTTCACCACCTTCCCAGCGGCATATTCCACAAGAACATACTTCTTTACACCGGAAGCGGCTGCGTTATCAATCCTGTAAAATTAGTTGCAGAAGTAAAAGAAGTGGAATCCAAAGGGGTAAGCATTGATGGCAGGTTCTTTATTTCAGGCAATGTAAGCCTCATCCGGCCAGACCACTTAATATTTGATGAAATATATGGGCGTGATATCGGAAGCACCAGTAATGGCATTGGCCCAGCCTATGTTGACAGGGCCATGAGGGCAGTGGGCAAAGAGATAAAGAACATCAGACTGGGAGATTACCTGTCAAACCCAGATAAATTCAAGCCGATTATTGCAATGAACCTTGAAAAAATAATCTGGGAGCATGACCTGGATAATCCTGAATCAGAACTTGCTAAAGAGCGTGAACTAATCAGGCAGCTTCTCGATGTTGAGAAAGTAGTTAATAAATTTCATGAAAACACTCTTGCTATTGAGAAGTATCTTTGCAAAGACCCAATGATGATAACCAACCTTGTTGAAGGCGGGATGAATATCTTCTTTGAAGGATCCCAGTCTATAGGGCTTGATTGCACCACAGGAATGGTTCCTTATGTTACTTCAAGCAACACACTAGCAGGAGCAGCTTATTCTGGTGGAGACCTGCCCCCTGAGTATCATCACAAAATAATTGGAGTAGCCAAAGCTATTATGTCGAGAGTCGGGCATGGACCTTTTGTTTCTGAATTTGGAGTTGGAAAGTCAGAAGAATACTGGGCAGAAGGCTTGGGACGCGCCCATACCAAGGAAAAAGAGCTGGCTCAATGGAATCCTAATGAACTCATTAAATCAGATGATCCTTTTTACATAGGAATAGCCTTGCGCATGCTTCAAGGGGATGAGTACGGCGCCACAACCAAAAAGCCAAGAAGAATGGGCATGCTGGACTTGGTAATGCTTAGGCAGAACTGCAAGCTTAATGGAGTTGATGAGCTCTATATTAACAAGTTTGACTGCCTCAACTTGTATTCAAGAACCAAGCTTCCCGGAATCCCAATGGTGATTGCGTATGAGCTGGACGGAAAACAAATTGATTACATGCCTTCATCTATGGAAGAACTAAGCAGGGTCAAGCCCGTAATCGAGTACCTGCCTTTTATCAAGAAGGATATATCTGAAATAAGGAAATATGAGAATATTAGCTCTGAAGCCAAAAATGCTATCAAGTTCATTGAAGAACACGTTGGCACCCGGATATACGGCATCGGTGTTGGCCCAAAAAGAGAGCAGTTTATTATGATAAAATAAGAGTAACAGAGAAGAATAAAAGAATTATTAAACTTTTCATATCACACCCATAGCTGGCAGCACTCCAAGGATTATCTGTAGCAGTATGAAGAACATGTTTTTGAAAACATCTTTTCTCATGAGCTTTTTATCAGGGTAGACGTCCATGTAAGAGTAGATTATGCTCAACAACCAGCTGGTTATGAAGAATGCCATGGCTATTAGCGTGTTTAAGTAGATGGCTGCTATTATTCCGACTATATTCAGCAGGAAGGTGTAGCCGCTTAGGAAGGTTATCCAGCTAAGGAAATCCCATTCTTTTGAATGAGGCGCATAGCTCAGTTTTGAGAATGACAATGCAGATGTTAGGAGTAAAGGTATTGCTAGTATGAGCTCTAATGCTATTATTTTCTTTTCCAGGAATATCTGCGGCCTGATGGTGATGATGAATATGAATATTGTAAACGCTACTCCTATAAGTCTGACAGTGATTGCTAGCTTGCTCGAGGATTTCCTCTTCTTGATCTCCTTATCCATAACCATATTATCATCGGTTATTAACTTGATTATTTAAACTTTTTCTCTAGCCATAAATTATTCAAAAAAAAAGTCGCCGCCACCAAACAAAAGCTCTGCTTTTGATGGTGCCAGAAATTTATAATTTCTGAGCACCCGCAACAGCACCGTAAAAAAATTTTGTTAAAAATTTTTAGGTGCTCGGTGGCTATGACTGGGGATGCGCCCTCCGGGCTGTCATAGACGACTTTTTGCAAGGCGCGAAATACTTTTTCTCCAGCCACTTCCTGAACTCCTCAAACGCAAGCTTTCTATGGGATATCTTGTTCTTCTCCTCCAGCGTCATCTCTGAGAATCTTTTGGAATATCCTTCAGGCATAAATATCTGGTCCCATTGGAAACGAGTGTCGCCTGCAGGAGAGACTATTATTCCACGAATCCTGCCTTGAAAGACAAGAGGTTCATTACCAGGCTCACAATAGCCTATGCTAACCATTGCAACAGCTCCTCTGTCCTTGTACTTGTTAGCGAGTTCATAAAGCCCAGTTAATCCCATCTTTCTTAAGAAACCCTTGATGTAAGGTCCTGGTAAGCCATTCAGTGCATTGAAGCATAGGCTTGTGTCCTCAACAAAAACAGCTTTACTGGTTTTTTCTGCTGCAAGCCTCACCTTTTCCTTGACAATCTCATCAGGCTCTCCCTGCAGTTCTGGCAAGTCAATTTCTAGCTGTTCAACATCAAAACCTTTCAGTATATCTCTTACTTCCCTGAATTTTTCCTTGTTGCCTGTGACAAAGTAGAGTTTCATTTTGAAAATAATAAAAAATAATACGAGCGCGTCCGGACTTTCGCCAGATTTTCACATAGTTGGTAACGCGGAGGACTTAACGAAGTTAATGTCCTCCTTGCTTGTTTTTTACCAGATTCAACAAAAGCTTTAGCTTTTGATGTGCGAAGAAAAGCCTTGCTTTTCTAGCACAACGAAACAAGTTTCGTTTGCTCAAAAACTTTTGTTTTTGCTGTTTCGCAAAAATCTGTTTCGAACCGGAGTCTCCTGGTAACCACAGGTCCTTTACAAAGCGTAAAGGCGGCTTCCGAAGCCAAGTGTGCTATCCAAGCTATACCACGCGCCCAATGAAGAGCATTAATAAAGAGATGTTTATATAATTAATCATAATTAATCAATATTTCATCTGAAATTTTAGATAATATTTATATAGCTTCTGTGGTTTCTGGCAAAGCATGAAAGCTGCAAAACTCAGTCATAATGGTCTGGAAGCCGTTCTTGAGCATAATGGGAGAACAGAGCGTTTATTAGTCAAGGATTATCCTTATATCAAGGGCTTTGAACCAGTTTTTGCTCAATTCTGCGCATTCCACCTATTGGCGCCGCACCTGCCCAAGAATGTCATTTCTAACTTTCCAATATCAAATCCTATGATTAAACTAATTAATAAGATGTATAGTTTTGAGGGCGAGCCATCTCCCAGAATAAGTAGTCCAAAAGTAAATATTGCAGGCATTCCATTCAAAACATCGAATGATAAGGCAGTAATATCATATTCAGCAGGCAAGGATTCTATGTGGAATCTTTGGTGGGCGCAGGAAGAATTTGGCAAGGATAATGTTCTTGCAGCCCACATAAGCGGCCTGAACAGATCCAATTCTTCTGATGAAACGAGATATGCACTAAGGCAGAGCAAAAAATTTGATTTTAGCCTTGAGATGCTCCAATTATGCAATGGCTCTGGCGGGAAAGGATACCAGGTAATGCGCTCCAGAGACATGTTCATGGTTGGAATTTTAATTCCTTATGCGTTAAATTTCGGGGCGTCAAATATTATTATTGAAGGATTCGGAGAAGATGTCAGGAGCAGCGAACCATTCACAGGGCATGAACAAAACATGCTATTATTCAATAAAACTCTGAAAGAAATGAACATTCCAATAAGGGTTAAGTGGAGAAACAGGAAAGAAATGGATGTGGTCAAGGATTTATACATCAACAAGCCAGACTGGATGTCTGAAGTATGCAATTGTTTTTCTCCAAGCCATTACAAAATTGCTCTTCATAATAGCTGGGAGAGAAGAACGCCATCAATAAGATTATATGATTCACAATGCGGCTCCTGCGTGAAATGCAGGATAATTAACATCGGCAGGATACTTTATGACCCTAATTTCGAAGCCACAGAGGAAGATATAACATATTATATAAAATCGACAGAGAAGTGGTATGCCGAGCATAAAATTACGCATAATGATATGATTGGCGGAAGCTTCTTAGAAGCCCTGACAAAGGCAGCAAAAATCCATGATATTGATTTATCGAAAATATAATTTCTAAGAACGCAATAAGAAAAAATCAAAAAATCTTTATTTCTTTACCAGCGTTATCTCAATTGTGGATACCCGGACGTCCTGGCCTTCCTGGTTCTTGAATCCTTCAGAGTCAATCCTTATCTCTTTCAGGGCTATCTGGTCCTTGAGGAATCTCTTCATCACGACTTCTGCTACGTCAACTGCCCTGCTGATGAATTTCCCCCTAGCTTTTATGGTTACTTCCTGGGCTCCCTTTGTCGTGAACTGCACCACGACTCCTGTGACATAGTTCATGAAAGGCTTGTTGCCTATAAATACTGAGTTGTCGTCCATCAAAAATCACCCTGTTGATTTTTGGGGACCCCAAAAGTTGCACTTTTGTTGTCTGCCATTCCAATCCCCCTTGTTGTTGTTCGTCAATACTGCCTTAGCTTGCCTGAGCTTTGATCATCCTGGTAACATAGCCAGCTATGATGTTCCTTAATTTCTTGGACTTTACAGTCACAAGCTCTGCCACTTTAATCTTGTTCTCCTCGTAATTAGCGCTAAAGCTATCCCTGTGCTCTTCTAGCAATGAGTGCGTTATTGACTTCACTAGTCTAGTCTTGATTCTACCCATGGAGGGATGAGAAAGGAGAGTGGTTTATAAAGGTTTTGGGGAAAAAGTCAAAAAAAAAGTCGCCGCAACCAGCAACAGCGCCAAGGACGATAACAAATTTTAATTTGTTGTATGCAAGAGTATACTCAAAACGAAGTTTTGTTGAGGACTTGGTGCAAGGTTGCTTTGATGGGGGGCGCCCCCTTCGGGGTGTCAAAGGCGACTTTTTGCAGTTAGAAATACTCACTTTTCTTTCCAGATATCCGAAAGCCATAAATTGACCAGAACTTGCCTTTTAATGCTTTTTTTGGGTCATAAACGCCTTTCTGAGCGCCCATGCAGCTCATGTTTGGCTCTCCAGTGCCCCTGCTTTCCAATAAAAAATCAGAATTTACAAAATAGGCATCATCAGGCAAAGGGCTTTTATCCACTCTTACAAAAGATGCGTTCGGAATCAATAGCCCTTTATCTTTCATAACAAAAAAATATTTGGAGCCAAAAAAAAGGTTGTCAGCCATGCTTCCATTATATTTTCTTAAATAGTCTTCCAGACTCCCATTCCTTTTAGGAGAGTAAGGTTCTGCTCCAAACACGTCAGTTTCAAGACCCATAAGAAAGATGAAACCTTAACTAGTTTATAAAAATATCTTTTTGATTAAGAAAATCAGTTATTTCTTTTGCAGCCAGTTCTGGCTCATCAATTATCCAAGTGTGTTTTCTTTGAGGCATCATTCTAATTTCTAAATTGTTAAAAATTCTTTCTAATTGTTGTTTTCCAGAATCATTCATTTGACAGAATTCGTCATTCTCTGCATAAAGTATCAATGTTGGCTTCTCAATTAAATCATGATCAGCATAATCAACATTCTTTGTTTCTATGCTTATTCTTAAAGTAGTGATTGGCTTTTTTAGGCTGTTGACAAAATAGAACTTCGCATCAAGATTCTTTTTTATTATAATACTGCCCCTGCTCAGCATGTATTTAACAAGATTTTCTTCCACTTTAACCGGAGGGCTAATTCCTACAATTTTTTGAACATTAGGCTCATTGCCAAGAAAGAATCCAACTGCTGCACCTATGGAGTACCCGATCTGATTATGCTCTTTTATCTTAAGTTTGCTTAAAAAATCAGATGTCAACTCAGCATACCCTGTTATTGTTGTTGGCTGGTTTTTTAGGTAATTAATTCCATACATTTCTGGAGCAATTATCTCGCAATTCATTTTTTCATGAATTTTCTCAAATAACCGGCTGAAATGAAACAATCTATTGCCATAGCCGTGCAGAAAAAGCAGCGGCTCACCTTTTCCTGTGGTCTGGTATTTAATCCTGTTCTGCCCAACAGTCATAACATGGTGTTGCATAAAGCATATTCGGTCGTTTCAACTTTATAAATTTTTCGTTTAGTAATCACTAAAAAGTGGTAATCATTTATGTTTTAAGATAATTCAACAATTATCTTCGCAGCAAGCTTAGAAGTCATCTCATTAACGTCTTTCTCAGGGTTGACTTCGACAACATCAAACATTCCAATATTCCTGAGCATCTTGAGGCGATGGATGAAATAAATAAGTTCTCGTGTAGTTAATCCTCCTGGCTCTTGATATCCTGTGCCTGGCGCAAAAGCAGGGTCTAAGGCGTCTATATCAATGCTTATGTAAGCCTTTGGCCAGAGCCTTGCAACGCTCATCACACTGTCAGCAACCTCTATGAGACTTTCAAAACTGGTTTCTCTCATGGAATAAACCTTGATCTTGTTTTCATCAATGAACTTCTTCTCTTCCTTGCTCATATTCCTAATGCCAACGAGGATGACGTTGCTCTTGTCAACGATTTTCTCCTCAATAAGAACTCGTAAGTAATCCTCGTGAGTTGGCGGCTTGTGATATTCCTGAACATCAGGGTGGGCGTCAAAGATGATTATTCCTGCGCCAGGGTTCTGCTTTGCAAAAGCCTTGAATGCAGGGTAAGTTAATGAATGGTCACCGCCAAGTAATCCAATGTAATAATTTTTTTCAAGCTCTCTTTGAATTTCATTCTGAATAGTGTTGTGAGCTTCTTCTAAGTTGGAATTGTCAATCCGAATATCAATCATGTCAAACAATGGGAGCATTCCTGTCTCTGACAAATGAAAGTCCTTCAGTGTCTCAGCTATCTTATCAGGCCCTTTCTCTAAGCCATGCCTTTTGGACAATGCCCCTGCATTAAGAGGTATTTTGAAGAGTTTCATAATAACAAGAGAAGAAAATGGCTTGTTTTAAAGTTTTCTGAAATATTAAGAATTTCTCAGTATATCCACCGCTATCTTTGGGTCTTGGCTGTTGAAGATGTAGCTGCCAGCCACCAGGATGTCTGCTCCTGCCTCGATCACTTCATGGGCTGTGTCTGCATTTATACCTCCATCAACCTCAATGATCAGGTCTGGCTTCTTCTTGGTTAAGCTTTTTATTTTCTTTATTGTGGCTTCAATCAGCTTCTGGCCTGGCTTGCCAGGCTTGACAGTCATCACAAGGACAAAATCAATATCATCTAGCAATTTTTCAATCTTTTTTATCGGCGTTGCAGGGCTGACAGCAATGCCTGCCAACACTCCCTTGCTTTTTATCTTCTCAATAAGCTTCTTCGGGCTCTTGGCTGCTTCTGCATGGAAGCTTATCATTGCAGCACCGGCGTCTATGAATTTATCCGCGAGCTTCTCAGGCTGCTTCGTCATCAAGTGGACATCCTTCTTTATTACGCCGGTGTTCACGCTCTTCACAAAATCAGAATCAAAAGTCTTGTCCTTGACAAACTTGCCGTCCATCACGTCAAAATGAATGAAGTCGGCGTTGCTAACGCGCATCACTGCTTGATTAATAATAGTAATATCACTATAATCCAGGCTTAATATGCTTGCAGCAACCTTGATAATCAATCACACCACCTTTAGAGGATAAACTAGGCATTAATGTTTATAAAATTTGTTATTTTATTGACGAAAATTATTTTCTTTCTCCAACAAAGCTTATGAAATTTTTTCCCTCGTTTTCATAAAAATCCCCTAAAAAATAATGTGAAACCAGATTTCTGAACTGATTATGTGTTGGTTTAAACGATATACCTACCACGATTTTATCTCCTGGTTTGATTTTTTCAAATTCTTTCAAAGTAGATTTTTTCCTAACCGTAAGAAAACTCTCTATGTTAGAAGTTTTTGGGTTGAATCTTACCCCCGCTTCAAGGTAATCTCCATCAAATCCAACTGCTTCAAGCACCGGAGTAAACATATCATCATGTTCTTGAGTCCTGTAATGGTCAACCAATGACTCTATTGAGCTGGTTTGTGGCTCGATTGAAAGGTAAACTCTATCTTCTTTAGACAGGCTTTTATGCAGAGTTTGTAAAATGCTGTGGGGCTTAAAATTCCCCATTGTTGCCCCCAGGTAAACAAATTTAGGTGCGGAAGTGCATAACCTGGCTATTTGTTCTTCAAAATCCCCTTCCAATCCTATGGCAGGAACACCTAAAGAACTTATCTCTGCAAGTGCAATGTCTAAGAACATCTTATTGACATCAATTGCTAAATAGGATACTGATTTATTTTGCCTGAGTGCTTCTTCTATTAGAAGCTTGCTTTTCTCTGCTTTTCCAGGCCCAAGGTCGAGATAAATAGTTTTGCGTGAGAATCCTTCGCCTACAATTTCTTGGAGGTTCTGTTTTATTAGGTTCATCTCCTTGGCAAGCATTCCACAAGCATATCGCTGATCTTCATGAAGTTTCAGGTAGAACTCTGCTTGTTCATGCATCAGGTACCACGTTTTTGAGTCATTTAGGTAAAACGTTCTTTTACCATCTTCCTCTAAGTAATCCTCAAGCTTGGCTTGTAATATTCTCCTAACTTCCTCCATCTGTAATCACCTAGCAGTAAATATATTTTTATAATATATTAATTTTTCTATCAATTTTTTTAATAAAACAAAAAATTTAAATACTAATTTTCATAAAATATTAATTATGGCTAATCTGCTCCCAGACAAGAAAGACACAGCAATCCTTCAACAGCTAGACTTGAATGTGAGAGCCTCATGCAATCAGATAGGAAAAAAGACGAGGCTTAGCAAGGAGGTTGTGCAATACAGGATAAAGCAGCTTGAAAAAAATCAAGTCATCACTGGATACTGGTCAGTGCCAAGCATCAAAAACAATACTTCAGTCTACAAACTGCTAATAAAAAACAAAAGCCTTGGAATAGTGCAAAGAAAAGAATTTATTGCGTTCATAACCTCTCAAAAAGCCACTTCCTGGGCCGCAACAACAGAAGGACAATGGGACTTTGTAATAACATCATTTGTTCAGAAAGAAACTGATTTCTATGAATTTCTAAACAAGCTACTCTTACGCTTTGGAAAGTATTTCAGTGAAAAAAATATACTCCGGTCGGTGTCAGCCATTATTCTCAATGAGAAATATCTTCATCCGGACAACAAACACATAATCAAGCAAGAAAATAATTTTCTCAATGAAGAAAAAGAAAAAGACGATGTTGATTCAGAGATAATAAAGGCTCTTTCAGAGAACTCAAGAAGCACATTCACAGAAATAGGCAAGAAAGTAGGTTTGACTTCAGAAGCCATTTCTTATCGGTACAAGCAAATAATGAAGAAAAAGCTAATAACCAGCATGAAAGTCAGGATAAACCATGAAAAACTTGGCTTAAATTACTATCATCTTTTCTTATCATTGAATGATTATAAGGGAAAAAATGAGATAAAAAACTATTATATAATGCACCCCAACTGCGTCTTCATCATGGAACACATGGGATTCTATGACCTGCACTTAGAACTAGTTGTTTCTGAGAATGATGTCCAGAAAATAATAGAAGACCTGTCGGAAAGATTTGGAAATGAAATCTCACGTTATGAACTAATAAAAATAAGGAAAGAGCATATAATCAATGTAATGAGATGATTTAGAAGATTTTATTTCCTAATCTATTTCTTATAATTTTTTCTTCTTTTCTCAAGCTCATTAAAAAGCTCTATCAGAAAAGGCTCTTTAATGGTTGTTCCTGCATCTTCCCAGAACTCATTTAGTTTTGAAGGCTCAACATCATTCTCATAATCCAACGCCTGAAAAGCCATTTCAAGCTTGTCAATTTGTTTGAGAATAATAGCTTCTCGCGTCTTTTGCTCTTCAAATTCCAGCCAAAGCTTAACATATTCTCCACTATGCTGTGCCTTAGAAAATAATCTAACCATGCCTGCCTTTTCTTTCTTAAATTTGTCTTTGAGAGAGCAGGTTATTTTTGTTCCTCGTTGCGAAACAATATCGCCAGTTTCTATTTCAGCCAGATCATGAATAAGCGCCATCTTCAACAATTTCTCCTTATTAACTGCAAGCTTTTCACCAATTAAGCAGCAAAGCATTGCAGTGCCAAAGCCATGATCAGCAACGCTCTCAGAATCAGGTACGCCTTCCCTCGCCCATCCTGTTCTCTTAACTCGCTTTAGCTTTACAATCTCGCTGAAAAGGCCAATTAAATATCTCATAATAAACATAAAATACATCAGTATTTTAATAGTTTTGGAAAATTTTATATAAAGGAAAGCTACTCAATGGTATAGGTGATATTTGTGGTTAAGGAAAAAATAGTGCTGGCTGCAGACCATGCTGGTTTTGAGCTTAAGGAAAAGCTGAAGAAAGTGTTAGAGCAGAACGAGATTGCTTTTGAAGACCTCTCCCCTAAGTTTGTTGATGGCGATGATTATCCTGATATTGCTTTCATAGCAGCTCAGAGAGTTGCCAGGAGCAAGCTGATGGGAGTTTTTATTTGCGGCACAGGATATGGAATGTGCACTGCTGCCAACAAGGTTAAGGGAATACGAGCAACTCCTGTTTATGACGAGAAAATGGCAAGGATTAGCAGGCAGGATAATGATGCTAATGTGCTCTGCCTAGGAGCAAGGCTTACTGATGAGAAGACTGCTGTTGTCATTCTTAAGACCTGGCTTAACACAAGGTTCCTGGAAGGCAGGCATGCAAGAAGAGTTGATAAGATTAAGAGGTTTGAAGGAGGCTTACCTATTTAATTAATTTTTACAGTTTCCCATATATGCTCAAAATATTTTCTAAAACTATCAGCTACTGCTTTGCTTTCAATCATAATAGCTACAGGGTCTGCTTCAATTAAAATAAAAATTAGAACTTTGTTTTTATATATTTCAGTACTTGTCGGCATTTCAAAATTGTGTGGCAGAAACTTGAATTCTGTAAAAGGCAATTTTTTTCTTTTAGCATATAGAGACTTGTATTTTTCATTAAGTAAATGTCTATGCTTAATTCCTTTTTTAGCGCGTTCAATTTGCCTTTTATTGAAGTAATTTTCCCAAGATGCGGGTTGTTCAGATAAACCCATGCTAAGCCATTCTTCTCCTTTCTTCAAGGTATTGATGATGTCCTCGTTTGCTGTTTTTAATCCATCAAAGCCTGTAAAAACCTTAACTTCGCTTTGTTTAGAAGAATTTTGTTTCAGTAGCAACTTAGGAATTATTTTTTGTACTGTTATTTTTTCTTCCTGAATCTCTTGTTCTTTTTCCATTAAATAATCTAAAATTTTATTAGGGGGTGAGGCTTCAAAGTACTTAACTCCATTTTTTACAACAAAACTTGCCAATCCTTTCTTAATTAATCTATCTAAAACTTCATAGGTTTTTGAGCCTGAAATTCCGGATTTTTTTATTATCTTACCGGTTGATGATGATCCAGTGTCTAACAAGGAGAGGTATATTTTGATTTCACCATCTGTTAATCCTATTTTTCTCAAGGCATCATTAAACATATTAACGTATGTAGGGGGGAATAATATTTAAATATTATGATTTGTTTCCCTGCCTAGTCAAAATGGAACATAAAGACGAAAAGAAACCAATAGTAAGGACAGACCTTCACGTGTATGTCGGCGTTAGACAATCGAAGAGTGACCTTTCTCAAAGTCACGACATCATTATTGCCAAATCTTTAGAAAGTGCAATTAATAAAATCCTAGAAGATGATAGAAGTTTAGCAGAAAGAACTGGAATAGTAAGAGACGCGTTCTTGGCTAAAGAAACAAAACGCATTGAAAGATATTTTCCAGGTTACAAATTCACTGTTCGAGATGTAAGTGATTGCTTTGTTTACGAAACAAGCAAACTAAAAATTTTTACAAGCGAAGAAGTATTTCCAGAAATTACTGTAGCTTCTTCATATAAAAAGGCTTATCAAAAACTTGAATCAGGAGCAATTGAGGCAAAAGGCATATTGTTTCCTTCAGATGTAGGCTTTATAGCGCGGATTGGCCCTTATGATATATTCATTACAAGAAAGAAAAATTCTTAATAGAAACATGCTACTAATTTAATCTATTTTATTACATCCTTAGCTGCTTTAACTATTGCTTCTGCATTTATTTCTTCATACTTCATTAGCTCGTCCGGCTTTCCTGAACAGGGCATTTTCTTAACAGCCAAGCAACTTATTCTTATCCCTGAATTATTGAGTTCATTGCTTATGGCTTCTCCTATTCCACCTTCTGGGTAATGGTCTTCGACGATGACTGCTTTGCTGCTGCTCTTCTTTATCTCCTCAATAAGTTTTTTTGCGTTCAATGGCTTGACGCAGTACAAGTCAATAATGCGTGCATTGATTTTTTCTTTTTGCAAAGCATCATAAGCCTTGAGCGCTTCATGAAGGGTTACGCCCGCACCTATTATTGCGACTCTGTCTTTTCTGCTCTCACGGATTACTTTGAAGCCGCCAACCACAAATTTTTCTTTGTTGCCATAAATGACTGGAGTTTTTGGCCTGCTCGTCCTGATATACTTGATTCCCTTGGTTTTTGCTGCTAATTCAACAATCTTTTCTGTGCTCACAGCGTCTGAAGGATAGAACACGATGCTGCCTGGCAATGCCCTGAACATGGATATGTCTTCCAGTCCCATCTGGCTGGCCCCATCCTCTCCAATGCTTACCCCAACGTGGGAGCCGCAAATCGTCAAGCTGGCCGATGAGAGCGCTGCCATTCTTATCTGATCGTGCGCTCTTGAAAGGAATGCTGCGAATGTTGAGGCAAAAGCAGTGAATCCCTTGACAGAAAGGCCAAGGGCTATGCCAAGCATGGCTTGCTCTGCAATATAAGCCTCGATGTATCTTTCAGGCTTTGCCTTGGCTAATTTTTCTGAAAAAGTAGAGTTGCTTACCTCAGCGTCAGCTGCAATGATGCTGTCATCAGCCTTTGCCAATCTCACAAGTGCATTGCCGTATGCTTCTCTAGTAGCTACCATATCGTTAATCTTGTAGCTTGCAGGCTCAGGCTCGCCATTCTGAAGATGCTTAACATTAATCTTTAAAGGATGCTTTATAGTAAAGACAGGCATCTTAGCATCAGGTATTTCTTTCAAAGCCTGCATTAATTGCTCATGGTTCAAGGGCTTGCCATGCCATCCTTCCTTGTCCTCGAGAAAAGACACTCCTCTGCCCTTATAAGTCTTGGCAAGGATTATAATTGGTCTTTCCTTTACAGTGCGAACCTTTTGAAAAGCTTTTTCCAAGGCAACAACGTCATGCCCATTAACGCTCACAACCTCTGCTCCGAGCGCAGAGAACCTGCTGGCATAAGCTATCAAGTCATGGCCAAGCATTGTCTCTTTTGATTGGCCCAAGCGGTTAACATCTACTATAACGCAAAGATTATCAAGCTTATAATGAGCAGCTAAGGATACTGCCTCGTACACAGAGCCTTCTGAAGATTCACTATCACCCATCAATACATAAGTGCGATAATTCCTGTGCTGAAGCTTAGCAGCCAAAGCCATGCCAACGCCAACAGCAGCGCCTTGGCCTAATGATCCGGTAGCTACCTTAGCCCAAGGAAAAGACTTAGGTACTGGATGGCCTTCAAAAGGGCTGCCAAACTTCCTCAAAGACAATAAATCATCATTGACAGCGCCAGCATGGAATAATGCAGAGTAAAGAATTGGTGCAGCATGGCCTTTGCTGAGAACGAACTCATCATTATCAGGGTTAAAAGGATTCTTAACATCATAACTCATCTCAGAGAAGAAGAGGACGCTTATTATTTCTGCGCAAGACAAGCAGGTTGTAGGATGGCCGCTGCCAGCAGCAGTAGTCATTTTCAACACGTCACGGCGCAAGACACTAGCGACGTCATTCAAAGTATTAGCAAACATAAACAAAATCCCCTAAAATATTATTTTACTTTTATCTTTCTACTTTTCCTTTTATAAAGCCGATTATCTTGTGAGCCTCATTATCATCAACCAGTTGGTAAATAATCTCAACTGTTGCTTTGAAATCAGGGCCGGATATGCAATCCGTAGCATTGAACTGCTCCTTAGCCCTACTAGCAAATAATAATGATGATGGCTGAACTGGGCAGAAAACCTCATCTTCAGATACCATTCTTATGTTGCTTATGTTAGCATCATCCCCCAGGTTGTTTATCAGATAAAACCTTACCATGTCAGAGCTTATCTTGTAGTCAACACAATCCAAGCCCATCCCAATAGAGCACTGGGTCGGAGGAGCTGAAAAGTTAATAATGCCAAAATAAGATAATGCTCCTATTGCTATTATTGTAGCTAATATAGCCCAGCCATAAGTTGCCAAGAATTCAACTGCAGCTTGTGCCTTTTTCATAAAAAATCCCTCTTTAATTATTATAACTAGCAGACAGGTTTATATTAATTTCGGAAAGGAAAAAGAAATATAAGAAAAAAAGAAAACAAAGAAAAAAAATTAAAAAATTTTATTGTACTTATTCTGCCTTACCTGAGATTGAGCCTGTTGCGATATGAGTCTCTGTCTCGCCGCTCTTGAGATAGGTAATCTGCAGGTCTGCTTTGAATGTTGAGCCGAGACATGTTGCTGTTCCATTATTAGTCACGTTTATAGCTTGGCTCTTTTGACCATTTGAAAGGAACATCACGGCTCCAGCAACAGTACAGTCAGATGAAGCTCCTCCTGATGGTGTAATAGTTAATGATGTGATGTTTGCATCATTTCCTAAATTGTTTTGGAGGTAAAACCTAACTTGTGTTGTCGTTATCTTGTATTCCACACAGCTGAATCCTCCTGTCACCATGCACTTGCTTGGCATGAACCTGTCAGGGCTTAATACTCCGAAGTACGCCAATGCTCCTATCGCTGCCAGAACTACTAAAATTGCCCAACCATAAGTCATTAAGAACTCCATGGCTGCTTGTCCTTTCTTCATCGTTTCTTCACCTCACACCTTTTTATGTGTATTTTTAATAATTTATTATAATCCTCGTCTTTGTTGTTTATAAATCTTTTGGTGAAAAAACTTTCTGAGCCATATAATTTCTTCACTGGACAGCAGAGCTAACGCTTCAGGCCTTGTAATTGCTTCACTGGACAACAAAAACTTCGTTTTTGAGTCCACTGCCTAAGGCACTGGACAACAAGAGTGCGCTCTTGAGTCCATTGGCTACGCCACTGGACATCCTTGCGTAAGGCTTATAAGCTTGTATTCTCTTCTGTAATGGCATGACAGAAAAAATTAATGAGGATAAAGCATTGGTTGTTTTTCAGGATAAGAAGATAAGGAGAACATGGCATAATGACGAGTGGTTTTTCTCTGTTGTGGATGTTGTTCAGGCTTTGACAGAGAGTGCTGATGCTAAAGACTATTGGTATAGGTTAAAACAAAGAGAGGTAGAATCAAGCGGAATTGAACTATCGACATTTTGTCGACAGTTGAAATTGCCAGCAGAAGATGGTAAGCTAAGGGAGACTGATTGCGCCAACACTAAGAATATGTTCAGAATCATACAGTCCATTCCTTCTCCTAAGGCTGAGCCTTTCAAGCTTTGGCTCGCCAAAGTGGGCTATGAGCGCGTGCAAGAAATCCAGAATCCTGAGCTAGCTCAGAAGAGGATGAAAGAGCTTTACAAGGCCAAGGGTTATTCTGATGAGTGGATTGAGAAGCGAGTAAGGGGCATAGCTGTCAGGCAGGAGTTAACTGATGAGTGGAAAAAGCGCGGAGTTGATGAGAAAGTCGAGTTCGCAATCCTTACTAATGAGATAAGCAAAGCCGCTTTCGGAAAAACAGTTGAGGAATACAAGCAATTCAAAGGTTTAAACAACCAGAACCTAAGGGATCACATGAATGACTTGGAAATTATATTTACCATGCTTGGGGAGGCTTCTACAACTAAGATTGCTAAGGGTAAAAACGCTCAAGGATTCGGTGAGAATAAAGCTGCTGCTAAGAAGGGCGGGAGAATTGCAGGTGATGCGAGAAAAAATCTTGAGTTAGAGTCAGGTGAAAACGTCGTAACTCCTGAGAATTATTTACATGAACAGGAGCACTTGAGAAGGAAAAGAATTCATCATCGAAAATGAGTCATAAACATTAATCTGCTTTTTCACTGCAAGTTATAAAAACAATTATCAGAAGAATCCTGAGAACATTCCTTTTATCAGGATTGATGCTATGGTGTAAAGGATGACGGATACGACTATGTATGACGGAATGCTGGATATGCCTTCTTTCACTCTGCCTTTTTTTATAACGCTTACAATAGCTGCTGATGAGAGCGATGATATTATGAGCATCAAGTAGGAGAATAATCTGAAGTCGCTTAATTTTATTGAGTTTCCTGAGAAGCTGAAAGCAAACATTGAGCTTGATACTGTGCTAGTAGTGCCTAGCTTGCTGGTTATACCTTGAATTATAACTAATAATTGGGTTGCTAGCGCAAATAACACTGGCGCAGCTATTATGGTTGCGAATATTATGAAGATGACGTAAGTCGTAACATTAGCTGCCATTTCCTTCTTTAGAATCTTAGTCTCTTCTATATCAAGTGATATCTTGTTAAGCAAGTCTGCCATTTCCCCTCCTGCAGCCATTCCCTCAAGCAGCAAGCTTATAGACCTCTTGATTGTCTTGGACTCATACTTGTCTGCAAAGTTGGTGAGCGCCACGCCAAGGTCTTCTCCTGCCATGGTGTTCTTGGCAACAGTCTCAATCTCTTTGGCTAATACTCCAAATCCAGGCCTTACAGCATACCAAAGAGCCCTGTCTATTGGCATGCCTGCGCTTATGTTAGAGCTGGCTAATTGCAGGAAGTCAGGGAATACTTCCTCTACTGCCCTTGTTCTTCGGAATATCTTCATGTCTAGATAAAATAAATAGCCTACCCATATGAGAGCTAGAATCAGGAAGAATGCTGTAAGCCAGAAGCCAATGAGGAATATGAAAAGGTTAGCGAGCCCTTTGTGTGAGTAAATGTTAAGTATTATAACCAAGGCAGTCAGGATTAGGCAGAGCACTATATCTATCATGAAAATCTTTTTTGCGGCCTGTTTGGCATCAGTGTTCTCAAGACCTGCCTTTTCCAAATAGTTCTGGAGGCTTATAACTTTGACAAATCCTCGTATTGAGAACTTCTTTTTCTTCTTCTTGAACAAGTCCTTGCTTTTCAGGCTCTTAAGCTGGTTGAATTTCTTACTGAGGCTCTTGTCTTTCTTTATCTTATCCTCAATCTCCTTTTCTTCCTGCTTGGACTTTTCTGCTGCCTTGATTCTTGCTTCTGCCTTAGCAATCTTAGTCTCATGCTTATCCTGCTTAGCATCTTTTTTTATTTCTGCCTTCTGTTTATTTTCCTTTTTCCAGAAAAACCATTTTTTCTTTTTCTCAACCTGAGCCAAAGCTGGCTGCTCACCTGATTTTTTTTCTAACTTTAATTCTTCTGGTTTTTGCTCTGCTTTTTCTTTTTCTTTTTCCTGCGTTCTGCCAGCTAGCTTGTCCTCTAATGCCTGCAACTCCTTTTTTTCTTTTTTATTCTTGAAAGGATTAAGGTTCATTTTACAAACTCAAATGTCTGATTGTATCGATAGTATCAAACTTTGTATCAAATCATATCTCCATGGGCGGCCTTGCTGATTTTATTATTGCTAGGAACATTAGCTGGACAAATCCTACCATGCACGCAACTATTATCAGGAATACCATTGGAAGAGTGAATCCCATGAAAGTAGATAATACTATGAGTACTGTTGTTCCAAGGCTCGGCACTATTACAGCCATCATCATGTAAAACATAGCTAAGGGATTGAGTTTTCTGCCGTACTCCTTAACTGCAATCTGCTGCTGCCTCACAATCTGGTCCAGCACAGCATTCAATGAGTCAGCAACATCTGCTCCTGTGCGCATGGCATTGAGCACCTGCCACATCATTTTTCTGAGCTCAGGTGAAGGAGTAAGGGTAATGGCCTCATTAAGGGCGTCCTCCATGGTGGTGCCAAGGTTGACTTTCTCAACAATCTCATTAAAGAAAGGCCCTATTACATCATAATTCCTGCTCAGATTAACAAAAGCATTATACAAAGGAACTCCTGACTGCAGCTCAATTATCAGGAATCTGCCTGCAAATACTATCTCTTGGTTTATATTCCTCTTCATCTTCTCTATCTTAACGTCGACAAACCTCAGGAAATAAGCGAATGATATGAAGAATACGGGCAGGAAGAGCAGGAACACAGCCGGTTTCTTGACAAATGCAAAAGCAATTATTAATAAACTAAAGCTGAGGAATAGTGACGTCTGGAAAGTTTTCTTGACATAGTGCTCAGGATCCTCATTTATTCTGGCTCTTTCCAGCTTTAGTTTTAGCTCAGGAACATTCCTTGCCAGTATCTTAAAGAAACTCATCTCCTAATTGCACCCCCTCTTTGATATGATTGTAATATGATTAAAAAAAATTTGAATGATAATTTGAATGATAACAAACTGAACAAAATCATTCTGTGAACTTCTTATTAGCGTTTACATACTTCATTATTAAATCCTTGTCAGTATAATATTCTGCAATTATCTTTCCTACTTCATCAACATTTGTGATTTCGTTCTTTACAAGATAATTAAGCACCTTCTCCTTGTCTTTCAAATCACGCTTCATCTCTGCGTCGCTCATGCCTGTGAATAGCTTGATAGTCTTGAATAAAGCCTTGGAAGGGTTCTTCTTAACCAATGTGTCTTTTTTCTCATCGTACATCATTAGAGTATTGGCAGTTGAATCATTAAGTATTTCTGCAATCTGGAAAGTCCTTCTCTTGCCAGTCCTCCTATTCCTGAACTGCACAACAATTAAGCTGATAGCTGGCAACAATATTTTTGGGACATCAATAGGCGGGTTGGTAAGCCTATCAATGGTTTGCTCTGCATTGTTAGCGTGAAAAGTAGCATAAACAGAGTGGCCGGTGTGAATGGCTTCAAACAGGGTCTCAGCCTCCCTCTTCCTTCTCACTTCTCCTACGAGAATCCTATCAGGCCTCATCCTTAAGCTGTTGACGAGCAAGTCTTCCATTGATATTTCTCCCTTGCCCTCTGCATTTGCAACTCTTGTGTTCATTGGCACCCAGTGCAGGAATTTTGGCAGTCTTATCTCCCTAGTATCCTCAATACTTATGATTCTCTGGTTTGGCGGGAAAAAGTCAGCAAGGCAGTTAAGCGCAGAAGTCTTTCCGCTGGCAGTTCCTCCTGATATTATCGCGCTCATCTCATACTGCATAGCCATCCATATTATGGCAGCTGCTTCCACTGAGATGGTCTTGGTCTGGATGAATTTTGTAATAGTCCAAGGATCTCGTGAGAATTTCCTGAAAGTGAGTGTGTTGCCATAAGTGCTTATAGGCATTAGTGTTGCATTAACTCTATCGCCTTCTTCAAGGTGGGCGTCAAGCAAAGGCTCGAGCACAGTAATCTGCCTTCCTACTTTTCTACCAATAATGCTGGCATAATGCCTGGTTTGCTCCTCATCCCTGACAAACACATTGGTCTTAAGCCAGCCGTGCCTTCTGTGATAAACCCATATTGGCTCTGTAGCGTCATTAACAACAACTTCCTCAAGTTGATGATCATTCATAACAAACTCGATCATCCCAAGCCCCAAACTCTTTGTAAGCAAGTAGCTTGTAAGGAATCCCTTGGTCTCCTCGTCAAGGTCAGGAAAGTACTTGTTGATAAGGTCGGCAATTGTTTCCTCGAACTGGCTCTCAATCATCTGAGTCTTCTTAATATCAGTCAAGTCCACCATTTCAAGGTTGACAGCCTTGATAAGCTCCTGCCTAATCCTTTCTAGCATGAATTCTGTAGTCTTAGAAATGCTTGCAATACTGACCTCATAAAGTGGGACAAACTCTCCTTTCCTCTTAACTACAGTCACCTTTATAGGCACATTCTTAGCCTGATATTCATAGCTATCTATAAGCTTACCCTCACCAGAAGAGTCTGTTGTAGATGCAGCATCCTTTTCTTTTGCTTCAGAAACCTTTCTCTTCCTTTCTCGCTTAGCTTTCTTCTTAGTAGCCACTAAAAAACCCACCTCTTTTCCTAGCCAGCACAGTAATTATAATATGAATAATCTGCTCTTAACTAACTAACCTTACGTTATGAGAAAGTATATATAAATATTACTATTAAATCTTATTATTTAAATTATTAATTGGTTACTTGAGAGAAATTCTGTGCCTGTTCGCATTCAAATAACAGAGAAATTCTCAGATGAAACAATAGATGAAACAAGCTAAACTAAACAAGTAAAGAATTAATCCTTTCTGCTTATGTACTCTGTTAATTCATCAACTTTCTTAACGAACGAGCCTTTCTTCTTATCAAGCTCATCAAAGCTCTTCTCCAAGTCCTTGGTATAATTTTTAACATCACTGCTCTTAAGCGAGAGGTTGAAGCTCTTGGCTTTGCTGATTAATGCCTGCATCGCCTTCTCCAACTCCATTTTGTCCTTGTCTAAATCATTAATAAGCTCCTCTGTCTTAGCTTTTTTATCAAAGAAAGTCTTGAATTTCTCAGATGCTTCCATGCTCTGAAGCCTATACTTATCAATCTCCTTGTTCTTAGCAGCAATCTTCTTGAGTACAGACTCCTGTACTGCAAGAATTTTGTCCTCCTTTTCCTTTGCAGCCTTCATTACAGGCTCGAGTTCTGAGCTCATCCTTAACTTCAAGTCCTTCTGCAGCTTGTCCGCTTCCTTAACATCAGTGTTCATCTTTAGGAGTGACCCCCGAATGCTACTTTTCTGAGCTAGAATCTTATTATCAATGGACTTAACGATCTCCTGCAAAGCATCAATTCTCTTCCTGAGGTTATCACCTCTTTTCTCTAAATAGCTCATCTCAACCTTTGCTTCCTCGATCTTTGAACGTTCAATGCCAAGATCATCCATGTAATCATCATACTTTTTCTTCTGCTCATTAATCTGTTTACGGACATTCTCTATCATGTCCTGAAAGTCAAGCCTCTGCTGGATTATGTCCTTGTCAATGTTCTTCTTCAAGTCCTCATAATGCCTTAATTCCTGTAACTCCTCTCTTACCTGGTCAATGTCGCTGCCAATTGATTCCTTAAGCTTGCCAAACTCCTCTTTTATTTTGTCCAAGCCTTCAGATTCCCTTTGCAAGGATTGCAGTGCAGTCTCAACCTTTCTTGTGAAAGCATCCTTCTTAGAAGAGTACTCTTTTGCTTTCTTCTCAACTTCTCCTTTGGAAAGCTTTCTCTCGCAAAGATAAGTCTTGCTAAGCTTGTACTCAATTGTTATTAAGCCCTCATCCTCAAGAAAATCAGCCCATTCCTGAACCACAGGTAGGCTAACACCGAGCTCAGAAGCAGCCTCGTTAATGCTCACTCTTTGGCGCCGGTTAATCAGGTCAACCAGCTTGTCAACGCCAGTCTCAATGTTCTTCTGAGCCATAAAAAACCTCTTTTTTAACCTTAATTCCAGCCATTATTTTTGTGGGTATAAAAACTTTTCTAAAAATTAAACTGTGTTAATCAAAATCGAATTAGATCCTTTATTTTTGTCTTCCCAACAAATCCAACAGGCAGCTCAATCACATACATCGCCTTGGCTTTTGGCAAGTAGTAGCTGAAGGGCTTGAAATCTTTTTTTATGTCAACTACTTTCTTGTTCTTATCAAGGAAAAGAACATCAATGGGAAAAAATACAAAGAGCATGTGAAGGTCTGCCCTCCTCTCATTGTTAAAAATAAAAACTAGTCCGTAGTCTGGCTTCTTGAAATGAAACATCAAGCCAAAAGCTTTTGAGAATACGTCCTTACACAACTTTGACTTTTTTACTATTATGAACTTGCATGTTTGGTTAATGATCATTTTTGATTGACGGAAATTCTTTCAAAACTCTTTCTTTCAGCATACAATGTGAGGTATATCCGCAATACAATAGTAGTCTGTCGGCGAGGTGTGGTTTGAGTCTATCTGAAACCAGTCCTTGATAGGGTCCATATCATCATAGTCACATGTCACATTATCGTATCCGCTAGCATTTCCAAAGAGTATATAATCGACGATGCTCTTGGTACTTGTATAGTTTACCAGCTGCACTTCAAGCTCGTGTATGTTAACCAGGCTTTCTATGCCGTAGGGCGAGGATGACCAATTGCCTTCCATTCTCATCAAGAAATCTGGCGCTAGAGGGTTGGCTATGTAGTACGAGTTGTTTATGTGAATCTGCAAGTTGGTGGTGTCGTTGCCTCCGATTACGAACTCTGTCATATTAGTCTCCCTTATTGTGTTAGGCACCCTGCCGTAAGTGGCGACGCTGTAGACAGGATCTCTGATATTGCTGAGCGAAACTTCTGCGCTGTATATCTTAGCGAAATTCCAGTTCGCCAATCCTTTTCTGTCTGTTATGTCAACCAGCGTTGTAACGTTTACAGTCACGCTCCATGGAGACTGATGATAAAGAGTGATGTCTGTTACATTGATTGTGATGTCAATTCCTATCCTGCCAGCAATAATTTTAAGCCTGTCAAGGTAGTCCTTGTAAGTCGCGTTGATGAGCACATCAACCTGTGTGTTGTTTACTGTACCATTATAAAACGCAAGCTGGAAGGTTTCATGCAGTTGGCTGCGATTATTGAAGTATTGGCCTGAGCGCGCCACATAATCTTCCATGGCAATTAATGCCCTGAAGCCTGAGATATATATGACTCTGTCAGAATCAGCATCTATGCTCTTGATAAAGTCATTGATGGTTCTCAGCCTGGTCTCCACCACCTGCTGCCTTTTAGTGTACCTGTATTCCTTATATGCTATGAAAATAAATATCATTACCATTATGAATACTGAAGCGAGCAATAAGTAGAACATGCCTTTCTTGTTTTTGGATAAATTGTTGATTCTCATTCTCATTGCCAAACCTTTGCTTTCACTATTGTTGGACCCCACAGGTACGGGACTGATGAAATCGTTGTTATCACAATCTCTATGTCTGTAGCATCAAGATTGACGAATATCTTGCCGTTGTCGTCAAAGTCAAGCGTCCTAAGCAGGTTAAACACTGCAACATCATAGGCATCAGTCTCATATTCGAGCGTATGGCTGGAATCAGTATAATTGCAGGCATCAGTTCCTGTATAATCTTCAGGGATGGTTTTCACGCTGTAGCTGTCATCCTCGAACTGTATGGTCCAAATGCACCCGCCAGTAGATTCCACCACCCCTGAACGGGCAGTTGATGAAGGAACCAGCACAGTGTAAATCATTGAGTTGTTGTTTGAGCATCCTGTCCTGTTAACAGGAGAGTCTCCTGTTTCAACTATGAGGGCATGCGTGCCATTGGACAAGAGATTCACAGGTATCTGGATAGGATAAGGGTCTCCGAGGCGGGTGTAATCAGAGCTAAAAGATGATAGGTTGAATACGGTAGTGCCGTCGACAACAAGGGTGTCTGACCAATGATAGTCAGAATAGGAGACTATCTTGGCGTCCATCACCCTGATGCCGTCAGGAATTTCTATGTTTGGAGTGCAGCTGCCAAACTGCTCTGTCTGCAACACCAGGCTTATCTCATTAGGCTCAGGTGGAACAATGATAGGGTTATAAGTGAATTCTATATAGGAATCATTGTAAAGTATTGAAGGCGTTAAGTTTCCTTCGACAGTCACTATTTGTGCAGACTGTGTAGTTTCTGATACTATTTCATTTGAAACATTCCTGTAAAAATCACGGAGTATGGTGGCATTGCTACCTACAACAAAGCTCCCGTTGCCTGCTTCTGCTATGTGGCTGATAGTATAATTGGCATTAACGCAGGTCTCTAACGGACCAAAACCAATGCCATAGACTGTAACATTCAAGTCATCATGCAATCTTTGCGCCGCATTAATTGCGCTGTTAATCGGGCCGTCGCAATCAGTTCCTGAGCAATCTGCTTCATCTCCTGTGCATCCTGTAACCTGCCACCAGTCAGGCCAGGCGCTATTGGTGCTTGTTCCTGTCTCGTTGCATCGCCAATCAAGTATGCCAGCCCAGTATCCACCACAACAATAGGTTGGTACTCCATCGGTCATCACAATAACTGATTTAGTCCTGTTCACACCGCTATAGGTATTAATTATTTCATAAGCCTGATTAATTGCACAGCAAAGGCATGTCCCTCCCTTTATCTCCTGCTGGCTCTTTGACTTGTACCTGTCATCAATCTCGTTCTCAATGTTGGTCTCTGTCAATAATGCAAGGTTAGAGCTGAAAAATGGATTAGCATCGTCTGAGAAATCAACCAACCAAAGCCTGTTAGTGTTGCCAGCCACTGAATCATTCATTATTATCGCGTTGACTTCTGAATCCAAGCAAGCTGCAACGCCGAGTCTTCTTGAATCAGGGTCGGTTATATCTTCCTCCTTGCAACCAGGAATAGCATTTCCAGGGTTACTCCAAGAATCCATCCTATACTTCATGCTGCCTGATAAGTCTGTTATGAGCACAACATCAGCATTGGTTCCGAATACTTCTATGTAAGTCTCGTTGTAAGATGCGAACCTGAGCGGGATGGTCTTATTGCTTAAATCATTATAATTAAGGTTTATTGGGAAATTGGTCAGCTCAGCATCTGCAAGGGTTACTGTCGTCTCCCCGCTTGATTGGTTCTGATAAACAATTACATCACCCACTGACAGATAGGTTTTGGCTGCGCTGTTAAAGTGCAGATGCACAGTCATGTTAGTCAATGTCCCTGGTATGTAAAAAGAATCATACAAGTTAGCCACGCCGATCACGCCCGGGAAATAATCTATTTTCTCCCCTATAGACAAGTCCTGTAGCTGCTCTTCAGTCTTGTAGTTTATTTTTATGAAACCACCTGCAATGTAAGATTCATTGATCGCACCATGGAATATTATTTTGAAATCATTCCTTCCTGAAGTTACAAATGTCTTGCAGCTCGTTATGTTCCAGTAATCAGGGCTCATGTTGGTGCCTGATGGGATGAAATCGCCACAGTGATTCTCATTGATGTAGAGAGAGAAATCAGATCCTGCATCCATCTCCATGTCAATGAGATATATCTGATCGCTGGTCACATCATCAGGGATATCATCGACAAACGCTGACAAGTTGCCCTGGCCAATGAAGCCTCCGAAATATACCAGGCTGCTGGTTCTCTTGTCGTCTATTCTTCTAAGGTAAGCTAACGAGCTGAAGCCCTGCAAAGGAGAGCCGTTCACAATGCCTGTTATCATCCTCTGCCCTACGACAAGGTTGGAAATATTTAGCTGTGACTGGTTGAAGAGCACGTGCTCTGCAGCTGATACATTGCCCTGCATTGATAGGTTAAAGCTCATGCCTTGCGGCAGTATGTCATCGAGCGTGAAGCTTGAAAGGATTCTGGCCTTGTCAACTTCTCCTGCTGCCCAATAAGTGCCTATCTGCTCGAGAACGCTGAGGTTCATGTTGGTGTATGAGCTTGACAAGTTGGTTGACACAAATGAGCTGTCTATCTCGCTCATGTTAAGCTCTGAAAGCGATGAGAGCAGGTCCATGGTTATAAACTCGATGTTCTCCTTTGGATGCTCTGAAATCAAGTGATGGGAGATAATCAGCAGCCCACCTATAAGGAGCATGGCTGCAAGTACAGCGTCGAAAGTGAACATGAAGCCTTTCCTATTCCTAATAATGAGCCTTCCTAATCCCATACATAAACCACCATTCTGACAATGTCTGAATTATAAACTGACAATCTTGTGAGTTTTATCATGTTATCATATGATATTGAGGCAAATATAGGGTTAGTGCAGTTGGTTATGCCTGGCGCCGGCGTAGTATAGTTAATGACAATCGATGGATAGCCTATTTTGCAAAGCTCATCATTGAATTCTACCATATCATTGTACCTGTTCTGGAATATCACAAGAAAATCATGCTTGGCCTGAAGCTTGGATTTTAATGCAGTGTAGTTAAGGTAGCTGTTGTTCATGGCATGGAGAACTTTTGCCTGGTCAAGGCGATTGCCAGTGAGAAGCCCAGGCCTTATGGCGCTCTCATTAGTCCAATTAACAGGGTAGCCTTCTGAAAGAAATGTCTCGCTTATCTTCACAGCATCATCCTTCAGCTCTTCAAAAGCAGTGTTTGTATTGAAGCTGTTTATCAGGATCTTTACAGATATAAGCGCAGCTATGATGAACAAAAGCATTGCGATTGTGTAGTCCGATATCCACACCTGCGATTTTTTATTCGATGTTTTTTTATAAGTTGTTTTGCGCGCCATTATTTTTCAGTTCAATTAGTTATTTATGTTAGCTTGTTATATCATGTCCTTTATTCATTTATGAATTCGTGATTATCACGCTGTTTTCATTAGGCTTTGATATCTTGTTATTACCTTTCTGAAATGCGCCGCTGGTTATGTTAGGCATAGCGAAAAGATGCTCTGCGCCCCTGTAAGTAATAACAATATCATATGCAGTGCAGGTTATGGAATATTCCGAATCCCCTGCCTTCTCAGGTATCAATATCGTTCTTTCATAGCCAGGCTCAACTTCTGCTGCAAGTATTAATTCGCTCTGCAAGGCATAGCCCAAGTCCTGCAGCCTGTTGATGTTCTTCTCTTCAGAATAATCATGCGTAAGGACTAATACTACCCCCATGAACATGACCATCACTACCATGGCTAATGACACCATCAGCATGAACTCAATAGCCACCTGGGCTTTTCTCTCATTAATGATGCTTACCCACCCCCTAAAAAATTTGATTAAAAATTTAATAATCATAAGCATAATCGCTCAAATTTATTATCATTACTCACTAATCTTTACCTCACTGGATTCAAATGTTTCAACTGATTCAATAGAAATGCGATGAATGCCCTCATTATAAAGCAGAGCGCTGTCGTCTGTTATGTTGGCAGCCAGCCACTTGACCAGCTCATAATCCCCGCTCGAAGATTCCACAGTGAATACTATCGCATTATCCTGAAAAGAAATCCCCTTTACATTGTCAGGCATGTAGACAATTATGGTTTTCTTGCTCGGAGTGCCCAGGTAATAAACTTCGTCGCCAGCATCCCTTATCTCGCTGGCAATCTTGTCAACCTGGCTGGCAGTGACTTCTGTGTTGATGTTGTCAGTTTGCTGGTAGAACAGGATAATCAAAGGAATTGTTAGCAAGAAGGCGAAGCCTACCACCATCAAGAACTCCAAGCTGACCTGCGCCCTAGCCTGCTGATTGATAATACCTCTTTTTTTCATCTGTTAATAAAGATTGTAAAAGGAAGTTTATAAAGTTAATTGAAGATTAACAACGCTAATATGCAGAAGAGAGGAATCCAATACTATGCTGTAATTGATGTGCGGCCTGCTACAAGCTATGACACTAGTGAAAAATCATTGATAGAAATGATTAAATCTGATGCAATGCTGAGAAAACTAATTTGGCAATAACCAATAAATTGAATAAGGAGGGAATTATTTTCGATGGCAACACCAACAAGCGAATGGGAAACAATCAAAAGACCAGGGTGGTTCGGCGAGGGCAGGGATAATATTCTCTCCGGGTATGATAGGCAATATGGGCCAAGCAATTGGAGGATTAGGCACATTCTCGGCCCTCGAATTCTGGACTTTAATGAATCTGTTCAGCTTTATGAATTATCATATGAGCTAGACTTTAATCATCCTGATAGGAGATACATCTGGAATAACCTCATCACGAGGGCAAAAGATGTTTGGACTGAACAGTTAACTGATATAAATTCAGGCATGGATTATTCAATCCAAAAAGCTCCAGCAGCACATTACGAGGATATTGCAATCAGGCGGATTATGGATAAATACGGTAAGAAATTTAAAGGGGAAGAATTAATCAGGGTCAGGGCGGATAGTGAAGACTTGGTAGGAAAGGTTCTTAGTTCAATACACATTCCATTCATCTATCCTGATTATATCGAGAGCCCTCCTGATGACAAAATATACTGGTGGAACAGGCACAAGGGATCTCTGGAATGCTTCTGGCATTTTAATAAAGTCCTTCAGGTAAAAAAAGAATAATAAATTAGAAAAGAATAATAAATCACCCTATATAGCTCGTGTCCTGGTGGCTCGCAGACGATAGTTTTTCTTCTTCGAGCAGTTCCTGCTGCTTGGCTATTGGCTTGATGTCTTTCTCCAGCTTGGTTATGTCCTTCTCTACTTTGCTCATGTCCAGGCCAAGCTTGTATTTCTGCTCCAGAAGCTTCATTATTTCCTTGGCTTCTCTTAATCCTAAGTGCATTGGATGGGCAAATGTCTCTGACAACAAGCATGCTGCCCTTATTTTTTCTTCCTTGCTTAATCCTAGAAGAAGCCCTGATATTCCCATTATTGGCCCTACTATGCCGTGCAGCTTGTTATTTACGCCTAGCTTCACGAATTCATCGATAAATTTCTTGTCATTGCCTGTGCAAAACAGGCGCGGCTTTTCAGGCGGTGCTTGTAATCCTATGCCTCCGAGGGTTACTATTTCCTTGCATTTATACTTAACAGCAACGTCTATTACTGCGTGGGCAAAGGAGTATGAGTCTTCTTCCCTCATTGGCTGAACGTCGCCGACTAGGAATAAGAAGTCTTGCTTGCCTTTCTTCTTGTGCTTGAACTCTATCCTTGGAAGCTCTACCATGTTGTCTTCCTGAACAAACACAGAATTGGGGAGGCAGTCTGAGAATAGTTTTATTATAGGCTCTGCTTTGAGCTGATCAACCATGATGTCTGCTGCTATCTTGCCGACGTTGCCAATCCCTGGCATTCCTACGATTAGCACTGGCTTGTTAATCTTCACTTTCTTGATAATAGTTGTTTTCCACTCTGGCATATTACTTCTCTCATAATATTTCTTTGAATTATAAAATTAAAACTTAAAATTATTTTTAGGCGCCTCAACAAAAACCAATGATTTTTGAGCTGTCAGCAGAGCCGACAACGCCGGCGGGGCTTTCAACGGGGATTCATTTTTCTTCTTTATGCTCTTCCTTGTACTGCCGCCTATAATCTCCGTACTTATCTTCTGGGCTGTACTTGGGAGGCTTAGGCTTTGACCTTGTTCCTCCGCAGCTGCACTTGTCTTTTAATCCATAGCTTCCGCATTCGCGGCATTTAAGTATGTGAAGCATGATATTATTCTCCTTGCCTCTCAAAGGTTATTGCGCCTTTTTTTCCACCTACAATTTCAGTCATCTTATCCTGAGTTTTCTTGAGCAGGTTTTCTGCGAGCTTGTAATCCTTGGCAGTTATGAGCATCCTATAAGTGCCTCCTCCAAGGTAGTTGATGCTTGTGTCAGGAGCAATCTTTTTTGCTTCTTCAAAAGCCTTTTTTATTAGTTCCAAGCCTGTTTCCTCATAAGTCTGGATGGATATCTTGATAATAATCTCGACTTTTTTTGGTTTAACCTTTTCCCGGATTAATTCTTCAAGTTTTGCAGCAAGTTCTTTCTCAACGCCAAGTTTTTCGAGTGAGATATTCTTTTCAACCACGTCTTCAAAAGCTAGGTAGAGCCAGAGATAGTGCTTCATTAATGGCTGGGCTATTTCCTTGTAGAGCTGCTCCACAGGCTTCTTCAGCCTTTCAGAAAGCCCTATAATTATCTTCTCTGCCTTCTGCTCCTGCTTTATAGCATCTGTCTTGCTGCGCCTCTGAGACTCATTAACTCTTCTCAATGAGAGGTCTATGTGCCCTCTTTCAGGATCAACCCTTATAACCTTGCAGACTATCTTCTTATCCTCGATGACAAAGTCTCTTATGTTTCTTATCCTGCCAGCGCTTACTTCAGAAATTGGGATTAAGCCTTGCTTGTTCTCATACTCGTCGAGCAGGACTGTAACTGCGTGGTATTGTATCTTGGTGACTGTGCAGAACACCAGTTCTTCTTCCTGTGGGAATCCTTCACGCCTTAACAGCATTTTTTTGCTCCGCTTTCAATCAAAAGTCTTTTCTTTCAAAGCTTACTCTAACACCTCAAGCACCCTGGCCTTGACCCTTGTCTTTCCGCCAGTGGGGCCTGCGAGTTCCTTGCCGCAAACCAGGCACCTGACTGTTGATGCTGACTTGCCGAACACTATCTGTTCATTCTTGCACTTCGGGCATCTTAGCTTGATAAACTTGCTCTTAGGTTCTTTAGCATCCATACTACCTTCCTCCTCTTTCATACAATATTATGAGTTAGATGAAAAGAATAAGCAGGGATTTATAAAGGTTTGTCTCAGTAATCTCAGAAAATCTCAGAAAAAATTAATAGTCTTCGTAGCCTGTTATTTTCTTTATTCCTTTGTTAACTCCTAATCCTATTAAACCTCCTCCTAAGGCTCCTAAGAGGCCGAATAGAATGACTGAGGCTTCGCTGTAATCGTGCAAGTCAAATCCTTTTTTTGTGTTCTTGTTGTAAATATCAAATGTTAGTTTGGTTATCTCCCGGTAAAGTTTTTTGCTGTTGCCTTTCTTGCCGTTCATCTCGATGTCGATTAGCTCTAGTATCATCTTGTCAAGAACAGGAATGTTCTGCTTTGTATAAGCGATGCTGCTTATTATTTCCTCAATAAGCTTGTACGCCCCTTGGCCTGCTAACAGGTTGGCTTTTGCCACTCGATACTCATATGGGCCAGCATCACTGCTCGAATTGGTTTCATAAGAGTAACGTGGTCGAGCTGTTTCTTTTGCCTCTCGCCATCTGTCTGCTCCTGACTTTAGTTGATTCAGGTATGATTTTATGTCTGGTAGGTTAGCTTTTATAGTAGAACCATCGTACCATGTATTAGCTATTGCAAAGAATTCTGCTTCTGTTGCAGGAACATCTTTCTGGTTCATCCTGCTTTTCTGAGCCGCCATTTTCCCTCCAGAATTAATTTTTGATGTTGTGAGTATTTTTTCCTTGATATCCAGAGAAGGGAATCTAATGAGCAGTCTATCAAGGTCTTGAGACGCCCAGTCACCCATGCTTTTGTTAAAAACATATGTGTGGTCTGTGTGATCATAAACTGGTCTTGTACTTACAACTGGTGTTGTTGTTGAGTTCCCCTCTGAATCTGTTGTGGTTTGAAAATCGATATATATTTCTGTCCTGTATTTATTGTCATGGTCTTCATCCCAGGTATCAGCAAATTTATTGTTAACTGTATGAATATAACCCATGAATTCAGAGAAATCATCAAGTTGTTTTAATGCTGCGTCTGCCTGCTGCGGTATTGCGGGCAATAGATTTCTGAGCTCGTAATGGTGGCGTTGGAGCGCGGCAAACTTTGGGTCTCTCCTAATTTGCAGTTCCTGCGCAAACATCTTTACTTCCTTAATCCTTTTCTTCGCGTCTGTTTCTTTTGCTTCTGTCAGGGCTTTTTGATAAGCTTCTGAATTGGCTGTGATACGGCATTCAAGTATTTTCATAAGGCAGTCACTAGTGCTTGTCAGGTAGCGCATTATTGGCCCTAGTGCTATCCCTGCCTTTTCAGCATCCCTTTCAATCTGCGTTATTTCCGAGAATCCGAGTGGTTGCAGGTTGCTTTTCTTTTTCTCGCTGTCATGCACTGCAGAGCCGATCCATAATCCTCCAACTAATGCTCCTGTTATGAGCGCTGTAGCTGTGCCTCTAAGGACTGCCTTTAGTCCTTCTGAGAACATGATGCTTGTTCTAGGAGCCTCTTGTTTGAAATCATAATCCATGAATAGAAGGATACATTGTTAATTTTTAAATCTTTTGATATAGTAACCTCTTTAAAGTAGTTATTTTTAATTAAGAGAGTATTTGAGTCTCTCGATAAAAAAAATTCCTGCTTATAAAAAACACGAGAAACAATAAAGAAAAAAAGTTACTGACTTGTATTTACACCAGCTCTACCTTTTTAGCCCTGAAACCTTTACCTTGGGTGTGGGTCTTGTTGCACTCCTTGCAGGTAAACCTGAAGTCTGTTTTCTTGCTAAGCTTCTTACCGCTCATCTTAGGCTTGGGAGGCTTGGAATATCTTCCAAGGTTACCATGACCCCTCCTGAGCCCTCTCGCCCGGACCCTCGCAGTTGAGCCCCTGGACATTGGCCTGGCAGCATTCCTTCCTCTCTTCTTTGCCAAGCTCACCTTTTGCTCAGTGTGCTTCCTGCAAAAAGGGCAGTATCTCCGCATAGTCTTCCTTATCTTCATCTTATCGTCGTTGGAGAAGCCCAGGGTTTAAAAAGGTTGTTGTTTTTTATTAAGTCCGTTACCGCCCTAAGGTGCAAACTTCTTAGAAAAAATTAATCGAGCGCGTAGCCGGGGGTTGCCCCATACGGGGAGGCAGCGCCATCAAAATAACAAGCTAAAGTTTGCAAGGCGGTAGGACTTAAACTTTTTTCAAGCCATCTCTGCCTTTCCTTTCTTCACAAGAAGGTCTGCAATGAAAGTGTCAAGCTCTACTTCTTCGCCCTCATTAAAGGGACCGAGAATCTCGTTGTTCCTTCCCATGAACTTAGGCATTGAGTCCAGGATTATTACCCTTTTCTTTTCAGGAATTGTTGCAAAGGTTGCCTGGGCTCCAGGATCAGGCAGGTTTTCATCATCAGATCTCTCTTCAACAACTTCCTTTCTGACTTCTGCTCTTGCTTTAGCTTCTTGAACTTCTTTAACTTCTTGAACTCCCTCTAGCTTTGCAGAGTCTTCTTCCTTCAGATTAAGTATTCTATCAAGCATGGTTTCCTTGTACTTGGTGAACAGGAGAACCTGCTCATTAAAGAATTCCCTCTCAGACGGCAGAAGGGCTGACGTATCAATGACATCAGAGCCAGTTCTGGCCTTGCTCATGGCCATGGTCAGGATTTTCTTCTCTCTGCGCTCATAAAGCTCTTTTATTATTCTTCTGATGTTCTGGAATTGTATTTTGAGCTTCTCCCTCTCAGCAGAGGCAAAGAGCTCATCATCCTTCCTGCTCAATGAGTCCTTCTTCTCCTTGAGATAAGCAAGCACTTGCTCATAGAAATCCTTGTCAAGCGTCTGGAGCTCCTCACGATTCTTTTCCCTGCGCAAAAGGTCAAAGAGGGTTTCATAATTAATTCTAATGTCAACCATAAGCTTGAAGAAAAAAAACGCTGTTTAAATAGTTTGTTGTCAACTACTTCGCGCTAAGCGCGGAGCGTTAGCGCAGTAGGTTACTTAAAAATTATTCGCACTCCATCCATCATCTAAAGCGCATGGCTTTTGCATTAGCAAATCCAAAACATAAGTTTTGTTATTAGGACGGTAATTTTTGTTGTAAAAAACTTGTGAAGAAAAAAGTTTATAAAGGTCTAGCCATCACTATCACAGGCCGGAGGATGGTATTGTGAAACTGGAAGAAATAAAACAAGGCGAAATTGCTTTTGTAGAAAAGCTTTATGGTATTATGAACGGTTATGAAAAGCGTGCCAAAAAAGTCAAAGCGCCATATAAAGAAACGATTGTCAAAAACCTGTCTCAAATGCTGGATGTTTCTGAGCCAACCCTTGAAAAAATATTGAATTATTTACCAGAAAAGGTAAGCTTTGATACCATCAGGAATATAAGAGATTTAAGAGAAATTTTTCTTATACTTGATGAGTCTCTGCATAATGAAGGAATTTACGAATGGCTCAGCGGATACAATAAGTATTTAGAAGGCAAACAACCCCTGGAGTTGCTGCTGAATAAGGACTATAAGCAATTGAAGCAGGCTGCGGTTCATCTGCGGGACAATATCTCTTTTTAATTCATACGGCAACTACTCGCGCATCAATTAACTATTTAAACTTCTCAGAAGTCCATAATGGGTCATGGCAGTCTTGCAGTTCCAGGACCTTGAATTTGTAGACGAGAAAGATAGCGTCAAAGTGTTATTCCTCAAAATATACTATTTCCGCATTGAAAAGAAAGAGCTGGAAAGGATTGGCAATTTCAAAATATCTTTGCACAGTATTGAGTTTGACTGCTCTGAGAAAAAGGCATCAAACAAGTTTGGTCAACTACTGGAGAAAGGCTTTGCAGGGCTTAAGTGCAGCCTTAACAATCTTAAAACAGTTTATGTTCACAAAAATTCAGGCATCCCCTTGGTTGGGGCAGGTGTTTTTGGCTTGATTGACAGGAATACCAACTGCATCGAGGTCAAGCCTCTCACTGCCTGCAACCTGGACTGCTTGTTCTGCAGCGTTGATGCTGGCAAGAGCAGCAAGAAAGTGACTGATTACATCATTGAAAAGGATTATCTGGTTGAAGAATTCAATAAGCTCGCTGCAAGAAAAGAGCATCCTGTTGAAGCTCATATTGGGCCGCAAGGCGAGCCCTTGCTTTATGCTCCATTGACTGATTTAATAAGGGATTTGAGGCATAATCCAAAAGTAAAAATTGTCTCGATTGACACCAACGGAACCCTGCTCACAGAAAAACTCATTGATAATCTTGTAAGTGCCGGCCTCACGAGGCTTAACATATCAATTCATTCTCTTGACGAGAAAAAATGCAGCTACATGGCAGGCGCTAGCTACAATATAAAGCACGTCCTTAAAATGGTGGAGTATGCTAGCAAGAAACTGAATGTTCTGCTGGCACCGGTAGTTGTACCAAGCATTAATGATGAGGACTTAAAGAATATTGTTGAGGCTGGCAGGAAAATAATGTCAGAAAAATCTGAATTTCCGGTGTTGGGCATCCAGAACTATCTTAATTATAAGCGCGGAAGAAACCCTGTTAAGCAGCGCAGCTGGGAAGAGTTCTTTGAAATGCTCAAGCCTTTTGAAAAAGTTACTGGGCTGAAGCTGAGGCTTGCAAAGGAGGACTTTGGCATACTTGCTGACAAGAAGCTTGGTAAGCCGTTTGAAAAGAAGCAAGTCATCAAGGCAGTGGTTGTCTGTGACGGCCCTTTGCTTGGAGAGAAAGTTGCTGCTGCAAACGGGAGGACAATTATCGTCGATAAAGCAGCCAGAGCCAAAAATAATTCTGTTATTAATGTCAAGCTAATCAGGGACAAGCACAATATTTTTAGGGGGGTTATGGAGTAGTTCAAAAGATTAGTCTGATAATTCAAAATTAACTTTTAACTTAAGATTTCTTTCCGAACAGCCTGTTGAAGAAAGCAGATATTTCCTTTATTACCTTGGCAAAGAATCCTTCTTTTTTCACTGGCTCCTGTTTTGGCGGCTCTGGCTCTGGCTGCTCTTGCTGGGGGATATTGGTCTCTTGTTTTTTCTCAGCAGGTTTAACCTTGATAGTAAGATTCTTGCTGACCAGGAAATTCTTTGCCTCAATGCCTGCAAAGGTTTTTATCATTAGCTCAGTGTTATTAAAATCTTCAGGAATGAATAGTTTGTAAGTATAGGCTTGCCTGGTTTCTGCCCTGTCAAACAGCATTGTCTCGCTGGTACTCGTCATACCGCCGCCAAGGGTCGCGCCTCTTGTGTACTCATCCCTCACTGTAACCTTGATGGATTCCTGGTTGTTATTAGTTATTTTAATAGTGATGGTTACGTTGTTGCCGGCAACCAATTCTTGTGTGTCTGCTGATTGCGATATGCTTATTGCATCTGCAACAGGAGTTACTGTAAAGCTTACTTTCTCAGAGAAGTTGCGGTTCTCGCTGGTTGATGTCTCGTAGCTTCCGCTGGCTATGATGTCATATGTTACTTTATTGTCGACAAAAGGAGCTTCTAAAGAATCATTAACAATAATTGTCTTGGTAGCTTCTGGCATTAGCTCTGCAAGCTCTGCTGTTAAGTCAGGCAAGAATGTGCTTGTTACCTTGGCTTTGATGTTCCTGAAACCAACTATTTTGTTGGGGTTATTGACAGAAAAGGCTATTCTAAAGATTCCTCCTTCTGACACGCTGGTCTCAAGCACTGAAAGTATTGGGTCAATTGGCTGAATGTTGGATGTTAGGCTCAGATTTTTTGTCTCAGAAAAAACCTTGCCTTCTGAATCGAGCAGGCGTAGCTCAACAAGGAAATTGTACCTGCCTGATTTGACTGGCTTGAGCAAAAGGTTTATCATCTTGTAGTTATCTGGCTTTATTATGCCTTTCCAGGAATACTTATCATTCTTCTTTTCAAGCTCTCCTGGCAATGACTGCAGTGTTATGTAGCTAGGAATAGTTATTTTCAGCTCTGTAACATTAATGTCAACAGAAACATCATTTTCTACTCTTAAACTAATGGCTGTTTGCTCAGAAGCTTCAATGCTCGACGGAGAAATCGATGCTGAGAAGGTGTAAGGCTTAATTACCTTTACGCTTTGGCTTGAACTCTTTAACCCGTAAGATTTTCCTTGGTAAGTATGATTAACAATTGCTGAGTTAGAGAAGTCAAGATAGCCAGTAACCTTGAATGTGTAAGTAAATGTCTTCTCACTCTCAGATGCCAGGTTGCCTGAATAGCTTATGCTTTTAAGGCTGCGAGTTGTTCCTGAAGAAGAGGATAATATTTCAATTCCTTCAGGGTATTCCTCAAAATAGCTCAGGCTGTCTGTGCCATCACTTCCAGTGTTCTTTAGCACTACTGAAACAGTAACTTCGCCATTAAGTTCTGGCGTGTCATCTGAGAAAGTCCTGGTAACAGTGATGTCCGGCCCATAAGTCTTTACTAGTATTGAGATGCCTGCATAAGCCCTGCCCTCAACAAACTTGATATGGTCGCCATCCTCAGCATTAAGCACATCCCTAAAGATTTCCTCTATGCAAGTCTCCCTTATGCCTGTAACCTTGCATTCACCCTCCTTAATGATATAGGAGTTCTTGTTAATCCCGACAATAACAGATGTGTCTTCTATATCATAATGAGTTATGGTGTAAACATCTCCTTCAACAGAGAAGGTGTCGCCAGAGTAGTGCCAGTCATTATACAAGTCTTTGGCCTGGGCAAAACAGCATAAAGTCAGCAATAATAACAGGCTTGAAATGAAAAGAAGAGTTGCCTTTACAAAGTTTTGTTTCATAAATGTTTTTCTTCTAATCAAGAATATAAATGTTTTTCGCTTATCAAAATATGCCTATTTGAATTGGTGGTAAAAAAGAGAAAAGAAGAAAAAAAAGAAAACAAAATTGCTAGAGAAATTTTGAATATTTTTTAAAAAGAAAAAAAGAAAAAAAGAAAAAATTTGTTTTTGGTTTTAGCCAACCTTGTTCACAGTGATTGTGTTCAGGTCTGCAACTACAACTTCTGCCTCAGTCCCTGAGAGGTCATAGTCTTCGTAGTCTGCTAGCACATAGCATGCGCCTAGTGTGTCCTGAGCTCCATAACCTGCTACGAGCAAGGCGTTCTTGTCAGCAAAGAGCTTGATAACTGCTTTGCCTGGAGTAAATCCTTCTGTGCAAGTTGCTGGGTTGCCCATTAACTCAGCTGCTGCTGTGTTGACGCAAGGTCCTCCAACCACTATCATGTTCTCGCTTCCGAGAGCTGGGGCTTCTGTGTCAAGCACTGCTAATCCAACTGCAATTGGGTTGAGTGTGGTGCTTGATATTGTGCCTCCTGATGTGGCTGTTCCTTCCTTGACTTCAACAACGCCTGCTGTCACAAACACTTGAGCACCCTTCTGTGTTAGCGGGTAGTCAATTGTTATTTCAGCTGCTTCTGTTCCAGAGCTTGGGTAGTACCTTGTGTACTTGGCGCCATATATGTCGTATCCGTATGAGTAGTCATCATTCTCTGGGTCGTCGACCAATGTTGGATCGTTCACTGTTGAACTGATCTTGTTAGCTGTTGCGCTGGTAATGGTCAAGTCGCTTGAGATTGGACCGTCTCCAGACTCATCAAACAGAGATGCTGGCGTTGTTATACTGACGTTAACTACATCGCTATAGTCAGTAATAGCGTATGGGTTGGTTAAGTTGTCATAACTGTCTCCTAAGCTGAAGATTTGTGTTCCGTTGCCTAGGTCAAGGACTGCTCCTCCCTTAGCTACTAGCTTTAACTCTGTGGCGTTGATTGCGTCATTTCCATCCAAGTCCATAGTCAATGCATAGTCCTCTGAAGCGGTTGCTGAGGATGCTCCTACATAGAAGTCGTGGGTTTTTCCTGCAACAATCAGCTCACCAGTTGCTGTTGAACCTACAGTTCCTGAGTATGACACAACAATTGTGTCTCCTGCCAGGTCTCTGAAAGTTACTGTGCTGTCGCCTGTGCTTATTGACTGGTATCTCAATACGCTGCTTACTGCCTTGCTGTCATCAGTAGTGCCTGTTGCCCTGTCTGATAACAGGAAGTAGTCATTGTCTGAGATAAAGGTGGCGTTGTTCGTTGGAGTTGTACCAACAATTGGTCCCCAGTATGTTGGTTCGGTGAAGATGAAGTCATCATCATCGTCTCCATACTTGAAGATGCTGTTTTTGTTGGTTATGAAGGGGAAGCTGTATGCGTCTCCGTTCACATTGACAAACTCTAAGTCATAGCTGTGGTCAGATTTGGCATTAAACTTTATTGTGCTTACGCCTGTGTTCATCAGGCCTGCGTACTTAATGTCCCATGTGTCTGTCAGCAATCCTTCTGGCTCTGTCATGTACTCCTTCACGCCTTTGCCTGCTGGCACATAGATGTCGTCGTCAGCAAGTACTTTGTACTTGATGTAGTTCAGCTTGGTTGTAGTGCTAGACTCAGCAGTTCCTTTTATTATTAAATAGGCATCGCTGATGCTTTCACTGTTAACCTTGACTGTGCCTTGTGCATAGGTGCTGTCTGTGAAGTCAGTGTCTGTCAACTCTATCTTGTTAGCTCCAAGGAAGAACTCAACAATACCTTCTCTTTGGTTTGTCAATATTTCTTGGACTCCAACAGTCACTTCTGAGCTGAGGACATCTGTCTCTCCTTCATTGAGCTCTTTGGTTAACATTCCGTTAACGCTTAGCTTTGCAGACTGGTCGTCGCTGCTAATGAACACAGCAGTCACTTCATAGTCCTTACCATCTATAGTATAGGTCTTGGTTTCGCCGTCCTTTAAGGTGTCAGCTACTTCTCCTCCCAATAAGGTAAGGCTCATGTCGTTGCCGTTGGCCATTGAAGCAGTTGTTATGGTGAAAGGCGCGCCTAATATTGTTAAGACTTCACTTTCAAAGTCATTAAGGGCGTTACTCTCGTTGTCTGCTGCTGCTCCTTCTGTGAACTCCATGTGGTACTCAAATATTGTTGAGCCATCAGTGATTTTCAAGAAGTCGCCAACTTCATCGTCGTCATTCTCAGCATAGGTTACTGACATCGTGGTGTTGTCGAATTTCAGGTATTGATTGACTGGTGTCGTGCTTTCTCCTGTGTCAAAAACCCCTGACTTCAACGCATCCAAGTCAGTATGTCTAAAAGTTGACTTTACGCTGCCGATTGTTTCTCCAATTCGGATAAAGTCATTTCCAGTCTTGAACTCTGCTGAGTCTCCTGTCACTGTTGCTTTTCCAGCTGCATCTGGTAGCTCTACTTCTGTGGTTGTGCTGGCTGATGCCTGCAAACTAGCTGCGAGATCAATCGCTCCTACGACGTCAGATGTAGCTGCTTTTGCTCCGACAACAATCTTGCCGTCGAAGACGCCGTTGGCAACGAAAGGCGCAGGATAGTTACTCAGGTCAAGTGCCATTGCTCCCATAATAGTGGCTCCTACCATGGTAGTTCCAGCAACCAGAGCTGCTATCTTTTTTACTGTCTTTCGCATATTCAATTTAAACACCTCCGTGTTTAACTCTCTTTAACCATGTTTCCAACAGTAGAATGCACCAAGTTTACGCAAGATAGCTGTTCTCACAACTATATTTTAAGCCCTGATACATTCATATGTCGTCAACTAATCGTTTATCCCTCATAGTCAAGTTTTATTTATAAAGTTTTCGCAGTATGGGGAGGTGATTGGGTGATGATTTTTTTATAAGGCTTAAAAACTCTGAATTCGCTATAATTAACCATTTTTAATTTTTGAGTGATTACAACATCATTTTTTAAATAGTCAATATTATCATGTATATTATATAATTAAATTATTAGTTCTGCCTGAAAGAAAAAAAGGTTATGCGGGGAGAAGGATTCCCACCAACCTTTAGCGCAAAGGTTGACGAAAAAATGCGGCATGCGTTCGCTTCGCTCACTTAGCCCCATAAAAAAGAGTATGCGGGGAGAAGGATTCGAACCCTCGCAGGCACTACTCCAAGGTTGGCACCTTGAATTGCCAAGGCCAAGCCTTGTCTACTCCAAGACTAGCGTCTTGTCCTGCCAAGACCTACATCTTGTCTAAGCCAACAGGTCTCTTAGACTAGAGACGCTGTCTCCTAAGCCTGTCCCGTAAAGCCACCTTTTTTTGGTTTTGGCCGCTCCGGCATCCCCGCATTTACCAGGTTACCTATTAGTGTGCTCTGCTGGTTTAAAAAATTTACTAAATGAAAACATTTAAATATTAATAGTACTAATAATGTATTAAATTAGTACTAATTAAGCGGAGCTTATCAATGAAAGTAGTTCTTAACCGAGGCCAGTATAAGATAACCATTCCTAAGGATTTAGCAGAAGAAAAAGGATGGGGAGCTGGCACCAAGATAAGATTTGTCGAGGATGCAGATGGAAAAATATTCCTCAAAGTGATAGAACTAAAACCGCTCAAGAAAGAGATTGCTGCAAAAGATAAGACGAGAAAATGAATCATAACGAGAACATAAGAAAACTTGAAGAAACCCTAAACGAAGTAATCAGATTTACAAACGAGCTAGATGAAAAGCTGGCAAGAAACGAAATCGACGGCATCCATTATCATGTCTTGCTGAATGAAAAACTCAGCGGAAGAACAAAAGAAGAAATCATCAGCCACATCGAGCAAAAAATCAAAGAAGAAAAAAACAAAGCACGAGAGGGCAAAAAGAAGACTATAACAATCAGCGCAGCAGCTATCATACTAATAATAATAGCAATAATAGGAATAATATACCCTAATCCAGGCGCATTAACAGGCTACACCACAGCAACCAAGCAAATAGAACAAAAAATTGATTATAACAGAGTATTTGAACACTACACAGAAACACAACTAGACCTAACAAATCTAACGAGCCTCAAGATATCCGGAACACTAGAAGGAACAGGAGCAAAAATCAAACTAAGAATAAACGGAACAGAATACCTGATAGCGCAAATAACCAATCCGACAGAACAACCAAGCCAAATAACAGGAATGGTAATAGAAGAAGAAACAACACAATACACAATAACAACAGACAAAACAACATACACCCTCGGAGAAACAGCAACAATAACAATAACACCAACAACAAACAACCAATCACTATATGTTTCCTATGGCGAAGAAACACACAAACTAGAAACAAACACATACAAACCAGAAACCACAGGAAACTATCAGATCATAGCACTAATAGTACTACCAGAAGACATCATAAGGATAAACACAAACTTCACAGTAACAAGCAAAAATAATTCTATTTTTGCAGTTCCAGAAAAGTCAAACTTTTCTGAAACAGAAACAACCACAACAGAAGAAACGCCAAAAGAAACAAATGAAACAAACCAAACAACACCAACAAACGAAACAACACCAACAGAAAACACAACAGTCAACGAAACAAACCAAACCAATGAAACCACACCAACAGAACCAACAACAAACGCATTCGTATTCGAAAACCTATGCACAGAAACATGCACGCTAACAGAAAACAGTAACCCAGTATTGATAGTTGAACTGGATGACAACACAACACTAACCATAAACACACTAACAACAACGCAAACCAAAGAAAACCTTGCGCCAGAACAAAACAAAAACATACCCGACATAACACTCGCAAAAGGAGAATCAAGAACAATCAACCTAAACAACTACTTCAAAGACCCAGAAGAAGAAACAATACAATACGACATAAACAAAATACCAGAAATAACAACCACAATAAACCAAAACGAACTAACAATAACATCACAAAACCTCGGAAAATACACAGCTTACATATACGCAACAGACGGAAACAAAATGATAGTAAGCAACACATTCACAATCACCATAACAGAAACAACAGAAGAAACAACCACAGAAACAAACCAAACAACAAACGAAACAACAGGACTGCCAATAAGCAATGAAACCGAAATTGTTCTCACTCCAATAATTGATTGCGGCAATCCTAACCCCAACAACAGGCCTGTTGAGTGCATGATAGGACAGGAAGACAAGTACTTCAAGGACAAATCCATCTTCATAGAAAACCTTGACAAGACGCAAGTCGCAAGAATAACTGCATTCGGCAACATGGTGATAAGAGGAAAGCTATACGAGAACTCAATCTATGCTCCGAGCAGCAGGGACTTCAGGGTTAATTACTTCATCGATGATGGAGAGACAGAAGTGGTGAGCGCATGGATAGACACAGCAACAGGAGACTTGCATCTAAGAGGCACAGCGCATGAAGAGCAGTTCAGCATCATCCCACCAAGCACTGGAGCATTCATCATCCAGAACAGGAAAGGAACCAACCTTGGATTCATAGACAAGATTACAGGAGATTTGTATTTGAGAGGCAATCTGATACAAGAGCAGCCTGAAGAAAACGTGATAACACAATGATGCAAAAAAATAATTTGCAAAAAATGATAAAGCAAACGCTCTGGCTAGTGCTCACTATAATAATATTATCTAATCTTGCAATGTTGGCATCTGCTGAGAATGATCCAGGCCACGACACATTATATATAGAGCAGACAGGAGACAGCGAGCTCACAGGAATGTTCAACGTCAGCGAGAACTTCACAGTAAAAGGAGGAAATGCATTCCTGAAAGACAACCTTGACATCTTCTTCAACGGCATCACGCCAGACTTGACTAATAGAAATGTAATATCAGGCTCAGCCACAGACTTATACCTTGACGCGAAATCAAGCGGCAATATTTATCTGAATGCTTTCAACAACGGAGGCAACATCTACGTCGGAGGAGCAGGCGACACAGTCAACCTTAACGTTACAGGAGCTCTTTATGTTGGAGGATTAGACTACTCTGCTACTAAAGTTTGCTTAGCCAACGGAAGCCATTGCCCGGCAGCAATAAGCGGAGCAAACCTCACAGCAAACAGCGCAACCTCAGGATATATTGTACAATTCCAGAATGCAAGCGTACTAAACAACTCAGTAATTTATCAGAGCGGAAGCAACATAGGAATAGGAACAACAAGCCCAAACGTAACACTACACGTAAACGGAAGCATAAACGTAACAACAGGATACGACGTATGCATAGAAGACGGAACATGCCTGAGTACAGTAAGCGGGGGAGACGCAAGCGAAAGAACACTAAACGCAACAACAAACCTCTTGAATACTACAATACAAACAGCAGCAACAAACATAAGCGCAATAAACACAACAGTAACAACACTAGCAACAAACACATCAGCAATAAACGACACAAGAAAAGCAGGAGACGACGCACTAAACGTTACAATAGTCCAAATAAACGGAAACCTAACACAAGCAGCAAGCAACATAAGCGCACTAAACACAAGCAAAGGAGGAACAGGAAACTGCGCAGAAGGAACACTAGTACAAAACACCACAACAACAGGAGTAGAATGCGCAGCAGCAGGTGGCGCCGACGAAGTTGGAACATTAACTAATACTTATGTGTGCTACACAGACGGAGACGCAGTCTTGTGCGACGACGCAGGAATGACATTCACAGCAGCAACCAACACAATAACAGCAGGAAACATCACAGTAACAACTAACATAACAACAGGAAACTTATCAGTAACCACACTAATAACAGCAGGAGCACTTAACTGCACTGACTGCATAGACGGAGCAGACTTAGCAGACACTGTTGAATTGGATGCTATTCTTGCAATCAATGGCTACAATGTTACTTTCAACACATCAGTCCTGCATGTTGACGTGACAAATGGAAGAGTAGGAGTAGGAACAGCAGCACCGGGCTATGCTCTAGAAGTTGTCGGCAGCGGAACTACGGTTATCAATCTAAAAGATAGTGCTGATAGCGTCGAGACAATAATTTCAGCCCAAGCAGATAAAGGAAGAATAGGCACCAGAAGCAACCACGACTTGAATATAGTAACGAATAACGTTGCAAAGATGATTATAGCAAAATCAGGCTATGTTAGCATAAACACCACATCACCAGATGCTACGCTGGCAGTAGCAGGAAATCTAAGCGTTACCGGAACAACCAACAGCAGCATAGACTCAGGAACACTATTCATAGACGCAACCAACAACAAAGTAGGAGTAGGCACTGCCGCCCCTGATTCTTTGCTTGATGTGCAGAGCAGCAATATTGCCACTCAATTAAGAGTCAGCTATGATGACACATATTATTCCAACATAAGCGCTGACGCAACAGGCAACCTTACTATAAAGGCTGTTAATCATGTAATTATTGATTTAAGTTAATAATTATCTTTTCATAAAAATTATTTTCAAAAAATATTTTTCATTTTCATTATTTTATAAAAAACGATTGAGAGTTGGCGAGTAATGGAAAGAACAAAAAACAACACAAAGAGTAGTACTGCTCTGAATTTTAGCTCGCCAACTAAAAAATCTCTTTCTGTGAAAGCCAGCTCTCAGTCAGGTATTAAAATATTTTTGCTGCTCATTATCTTTTTAGCAGCTTCATCACTTGCCAGCGCAGTTTATACATGCGACTATAGTACTGACAGCACCAGCGACACCTGCATTATTAATTCTACCATGAGTATCAACAGCTCAGAAACTTTCAAAGGAATATGGATTGGGGATAATGGAACTCTTACTCATGTTAATAATACTGTTACTCAAATTAATTCCATTAACATAACCTGCACCAACTTAACAATAGAGTCTGGCGGAAAGATTAATGTTACTGGCAAAGGATTTATTGGCGGTAATTCTACAAGTATTAACGGCATCGGCCCAGGTGGGGGGAGGGGGAGGAGGAGCAGGAGGAGGAATATTTCTAGCAGTTAACACAATAACAGGAGCAGGAAGCATAACAGCTGATGGAGGTGATGGAGCAGGCTCAGGGTACACCTCTGGAGCAGGAGGAGGAGGAAGAATAGCCATCTACTACACAACCTATGATTTCACAGGAGCCATGACAGCGCAAGGAGGCTCTTCAAATGGTGCAGATGAAGGAGGAGCAGGAACCATTTATCTCAAAAGCAGCACAGAAACATATGGCGGACTAATGATGAACAATTATGGAAGCTCAAACAGGACAACCAATGTTGATTATCAATATACTTTTGATTGGGCGAATGTAACTAACGCAACAATAAATGGCACTGCGATTATAACTATCATGAATAATCTTAACATATTGCCAGGCACTCTTCATCTTAATAATCCTGTACAAGGGACGAGTTTTGTGGATGTTCAAAGCGGGGCCATATTAACGCATGCAAAAAATAATGAAACAAAATCATACACCATTAACATAACCTGCACTAATCTAACAATACGGGGAGAAGGGAGTATAAACCTTACTGGTAAAGGATACGGCGGTGGAACTGCGACTCTTAATGGAAACGGCCCGGGAGCAGGAACCGGTGATGAAGATGACGCAGGTGGCGGTGGCGGGTATGGAGGAGCAGGAGGAGCAGGGGGAAACGGAGGAGCAGGAGGGGCAAGCTATGATAGCATAACCAATCCACTAGAGCTAGGAAGTGGAGGAGGAGGAGGGAATAGTGCCGCGCCAGGCGGAGATGGAGGCGGAGCAGTATTAATCAACGCCACAGGTACAATAAATATAATAGGTAACATAGCCACGAATGGAAAAGATGGTTCACCTGGGACCAGTACTGATGGAGGCGGAGGAGGAGCTGCAGGCAGTATATACTTAATAACTAACACTATTACAGGATCAGGGAATATAACAGCCCAGGGTGGAAACGGAGGAGACGACACAATTAATGATGGCGGAGGAGGGGCAGGAGGGAGAATAAGCATAAATTATATTACCAACAGTTTTACAGGCATAATAACATCAACAGGCGGCACGGGTAATACTACTGGAGGGAATGGAACTGTTTTTTGGTGCAAAACAATATCTGGCATCTTCTGCCCTGGCTTGTCAGACACTGTTGTTCTCGATACGCTTTTCACCCCTAATTCCAGCACTAATGTTAACAGAACAATTGCTTTTGCTTGGAACAAGAGCTTTGTAAAATGGAATGACACCCACACTGGAAGCGCGAACTTCACCATTACTGGATTGAACGCTTCAAGAACATTTTATTTGTACAATAACTCTGTGAAATTTGACACAAAAAAAACAGATGCGAGCGGTAATTTAGCTGTTTTCAATATGACATTTGCCAGCGAGCACGAGGTGATACTATCAGAAAGCCCTGGCTCAGTTTGCAATAGCACTTCAAGCTGCTTCATTCTTAGAGCGAGTGGTTCGCCAGTCGCTGTATTTGACAAATGGGGTGCTCTTGACATTAAAGGCAATATAGTGCAGTCCTCAACAGACTCGCCTGGAGCTAATGATTTTATTGTCAGGAACTCCACTGGCGCACCTGTGGCGTGGGTTGATGACACAACTGGAAATATTACTTTATTGGGTGCTTTTAGCGAGAATAATGATGTGTTTTGCACTCCGCCAGAAAAGAGCTTTATCATCGTCGGCAACAACAGCGAGTGTGTAGCTTATGTTAATGAAACCGGCGACTTATGGATTAGAAGCGCTTCAAAAGAAAAACAGTTAAGCTAAAAAAAGAATTCAAAAAATATATTTATATTTTATTCAGTTCTATTGTTAATATTCTATTTCTTCTTTCTCCAAGCGTATTTCCTTAGCCTGGCGCTCTTGCCATAACCGCAGTAGGCGCATCTCTTCTTTTTGATGTGATAAGAACGCTTACCGCACCTTCTGCATCTTATATGAGTCTTTTTGCCTGACTTCTTTCCCATTGACGGTGTTCCTTTCATACAATTTCACCTTTTAGAATGTGGCTCTTGAACAGTTCCCAAATTCTTTTTTTATTGCGTTGAGATTATTGTTATTGTATCTCCTCTTACAAATACTGTCCCGAGCTTCCTCTTAACTTCACCGTCAACTCTTTCTTCAGCATCATTTAATACCACATTGATGTGAATGTCAAACGCGTCAAGCTCGCCTATGTACTGCTTGTTATTCTTCAGCTCTACAATAACTCTTTTTCCTCGCGCCTTGTTCAAGGCGTCCAATGGTCTTGATGTGTCCATAAAATCACCTACAAATCAAATTAAACTATTTCCTAGCAGTTCTGGTTGATTTATAAATGTTGTTATATTAAATTAATGAAAATTATCTTTTAGGAAATGCGCCGCCTGGGCCTTAAGGTGAGCGAGACCAATGTAAACTATGCATATAGTTTACTCAAAAATTAGCGCAATTGTGTTAATTTTTGTTGTAAAGCGGCAAAGCTCTGCACGCAAGGAACAGATTTTCTTCAGAGCAGGATGCAATTGGAAAATCTGGCGAGCGAACGGCCAAGGCGCATTTCTTGTACAAGCCCATTCTAAAGCGAAACTTTTATATGCTAAACATTACTTACGAGTATTAGTAATATTAAATTATTAAGGGGGATTGTGATGGAAGAGAAGGAGATTGGAAGGATTAAGAAGACCGACTCCACCAGCGTTGTTGTCAGGATTAACGAGTTTCAGGGTGAGGCTGGCGTCGATATCCGTGAGTACGTTGAGACGACCAAGTACACTGGCTTGACCAAGAAGGGCACTCGTATTCCTAAGAGCAAGTGGAAGGACTTCAAGGAGCTTATCAACAAGGTTGATTTCTAATTAAAATTTTTTTTAGTTGCTTTTATCGTAATATTTATAAAGCGCTTATTTTTTCTGCGACTCATGGTTATTATTCACGGTAAAGCAAAGAGAAAGCCTAGCGGCGGTAGGTATACTGCTTGTCGACCTAAGAGGCGCGCCCAGAAAGGAAGCATGCCTACTCATACCAAGGTTGGTGAGCAGGTTGCTAAGAATTCTAAGACTAAGGGCGGCGGTTTAAAGACTAAACTTTTGTTCGCTGACAAGGTTAATCTGCTTGATCCTGCAACCAGGAAGTATAGCATCGAGTCGATTAAGACTGTTCTTGAGAATCCTGCCAACAGGCATTTTGTCAGGCGTAATATTATGACCCACGGAACTATCATTGAAACTTCTAAGGGCAAGGCAAGAGTCACTGGAAGGCCTGGCCAGGAAGGTATGGTTAATGCTGTTCTGATAAAGTAAGTGTTTTATTATGTTTTCACTTCTCAGTGGTTAAAAAATCGAAAGATTTATAAATGAAAGAATCAATATCAGAGGCATGGCATTAAAACCGCAAAGAAAAATCAAATGCTCTGAATGGCCGGAGTACCTAAAAAATCTATCTTTTCTCGGCAACATCGAGTTGCTGATAGAATATTACACTAATCACCCCGAAAGGATTCTAAACAAGAATGAAAGCGACAGGGAAATACTGGCTGCAAAGAAAGCCCTAATCAAAACCCAGTACTCACACCTGACAGGAGTTGCAGGCGAGAAGGTTCCTGTGGATTTCGCCCATAACCCAAGGATTAACGAAGCCTTCAGGAAAATGTTCACAGACAAGAAAAACCTCTTTGACTATCTTCAGCCATTAAGAGAAACAGCAGGAGTATACGCTTCTCCAGTAAGCAGATATGAAGAAAAAGTTCTAGTCGCATCACAGAAGCCGCAAGCCGAGCTTACCGACCTAATTGCTGCAGAAAGAATTGCAGGCATAAGAAAGAATAGAGAGAAAAAGCGCAATCGCTTCCATCTGGCTCCTCCTAGTCCTGAGGAAATGGCGTACCAACGGCTTGAAAATAAATTGCATGAAATAATTGAAAAAATTCTCGAAACTTGCCCTGAAAAGGAGATTGCAGCAACAACAAAAGTTTTTGGTCAGTACACCATGCACACGTACAGGTCGTATGCTGACAGGGATTTTTACAGAAGGCACGGAATAAAAAAAGACCAGGCATGATTTTCTTAAGCTCTTCTTAAGTTATTCTTAAGATTATTCTAAACCAAACCAAGTATCATCGCTATGCCTAGGAGAACCAGTATCGCACCCGCTACTAGGTGAAGGTATTTTATGTTCCTCTCCTTCCACCCAGAAACATTCTCAACAGTAGTGAAGCCAAGATAAACTATTAGAGTTATGACGATCATTGGAATGATGAATATTAGGTTATACAGCACCAGCCAAGGAATTGTCTTAAGCAGCTCAATTGAAGAAAGCAATCCTCCCGCAATGAAATAAGGGCCCATGGTGCAGGGGATAAGGAATAAGGTAACCAGTAAGCCAATCACAAAAGCTCCTCTTACACTAGTTACAGATGCTATTAATTTTTTGACTTTAGGCCTTAGGAATATAGGCATCTCGGTTGCGAATCCCCCTGGCTTATAGCTTACAAAGTCCCTTATGTTGAAGACTCCAAGGATTATTGCCAGGACCGCAAGCACATTGTAAATAACAGATCCTACCCCCTTAAGGGTCTGAGCCAATTGAAAGAATCGGATTATTATCAGGCCATAAACAATGTACATTAACACAATGGCAAGAGAAAATGCCAGGCCAACATGTAAAACCTTCTTCCTATTTGTAGGGTCTGCAGTCAGAATAGCAATCAGAATCATGGTCAGCACGGCTATCTCGCAAGGGTTGACAGCGTCAACAGCTGCCAATGAAAGAATCTTAACAATGGTTAATTCCTGCTTTGGCTCAACACAGGCTCCGCCGCCAGAAACACTCTCATTCTCAACCAGCACTTCTGGCTTGCCAGGCAAGGAATCGCATGCCAGCTCGTTGAAATTCATGGCAGAGCCATTCATCAATGGGCAGGGATTCTCGCCTAAAGAGGCTACAGTAGACCCTAAGTTATCAATTATAGGGGAATCGCCGCGAAGATAAACATCTTTGCTGAATATTATCAATGGGATTCCCGGAGGGATGCCGTAGCTAGAAATATAGGAATCCATTACAGGCACATTGCTCTGCTCTTGGTAAAGCTCATACTTCAACAAAACCAGGTTAGGAGTGGCATTAAGGAAATCCTTTAGGAAAGCCTCAACTTTTGCACAATGGGGGCAACCAATCCCTGTGAAGTAGACTGCGCACACATAAGTCGCATTAGGCTCTCCAGCATGGCTTGCTGATGAAAAAGGGATGATAGCTAGCATTAATGATATCAGCAAAAACAAGTGTGGTTTTTTCATTTTAATCATTGGGTTTTTATGAATTTATTTTTAAATTTTACTATTGATTATTAATGCTCCAACAAAAATTTAAGCATAAGCATAAATATTATTCCAAGAAGAAAAAAGCCAAATGATATCAACGACTTCTTTAATTTTGGCTCCTTATGCAATTCAGGTATTAGGTCAGAGGCAGCTATATATATGAATCCTCCTGCTGCAAAAGGCAGGATGAAAGGAACTGCTCCTTCAATGCTCTTTGAGAAAAAATATGCTGCGATTCCACCAATCACACACGTAAGTTGGGATATAAAGCTGTAAATCAATGCCTTAGTCTTGCCAAAACCGCCATACACCAACACACCAAAATTCCCGAGCTCCTGCGGAATCTCGTGCCCAATGATTAGCAGCGTCGTGATGATGCCGAAAGGAACGCTCACAATAAAGCTGATGCCAATGATTATGCCGTCAATAAGGTTATGCACTCCGTCGCCAAAAAGGATCAGGTAAGATACTGGGTGGACTGCGCACTTGCCCCCGTGCTGGTGGCAGTGATGCCAGTGCAGGAACCTTTCTATTATAAAAAACATGATAAAACCAGCTAACAAGCATGCAAAAACATTCATTGCAGGAAGCTCTTCAAGGGCTTCTGGCAGGAGATGAAAGAAAGCGCCGCTCAGGAGCGCGCCTGCAGAGAAAGCCACTAGAATCATTAAGAGCTTGTTGAAAAGCTTCTCATTCATCCATAAGGAAAAAACTCCAACAAGGCCTACGAGGCCATTAACAATGGTTGCGAAAAGTATCCAAAATAAAACGTTCATGAAAGTCACCTGTGCTAATGCATTCGGCGTCCTGGTCCTCTCCCAGGTCCAGTCATCGTGTAGTTGCCGCCATGTATTTTTATAGCTTTCCCATTCACTATTGCATCGGTTATTTTTTTCCTTGCAGACAAGAGAAGCCTGTGAAAGGTCGGCTGGGATATGTTCATCTTCTGCGCGGCATCTTCCTGCTCCAAGCCTTCAACATCCTTAAGTCTTATTGCCTCGTACTCTTCCACAGAAATTATTGATTCATCTAATTCTCTTAACCTTACTCCTGCCGGCTTAAAGTAAGTAAAGCCTGGAACTCCCATTACTCTCCTGCAGATTCTTGGCCTGGGCATCTTCTAATCATGCTCCTCAAAAGCCTTGTCCTGCTCCTTGTCGTTTTTTCTTAGCCATTCCATGAGCATGGCAGCATGCTCTTTCTCCTCGTCACGGTTGTGCCCGAGGATATTCTTTAGAACAGGGTCTTTGGCATCTTCCATTCTGGTCTCGTACCAGTTGATGGCCTCAAGCTCCTCTATCATGCTCTGCCTTGCTTTCTTTAAGTCAGTGTTTTCAACTTCTTTTGCGTACATTTTTATGCCACCCCTATTTTATTAAACCTATTTTTAATGAAAATTAATCCTATTTTTAAATATTAGCATCACTCTTCTACATTTCTTTGCCTAATATTTTTTAAAGTATTCGAAAAAATCCCTGTGAACTGCTTATCATAAGCATTAACAGGCTTCATCTTGATGGTTGACTCCATTATTCTCTTGCTATAAGGTATCCTTCCTATTACAGGTATCTTGTTCTTACTTGCAAATGCCTCTATCTTCCTGCAAAAGCTCTTTGAAAGGTTGTGCTTGTTTATCATTAGACCGCAGGGAATCCTGAAATGCCTTATAACCAGCAATACCCTTTGCAAGTCGCTTAATGCAGAGGGTGATGGCTCTGTTACTGCCACTGCATAGTCTGAGCCTGCTATAGAAGCAATTACTGGGCATCCGATTCCTGCTGCAGAGTCCACAATCATTGCTTCCATCTTTCTATTTGCTGCTATTTTCTCAGCCACCCTTATAGTCTCTACAACCAGCTCCCCTGATACTGGCTCTCCTACTTTAAGCTCTCCTGACACCAGGTTTATTCCAAAGTTTTTCCCATCATAGACAGAGCCTATTTTTTTGCTGCCTTCTTTTATGGCTCCTGAAGGGCAGACTGCCATGCAGGCCTTGCACCCAGTGCAGGTTTCAGGCACAAAAGCAGGGTATTTCCCAGGCACAAACACTATGGAATGCTGCTTGCAGATTTCAGCGCATTTGCCGCACTTAGTGCACTCGTCCAGTTTGAACTCTGGTATGAACTGAAGCACATCCTTAATCTTCTTTCTTTTCACAGAAAGTATAAGGTGGTCATTAGGGCAGTCAACATCAGCATCTACAAGCAAAGTTTTCTTTGTCTTTGAAAGCTCATACGCCAAGGCTGCTGCTACAGTCGACTTACCTGTTCCGCCTTTTCCTCCAGTCACCACTATTCTCATTGCCATAATATCACCTTTGTAATGGTAATAATCTCAGATGCACACCCCTTATTATTTATATTATCTTTATCTATATTGATGGTGCATCATCGGCCCTGTTGGTTCATCAATCTTCTTGAGCTTGCCATCAGCAAATGCTTTGATAGCATCAATTATTTTCCCAGTCACAGGGTAAATGCCTATGTTGAACTGGCTGAAGACGCTAAAAGCTCTTGGTCCCACATTTCCTGTGAGGACTGCCTGAGCTCCTTTTTTTGCCACTAGCTCTGCTGATGTTATGCCAACTCCTCCTGTTTGGTTGGCGCTTGTGTTCTCAACTACCTCGTGCCCTTTGATTTCTTTGCCCTCTAATTCCACAAATATAAAATAAGGGCACCTACCGAATCTCATATCGACTTCGCTCTCCAAGCTATTGCCTGCTGCACTTATGGCTATTTTCATGTTTTCACCTTGCAAGTTTATTTCTCAAAGTTATTTCTGATTCTAGTCTGGTTTCAGCAATTTTACTCAAGCTCTTTCAGCCGTTTGTCTATAGCTGCTTTCTCTGCTTCAAGTATTTTCTTTTGCTCTTCCTTACTTAATTCAACTGGCTCATTCAAGCCAAAGTCTCTGGCAAATCCAAATCCTCTGCCAAAGCCCCTGCCTTGACCTCTTCCGAATCCTCGGCCTCGAGCAAGCCCTCTTCCGCAAGGCCCTAAGCCCCTGCCTGTTGCAGGTCCTTGTCCTAAGGGTCCTGTTCCGTCTCCTCCTGGCATAATTTTCACCTCCTGCATTTTTATTGTTTTCTCTCGGAATTGAATACAAATTCAAAACCAATAATGAATAAGTATTCATAACTAGTATATAAAGTTTTCGGAATTAGAGCGAAAAAAAGTTTAGAAAACCATATATTCAAGCCATGTTAAAATAGAAAAAAGAAAAAATTTATTGTTTAGGCTCCTCTTTGGCTTTCCGGTAATCGTTAATAATATCTTTTGTATGCGCCAGCACTTCATTAGCCGACTCCATTATTTTGGCAACTGCTTCAGTTATTTTTTCTAAATTAGAGCCCTGCCCCAAATCCTGCTCCTGCCTTCCATCATAGGGCCAAGGCGCATTAGGCCCAAATCCAAGCCCTCTACCAAAGCCCATGCCTCTACCAAAGCCAGCGCCCCTGCCGCCGCCAAAAGCTCTTCCTCTGCCGCCTCCATAAGGAGCAGATCCTCTTCCTGCCCCGCGAGGCGCATAACCCGCCCCTCCTGTGGGTCTGCAATAACCCATACCACGGCCGGTCCGCGACCCTTCTCCTCTCGGCCCTGTTCCATCATATCCTGGCATAATATCACCTCCTTTTATTCATAAATTGCCTTAATTTATTTAGAGTAATGTTGCTCAGGCCATGCTCCATTTCGCAGGCATCCTTAAGAGCAATAGATTTGTTTACACCCAATATTTTGTGCAGAAAATTAAACAAGGTTTTATGTTTTTTATAGACTTCTTTTGCAAATATTTTTCCGTGCCCAGTCAATTTTATCAAGCCATACCTCTCAAACTCAATCAGGCGAGCCTTTGACATTTTCCTGACGGCCTCAGTTACGCTAGGCAGCTTTACACCAAGGCTTTTTGCAACGTCCTTTACCCTCACCGCGCCTTTTTCCTGCTCTAAAAGATAAATAGCCTCAAGATAATCCTCAAAGCTTTTTGTTAGGCTACCCATACAATGTTAGGTTACACTAACTAATATTTAAAATTTTCGATAAATTTTATATACTCAAAAAAAAACACTTTTCATATGAATAAAATAAAGCTAACATATACCCTGCTCTACAACTCCTACGGCCCCCAGGGATGGTGGCCTCTTACTTCTAAGTATAAGTTCATCCCGGAGCACAAGGGCGAAAAGCCTGACACTGAGCAGAGGAAGTTTGAAATAATTATCGGTGCAATAATGACGCAGAACACTGCTTGGGCTAATGTTGAAAAGGCAATAATCAACCTCAACAAGAAAAAGCTGCTTAGCATTGAAAAGATTAGGAAGCTGCCGGAAAAGAAGCTTGCAGAGCTAATCAAGCCGAGTGGATATTACAATCAGAAGGCTAAGAAGATAAAGGCAATGATTAAGTTTCTTGATTCAAAAAAGCCAATTACCAGGGAAAACATTCTTTCTGTCTGGGGCGTTGGCCCTGAAACTGCTGATTCCATGCTTCTTTACGCTTATGAACAGCCTTATTTTGTTGTTGACGCTTACACCAAAAGATTATTTTCTCGGTTAGGTTTTTGCAATGAAAAAGATAGCTATGAATTTTTACAAGCATTATTCCATCAGAATCTTGACAAGAACGTTGATGTGTTCAAGGAGTATCATGCATTGATTGTCGAGCACTGCAAAAGGTTTTGCAGGAAAAAGCCTGATTGCAAAGGTTGCGTGCTGATGGAGGAATGCAGACATAATAAAAAATAATTTTGACTGGTGAGCGAGCGCCTCAAAATGCTCGCTCATGATTCCGAAGGCGCTGCTCCCCGTATGGGGCAACCCCCGCGACGCGCTAGATTATTTTATCGAAGGCATTTTGCCTTAAGGCGCTCTTGCTCACAAAAAAATCCCAAAGGTTTATATAATCCTGAGGAAAAGGTAAGTGCATGTTGAGGTGAGGATTTGGAGCTGGGCGTTGTCGTGCTAATACTTCTGGGAGTTATCATCATCCTGGCAGTCTCAAAATTCTTTGGCAAAACAATCAAGCTTGTAGTGCACATAATGCTCTTTGTTATTGTGGTTCTAATCATTCTCACAGTGATAGTCTACAAAGACATGACAGAGATTAAGCAGAGCTTTAACACGCGCAACAACACATTCCTGCTTTATGAGAATAATCAGCTTTACACTGCAGTAACCCTTAAGCCATTGGTCAGCACCAACCTGAACCTTGAAAGCTTTTTGTACTTCACAAAATACGAGATGGATGGTATGAGGGAATCTATGAACAAAAAAAATTATCAGGCTATCCTGGAATCTCAAGCTCATAATTACAAGGTATTCATAATCAAGCCTATTATACTTAACAAGCCTTACAAACTTGATCTCGGAGTTGAACTTGACCAGAACGACTTGCTTAACATCATCATGAGCAACGACTCATTCAAGGCATTAGCAGAGAAGACCAATGACACTTATGGCTTGTCTGTTGGCGACGTTCAGAGAGGATTAGTGGATTTGTACGGCAGCAGGGAGAAGCTTAAAGGCTACTTGCTCGCAGGACTCTTGGCAAATTATTTCCAGAGCCAGCAGCCAGGAGAATTAGTGCAGGGCATCAAGGAAAAAAGCATGATAGTATATCCTGAAAGCATCAGTTTCAAAGTAATTAAGTACATGCCCTGGATGGATTGAGAAGGATAAAGTTAATAAGAGCTTGACGAATTCAAGAAGAAAAGTTTTTATACTCAAACCACGCTTATTGATTAAAAAAGAGGTTAACTATGGGTCTTCTTGACAGGCTGAGAGGAAAGAAAAGCGACGAGTTAGGACTAGATAACCTAGGCCCAGATCTTGGATCAATGCCTGATATGAACGCTCCTCTAGGCAGCCCTGACCCTAATTTTGGGATGCCGCCACCTGATATGCAGCAGCCAATGGGAGGACCAATGCCCATGGATATGCAACAGCAGGGCCCGCCAGGCAATTTCTCACCTGAATCAATGGGATTTGAAAGAGTCCAGCAAAATGGACTTCAAGGAAGCCAGGGTTATCCTCAGCCGCAGCAGAACTTAAATGAGATAAACATGGGCAAGGACTTGGAAATAATTAGCGCGAAGCTCGACGCCATCAAGGCAGAGCTTGACAGCATGAGCCAGAGAATGAAAAGGCTTGAAAGGATGGCTGAGGGAGAAGGCTCTTCTTTCAAGGACAAGTGGAATTATTAAATTACTAGAAACATTTTTATTCTAAGAAAAAGTATGAATTATTAATGAAGTCTTTTGCCCGCAACACAATAATATTAATAGCATTAGTTATTATTGATCAGCTTCTCAAATATTTTTTCGAGAAAACAAGGTTCTTTGCAGATCTTGGAATTTTTGCACTGCACTACGCCACCAACACTGGCGCAAGCTTTGGAATGCTGCAAGGCAATAATATCCTCTTCATATGGATAAGCATCATGGTTTTGGGCATTATAATGTTAAATGCCGACAAGATAAAGAAAGAGCACACTATTCCATTAATTCTTATTGTTTCAGGCATCATAGGCAACCTTATTGACAGGATATTCCGCGGCTATGTTGTTGACTTCATTGACTTCAAGTTCTGGCCAGTATTCAACCTTGCAGATTCATTAGTAGTCATTGGAGTGATTTGGCTGATAATTGTTATCCTGAAAGAGGATTTGAAAATTAATAAGAAAGATAATAAAAAGAAAGCCACAAAAAAAATTAAGAGCCACGCCGGCGATTGAGGCGCCTAAAAAAATAAGTTCTTAATAATATCTATTTTAAATCTTAACATTATTTATATTCTTTACATACAGCCATGCTGCAGAACAACCAAAGCCAGTCTTGTCTATGTTGAAATGTTTAATAGCTTCAGGGTTTTGCAGGAAAACAAGGATGCAATATTTTTTATTTTCCAAATCAACAGCATCGCCCATGTCAAGCCCTATCTTTTTTCCGTATTTGTAAAGGATCGAACTAACTTTTTGGTAATCAAGCTCGAACTGGAGCACTTTCTGGACTGTTGCCTTTGCACGCACTGGTTTGCCTGAAAGTTTGAAGTAAACAGTGTCTCCTTTGTGAATATTACTCCATGGCTGCACCCGATTCATGTACCACCTTGACTCTATTGATTTTTCTCCAGAAATTATTTTTTCAAGCAAAATGTTTTCATTCAGTATGGCGACATGATCCATTGAATTACCCCATTCTAAAACGCTTTTAAATTCTCTAGAACTCATCCATTTCTTCCAGTTTTCCAAGGTGGCCGTTCTTCCTTAGCCAACCAACTTGCAAAGGCCTGTATTTATAGATTATATCGCCTTTCTCGTCACCGCCGAACTCCCAGGGCTCAACCAGAACTAAATCTCCTTCCCGCACCCAGAGCTTCCTCTTAAGCCTGCCGGGAATCCTGCAAATACGGGTCTTGCCGTCAAGGCATCGAACCTCGCACCTGCTGCCACCTAGCCTCCTGTCAAGCACTCCAAAAACTTCATTATTCCTCGGAAGCCTGACGCTGGTAATTACTTCCTCTACAGGTGGTGGTTGTGCCATTTGGTTTAGAGAATGGTTGAAGTATTTATATAGTTATGCTTCTGTGCTGACAATAAAATTTAAATATTATATTATCTTTTTATTGTTCAATAATCATTTTTTCATCATTTGCCGGCATTTCATTTTCATGGCTGTCAAAGGAAAAGAAGAATTTGAGGAAGAAGAAGCAGGCATTAAGCCTTCTCCGAAGAAGAATCCATCATGCATAGTTTGTGGAACAAAGGCAGAGTTCTGTATGCGAGGCATTCCTAAGAATACTTATTGCAGGGAGTGCGCTGAGAATTATTTTGGGTTATTAGAATATCTTGACAAGCTTTAATTTTGATAAGACTTCTAAATCATAGGCACATCTCTTTCTGACTTTATGCCGTAAATGAACAAGTAGTTCCAGAGCAGTCCTTTTCTCTTGTCTATCTGTACTGAGAAGCCTGCCTCTCTGAAAATATTTTTTAGCTTGGTTATGTCTGAAAGCAATGCTGCGTCAGGCAGTACCCTGAAGAAATTAACATATTCTACAAAGCAAATCCTCCCTGCTTCTGGCAGCCTCCTGTTCATCTCAGTAAGAATTTTCTTTATGTCCTGTATATAACTTATCATGCCGACGCTGAATATGATGTCAACGCTTTCAACAGAGGGGTGCACGCGGTTAACCTGATGTTCGTCATGAATAACTGTGACGTGCTTTATGCCTTTCTTCTCTAACCTCTTTCTTAATAGATGAATATTTCTGTGGCTTAGGTCAGTCGCAAAAATCCTTCCCTTTGGTCCGACTAGTTCTGCCAGGTGTAAGGTTAGTGTTCCTACACCCGCTCCGTATTCAAGGATTGATTTTCCTTCTATATCCCTGAAAATGCCTGTTATCTGTTTTCTGACATACTTAGGCAGCAAAATGTTCTCCATCCAGAGCGTTAGGTGAGCAAAATAATTAGAGAAGCTTACTATGGCGTCAGGATTGTAGAGGAATATCAGCACTAGGTAAATCGGGATGCCGAAAAGCAATAATGAGATTATCAGCCTGAAAATGTTTATTGCATCTGCTCCTGTGTAAAGCCAGACTATGATTATTGCCAGGTATATCAATGATATCAATATCGGCCCAAACTTGCCAAAAGGAACCTTGAATGGCCTGTTGGCTTCAGGCATCTTACGCCGGAGTATGGGCAGGGCTAACAGGACAAAGACATATGTAACGAGCGCCAGAGGAGTGAACATGCTGAGCAATAGCTCGTACTTGCCTGCAGCAGCCAATAATAGCACGACTGATACAATGCATTGGAAGATTATGGCGTTATAAGGCGTCTGCCATTTCTTGTGAATCCTTGCGAGCTGGCTTATGAAAAGCTTGTCCCTCGCCATTGCCAAGAGCAGCCTGGGAGTTGAAATCACAACCCCAACTGCAGAGCCCATCAAGGTAAGGATGATGCCCCAGCTTATTAGTTTTGAGCCTTGCGCCCCAAAAATAATATTGGCAACATCGCTCATTGGAGCAGCAGAGCCTACGAGCTGGGACCAGTTGATTATTCCCAATGAGATAAATGCTGTCCCAATCCCAAGCAAGCCTGCAATTATAGTCGAGATGACAAGGGCTTTTGGAATTGTCTTTTCAGGGTTCTTGGTCTCTTCTGACAGGAATGAAGCTGATTCCCAACCCATTAATGCTTCCATCATGAAGAACATAGCAACAAATACCATGAAGAAAGGCTTTGTCATGAAAGGAGCAAAATTATTCATGTTCACTTCCATGAAACCAGGGATAATTATTGAAAGGAAAAGAGCCACTGTTATGAAAGCGAATACTATCAGGACTGCAGCGCTGGTGTCGACGCCAAAATAAGCAACCAGGTTCATGATTATTATAATGGCTGCAGCAATGAGAAGCTTATAGCTTAAGCCATAAAAAATGTCTGCACTAAAGCTGGCAGGCAAAACATAATTCATGGCAGCAATCAACAGCACTATGAAGCCAATATTAGCCATCAGCCATGTAAGCCATCCAATAAGGAATGAAACAAATCTTCCGTAAGCTTTCTTGGAGAACTCATAAACTCCTCCTGCGCGAGGAAGCATTGCAGTCAATTCACCGAAGCAAGCAGCAACATAAACAGCTATTATGAGAACAAAAGCCCAGGCGAGAAGCACTCCGTTGCCAGCATAGCCCGCACCGATAGAAGTGCCAAGGAACATACCTGTGCCGACCATAGAAGTAAGAGTCAAGGCAATAATCGTCCAAAAACCCAAACCTTTCTTAAGCTCTGCCATGAAAACCATTTTATTATTGGAGATATATAAATAATTCGGAATAATTGAATAGTGAAGAAAGAAACATTAAAAAGCAAAGCCCATTTCTTACTCATAATGAAAACCTTTTTCATCGAAGCGAGGTTTAAGGGCAAGATTGAACTGCCTGACGGATTAATCAGCACGCTGCCTGAGAAAGTCGCATTGTTTACCACGGTGCAATACCTTGGAAGCCTTGATGATATTAAGAAGAAGCTTGAGGAGAAAGGAAAAAAAGTCTTGTTGCTCAAGGCAGAGCACACGGCGTATCACGGCCAGCTATTGGGCTGTAGCATAAGAGAATTCAAGGAGAACTTTGACGCACTCTTATACGTTGGCGATGGATTATTCCATCCAAAAGCATTGATGCTGAAGAACAACAAACCAGTGTTTGTATTTGATCCGCTCTCCAGGCAGTTTCTTAAGCTAAGCGAGAACAGCATTGCAGAAATGAAAAGAAAGAGCAAGGCTAGCCTGAGCAAGTTCATGCACAGCAAAGAAATAGGGGTGCTGATAAGCACAAAGCCAGGACAAAACCAGACAAAAAAAGCCTTTGAGCTAGAAAAAAAATATGCTGACAAGAATTTTTATTTCTTAATGTTTGACACAATAGACTTTGCAGAGCTAGAAAATTTTCCATTCATCGAATGCTTTGTTAACACAGCCTGCCCGAGGATAGCGTATGATGAAGCAGAGAAGATAAGGAAGGCAGTTGTTAATGTTGATGATTTATTTTAGAGTCTTGCTTGGATCAGCGGTACAATTTAAGATGTCCTGTTAATTTCTTTATTTCTTCGGCGTTCCCTACGATAACTGCTGCATGATAAGTTATTGCCGGCTCCTTTGCCTTGGAAAGAGCAGCGACTAATTCATCATCATGGCCAGTGTCAAACATCTCTTGCGGATAATCAACTATGAATATGTTCTTTGCTTTGGCTTGCTTCACAATATCCTTAATCTCATCTTTCGTTGCTTTCAGAACAATGAAGGGATATTTTGATATCCCGGTATGAGCCTTATTGTCAGAATCAATAATCTTTTCCTTACCCATCATTGACTGGTCAGAGTATCTTCCTGCTGAAAAAGCAAGATGACCAAGAGCATTCATTGCCATGCCTGGCTGAAGCTCATTGCTGACAATCGCCACGATTTTTTTCTCTTTATAATCATATGTCATAATAGATCAAAAACACACTAACTTAATAAAATTTTCTAAGAAAAAGAATATTTTTATTTACCTAGAAGCATCAGCCTGCCTTTCTACTTCGAACTTCTTTGAGATTGCAAGGGATTCTGCGCTCATGTTATATGCTGAGATTATTTCTTTTGCAAGTGTTTCCTCTGCGCTGTTCCTGGTGTTGAACGCCTTGTGATATGCTCCTTGCACAAAGAATTTCAGCGCAACATCAACTCTTCTTTGAGGGCTTACCTCGACAGCCTTAGGATAACGGGCTCCTCCGTATTCTATTGTGATTATTTCTTCTCTTGGAGCAGCGTTCTCAATTGCTTTTACTAATACTTCAACAGGGTTCTTCTTGGTTCTGCTTTCTATGATTTTGAGTGCATCCTCAACCAGCTTTGCAGCAGTTATTCCTTTTCCTGTGCAGTAATAGCTTGTCCTGAAATGCTTTTTCCCCTTATGCCCAGGGTTCATCACCCTGTTAATCAATCTTTCAACTATAAAAAGCTTTGACTTATGAAATCTGCTGCCAGCATACCTTGCTCCTGTCTTTGGCACAATTACTGGGTTGACATTAATATACCTTACAAGCCCAGGGTCCTGCACTTTTATTCCTGAGCAGTCCCATTTGTTGAATGCTAATACTTGCGTCATGATTTTTTAGGAGAAAAGATGACTATTTATAAAGGTTTTGCTAAGGTTGGCTTTGCACATAAACCTACTGCAAATAATCGAGCTTTAGTCCGAGAGAAAATACTGCCTGAATCAGGCAGCAAATGTTATGACAAA
>JAFGDD010000015.1 GCA_016932315.1 Candidatus Woesearchaeota archaeon
ACTAACACTTTTGCCAGGTTTCATCCAGTGAAGCTGGATGAACCAGCAAATCGAAGATTTGCTTGTTTTGTTATGAAAACCTGTGGGGCAACCCCCGCGACGCGCTCGATTATAATCTTTGAAGAAGTTTGCACTTTAGGGCAATAACGGACTTAATGCTCACACAGACAGCGGCTTTTGCTTCTGAAATTAAAAAGTTTTATATAATAATAACAAAATCATAATCATCGAGGTGGGTGAGTGGAAGGAGAAAAAATTTCAAAATATGCCTTTATAGTATTGCTTCTTGTACTGCTCTACTTTTCATTTATACTGGTGAAGCCTTTCTTCACTTACATATTCATGGCTCTTATACTCACAATTTCTGTTTATCCGTTTTACAATTGGATGCAAAAATTAATTAAAAGAAAGAAAATCAGCAGTTTGATTGTTATCCTCCTGATACTCCTAATAATCATTATTCCTTCATTTTTTGTTGTCAGCTCCTTGGTAAAGCAGACTGTCAATCTTATCAGCTCATTTGATTCATCTTATTTTGAAAAAGTCAACTCATATATTGTTAGGGCTTTAGGCCCAAAAGCTGACCTGAGCGCCAACCTAGACCAGGTTTTGATTAATATTAAGGATTTCATCCTTAAATCAACTTTTTCATTGGCAGGTTCAGTCGCTGATATTGGCCTGGGTTTGTTCATAATGTTTTTCATAATGTACTACGGCTTTAAAGAAGGGGATGATTGGGCGAGTAAGGCTAGCAGTGTCCTGCCTTTGAACAAGATTCGTAAAGAAAAGCTTCTTGAAAAAGTTAAAGAAGTCACTAAAAGTGTAATCTATGGCCAAGTGTTCATTGCATTGCTGCAGGGAACATTAGGAGGTATTGGCTTCTTTGCGCTAGGATTAAAAAGCCCTGTCTTCTGGGGCTTCATCATGAGCGTGCTGGCATTCCTTCCTGTTGTCGGCACAGGCTTGGTTTGGGGGCCTGCAGGGATTATTGAAATCATAAACGGCAACACAATAGGCGGCATAGCATTAATCCTATACGGATTGCTAATAGTTTCAGGCATAGACTATCTTATCAGGCCAAAAATCATATCTGGCAAAGGAAGAATTCATCCTATTATCGCATTAATTGGCGTGCTCGGAGGATTAAAGGTCTTTGGCTTAATCGGCATCATCATTGGTCCAGTAATAGCAGCATTGTTCGTCATCATGGCAGAATTCTTTTTCGAGGACTATGTGAAGAACAACAAAGATGATAAGCATGTCATTAAAAACAACAGAAGAAAAAACTCAGCCTGACGCTTTTGACATGTTTTTCAGGTAAGCATTTAATTTTATACTAATATTTTTTTTTAACTCATCATCAAAGCTTAGCTTGTCAACTTCCTCTTCCCAGTTTATCTTCGGCATTTTGGTGAGAGTGCCTGTAAATTTTCTGTTTGCAAGCTTGACTTCTTGCTCAACTTCCTTTGCTTTTTCTGTTCCAAACAATCTTAGCACAGGAATCTTGGTGATGTTATTAGCGCCTGCTTTCAGCAGCCGGGAATAGTAATTAATCTTGTCATGCCAAGCACCAGCAGTAATCCATAAATCAGGAAATGCTTGCCTTGTCTTTGCAATCCATTGCTCATAATAATCAATTGGTGGCGAGGATTTGAAAATGGTTCCTTTCTGCGGGTTCAAAGAATAGAAAGTTATCCTTACAATATTATTATTTTTAATGAATTCCTCCAAAAAAGCAAAGTCATCAATTGTTTCTCCTAGTCCAATAATCACAGTAATACCTTTCTTTATACCTAAATTATTGCATGCAAAAAATGAATCTAAAAGTTCTTTCATCGGTTTTGATGGGCAGATTTCTCTTCTTAATTCAAGGTTCACGCACTCCAGAGTGCCAATCATACCCTCAATATAGGGCAAAAAAAGCTTTAATTCCTCTTCTTTCAGGGTTCCGATGTTCAGCCATTGCTTCTTTCCTGTAATCTCATAAACCCCCCTGATTACGAACAAAAGTTCTTCTTCTGAAAAAGAATCATAACCTCCTGACAAGAACTCAACCTCCCAGCCGCAAGTCTTGGAAATGATGGCTTCAGCAAAAATTGAGGCAAAGCTGCGCCTGGCTTTCCTTGGATTGCCCAATTTAGCAATCTTGTCCTTCTGCGTTGACATATAACAAAAGGAACAGTCAGCCTTGCTGCAATACCACGAAAGGAAGATAGCGCGCTCAAAGCAGGCTGTATTCAAGTTGTTCAATTTATCTGTCATGAGAGCAAATAAATCGTGTTTTATTAAAAATTTATCCATGAATCTCGTGCAGCAGCTCAATCAAACTCGCAGCACTCCACGCCTGGCTTAGGCATCCTTGGCTTTTCATGTGTTTTGCGCTGCTTATTTCTGCGCAGCATCCTATAAAGCCTGAGAAAAACATTTCTTCCTTGCTTGCATGAATAATCCTGCTTATTTGTTTTGCATAGCGTTCCTTATCTAGCCTGTGCATTGCTATGGCTGCATAATTATTAATATAATACCATGAATCTCCGTTGTGGTAGCTGGCGTCATCCACACCTGTGTGCTCTGATTTGAACAATGAATTTGTGTGGTTTATTGTGGTTAATCCCCCCCAGTCAAGCCATAATGCTTTGAGAGTATCATCACATACTGCAGTCCATTCTTTCTTGGTCAATAAATCAGGATAGATGTAATGGGCCAGGAAAATATTTGGCCTTATAGCTTCAGAAGGGCCTTGTTCTGTGATACTGTCGTAAAGCTTGCCATCCATGAAGAATTCTTTTTTAACAAGCTCCTTGTATTCTTTTTCAAAGCTTTTGAAAAAAGGCTTGGTCTTGGTTCTGAATGCAAGGTGGTTGTGCAGGCTTAACATTCTAAGGAATAATGCCTGTATTTCTATGCACGCCCCTCTTCTTTGTGCAGGCGCAGTGTCCATCCAGGTTTCCTGTGCATTATTTATTATTAATCCGTTGCTGGAGTGGGAGCTCAGCAATGCGTGAATGGCATTCTCGAGCATCCTTTTAATAATCATTAAGTCTGCTTCTGGCAAGTATTCTTCTATCTGCCTTTTAGAATCCAATGCCTGAATGTATTCATGAAGCCTGACGAACAGCCATCCGATGCTGTCAATGCTTTTCATATCGCCTGGGTTCTGCGGGTACTTGTTAATAAGCAATCCATCAGTTGATATTGAGTTAAGGTATTTTAAGAGTATGCTTTTTACAAGGTAATATTTTTCTTGGATAATCAATACTTTGAGGCTTATGAGCTCGTCTCTTGCCCAGAACTGGTAGAACCAGGGCATGCCTGCGAATATTCCTACGCTTCGTTCCTTGCTCTCTGTGCTTGTCAGCAAATCATCAAGTGCTTTCATTGCAATATTAAGCGCGAGGTCGCGGCTGGTGAATGTGTGCGTCACATATTTATGATATGAACTGATAAGGTATTGCCTATTGTCATTTATGGTTTCGACGTGCTCCTTTGCCTTGTCTTTTGTGTCTGCAAAAGAGAAAACCATCTCTACGCTGCGCTGCACTGGTATGCTTATTGCCTTGTAAACATAGAATTCAGAGCGCGAATTCCTTGCAGCATCATAAGGATAATCCTTTTTCATCCACTCACTAATCAGCTTAAAGCCTTCAGCTCCTTTTATTGCCATAAACCTTGTCTTATCAATTGCTGACAATGAATTATCCTTGAACTTGTCGTATCTTATGATTATCAAGTCATCTTCCTGTGTGATGGTGTAAATCCTTCCCTGGTCGTCAAAGTCAAATATCGGCCTGAAATCAAGCTCAATAATAATATCTCCTGAATAATTATTCACAGAATAAACCATTGAGTTGTTGAAAAGGTTGAAGCTCTCCTCTGCGTAGCCCTTGTAAATTCTTTGGACATTGAATAAATTATTCTTTATCGCAGTCATCTCCTTGTTAAGCCTGATATCTTCTATGGTTTTGAAAGGAGCCCATGCATTAGCGTCAAAAAAGAACAAGCCTTGCATGTGAGTGAAGTTATTGCCGCCAAGAGCAAGGTAGTTTCCTTTCTTATTGGTAATCATGAAACTAGCCTCGCGGCTGGTGTGCTCATCAATTCGCTTCTCATTAAAAGAATGCATTATGTGCAAAGCTCACCACACCTCTTGTCCTGCCTCTTATTGATGCATTAATCATTAACCCTTTTTCTTTTGCTCAGAACCATGAACAACACTATGATCTCCGATATTCAAGTGCTCAAAAGCTCCTGACACCTGGCATTCATCGCCAATAATTGAATCCTTAATATCAGCATTGGTTATTTTTGTGCACTTGCCGATAACGCTGTCCTTTACAGTGCTTTTAATTATTTCTGAGCCCTTGCCAACAGTAACAAAAGGCCCGATGGCAGAATCAATAATTTTAACATCATCATATATGTGAACAGGAGGAATAATCTTGCTATTCTCTGCTTTTACTTCTCTGTGTCTTCCTGGCTTCTTAAGAAGCTCCTTGTTAGACTCTAGAAGTGTTTCTGGCTTGCCAAAATCATACCATCCCTTAACAGGAGGGCATAATATCTTTGCGCCGTGCTCTATCATGTAAGCAAAGGCGTCTGGAAGGTAATATTCTCCCTTAATATTTTTCTTGTTAGCAAACAAATATTTTATGCCTTCAAACATGAGTTTGTAATCCTTAATATAATAAACTCCTATGTTAGCCAGTTTGGATATTGGCTCGCTGGGTTTCTCCACCATCTTTGTAAGATAGCCGTCCTTTCCAGTCACCAAGACTCCAAAGCGCTGGTAATCCTCAACTTCCTTGCCCCAGATTACTCCGCCTTCATCCTTTTTCAGCTTGCTTATAATACTGTAATCAATATCAAAGACTGCATCAGGGAAGATTATTAGCACATCCTCGTGGATGAATTTTTCTGTCAAAAGAACTGCGCCTGCAGAGCCGTCAAGGGTTTTCTGCTGGACAAATCTTGATTTGAAATCATAGTTCTTCTTCACGAACTCCTCTATTTTGTCACCCATGTAGCCTGTTATGAATATCACTTCAGATATCTTAACCCCTTTAATATCCTTAACATCATCAAGAACATGGCTTAATCCTGGCTTTCCAGCAAACTCAATCAAAGGCTTTGGCTTGGTGTGAGTATGAGGCCTCATCCTTACACCAGCGCCTGCCAATGGAATAATGACTTGCATTGATAACCACCTATGCGAGCAAGTATTGGCTGAGGTTTATAAAAGTTATGTTGAGTAGCACGAGTAATCACAAACTTTTTATAATCATCAAACAAAGTTTTGGGTGATGATGTCAATCATTGATTTGCTGGGAATTGTTTCTGGCTTAAAAGAGGATGAGAAAGAATTATTTAACAGGTTCTTTTTGGTGCATGAGAGCACTGGAAAGCTTGTGCTGCCAGAAGAGATGAAACCCTGGGCTGAGAAGAGCTTTGGAGATATTGCGAGCGTTGAGAACCAGAAGATTATCAAGGTTTTCAACAAGCTGACGTTTGAAGCTGCCCTGTTCAACGAGCTTCGTGCCAAGAGACCTATTGAGGCTAAGAGTGATGAAGACGTTGTCAAGGTTATTAATGAAAGCATCAACGACCCATTCTGTAAGCCCCTCACAGGAACACCAAAAGATATTTTTGGTAGGATTAAAGGCAAGCACTGCATCAGCGCAAGCAATGTTGCAAAGTATGATGCCTTGCACGGCTTGATTGTTTTCAAGAAGCACAACCCGCTGGATTTTTCAGAAAAAGAGTTGCAGGATTATTTCAAGACTGCATTGAAATGGTTTGACAAGGCTTACAAGAGCAACAGGAATGCTGCCTATCCCTTCCTACTCTGGAACTGCCTCTGGAAGTCAGGCGCCAGCATCATCCACGGCCACATGCAGCTTGTGCTCGGAGAAGGACTGCATTATGCAGAAGCAGAATATTATAATAAGATAAGGCGTGAGTATGCTGACAAGTACAAGAGCGATTATTTCTGCGATTTGCACAAGATACACAGCTTAATTGGATTGGGTTTTGAGAGCAAGAAAATAAAAATATTCACTAACATTGTGCCGCGCAAGGACAAGGAAGTAACTCTCATATCTGACAAGCTTGACAAGAAATTTGTGAGCGCAATCTACAAAGTCGCAAATTGCTTGGTAAAAGACCTGGGAGTGAACAGCTTCAACCTAGGGGTCATATTCCCGCCGATAATAAAGAGCGATGAATGGAAAGGTTTCCCGGTCATTGCTAGGATTGTTAACAGGGGCTCTCTCAGCAACAAGACATCAGACATTGGCGGAGTAGAGCTGTATGCCAGAAGCAATGTCATAGAGACAGATCCTTACAAGGTTTTTGAGAACATAAAGATTTATTTCTAGAAAAATGAACAGATAAATTAATAAACCTCTGTTGAATTACTTCTTTCATGCAAAAAAAGAAAACAAAGAAGATTCAGGTTATGCTTATTCATGGAGGTATGACTTTCAGGAACAGAAAGGATTATCTTCACTATCTCAAGACTAGAAAAATATCTGTTGATACAAAGAGATGGTCTGATGATTACCTGAAACAGAACCTTGGCAAAGGATTTGAAATAATAAAGCCACGCATGCCTTTGCCAGAGAATGCCAAGTACCCTGAATGGAAGATTCACTTTGAGAGATACTTTCCTTTTTTCAGAAACAACATCATACTAATAGGCAATTCTTTAGGAAGTATTTTCCTTGCAAAGTATTTGTCAGAGAACAAGTTCCCAAAAAAGATATTATCAACCTATCTAATATGCGCGCCATTCAATGATACGTTGCCCGAAGAGGACTTGGTCGGCGGCTTTAAGCTCAAATCTGATCTTTCATTGCTAGAGAAGAATTCTCCTCATCTCACATTATTATTCTCAAAGGATGACGATGTAGTGCCTGTATCCCATGCCAAGAAATATGCTGAGAAACTGAAGAATGCAAAGATAATAATTTATAAGAGCAAGAATGGGCATTTCAAAATTTCTAAGTTCCCTGAAATAATAAGAATGATAAAGAAAGATGCTAATAGAAAATAATTTTATTCTCCCAGCGCCTTGTTGTGCGCCACGATGTAGAACTTGACGAAGTGCTTCCAGTCGCAGAGGTTTGATAAGTATTTGGCGTTTATCTTGTTCTGCACTCTTTCGGCATGGTCCAGGCTGGCGTACTTGTACATGATCTCTGCTAAATCATTTATTTCCTGTTCCTTGGTTCTTCCGAATCTTTTGAGTATGAATATTCCTGAGCTTTCCTTTAGCAGCTTGTTCTCTATGAACCTGCCGAACCCTGACAAGTCACTTGTTAATGATGCTATGCCAAGGGCTGCTGCTTCTAGCGGAGTGTAACCCCAGGGTTCGTAGTAGGATGGAAATAACCCGAAGTGGCAGCCTGCCATGGCGTCATAATATGATAAGTTGAGCAAGCCGTCATTGCCTGAAAGATAAACAGGATAAACTATTACTTTGACTTTGTCATCATGCTTATTGTCAAGCCCTTCTTTTAGTAAGCTTTGCACTAATTGGTCCTTATCCTCATTCTCAATGTTGTGAGTGAGTATTGAAGGGTTGCCTGTCCTCTGGAATGTGAGTATGTTAGCTTTTAGCTCTCGCATGAAATCTTTTTCAAAAAAGCTTTCCTCAGCACTCAACTTTCTTGATATGAAGTCTGTGACTATTTGCTGGAGTATTTGACTGGATTTCATGTCAACCAAGCTACTAATATGCCTAAAATAGTTCTTGTTCTCAAGCAGTTCTACCTTGATGCCGTAAGTCTTCATTGGCACCCAGAAGAAAACGCACACAGTGCGAAGGGTATCTTCTTTTTTTAGCCTCTCATTGAGCATGCCTAATGCTTTTATCAGTATGTCCATACCCTTGTTATGGAATTCGTACCTGCTCGCAAAGAAAAACATCAGGTTATGCTTTAAGTCAAAGGTGTAATAAGGGAAGAAATGATAAGTAAGGAATTCTCGCAATATGTTCTTGCATGTGACATGCTTTATTGAAGTTTCTTCTATGGTGGGGAATTTCTCCACGTCAATTCCGTTGAGTAGGAGCACATCCGGCTTTTTTCCAAGAAGCTTTTCTGCCTCAAAGCCTGTAACCTCACTTACGGTGGTGAATACATCGCAATTCTGTGCGCATGCAACTTCGGTTGTATACTTAGCCAGGATGTTATATTCCTTGGCTTTCTGAAAAGGATCAAACTTGCCGAGCTGGTTGTACAAGTCAAAGCCTGAATCAGCCAAAGCCCTGCCAAGCATTGTTGCATGAGTTGTGAATAATGTCTTTATGTGCGACTTCTCAATTTTTAGGTGAAGCAAACCAATTCCTGCCAGCCATTCGTGGAACTGGGCAATTATCTTCTTGTCCTGCAAAGCGTGCCCTATTTTTGAGAGCAGCATTCCAACGCACCATGACCAAACTGTTGGCTCTTCAAAATCAAACTGAGCACCTAGCGAGTCAATTCTAAAAGTTTCCCATAATCTTGTTTTGATAGAATCTTTCTGGCTAAAATAATTCTTGAAATCAATTAATATGACTGGTGGCTCTCCCTCTATCCCCCATGTTCCATAATGGCAAATAATGCCTGATTTTTTCATTTCCTCAAATATTGGTTTAAGAAATAGCGGAGATTCTTCTATCTGGAGCTCGACATCTGCTTTGTCCTTGAAATAAGGCCCAATGAGGAAGTAATTATCATAATAGCTCTTCATGCAGGGAGCCTTAGTTTTTATGACTGTGTTTATTCCGCCTGCCTTATTGCATACTTCCCAGGAAACTTCAAAAACATAATCTGCACTTCCGCGAATCATTGTATTTTTTTAAACCTCTTTTTTTTCAGATGCTAATTAATTTCAAAAAAGTCGCCGCCACCAGCCTCAAGTGCAACGTCATGAGCATTTGCGAATGACTTGCACGATGGTGGCTTGCTCGGGGGACGCCCCCTCGGGGTGAGCAAGGCGACTTTTGAAATATTTAATTATGTAAACCTCAGGTTAAACAATACTCCCAGCATTATCAGGCCAAAGATGAGCCCTAATATGAAGCCATAAATAAATTCTGCCACAATAAACTTGTGGTGTTCAGGATGCTTGATTTCAGCTTCCCTGCTGCTAGCAAATAATCTGTGCTTTTGCTGCTTCTCAATCTGTTTCTCAAACACCTGCTTGGCTTCGGCTACCATGTTCTTAATCTCGTGCTCTGACAATTCCTTTTCTGAATCTAATTTTGGCTTTCTGCCAGGAGGAATTATCAGCCTGCTTTCTGATTCTGGCTCAGCAGGTTCTTCTTTTTCTTCTTTATCATCTCTATCATCTTCTTTTTCTTCCCCCGCATTCTCTTCTTCTGATTTCTCCTCGACAAGCTGCTCTTCTTCCGCAGGTTCATGATTATCATCCTCTTCTGCTTCTTCTCCAACTGCCATTTTTTCTTTTTTTAGGAAATCTTCAAGCATGATTACCATTCCGTCCCTTTCAGAAACCTCTCGCAGGTTCTTTGCGAGCTTCTTCTTCTCAAACACTCCTTCTACCCAGTTGGCGAAGTCGTTGCGCTCATTGTTGACGTGATGCTTGAACTCGAACTCATCCATGCTTTCAAGCACATCCTTTAGCTCCTGAATATTTGAAGCCCTTCTTCCGTTCCTGAAGTAGAACCATTTGTCCTCAGGTAACTTATTCTTAAGTAAAGCCATCATTAACCACCCCTTTTTTTTAAGCAATATTATTAATATTAATTGTAAAAAATAATTTCAAGCCTACCATAACTTATGTGTTATGTGCTTGTAAAGCACTAACTGCATGTGCTTCTTATCCTTTACCCCTGCAAGCTTTTCTGCGAGCTCTGCATCCTTGAAGATATCATTCACCCATTTGGCAAAGTCATTCTTCTCAGGCGATACATGATGGTTGAACACCTGGTCTTCCATCTCTTCCATCACATCTGCAAGCTCTATCATGTTCTTAACAGGCTTGCCATTACACAGGATGAAATAGCTGGTCTCGGGCGCATCATTCTTTACCTGATGATGACCTGCTGGCTGCTGATCTGGCAAAGGCTGCTGAGCTGTTTGTATCTCCTGTACTGGCACAGCTTGCTCTAATGCTTGCTTTTTCTTAGGTGGCCTTCCTCTTTTTCTTTTCTCTTTCTGAACCACTCCTTTCCTTGACATAATCTCCTTTTTCACCTCATTTTTTCATAATAGTGTTTGTATTAGAATTATTCACATTATTGTTGGCTAAGTCCATGTTAAGGTTTATTAACTCTGAGCTCGGATGCTCAGTGATGAAGCTATGCTTATATGTCCCGTTAACTGATTGCTGGTAAGCATTTGATTGCTCTATCCTTTTCTTGTTTTGTTCCCTGACCCTGATTACCATGTCGTTAAGCACATTCATGAAGGTGATGAAGCCTTCATAAGGCGTGTCATAAGGGTTGAAGTATTTGTGAACATCTCCATCACTGAACCATTTGATGCACATATAATAGAAATGGTCGCTGGTAGTTAGCTTCCTCCAGTCATCAATAAGCCTTGCGTCTCCTGTCTGCTTCACTATTTTTCCTATTCTATAAAGCTCTTGGGCTGCTGTGTTTTGCAATGAATTGCCTAGCCAGGCGCTAAGGTCACGCTCAACATCTGCCCATGACATGAAGTGGTGAATGTCCATCTCTGCAACAGAGGAATATTTTTCAGCAGCTTCGCTTACTGTGACAAAATTATTATCGGGATGCTTGAGTATCTCACCTGGCAGGTGCTCTAGGAACTTGAAGATTCCTGTGTCTTCCCACTGGTGCTCTCCAAATGTTTCATAGTCCATGAACAGATTAACAACATAGCCGTTGCCGTTGTTCGCCGATATCCATTGAGAGTATTTCTCTACTGATAATGGGTGTTCTATCCATCCTTTGTTGCTGAACCTGAAGGCAACATCATCACTAAGCCTATAATTTTTTAGTAGGAGCTTCATCTTGTCTGCTGTCTTAGGAGTGTAAACAAAATTAGGGCTTCTCCATCCTAGGACGTGGTCTGCTCCTTCTGCAAGAATTGTTTGATAGCCTAATCCTTGCACAAAGTTTGCAAGTTCATTATTGTAGACTAGCTCTGTGTTCCTGAAAGCTTTGGCTTCCTGGCCAAATAAGTCTTTTATTTTCTGCTTGTGCAGCATGACTTGCTCCTTAAACTCGTCCTTATCAAACAAATATGATAATGAGTGATAGTATGTTTCGTTGAGGAATTCCACGCATCCAGTATTTGCTAGTTCCTTGAATGAGTGAAGCACTTCTGGAGCGTATTTCTGGAACTGGTCCAGTGCTACGCCTGAGATGCTGAAGCTGACTCTAAACTTGCCATTATGCTTTTTTATCAGGTTAAGCAGCAGCTTGTTAGTCGGGAGATAGCATTTTCTTGCGACCTTCTCGATAATCTGCTTGTTCTTGTACTCATCAAAGTACTCTGAATTATTGCCTATGTCGAACACGCCGTACTTCCTCAGCCTGAACGGCTGGTGCACCTGAAAATAAAAACAAACACTAACCATCTTGTTTACCTCTTATTCTTTCTTCCACCTCTTTTTTTCGGTTTATAAAGTTAGAAAAATCGCCATTGACACCCCGAGGGGGCAACCCCCATCAAAGCAGCCAAGCTGCAACTTGTTTACTGCGTAAACTGCGTTGCATCTGCTGCAGGCTGCGGCGATTTTTCTATAATCCATATTTTATTTCTTATCCTCCTCTCTTCATCTTCAATAGCTCATTATAAACATCAACGCACTGGTTGGCTGGCTTGTCCCAGGTCATGCTCCTGACCTCAACTAGTCCGTGCTGCTTAATCTCGTTCTGAAGCGATCTATAGTTGAGCACTGCAAGTATTTTGCTGGCAATATCATTAACATCCCAGAAATCAACTTTGAGGACATGGTTGAGTACCTCAGCAACCCCTGATTGCCTTGAAATGATTGCAGGAGTCTCCTGGCTCATGGCTTCTAATGGCACAATGCCGAATGGCTCTGAGACTGATGGCATGACAAAAACATCTGCTATCTTGTTGAGCTTTGCTACTTCATCCCTGTTGACAAAGCCTGGGAAGATGAACTTGTCAGCAATACCCAGTTGAGCTACCCGCTCAATCATCCTGGGCAACATGTCCCCTGTGCCTGCCATTATGAACTTTACGTTCTGGTCTTTTTCCAGCACTTTCTTGGCAGCCTCTACAAAGTAATCAGGGCCTTTTTGCAGGGTAATCCTGCCTATGAACAAAACAATTTTGTCGGTTTCTTTTATCTTGCTGGCGTCATGATCAATATTAGGGTCTGTTGGCTCAGCAGCATTATGAACCACTCTGATTTTCCAATCTGGGACTCCGTAGTTGTTCATCAATCTCTGCTTGATGAAATTGCTTACCACAATGATGAGGTCTGCTGCGTGCATTCCTTCTCTTTCCATATCATACACTCGCTGGTTCACGCTTAATCCTCCGCTCTTATCAAACTCAGTAATGTGGACGTGCACTACCAATGGCTTGCCTGTGGCTTGCTTGGCAGCTATAGCTGCTGGAAAGGTCCAGTGGTCATGGGCATGTATCACATCAAACTCCTCTTGCATGGCTATAAGCTTGACTTTTTGTGCAAACAAGAAAGCTTCCTGGAAAACATTAGACCCATATAATGCCTTGGCCCTGCTCTCTGGCGTTAATGAGAGCAAGTACTTCTTGAACTCGCCGTTATAGCTTTCTGGCGTTGCATATGCTCCTAATAGTGTGTCTACTTCCTTGAGTTGGAACCTGAGCCTGGGGAAGAGCTGGTCTGCTACAAGTATCTTCATGTAGTCGCTCCTTATCATCCTTGGACCAAAGGGCATGACATAGGTCACTTCTATGCCTTGCTGGCACAAAGCCTTGGTCAGGTGATAACAGACCATTCCTACTCCGCCTGCGAAAAACGGCGGTAGTTCCCACCCCAACATTAATACTTTCATACTTTCTAACTCACCCTCTTTTCCCTGGAAAATATTCAAAAATATCCAAAAAAATTATTTTAATAATTAATATTTTGTACTCAAATTAACCTGATTTAATTGCCTATTAATTATTTTTTATTAATTTTAATTATTTTCTAATTCTGAGGTCTATCTATAATGTATATACTTAAGCCAGCCATTATTTATTTTATCTATCTGTTGTATTTATTTTTTATTTATTTTTAGCTATTTTAAAGTTCCCAAACTAGTTTATTAAGTTTATTTATTTAATTTATTTTTTAATAATTTTTATTAAAACCCT
>JAFGDD010000016.1 GCA_016932315.1 Candidatus Woesearchaeota archaeon
ATCGCTTTCTTTTCCTTCATAATCATATCTGGTTTGATTTCCACCCGTCAATACTTCGCCAAGCGGACTATAAGAAGTGTTTTCAATTACTGCTCCAGATGCATTGCTTACCGCAACAACACTCCCTTTTATGTCGTTGTGGAAGAAAGTCTTGACACCATTAACGCTTTGCGCAATAAGCTCACCATTATGATAGACGTATGTAAAATTGTATGTTCCGCTCAAGTTAACAACTGTCACAAAATTCTTTGACCAATAATAGACTGTTTCCGTTAAATTACCGCTCGAATTATAAGTCTTCTTAACAAGAACACGCTCCTCTAATGGATGATAAGAGAATTCCTGCAACAAAATACCAGCATCACTACTGCCATTGTAGACGCGATAGAGCTGATTAAGACCATTGTAAACGCGATACTTTCCGTCTCCCATGACCAAATTGCCATTCGCATCGTATGTTAAATCATACTGAACAGCAAAACAAACTGGTAGACTAATGATTAAGAAAATTATCAGAATACTAAAAAGTTTAATAAGTCTTGAAGTCATCCCCTTTTTACCTTTGAAAAATATGAACTCTTATTTTGTTTAAATAGTTTGTTGAAACTTATATTCATCTTCACAAAAAATATAAAGCATAATGGTATCTCTATGTGAGCAACATGAACATCCTCATCATTGGTGCCAGCGGATTCCTTGGATACAAGGCGTATGAAATATTGTCGCGTAAGTACAAGGATGAAAGAAAAATTATTGGAACTTATTCTAATCATGCTGTTGATAAATTATTGCCTTTGGATATCACCAAGCAGTCTTCTTTTGACGAATTAAAAAAGAGGTTAAAGCAGATGAACGCCATGCCTCAGGTAGTCATCCATACTGCTGCTATCAGTGATGTTGATTATTGCGAGCTTCACCCTGCTGATGCTGACCTTATTAATGTTCAGGGAACAATGAACGTCATAAAGAACTTTGACTGCAAAATAATCTACATATCAACAGACTTTGTCTTTGAGGGCAATAGAGGGCATTATTCAGAAGATGACAAGCCTAATCCTATTAATTATTATGCCAAGAGCAAGTTCGAGGGTGAAAGAGTTGTCCAGAAGCATTGCAAGGATTACATCATCGCAAGGGTTGCTGTGCTTTACGGCCATTCAATGAATGAGAAGAAATTCGTTAACTGGACTATAGAGCAATTAAAGAATAATAAGCCTATACGCGTAGTAACAGACCAGATAGTGACTCCAACACTCATTGACGACATTGTTAATGCTCTTGACGTGTTAATCAATCAGAACGCTAAAGGAATATTTCACGTTGCAGGCAGCGAGACCATATCACGCTATGACATGGCAGTCGCTGTTGCGCTAGCATTTAATCTTGACAAGAAACTAATAACAGCAGTGCCTAGCAGCGAGTTCAAGCAGCCAGCAAAAAGACCAAAGAATACTAGCCTTAACATTAACAAGATAAGAAACCTTGGAATAAAGATGTCAAGCTTCAAAGAAGGAATAATCAGGTTAAAAGAGCAATTAGAGAAAAAATAATATTCAGAAAAGTTGCCTCAGCCAACAGCTAAGACAAGACCGAAAGCAAATTCATTTGCTGAGGGCTTGGCTTGCGGCTGATGTGACGGGGGATGCCCCCTCCGGGGTGGCACTGGCAACTTTTCAAAAAATCGCCTTGGACAGCCCGTGGGGCGCGACCCCAGTCCAAGCCACCAAACACCTCGACATAAATGTCATCGGTGTTGTGGCTGGTGGCGGCGATTTTTTTCAAAAAGAAACATAACGAGGTTAACAACATGAAAGGAGTTATTCTGGCAGGAGGGACTGGGAGCAGGCTTTTTCCGTTAACGAAAGTTACTAACAAGCACTTGCTGCCTGTTTATAACAAGCCAATGATTTATTATCCGTTGCAAACATTGATAGAAGCAGGCATCAAGGAAATAATGATAGTCTCTGGTCCTGGGCACGCAGGGCACTTTCTTAATTTGCTAGGCTCTGGAAAGGAGTTCAAGGTAAAGATTACTTATGAAATCCAGGATGAAGCAGGAGGAATAGCTCAGGCTTTAGGACTTGCAGAGGACTTTGCAGACAACGAGCCAGTATGCGTTATTCTCGGAGACAACATCTTTGAAGACAGCATAAAGGAGCATGTCAAGGATTTTAAGAAAGGAGCTAAAGTATTCCTTAAAGAAGTAACTGATGCTCAAAGATTTGGCGTAGCAGAAGTAAAAGGAGAAAAAATAATCGGTATTGAAGAAAAGCCTAAGAAGCCTAAAAGCAATTATGCAGTTACTGGCTTGTACATCTATGATGCAGAAGTTTTCAAAGTAATAAAAACACTCAAGCCTTCTGGCAGGGGAGAACTGGAAATCACTGACGTCAATAATTATTATGTGAACAAGGGAGAGATGAAATTGGCAATGGTTAAAGGCTACTGGCTGGACGCAGGCACGTTCAACTCATTATTAAGAGCCTCTAATGTGCTAAAGGAGAAAGAGGAGAAAAAGTCTTCTAATTCATAAACAATTTAAAGCGTGTTTAACCATCAGAATGCTATGGCTAAGACTCTTTTTTTAGTGCACAAAGCTAACAAGAACAAGATAAAAGCCAGTCCTAGCTCTATAATCTTCCTTGACGAATCAGGAATTGATGACAAGCAAAGCATAAGTTATTACGCAGCCAAGGTTCTTAAAGAGAAAAAGGATGAGAGGTACTGCTATAACACCTTCCTAATCCAGAAATGGGCTTTTCAGAAGAATATTGGCAATAAGAGCTTTGCAGAGGAATTAGTTTTTGACAACATCACATTATGGTATCCTGTGGAGTTTTACATAACCTGCGACTTCGGCCAGATGGGCTATGAATTATCAACGCCAGGAATCACTTATTATATTGACGTCATAACAAGGATTATCAAGGAGCAAAAGCCTGATGAAGTATTGGCAGAGAAGGGTGAGCAGTTAAGCAAAATAATAAGGGCTGTTTGCGCCAAGGAAAAAATAAGGTTCTCGGAATTAAGCATCAAAGTACCAAAAAAACCTTTCATAGACAGGTTAACCAATGACAGGAATCTCGTGAAGCAATACCTTAAATCAAGGTTTGCTCTTAGAAAAGCAGCTGCAAGGATTGCAAATAAGGCAGAAAAAAAAGACTTGTTGATATTGACGAGCGACAGGCTCAGCAACAAGCACAACAAGACAGATTATTTTTGGGGCCCGATAGTCAAGGAATTGGAAAAAAGAAGACTAAGCTACAAGGTGGTCGAGTATGACAGGCCAGAAGCGTTCAACAGCCTTGTCAACCTGAAAAAAAGGTATTTGCCGCAAAGGTATGACGCCCAGTTCATAGGCACTTATTATGATGCAAGCACAGCAAAGCATGCAAGGATGATAGTAAGATTCCTAAGGAACAAGTTCAAGCAGCTGGACAGGAATAATGATTTCAGGAAGAGCTTTAATTATGAGGGAATAAACTTTTACGAGATAATAAAGCCCAGGCTGGAAAAAATCTTCTTAACATATTCTTATTACATAGCAGATGTTTATGCGCTAAGCAAATCAATCATTGAAAAGGAAAAGCCCAAAGCAATACTCGTGGACCATGAGAAGAACTTCTACGGCAGGGCGCTAATCAGCTATGCAAAGCAAAAAAACATCCCATCATACTGCACAGAAGGAGAACTGGTGTTTGACAACAACACCTATCTCCTGCAGGAGCCTATCAAGATTATTAATGACAAGAACAGCCCTTTATGGAGGCCTTTGGCTGACAATAAATTCCTGTGGGGAAGCTACAACCAGGAATGGCACCTAAGCAAGAACTCAATACCGAAAGAAAAACTCATGATAACAGGCTCTCCAAAATACGACGCACTAAAAGAGCTCAGCCTAAACGACAGGAAAGAAATCAGGAACAAGTACAAAATAGCTAATGATGAAAAACTCATTGCTGTGATAAGCGCCCACGACCCTGGCGAAGAAGAATTCCTGGCAGCCATACTCAAAGCATTCAATAAAGAGAATAAAATCAGGCTAATAATCAAGATGCACCCGTTAGACACAATACCCTACATCAGCAGTATAACTTCAATTGCAAAGAAGTCAGGGGTTAACGCACAGGTAATCACTTTTGAGGACAGCACCAAACTGATATATGCTTCTGACTGGGTGATAACCTGCCCATCAACACTGGTTTATGACAGCGTCCTTCTAAATAAGAAGATAACTCTTTACGGCAAGAGAGCTCTGCGCCAGCCATACGTAATTTCAGGGCTGCTCAAAACCAATCTAACGCCAGCATCACTATCTGACGCAATAAAAACAGATATGAAGAGCAAAACAACTCTCAACCAGAAAACCAGGGCTGGTTTCATAAAGAAATACCTGTATTCTGACGACGGCAAAGCCAGCAGGAGAGCAGTGGACGTAATAGAGAAGGTTCTTAAAAGATAACACAAAGTTGAAGTCCAACACCGCCTTAAGGCAGTGGCAAAAAAGTTTCTTTTATAATCACAGTCTGCATTTAGAAATGAAATGCATTATGTGGAAGAGTTAGTATTTATTTTCCCGTTTGTATTAAAATTAATAATGTCTCTGAGATATAGAACTTCTAATGATGAATTTGTTTTATTTTCCAGATATTCAACAGCTTCTGGCATTCCTCCAATCTGGTCAATAAGTCCTAAGTCTAATGCTTCAATGCCATAATATATTCTTCCATCTGCTAGGCCATCAATATAGTATTGATTAAGACCTCTTCTTTCTGCTACGTCTTTGACAAACGCATCATGTTCTATCATAAGAATTCTTCTATATATTTTTATAAGCTCAGGGTCGAATCCAGAGCAATCATTATAGGATGCTTCCTTGAACGGTGTTGATGCCATTTTACAGGTTTGTACTGTGCCGTTTCTGGTTCTGTTTATCTCAACAAAAGCTCCTATGTCGCCAACACCAGATGAGGGTTGCGCAAAAACTCTTTCGGTACCAATAGCCACAAGGTAGCCTGCGGACAGCGCCGAATCTCTAACTACAGCAACAACTGGTTTTTTCATATGTTTAATTTTATCGATAATTTCTTCCGCGCCAGCGTTAGAGCCACCATTAGAATCTATATCCAAGATAAACGCCTTGACACCATCATCATTCTCATAATATTCAAGGTATCTAACAATATTCTCCGCAGGTGTCACCACTTCCTTATTTTTACCTCTAAATTCCAACATTCCTGCAAACTGTGTGTTAATGATAGTGCCTCTGATATCAATCACCATGATTGCAGGAGGTAATTTAACAAATATTTTAGGATAATTATGTTTTATATACACATAACTTGAAATAATTACGATGAGCTCTAGAACTGCTATTATAGCTACAATGACCAAAAGTGCAATAGTGAATGAGGATTTTTTGGATTTCATCTTTATTCCTTAAGGTTGTGGCGTCTCTGATAAGTTCTTTTCAAGTCCTTTCCAGTCAAAGTCAACTGGAAGCACAAAACCTAATATTTTTTCTCCAGAGGCAGTGTTGCATAGGCAGGTGAAATTTCCGTCAGCCATGTTTATATCAACGCTACCAGTATCTGACAATGTCGAGCATTTATCAAAACAAGCAGAGGTTATCACTCCAGGTATCTGTGATGCAGAGATTTTATTGGTAAATGTTAATACAATAAAGGAAACCCCTATGACAATAATAGTAATGCCTATACCTATTAATATATAAAATAATAAGAATTTAAGGGCTTGCTTTACTTCAAGTTTATACATTCTCTTTATTGTAATAAACCACGCAAACAAGGTCACAACAAGGGTAAGTAAACCATGAACAACAGGATGATTATAAAGCAAAAAATATGACAGGAATATAAATGCGTAGTTGATGGCAGAAATTATGGCTGAAGCTTTCAATGCTGTTTTATAAGATTTGTCTTTAAATTTCATCCACTCAGCTAAAAGCCTAATTAATAACGCTATAAGTGGTATTGCCACGAGCCACAACACAAATCCAACAATCCAAATAATCAATTCTTTCATAGTTATCGCCTTATATGTGTCTATAATAAATGCTCATAAAATAAAGCAAGCAAAATCAAAAATATAAGCAAAGTAAAATTCAATAAAAAATAAAACTTTGCCTTCTTACCCGATTCTTCATTTCCGAACCAGAAAATACTAAACGCCCAGATTGATTTTTTGGTAAAGATGTATTCTAAAACTCTAAAGCTGTGGACAAAGATAAGCCACCAATAAATTATAGAAACTGGGAATGAGTTTGACAATGATATCTTTGCATAGAGAACAATAGAAAGCAAAGTGGCCAAAAAGATACTGATTGCAAGGTTGATTAAGTAATTTCTTTTTGATGTTTTAATATAAATTGTCATTTCCCAATCTCCATTTATCATAAACCGCATTATTCTGTTTTCTGTTTATTCGCTTGCCGGGTCAGATATGCGGCCATCATTCTCTCTGCAAAAGTCCCGCCATGCGCATAAGCAGTTCTTTTTCCTATTATGCTATATTCAGGTATTGGCGTGAATGCAGTATAACCGCTCTTATCAGTAGCTGCTAAATAAATTGAGCCTCCGGGTACAAATCCTATGGCATTTCTCAATCCTCCCGTTACAGTCTGGTATGCAGTTATTCCAGTAAAAATATTTGAGAGGGTACTTATTGCGGAGGGAACATTTTTAATAATTCCAATACTTTTAGAGCCTCCTAAGGAAACCAGGCTTATTAAATCTTGAGCTATAGCACCAACCATCTCAATATTTTCATCTCGCAGTATATTTTTCTTATCCGCCGCACAAATGTCACTTAATTTCACAGTTAGAGCATAAGGGTCATCATAAGAACTGGCTGTTAGAGTCCCATATCTAGCATTTAATTTTGAGCCGGGTTGTATATCATAATCGTAGGTTGTGATTGACACGGTAGTGCCAAATATGGTTTGAATATGCTCAGTCTGTCTTGCTTCACCAACAACTCTACCTACATAAACTCCATTTGCATAAACACCAATGATATCATCAGCACCTACTTGTTCAACAGCATAAGTGATTCTTTCACCAGTCGGGTCAGTGAACTTATAAGGGTTTCCTCTCTCAAACATATATCTGTTTAATTGCTGAGGGTCATAAGCGTTTGGCAAAGAATTATCTGGCTGTGTAAACATAGCATTAACTGCAAAAGTTGATAAAATTAGACAAAGTATAATACTTAAAGCAATTTTGAGTTTAAACATAACTCCTCAAATCCCCCTTTTACACTTAGAATTGGCCTTTTATTTAAATAGTTTCTTTCTCTTTTTTATAAATAACGGTTTGATTTCAGAATAATATCTATATATTCGGATGCTTCAAAAAGAAGTGTATATCCTCATCAAGCTTCTTCATGCCTTGCTCATAATAATCCTTGCAATTAATCATCATGATTGTGCCAAATCCGACCTTGGCTTTCTTTAATAATTTCTTATCAGCAAGATAATTCTCAAACTTCTTAGCCACAGTAATCACTTCCTTGTCAAGAGGTCGGACATAAAAAGATGCGCTCGCATCATAAGTTCTGCCGTGGTCAATGATCCTGCCAGTGAAAGTCTTGTTATACCTGTAAGGCACGCCGTGCATCTGCTCAACCCAGTGAATCTGCGTGCAAGCTTGGAAGTCTGCTCCTAAGAATAATAATTTGCAGCCTAGCCTGTGAGTTGTTCCAAAGATTGAGTCCCTGCCAAAGCATTCGTCGCTTACCTTTAACAATTCCTGCTTGTGCTTCCCCCAGATAGAGGCCGAATAAATCGGCTGAACAGTCCTGATAACATCAGATAATTTCCTGAAATACTCTGTCAATACTCCTACTTTTGAAGGGCTTTTCTCAACGTCAAAGTCTTTCTTGTCGCAGAAGCTGTAGGAAAAAGCAGGCAATATAAGAGTTCCTGACTCTCCAATGCTTTCCTTCAAAGCCTCAACCAATGCCTGCATCACTAATTCCTTGTTATCAGTCGCCAATTTTCCGAAGACGCTGACGTCGGAATAAACAAACAACACATCTCCTTTCTTAACTCCTAATTTCTTAATCGCGTCAACAAATTCATTGTAAAATACCACCTTGTTCCCTGCTTTGTACAGCGGCGCTGATTTGTAATAATCACTGGTTTTTACCTTTGGTTTTATCTTTTCTTTTGCCTCTTTGACTTTAGCCTTAGGTTCGGCTTTAGATTTGATTTCTTTTGCTGATTTTGAAGAAATTATTTTAGCCAATCCTTCAATGCTAGAGAAGTCAGGAGAGTTAAAGTCATTGTCAGTGAAAGCCATCTTAAAATTCTCTTCTATTTCTGTGATTAAAGAAATAAGCTTGAAAGAATCAATCCAACCTTCCTCAAGATAATTATTCTTCGCTCCTTCAAGTATCTTGTCTTTTTGAACGCTGGAATTCTTCCCAAACCACTCAACCAGCCATTGCTTGACATCCATAACTATCTCCTCTTACTTGAAAATGCAAACCCTTGTTGGTGCTCCGTCTGCTCCTATAATCTTCAAAGGCAGCGCTGCAATGCTCCAGCCTTCATAATCCTTGACTTTCTCAAGATTAGTAAGGTATTCTATCAGTATTACCTTGTTTCTTAGGAATAATTTGTGGATTGGAGAGTCTTTTTCGCTTCCTAGTTCTTCATAAGGCAATTTGGTCCTGCCATCATCAGGCGATGGAGTGTCCAAGGCTATTAATTCCATTCCATTATCAACAAGGTATTGCGCTGCTTCTTTTGAAAAGAATGGCACTGCTGAATAAAACTTCTGGGTGCACCAGTACTTAGTCCAGCTGAACTTGAAAATCATCCTCTTAGTTACTTTAACCTTTGCAAGCATCTCCTTGGTTATCTCTGTGCATTCCTTTAAGTGAGAGAAGTCAACAATGGTTACTTCACCCATTAATTTGTCCAGCGGTAGCTGGTCTATTGTTCCGCCGTTCTTCACCAAGTGCAAAGGAGCATCAATGTGAGTTCCTGTGTGAGTGCCGCAGACAATCCTGCGAGTCTCTCTTCCTTCAATTCCATGCCTGCCCAGCTGCGTCATTTCAAAAACAGTGTGCCACGCAGGGTAATAAGAGGTCATTCCCTCTTCCATTCCGTACGTCAAGTCAATTATTTGCTTCATTTTTATCACCTTTTCAAAAAAAATTGCTGCCACCTGCCACAAGTGCAATGTCATGAGCATTAGCGAATGACTTGCACGATGGTGGCTTTGACGGGGGATGCCCCCTCGGGGTGTCAAAGGCAATTTTTTCATTCATAATTCTTCATTAACCTGTCAACAAAATCAACGAGGTTCTGCTGCGATGTTGCAAAGCATACTCGTATGTGGCCTTCTGAGCACTTGCCAAAGGCAACTCCTGGCACAGCAGCTACTTTGCACTTATCAAGTAATTCTGCACAAAACTTCACAGAATCTTTTTCAACAGCAGTTATGTCTATGAAAGCATAAATCCCTCCTTCGGGCTTAACCATCTTGAACTTCTTGAGCTTCTTGAATTCGTCCATAAGGAAGTTTCTTTTCTCTTCATACTCTGCCAGTGCCTGCTTTGTGAATTCTTCTGCGCACTTCATGGCTTCAACTGCTCCGTACTGAATAAATGTTGCAGGATTAGTCACAGAGTTCTGCTGAAGCTTGGTCATGGCTTCTATAATTTCCGGCTTTGCAAGCACGAATCCTAATCTCCAGCCTGACATGGCATAGGTCTTTGAGAAGCCGTTGATGTAAATGCAATTATCCAGTTCCTTGTTAAAGTCAAGTATGGATGCGAACTTATTATTGTCAAACACTATCTTGTCATAGATCTCGTCGCTAATCAAGGCAATATCATTCTTCTTGCACAGCTCATTAAGCTTTTTCAAATCCTCGGCTTTGATAATCCTGCCGGTGGGATTATTCGGTGAATTAATTATTATCACTCGAGTCTTCCTGGTTATTGCTTTTTTTATTTCATCAAGCGACAATTCAAATCCTTTCTTGACATCAGAATCAACTTCCCTGGGAGTGGCTTCTGTAAGATTGATTATGTCCTGATAAGTGCCCCAGCAGGGAGCAGGAACAATTACTTCATCTCCTTTCTCAACCAATAATAGCATTGCATAAAGTATGGCTTGCTTTGCCCCTGGCGTTATTATTATGTTCTTCTCAGGGTCAAGCTTCATATTATGCTTCTTGTTGTAATAATCGCAGATTTCAGATCGTAATTCAAATATTCCTTTGCTGTGGCTGTAAAAAGTCTTGTTAGCAACTAATGCCTTGGTAACAGCGACCTTTGCGCATTCAGGAGTGCTAAGGTGGGATTCTCCTGTCTGAAGCTTTATTATCTTCTCACCAGCTTTTTCCAGCTGCCTTGCCTTGTCCCCCAATGATACTGTGGGTGAAAACTTTATGTTATCAATCCTCTTTGCAAGTTTCATTTTTCTTATCCTCAAATATTAATTCATGCTTTTCAATTAATTCATAATTCTCCTTCATGCATTGCCCTTATTTTCGGCTTGTCAATCTTGCCGTTGGATAGCTTTGGAATAGCATTCAGTTTTACAAAAACATCTATCTGGCAGTCCCTGCCTAGCTTTTCTATGATTTCCTTGTTAATAATGTTTTCTTTTCCTTCTGAATAATTCATGCCAGGAACAAAGAAGCAAACAATCTTTTCTCCCATTGTCTGATCCTTGAATCCGAGCACAACTGCCTCTTCAAAAGCCTTTAGCTGCTCAAGGAACTGCTCTATCCTCTTAGGGCTGATATTCACTCCTCCCTTGATGATAAGGTCTTTTTTCCTTCCGGTGATTATCAAAAATCCTTCCTTGTCAAATTCTCCAGTATCGCCTGACTTGTACTTGTCACCTTCAAAATATTCTTTTGTGCTGACATTGGAATAGCCGAGGAACATCCAAGGAACACTTATGAGTATTTCGCCGTCATTTGCAAAGCTTATATCAACGCCTTCAAGAGGCTTGCCTACGCTTCCGAACTTATCCCCATACTTCGGGGAATTAGTGGTTACGAACAGCGTTTCTGACAACCCATAGCTCTCGTACAATTCAACGCCGTACTTGTCCTGGAATTCTTTCTTTGCAATCGGGCTTAGAGGAGCTGTTCCTACGCAGCCAATAATCCTTTTGCTCTTGCAATAATCAACTCCTTTGGTGCCTCTGTCAACTTTTAGCAGTAATGCAATGACTGTCGGAAGAATCCAGAAAGTATTAGCCTTGTATTTGACAGGCGCATCCCAGAACCTCATGCAGGCAACTGCGCTGAACCTCTCGCCCACGATAATCCTGCTGCCAGAAATTAACGGCTTTATGAACATGTTAAGTATGCCTGACATGTAAGTCATAGGAATATTATGATAGAATATGTTTTTGCTGTCAAAATCAAATGCTTTCCTAAAAGCATCTCCTGTCAGGTAAAGGTTCTTGAAAGAATTCATCACTCCCTTTGGTATGCCTGTTGATCCTGAAGTGAATGATAACAAGAATAAGCCATTATAATCTTGATTCTCAAAAACATTTAACTCATTAATGGCGTTCTTTCTGAGCTTGAAAATATTCCCTAATTCACCAACAGAAACCTTGTTCTGAAAATTCTCTAACAAGCCAGCATTAGCAGCTGGAAGATTATGAATCAATAGCTTGTAATCAACATATTTTATCGTTTCCTTAATCTCATCGCTTCCCTTCATAGGGTCAACAGGAGCAGCCTTTGCGCCCATGATAAGCAATGCTATGTAAAGAGACATCAGTTCTGCAGAATTGTGCATGAGCAAACAGACAAAATCATCCTTCTTCACTCCTCGCTTCTCAAGCTCCTGCTTGGCATTAAGCACTGCAGAAAAAAATAATTCATAAGAAATATTCCTGTCCTTTAATGAGTCAAAAAGAAAATATTCTTCCCAGTTATCCTTAAAGACTTTTATCAGGCGAGCTGCAATTTCCTTGTTAACATCATTAGTGTTCTTCATTTTGCAATTTATCTCTGATTCTCTCTGCTCTAATCATCTCTGGTCCTGCTCATGGCCAACATAGCGATGAATTCCGTGCTCAACAGCAGAAACCTTTTTCTTATGCTTAATGCTCTTAGCCAGCCTGTCAAGCAATGCATGGTCAAGGTTGACCTTGTCAATCTCGCAAAGCCTTATAATCAGCTCTGCAGGATCAATCTCATGAGCAGCAGCAATCTTCAAAACATGAGGCATGTAGCTTGAATGGAATTCTGCATAGCCAGAAACAATGTCCAAAGGCATCTTGCCTTTTGAAAGAATAACAGGCTGGATGAACTTCTGCCCCAGGTAAAGCAGTTTCAGGAAATCAATTCCTGTGGTGTAGCCTCGCTTGTGAAGAGCAGCAATCAATGTCTCTGTCGCAGCATTGCCAGAACTCCTGCCCAGCCCCTGCAATGAAGAATCAATGAAATCAACACCCATGTCAGCAGCAACTAAAGAATTAGCAACACCTAATCCGAGATTGTCATGGCCATGAAAGCCAAGAGGAATGCTTGAAACTTTTCTAATGGCTTTGACGTACTTCTCAACATCATCCATGAACATTCCGCCTGCGGAATCAACAACATAAACCATGTCAGCGCCGTACTTCTCAGAAAGCTTGACTTTCTCAGCGAACTGCTCAGGGGTCAATGCGTATGATTTCATAAAATTAGCAGCCACGAACATTCCAGAATCCTTAGCCAGCTTGATGAACTCCTTTGAGCTTTCAATATCAGAAACATTAGTGCCAACCCTTACAAAACCCATGTTGTGCTTAGCAGCCATCCTCAAATCGCAAAGCCTAGCAATCCTAGGGATGCAGAACATGCCGAACTTAGTAGTTTTTTTCAATACGCTATTAGCAGCATCAAGGTATTCCTCATCTGTTGCAACAGCCTTGCCATACTTGTCGCCGCTGGCATTCAAGCCAACGCCGTGACCGATTTCTATGAACTTGAAGCCTACATCCTGCAGGTTCTTGCAGATAATTGCAGTGTCTGCTGGCGTGAAAGAGAAATTAATAGCATAGCTGCCATCCCTGAGAGTGGTTTCCAGCACAGTAACATTCTTTGCATTCTTCATTTCAACACCTCCTAAAAGCCAAGGCGCAGGCAAAAGCCTTGTCATCAACATGAGACAAGCTAAGCTTGACCTCAAAATCCTTTGCATCCTTTAAATCAATCCTTACCAAAGGCAATCCTTTCTTATCATTAAAAATCATTATCTTGTTAATAGCAGACGCATTAATGCTCTGACCTGCAGAATTCAAGGCTTTAAGCACAGACTCCTTGCCAGCAAACCTTGCAGCCAAGTGCAAATAAGGCTTTTGCTTTGAAAAGCAATAATCAAGCTCCTGCCCATTGAATATCTTGCTCAGGAAAGCAATGTTCTTCTTCCTATCCAATCCTTTGAACCGCTTGGTATCCTCAACATCAGCTCCAATACCCCAAGCAAAGCCTGAACTCATAGGAGAAAAGTAATGAAACACCCTTTTTTAATGTTATGCATTTGAAAACCAGCGAAGGACGAGAGAAAAGTAGCTGCATTTCCTTTATGTTCAGTGCTAACAAAGAGCTTTGTTCCGTCAGGATTCTGCTGAGCGTCGAGGTCGCCAGTCTATTGTCCACAAAACGAAACATTTAAATATAATGTGGACAATAGTATTGTTGTGGCATACATCGACAAGATAAAATCAGGAAAAAAGACTTTCTATTACTTGGGGAAAACCATTCGAACGGGAGCGAATGAATGGAAAAAAATAAGGATAAAACTAGGAACAAAGGAACCCACTCGTGAAGAAATAGCTCAAAAACTAAAAAAGCTAAAACTTGAAGAGTACAAGATATACAACAAAGATTACTTGGATGCAGACAAGCTTGAAATAATAGACGACTTCCGGGAAGTATACCAAAACCACGTAAAAACCATCCCGAAAAACATTCTTGAGAAGGAAGAATCAGACTTCACAATAAGATTCACGTACAACAGCAACGCAATAGAAGGAAACAGATTAACGCTAAGAGACACGTTTTTGATAATCAAAGAAAAACAGATACCGTCAGGTGCACCGCCAAAGGACTACAACGAGGCCATAAATGGAAGAGAAGCGCTGGAATACCTAAAAAAATACAAAGGAAAACTGAGAAAAGAATTCATAGAGCAAATAAATCTTACGTTAACTAAGAACACAGGAGTCATCTACCCTGGCAGAACACGCTTTTTCCCAGTAAAGATAGAAGGGACGGACTATCAGCCGCCAGATGAAAAAGATGTTCCTAGGCTACTCCAGAAAATGATAAAATTCTACTATGAAAACAAGAGAAAAATACATCCTTTCGTGCTAGCCTGCCTAATACACGCACAATTCGTTGAGATACACCCATTCGAAGACGGAAACGGAAGAACAGGAAGAGCGCTAATGAACTGGGTGTTGATGAAAGCAGGATACCCAAAAATATTCATACCGGTAAAACAAAGAGGAGAATACTACAAAGCGATTGATTTACACAACGAAGGAAAAACAAAAGAATACTGCGAAACAATATACGGCATACTAATTGAACAGCTAAACGCAAAAGCAAAGAAAGAATAAAATACAAACTGATTCTCATCGCCACATTCCAATGCAGGATTTACGAAGGACCGATAACCGATGAGGGATTCCCATATGAGAGCATCATCCCAGCTAAGACAACATTGTAATAAAACATCAGTATTAAGGCACAGACGACATTAAATACAACACAATGATTAATCAACAAAATCAGAATATGCACAGATAAAGGTTCTTAATGGTAGTAGCGGGCACGCAGGTATAAGGATTAAGGGCTCGGCAGGCATCTTTTATTACAAAGATTTTTATATCCCCCCAGTCATCTCATCTTATGAAGGAATGGATGAAGCGTAATTGGAAAAAAATGCTGGGTGTTTTCTTTTTTATTATTGCTGTTTTCTTTCTACAATTACCGCCGGGTTTTTCAAAAGCAGTAGGTGTTTGTTTAATTCTCGGAGCGTTATATCTCTCGGGAGTTAAAATCGAAGGCTTTATTCCAACATTGATATTTGGCACCGGCGTAGTCTTGTTTGTTTGGATTGGAATTAATTGGTGGCAACATAATGTTTTTCTTAATCAAATCATAACTGATAATATGATGCTTGTAATAGTCACAATCGCGTATGTGATTCTTACATACATAAATCTTGCCAGTACAAAGAAGGCATTTGATATTTCAAGACTTCCTAGGTTGATGATTTCAATGGATAAAGATAAAATAATCGTTAAAAATAAGAGCGAAACTTATCCTGCCATGAATCTGGAAGTTGAAATGGAGTTAATTTATCCTATTCCGAAGAATTTTATTGAACACATAGAATGTTGGTTCCTGAGTTTTGTTAAAGTAAAGCGGGGGCGTTTAAGATTATTTAAGCGATATGAACTCGCCCCCGAAACAGAAACAATCATTCCTGTAGAGAAGTTGAAATTTTTTAAAGAAATAATCAACGCAAAAAGAGACTCACGCACAGCTAAAACACACCTTCTATCGTATAGAACTAACAAAAAATATGAATTCTACTTAGATATTGTGTTGAGATATGAAACGGACACGGGATACATTCATCCAGTAGAGAACAAGAGCAGATTCCACATAATATGTGATAAAAAAGGATGTTACCTTGCTAATATTGATTCTGATTTAGAACAAGTGCTATGAGAAGATTTTAGACTTAGATTAATATCTTCGTTTATAGTCGTTTGATTTTTGGTATAAACTCCAAAGAGCCCAGAATATTACGGCAATAGGTAAAGTCGCAATCAAAATGTTAACTATCAATGAGAACTTATTAAAAAAATACTGTTGAAAGAACAAATGGATTAATATTGTCGGAATTAACGAAACAATTGCGATACCCCATAAGTATGGATTCTTAACATCATTATAAGGTTTCATTACAATCACCTATGTCACCTAGCTTATAATCTTTTTGTTATGTTAATCTAAACGGATTCGGTTTAGGTGGCGGTGGTGCCTGACATACACCATTTGGGTCTTCAGGATAATCGTTAGGGTCAGTATATGCGTATTGATTCTCACCCCAATGGCCAGTGTTACCTCCGCCTGAACGTCCTCCTGATGAAGCCGCATTAGCATCACTAGACATAGAACTTATCATATTATTGAATAAATATGAGGCGTATGTGCTATAATAAGTATCCATAGCATAAATATTTCCAACACTCTGCGTCGGCATTATTTGACCCTGACGTGTAATCGCAGGGGAAAATATTTCTGACAACAACATTGATGTTGCAGTATCTTGCGCAACAAGGCCGGGGTCGATAGATTGTCCCTCAATGGATTGGTCAATAACAGATTGTCCTGCACCATAGAGTCCTATTTCCAAAAGTGATGGGGCAGAGTATGTAACAAGCGGGCCAGATGCGGAATACCCTGAAGTCAAACCAGCCACGATACCGGCTGTTTCTGCATGAGCAACCGCTTTAGCAGCATAGTTCAGTTTATTTTCCGGAGTATACGGATGTGATTTCATATATAGCACTCCTGTCAATAATCCAATACCTACAATAATACCAAATAGCACCCAGATTATGTGTCCTGTGGGGTCAACCCGATTGTAAGAATTTCCTCTCTCAAACATATAACGATTCAAGTTCTGAGGATCATGAACATTCTGAATAAGCGAGTCTGGTTGTTCAAATATTCCGAAGTCTGGTTTGTATCTTCTTGCGTTGAAGTCCGTATCTCCAATGACTAAGTCACTTTCTTTTCCTTCGTATTCATAGCGAGTTGTATTCCCGCCAGTTATAACTTCTCCTAAAGGAGAATAACTGATGTTCTCGATTACTGCTCCGGATGCATTGCTTACCGCAACAACG
>JAFGDD010000017.1 GCA_016932315.1 Candidatus Woesearchaeota archaeon
CAAAAAGTCGCCGTAGCAGTCACCAACACAAAAATTTTTGTTTTTTTAAACAAAATTTTTGTTGGACGCTGACGCGGTGGGGGTTGCCCCCTCGGGGTACCGCGTAGGCGACTTTTTGAGAGATTTTAAACGCATCCTCTGAAGCGGAATAATATTTATAAAATAACATGGTATTCCTTTAAGCAATGCAAGAATTATCTGACCTTGTTAGGGAGTTACCTACAATCAATTTAGACGTTGTCATACACTTCCTTGAAAAGATTGTCAAGCCTGATTACTGCGAGGAATCACTGAATTACATACTTGAGGATAATCGTAACGTTGCTAGCTTTTTAGCTTATCACATACAAGATCACCCAGGCGTAGGCTTGGAGCTCAACCCTGCAGTGTCAGTTTACAGGATGATGAAGGTCAAAGGAGACTTGCCGAGGGTCAGTGAAGAAACTCTGCGAAGCGTTATTAAGGAATACAATCAGTCAAACAAGGAGAAATACATCTTCAAGGTCTTTGGCACAGTATATAACAAAGACCCTGCATTATTTGAGTTCCTTCTCTTATTCTCCATAAGAACAGATAAGCCTCTCAGGTTTTTGACGACCAGCTTATTGGTTTATAGGCTGCTGGAAAAGCAGGCAGAACTTAATAAGTTAAAGATAAATTAGTTTATTATTTAAGCAAGTACTCTGTAAACCTTCCTGGCGCTGCATGGTCATAATATCCTATAGGCGGCAATGCAACCCCTGATTTCTCATACCTTGCCTTGAAATCCAATAATTCATCAAGGCTTAATCCTTGAGGCAGGTATAATCTGTTAGGGCCTTTCTTTATTATTGGCAGAATCTTTTCCCAGGATAATCTTCGAACGTCAAAAGGTATTATGCTCTTGTTAGTGAAATCTTCCAATAAGCTGACATTATATTTTTCCTTTACCTTGTCAGCAACAACTTCCCAGAACCACTCAGCAATCTCAGGCTTGCAAGAAGGGCAGGTTATGAATCCCAGACTAACTAATCCTGCCAATCCCTCATCTCCTAACCCAAGGATAACTTCTGCCTCATTCTTAGGCCCCCTGTTTCCTGGCTTGCACCTGTGAAACCCTAACAAGCCTGTTGATAATCTTGCAGACCATACTTGTTCGCGAGGAAAAAACTTCTTGTACCTAATAACCTCCCTGAGGTTCAGCTTTCTAAAACCTCCCTCAATAAACACGAAGTAAAAATCATATGATGCCATTAAAAAAAAGAAACAAGAGCGATTATTTAAAATTTCCGGATTAAGTCAAACTAATTTGGAAAAACCAAGCCCTGCTCGCTCCCGCTCGCCTGGCCATGCCATGTTTACCTCGAGTAAACAATGGCAAACATGGTGCTCAAAAATCAATGATTTTTGGCACACCAAAAGCCTTTTCTGGGCTTTTGATTGCACAGACGGTCTTGGTTTTTTTCCCCAACACACACGCCTTGACTTAACCAAATTTCCGCAACCAATATAAAGGAATAATAATTCTTTTAGAAGAACATGGGATTTTTGGACTTTCTGAAAGCAAAGAGCAGCGAAACAATAGGATTCACAGAAATAGATTCCTGGCTTGACAAGCAAGTAGCTGACAAGCACCTTGAGCAAAAGGTAGCCAGGGCTAAGGGATTTGTTCTTAACAAAATCATAGAGGCCCATAAGCTTCTTAATGAGCTCGAAAAAGCTGGCTTGATGAACGAGAACATCCCTATCAAGGCTAAGCAGATAATGGACGGCCACAGAAAAGCTTACATCCAAAGGCTTAAGAGGTTTCTTGACGAGATTGAGATGCCAGAAGACTTCAGCCAGATAGGATTCTTTGCAGCCAAGTTCTCAGAAGACCTTACCAAGCTGAGCGCGGAGACTCAAAAGAATTATCTAGTGCTCAAGGAGTTCATGGAAGCAGAAATAATCAAGGTAGCCAAGACCATCAAGGCTATTGAGGAAGAATTATCCAGGCTACAAGCAGAGATTGAGAATGAAGGCATAGAAGCAATAAAGGATGCCAAGCTAAAGCTCAGGCAGTATCATGACGATCTGAAGAAGAAGGCAATGCTTGAAGAGGAGAAGCTCAACCAAGGCAATGAAGTTGATTCATTAAGGGAGAGAAAGGTAAAAATGCAGACCAGGCTTGACGACCTGCACCAAACCAATGAATACAATGAGTTCAAGGACTTATTAGAGAACAAGAAGAAGTACGAGGAGCAGCTCAAAGCCATTGAGACAGAGCTAAAAGTCATATTTGCCCATCTTAACAGACCATTAAGGAAGTACAAGCACGCATCGCTGCAGGAAAAACTAATAGACAAATACCTGCTCGACCCAATGGGCGCACTGGAAGAGGATGCAAGCTTCACACTAATCGAAGTATTGGACAGGATGAAGCAGGAACTAGGCAATCTTGAGCTTAAGGAGAACCAGCTCGAAAAGACAGTTGAGATGATAGACAAGCTTAACAAGGACTTTATCATGAACAAGAAACTTGATATTGACAAGCTCAAAGAATTAAACAAGGAGACTGCAAGCAGGATTAACACCAGCGTCATAGCGCTTAACATCGCAGAGACAGACACGCTGTTGCGAGGCTTATCAGAGAAAATAATCCAGGCAGAGCAATCACTCGAAGAAATCAGCAAGGCACTGGAAGGCATAAACCTTGATTACCTAAAGCAGAAAGTAAAGGAAAAAATTAATGAGATTAATCCGAAGGTTACGATTAAGGACTGAAAAGATGAACGAAACCTTTTTATAGGTTGCTAATTCTCTTTTTCTTATGGCACAAATGAGTTATGAAGAGTTCAAGGAAACAGCAAACTACAAAGTTTTTTCGCCGTACATGAAACTACTAACTGGCTTTTTCTTTCTGGACCCAAAAAACAACGGGTTCACTTTTTCTGAGCTGGAAAAGGAACTTAAAGGGGAAGTGGATAACGCGCAGTTAAACAGCGCACTGGATGTTGGCTTAGACCTGATGGAAATAACTGAAAGGGATTCTGAAAGAAAAGGTTATTTTGTCCGAACATATCATTTAGCAAATCTTGGGAGATTCGGGCTTGATGGCTTTGTAAGACTATTGTCGCGTGCAAAAACAAGCGAACAAGCTTCAACATGAACAAGCTCATTTCTTTTGTCAAGGAATTCACAAAGTCTGAAGTTAAGGAACTGAATAGTGTTGAGAGGATTGGAAAGAAATATTTTTATGCGCCGAGAGAACTGGCTGAACTGAAAAAAAACATTCCTCTTGAGCCTTATTCAATGGGCTTGCCTCTTGGAGAATTAAAAAATAACAGGTTTAGCCCCAGCATTGCGCTGCTTGACATGCTAAAAAATTATACTGACAAGAAAATCATTGTTAACAAGAAAGGGGAAACTATGTTCCTATACGGCAAAGAAGTATTCTCTGAGAATTTTGCGAAATGCGATGTTAATGAAGGATTCTGCCTTGTGCTTAATGCTAACGATGAAGTTCTCGGCTATGGAGAATTAAGCAAGAAAAAAAACATTAAAAATATTCTTGACAGGGGGGACTTTTTGAGGAGGGAAAGATAGAAAGTATATTTCTTATTTCTTCCTGCTCTTCCCCTTACTTTTACTTCCAGCTTTGGAGCTGCCTTTGCTGCTCTTCTTGCTGTTGCCACCCCTCTTACCAACCACCTTCTTCCCTGTCTCTCCCTCGTACTGGTGCATTATCTTAAGGATGGTAGAGTCGCTTATGTTCATGCCGTTAGTGTTCTTCTTCAGGTTCTCTTTTATCTCTGCATAAGACTTGCCGCTCAGGTAATCATTGATTATCTGCTCCCTTGCTCCAAGCTTGGCTGCAACAATGTTGTTATACTTGCTCTTAACATAGCTAATGCCTGATTTTATTCCGCTAACAACCAAGTCAGCAACGTCATTATAGCTCCTTATTTTTTCATAGCCCTGCTTCACTGCTTCCCTGATGATGTCCCTGGTCCTGTAGCCTTTGTTGTACAGCTCAGTAACCTTGATTGACAAGTCATGGTATTTTGTTTGAGCTTCAACAGGCTTAATGCTTATTCTTTGCTCTGCTGCATAACTCTTAACAACAGATTCCTTGTCATACACATCAATCTTCACCTCATAGCCAGGGTTGAGTGTCTTGAGCTTCTTCTTGAAATCATTCACTAAGTCATCCAGCGATGCTTGATAAGGCTTATCTGCAGCTTTCTCAGTCTTCTCTCCTATTTTTTCTCCTACACTATTAGCATCAGCTTTCTGCGCAGAATAATCCTTAAGCTTTTCATCAAGCCCTGACACCATCTTATCTGCGCCAGGAATAGTGGCTGGCTTTTCAGGAGTTATTTTAGGAGGGATAATCTGCTCGCTTACCTTTGGCATGGACTTGTATGGCTTAGCATCTGGCTTTGATTCTGGTTTTGATTCTGGCATTATGCCAGGTTGAGCAGAAGGCTTCTGATAATTTCCTGGCATTGAAGCAGTTGGAGCAGACTGAGACGAGCCTGTCTTGTACTTGCCATTTCCCTTGCCTGCTGGCTTGCTGCCATAGATGCTACTATGTGTGCCTGGCTTAAGTATTGTCGGAGATATTAGCGGCTTAAGATTAATGTTCTTGGCAAAATCAGATTTTATATCCCTGATCTCCTTGAACATGCCGCCAATTGAGCTGGCAAGGCTCTTCTCAACCCTGTCAATAATTGCATCCTTATTATTGGTTATGTAGTCACCTATCTTTTTGCTCGTAGCCACAACGTCATTGTAATAGCCAATAACTTCCTCTGTTTTTCTCTCAAGTTCCTGCAACCCAGGAATAGCTTTGTAAACAGCATTCATGAACAATCCCATTCTAATCATCCTCCGTTTTGTTTTTTATTGTTTTATTGGATTCATTGAATTATTACAAACATATTCATCGCGAATAATTCTTCATCACACCTTTCAACAGTCCCTCTAGTCCTCCGGATATCACTCTGCCTGCTATTGCAAGCCCGAATCTTCCCTTTGACTCCATCCTCTTAAGCTCAGGGCCATTGACCAGTCTGATTTTATTATTCGATGCGTATCTTCTTGCATTATAGGTGAAGTCGGTATCTGAAACCATCATCCTTATTGCGCTTAATCCGTTATAATTTGCAAGCTTATGATTGAACTCCATCACCTGCCTTACGCCAACATACTTGTCTTCCCTGTAATGCGCCTTACATTCAATAATGTAAAAGTTCCTATCCTTGAACATTACAAGGTCGTACTCCCTTTTTCTCGCCTTGTCTTTTTCTAAGGCATAATTAGTCTTCCACTGGTTCTTCTTCACAGGAATATAGCCGTTGCTCTCAAACACCTGCTTCACTTTTTCTTCAAAACCATGCCCTAATTCTCCTGGGCTTAAGCAGTTCTTTCTCATCTTCATTGTCATTCTTATCATTCTTACAATTTTTATTTGCGCTTAGCTTCATTTGCACTTAGCATCTTTCAAAAAAAAATATTAAAAACAAAAAAATATTTTACAAAACATTCCCTTCTATTTATGGGCGTATTCCTTAAACTTCTCCTTGAGCTTGTCGCTCTGGACTTTCAGGCCGTCAAAAACTCCCATGTTCTTGAGGTATCTGTAAGCCAGCCCTCCGCCAGTGATGTATATTACATCCTTTGCAAGGTCCTTTTTGTCAGGCGAGTCTCCTATCAGTTTCTTAACTGGGTCTTTTCCCAGGTAAACTGCAACCAACATTTTTACTGCGTCAAACGTGGTTATCTTCCTGGTCTGGACTCTTTGCTCCAATGGTTGTGCTTGTTCTGCCATTTTTCCTTTACCTCCTTCTAGTTTTTTCTATTTACTTTTTTTTCTCTTCATTTTTCTTTACTTAATTATTTGATACTCTCTAACAAATCCATTTCAGGGCAAAAAACCTGCTCGTGCCTGCTCATGGATTTGCATCTGCTGGGGATGAATCAACTTGATCCTGAACAGGATCTCCTGGATTTGCATCAGCTGAATCCGATGCATCGCCTGCAGAATCATCAGTTTTCTTCGGGTTGGCATAGTTTGCAATTGCATAGGCTGCTGCTGCGCCTGTTACCGCAAATATACCGGAGCATAAGAGCTGGTCTTTCAGCTTGTAGTTTGGGTTTCCTGTGTTAATCTGCTTTCCAATGCCATGCCCGATAACTCCGGTAAATATTGCTCCTTCTCCCATTGCATTGTATGTTTTCTTGTTCTCATCGCTGATATTGCTCATGCTGTTGATGTATTTCCCAACAGTCTCGTTAAACAATATTGTTGCTGCAGCTCCTATTCCTGTATGAACAACTAAGTCTTTCAGGTTCATTCTTTACACCTCGCTTTGTTTTTTCATTTCTATTCTGTTCTTATTTGGTTCTTATCTTGTTCTTGTCACATGTTATTTTTCATCTAATCATTGCTCACCTAATCATGGTCTTATCTTAATTAGGGTCTTATCTTCTTGGTCAGCAACCTTCCGATAAAAGTATAAAGACCCATCATGGCTGCTTCTTGGACTATGATGTCAAAAGCAGTCTTTGGCTCTTTCATGAATCTTGAAACAACTTTTCTTGAAAACTGGTAGCCTGGCTCTGTCGGGTCTTTAACCACACTACTCCTAACATTCTCAAGCACTTCTCCCATCACATACTCAAAAGGATGAGAACTTGTTCTTGGCTTGCTGATCCCGCCAGAACTGCTGGGTGTGCAAGGCCTTGTCCTCGAGCCTGATGAACCGGATGAGCCAACAGGTGTTCTTACTCCTTTTCTTCCTTCAACAATATCATCAAGTGAATCTGCATTCTTGTCAGGCATCACCTGCTCTGGCAGCGGAGGAATGTATGGTTGGGATCCGCTTGGCGAGAAATATCTCTCGCTAACTTTCTTCTTCACCTTCTCAATAGTCTTGTTTAGCCCTTGCGATGAGTCAGAGCCATTGCTTGTCCCATAAGGCTTTTTTTCTGCAGCCTCATCCGGCTGGCTGAAATATTTCTTTGCACTAACCATTTAGCACCGCCATGTCACACCATTCCTCTGTTCTGCAAGTCATTAACAACCACTTTAGGGATATCTTCCTCGTTTGCTATTGGAAAAACATGAATCTTATCGTTCTGGAATCTTGAAGAGCCTCCTGAGAATCCGCCAAGGATGTTGTACCTTGTTATCTCCATAATGGTTATGCGGTTAGTGTTTTTTCTCGAAGTTAATTTGCGCATCACCTCATCATAGTTGTATATGAAGCCATCAGATATTAGCATGATATCAACTTCCTTGTTGTTCTTGGATATCATCTCGTAAACCTTGTCATTAAGCAGCTCAGTGCCTCCGCATTGGTAATGCAGGATTTTCTTTGCAATCGTATCATAGTCTCTTGTGAATCCAGTTGTTTTTGTGTGGTCGCCAAAATTAACAACAGCAACCCTGCTCTCTTTTTTCAGGTATTTTCTTGCTGCGCAGAGGGCTCCAAGGGCTGCTGGCGATAAGTCTTCTGCAGGGTTTGGCATGCTGCCTGAAGAATCAATCATCACTAAAAGGTCAGGGGGGGCTATGGTTTCTTTTTCTCCTTCAAATGAGGATTCCTTCCATGATTTGCTTATCTCTGGTATGAACCTGCCGTAACTGTTAAAAATGTCAATGCTGAAGTAAGGGTCTTCTACTGCCCATGGCTTGAACTCTGACTTGGTCTGGTCTCCTCCGCCAAGCACGCTCTTGTCCTCCAATCCAATCTCATATGCTTCTGCTTTTGCAGTATAGAATTTTATAAGGGCTTCATTGGCGTCATAGCCTTGGTTGTTCTCATTCCTTTGCCAGCCTGTTAGTCCTCTGCACTGCTTCTGCTTATCATCATTAGCATCACTGCCGTTTGTTTTATCACTACCATTGGCTTTTTCTTTTGCAGCTGCTTCTTTCTCAACCTGCTTTTCTTCTTCCTTAACAAACTTGTAAAGCTTCTTATAATTAGAAGGCTTCTTCATTTCCTTGGCAATCTCTTTCAGCGCCCTCTCAACCTCGTTCTTATCATATGCTTTAAGGCTGAAATCATCCAATGGACCAGAAGGCTTTGATTGTGAGCTATTCCTTTGCCTGTCTTTTAGTTTTTCAAATGGGTTAGTCGTGTCCTGCTGGCTTTTGTTTTGCTCGTCCTCGATGAGGTCATTTATTATTTCTGCAAAGCGCTTAAGGTTAGCATAAGTCCTTCTCCTGCTAGTGAATTTTATCTTCTTCAATTCCTTCAAATGATTCTCTAGCCCAGAGGGAAGCCTTGGGGATGAGAAATCCATTCCTGCCTTGAAATCATACAAGTGGCTTAGAAGGATATCAACTTTAGAAGTTTTTTCCATTGCCTTGTAAATCTGGTGCACAGAATCATCTCTCTTGCTGAGCATAAGGTCAAGGTTCAATGTTACGTCCATGAAATAATTCGTGATTGTGTCTTTTTTGCTTCCGCTCCCACAAACCTCTTCTGCCTTGTAGAGCATCATGATAAGGTTTTTCAGGTCCCACGGTATTATCTTGAAGTGGCCTGCTTCGTGCATTAATAATCCTTTTAAGATAGTGGAATAATCCAGCCCTCGCGATTTCAGGTAATCAATAAATTCTTTTCTTATGCTTATCTGGTGGTCTGTCATGTCAATGCAGGCAGTATTAGTCCTTGCATCATCATTAATCACAGGATAAGGCAGCTCATAGGCATAGAGCTTTTTCTGCACGTATTCCCATGATTGTTCAAGCTCATCCTCGAGAGACTTTGGGCTCTTCACATTTTTCTGAGCATCACCTGGTTGCGCAATTACTGGTTTTGCTGGTGCTTTTGCTATTGGCTGTTTGGCTTGCGCATCCTTGCCTGCATTCTTCTGGCTAGATGATTTCTTTTTCTCTAATCCAAAAATTTCTCCTAGCAATGACACTGATATCACCTTTTGATTTGTTTATTCCTGGCTCATCATTAGTTTATTACAAGGTAATCCCTGAAAACCGGATGGTCAACTTCGCTTGCAAGCTTCTTGGCTTCTGCGAATTTCTCTGCCTTCATCAGGTCAAACATTCTTTGCTGCGCATCTTTCTGCTTTGAAAACCTCTGAGTCAGGTCATGCACTGCTTTCTTTGTAACATACAAAGGCAGAGCATCTTCTCTGCTATCTTCTTTGAATTGTGAAGCATATGAAGGTAGGAATCTCATCTTGTGCCATAGAATATAGGGCAGTACTGCTGTCAGGTGCTGGATACCTGCTTCTTTGTCTCCTAGAAGCCATGCCAGGCTCTTTGCGTATTTCACCTCTGCAAAAGCTGTCCTGACAGAATCGCAGTTAGTCTTCTTGCCGCAGAGCAGGTTTTGGTAGTGGCAGTTGGCTACGCATTCCTCATTGCTTCTTTTCTGGCCGAACTTCATGCAAGAGTACATCTCTGAGACTAACATGTCAAGGAACAGGTCTGCTTCTCTTCCAACAGGCGTCCTCTTAATCTCTTCCAGTATTAAAGCCAGCTCATCGCTTGACAATAATTCTATGCCTGCCCTTTTCTCAATTATCTTCTTGAAAGCCTCTTGCAAAGGGATAATATCATTCCTTTTCTCATGATAAGGCTTGCTGCTCAGCATTGCAGAGTACATCTTCTTCTCAGTCTCATGATCCTCTAAAACTTTGTCAGACGCGGATTTTTTGGAGAATGACTGCCTGATAAGGCGCATATTATTAACGCCAGGGTGCTTTGATTCAACAGCCAGCTCAAACCTGTCAACTGCTGCTTCAACAAGCTTGGTGTTGCCAGAGTCCTTGTAGTTTATCGTGGCAAAAATAGGGATGTCACCGTTAGGTATCATTTCATTAAGATATTGCCAGTTGCCTCTGTCCATTCCTTCCAGGAGAAGGTTTTGCTTGGATTCAGGAATCCTGTTGAACTCATCAATTATTTTTGGCTCAAGGGTTACAAAAAAAGACCACACTACTTTCTCAACTCCCTGGTTGAGCTCTCCAAGGTTCAGCCTGCCTGTAAGCTTTTCCTGGGTTATCTCAGGGTTGCCCTTAAGGGTGCTGGAGATGAGCACCCTCTTTGGTATTCCGTAAATCATGCTCAGCAGGTGTTCTGATGAAGTGGTTTTTCCTCCGCCATATTCTCCCATTAAGAGCTGCTTTCCCTTGTTAATGCTTGTAAGCAAGCCAAATAGCAAGGTGGAATTAAAGGCATCTTTGCCTATGTTTAGGTCTGAATGGCAAAGATAAAAATTATCCTTTATGTATTCATACATCCTAAGTAGCTTTTCTTGTTTCAGCATTTTGCTTGCCTCATGCGTATTATATATCTTGTATCATTTTGTATCATTGCATCAATTAGTTGCATCAATTACATCAATTACATCAATTACATCAATTACATCAATTACATCATTCTGAATCATTTTTGATCAGTTTGCATAATTTCAATTCTAATTGTTCTACGATTGTTTTTCATTTGATTTCTTGCTTCTTTGATTTCTTCTGAAGGATTCCTGCCCTGCTAAGAACATCCCTGTCGAGGTTGTTGCTAATCTCAATTCTTGGAGGGCTAAGCACGCCAGGAACTTTCTTTGCACCAGATTTCCTGAATGCACCCTCCTCATAAGGCGCATTAATCTCATTAGATTGCCCGGATTGTCCTGACCAAGTCGGGTAAGGGTAACCGTCATAATCTCTGGTTGGCTGAACTGGTGAGCCTGAATTGCCAATGTAATTTCCCTCTGCCATTCCACCCCAGGCTGCGAATGTTGCGTCAAAGTTTGATCTAAGATAAGCCATCACATTCCCATCAGTTGGTATTGCGCCGTAAGGGAACGCCAGGTATTTCTTGACTTGCGAAGCTCTTTCCCCAAGATAATATTCAAAAGCAGCCTTAGACTTCTCAACTTCATTCTCAATAGCTCTGAGACTGCACATGGACATGTCCGGATGAGAATATGTGTGGTGGCAGACTTCAAAGCCTTCTTTTAGCAGGTAGAGCAGTTTCATCTTTATCAAGTCTTCCTGCATGAAGGGAGCCTGGTATGGGTGGCTCTTGTCTCTATTGCTTGAATATTCTGCATTGTTTGCAAAGTCAATAAAGAATGCTGCATTCTTTCCAAAGCCAGGATTGAGGTTGGCGAATTCTGTGAGTATTCTAACTGCGCAGTCAGGCTCAATTAATGGGTTGCCTTGGCTGTCATGTATTAATTCTCCCCGGTATTTTGCAAACTCGAACTGGCCTTGGTCTGCATCATCAAAGGTTATGATTGCAGCTTTTTTCCCAGGTAAGAGAGAGCTAAAATCATTGTTTATGTAATCTTCCAAGCTTATCAATTGGAAGCCATGCTCAGATAATTTTTTTAGGTGCTGCTTGAAGCGTTCAGGAGAAACAGTAAACCTGTCCTCTGGAAAACCTATCTTGTGGTACATGAGGATGGGTATCTTTCCTGTTGTGAGCAAAGATTCTTCTTCTTTCTCATCAATAATTCCTGAAAATGGCATTCTGCTGTATATTCTTCCAGCGCCCTGATAATAGTCATATTTGTATTGATCAATATTTGGGGCTGTTTGCACGATCTCTGTTTTCTTTTCTTGAAAAAGATTAAAAGGGTTCAGGCTGGTAATGTTGGCTTTGTAAACCCCTGCAAACCCTGAAAACCCTACTGAAAGCGAGAGGGCAGCGGCTGCAAAAGGCTTGAATAACTTGTTCTTTGGCTTTTGCACCTTCACCTCGTAGCCATAATCCTTTAGGATTTCTGCATTAGCCCTAAAGAAGCTCATATGAACATCATCAAGCATATCCTCGAGCTCAAGCTTGGGCTTTTTATTCTTAGGATCATTAGCCTCACATCTCACATATTCTCCTACACGAGCTTCTGCTGGTATTGATTCCTCTTTGAATGTTTTTTTAGATCGTTCTAATCTCTCTTCTATATCCTCTGCCTCGCTTTTTAGTTCTCCAACTTGTTGCTCTTGCTCTTCTCCTGATTTCTTTTCTTCTATTCTTATTTTTAGCCCTTCAACTAGTTTAGTCTTCATCATACATCACTCCCGCTAATGTTTAGTTTTTATTTCCCAATAATCAGCTAACCAATGCAAATGGTCAGCTTATTGTCAGCTTATCTTCTATCAGGAACCCAAAATATTTCCTGCTGCTCAAGGCTGATGGATGGCATCAACTTCCTGTTATAGTCCAGTATTTCTCTTTCGCGCCTTAGGTTTCCGAGATTCCTTACCATCGCATCCTCTATTGATTCTCCTCTTTCCCTCTTGAAGTAAGTTCTAGGCATCTCTTCCTTGCTCATCCATCTAAGCTCGCTTGAGCTGTCAACGTATTGGGTCGGTATAGCTATTTTTTCGCCCATGTAGATAATCACAGTGTTTCCAGAAACCTCTTTTTTGTTGTACCTTGCAAGCTGTCTCCAGTTAGAACCATCACCAGTGTATTGTCTTGCTATCTCTGCAAGAGTTGTGCCTTTTCTCTGGACAAAAACAACAGGCGTTCTGCTCTCGTAATGTGCTACGAGTCTTGCATCCTCTGGCCTCCCGCCTATAGGCTTGTCTGGCTCCTCAACCATGTTCTTAGGCAGAATAGTCTGGTCAACAACAGGATGGGTTGCTAGGTATTCCTCTGTAACCTTTTTTTTGTTAAGTTCGCTCTCAAGGCTTTTTTTGTCGTTTATCAACTGCGAAATTGTCTTATCTTTTTGTTTTGAATCAGTAAGTACCTTCTCATACCTGCTCTTGAACTCAACTTTTTGGCCAGTCACTTCCTCTATTCTTTTCTGCATCTGCAATTCTTTTTGCTGGTAATCAGTAACTTCTTGCTCTAATCCTTTTGTCTTCTCGATTGCATCATTGGCTGCTTCTCTTCGGGTCACCAATCCTTCAACCCAATGATATCCTTTATCAGCAGTGTTGCCTATGAACTTGACTGTTGATGCTGGATGAAATACCCCCCAGGCTAGCCCAACAGCTAAGGCAATATGCGCAATCTTTTTGGGTTTTACAGGATAGAATATTCTCCTGAACTTGTCCCAAGCAACGTAGCCAAGAACCAGGGTGGTCCCGACAAATCCTGCTCCGCCTGATATTTTCAGCTCTGTCTTTGTAGGTGGCTGCTGCTGTTGTTCAGCTCTTTCAGGTTCTTGCTGCACTATTTCTTCAAGCTGTTCTTCATCACTCATTTTCATCATCCTCCAAAACTTTTTTTTGAGGACTCAAAAGCCTTGCTTTTGTTGTCCTCTGTTCTTATTCTTTGATTTAGTTCATATTTTTGTAATTATATTTTGTATAGCCAAGGTGTTTAAAATAGCCTCCCACGAAAAAACCGGAGAAAACACACAGAACCCGAAAATAATGACAATCTGTCCGGAACAGGAAAATGTCTTTATACAAGATTTATCATTAAATTTGTGATGATTTTTCGGGATGGATAAATAAGAATTTGTTACTATAATCTCAATGACTGGCAAGAAAAAAACCATTATTTCAAATTAATTGCAAAAGAACTCTTCCTGCTTGACGTGCTCTATGATGTCATGGGATTCTAGCTTTTGCACGTCAAAATCCCTAAGGTCATCCATGAAGATGTAGAATTCCTTGATTGTTGGGAAGACAACGTCGAGAAGGAAATCGTAATTGCTTATCTTAAATATGGAATTGACTCCGGGGTGATCATTAAGAAAGCCCAGAAGTGGGCTTTTGTCCTTGGCCTTGACAAAAACAAAACTTCTGTAAAAAAAGCCTAGCTTCCTGAAATCCACCAGAGCAGCGTGCCTGGTTATTATCTTGCTCTTAGCCAGCTTCTGGTAGTTGTCGAATACAGTGGTCACTGGAATTCCTGTCTCCCTGCTGATGACGCTGAAGTTTTTTCTTGCATCCACTCTTAGGTGCTTGAGAATGAGCCTGTTGTTATGGTTGATTTTCATACCATCCCTGTTTGATGCAACTCCTTAATAAACCCTCCTAAGAAAAAAACGAAAATCTTACGGCAAACACAGAAAATTATTAAAACCTGGCAGAACACCCAATAGTATAATATGAAGAAAGAAACTAAGGATAATAATGACGAAATTTCTATTTTAAAAAATAAAATAAGCTACTTGGAAGAAGAGCTTGTGAGGAAAGACAAGGAGAATGAGAAATTAAAACAAGAGAATCTCATACTTTTCAAGACAGCACTGAAGCGCTCTGAGCAAAAGGTCACAGAAAAAAAGATCGATGAGAAAAAAAGAAATGAATAAAAGCCTGAAGTTAGACCAGCACTTCTTAAAGGATGAGCACGTTCTCAGCAGGATAATAGAAGCTGCAAGTCTGCAGCCTGTTGATATTGTGCTTGATATAGGAGCTGGCAATGGAGTTCTCACAGCAGAACTGGCAAAGAGCGCAAAGCAAGTGATTGCCATAGAGCTTGACAAAGGATTCAAGCCTTTCCTTGACAAAATGCCAGGTAATGTCAGGGTAATGTACTGCGATGCGCTTGAGATTATTGATGAAAAAGAGCTAAAGCGCCAGGAGATTAAGTTCAATAAGATAGTCGCTAATATTCCTTATGCGATTTCAGAGCCATTGTTCAGGAAGCTGTTAAGCCTTGACTTCGAACTAGCAGTATTATTAATAGGCAAAAACTTTTATGAGACGTTCACAAGCAAGGAAAGCAAGTGGGGCATTATTGCGCCATTATTCTATGACGCCACAGAAATAATAAGTGTGCCTCCTCATTGCTTTGAGCCAGAGCCGCGGGTTGATTCAGTCGTCGTGTTAATCGAGAAAAGAAATTCTCCAATCAGCAAGCAGGAGAAACTAATGAAAGAGCTGGTGCTACAAGATGACAAGAAGTTAAGCAACGCGCTCATTAACAGTTTTACCAGGGTTGAAGGCTTAACGCAGAAACAGGCAAAGGAAAAAGTTTCCAAGCTGGGAATTGATGAAAAACTTCTTGAAAAAAGAGTGATGCACCTGTCAAATGTGCAGTTCATTCAGGTTTCAAGTAAATTATCGTCCTAGTTCGGGGGATTGAACGTAGTGAACATCCCCCTTAACTTGTTTCTCCAAGTTCTTTCGCAAAGAACTTTGCGAAAACTTTAAAAACAACCTCTTCAAGGATAAATGAAAGGTTTAAGGGGCAGTATAGATATGGTAATATAGCCCTAGGAGTGAGGTTATATTTATGCATCCTGAAGACGAAGAACCACAAGACGAGTTTGCAGGAGTGTATGACGACGAAGCCAGGGAAGATCTCATGACAGATGATGAGATAAGGCCTGAAGAAGAGGCTTTCATGGCAGGATATGAAAAGGAAGAAGAGAAGAAGGAAGAGCCTGAGGACCATTACGAAAAGGCTTTTGAGCAAGAGCAGGTTGAGAAGAAGGTTAAGAAAGCACCTGCTTCTAAGCCAGCAAAGAAGAAAAAGGCTGCTAAGAAAAAGCCAAAGGCTAAGCCCAAGAAAAAAGCAAAGCCCAAGAAGAAAAAAGCAGCTAAGAAAAAGGCTAAGCCGAAAAAGAAAAAAACTGCTAAGAAAAAAGTGGCTAAGAAAGCCAAGGCTAAACCAAAGAAAAAAGTTTTAAAGAAGAAGGCTGCCAAGAAAAAGCCTGCAAAGAAGGCTAAAAAACCTGTTAAGCAAAAATCTAAAAAGAAAAAGAAGAAATAAAAGGCAGGCTTGAATTTTAAAATCTTCCATCCAAAAGAATCGTCATCATAACACTGTCAACAGAGTAATATAATCTTCAGTATTACTTTATCGTTTTCTCTTTAATCTCAACCAGAAGCTCATTGATAAGCTCAGAAACTTTCTTCTCTCCAAGCACTTCATTATTCCTTGTCCTTACATTGACGCTATTATTAGCCATCTCCCTGTCGCCGACGACGAGAATGTAATTCACTTTCTCAACCTGTGCATCACGGACTTTCTTGCTAGTGCTTTCAGAGCGGGTGTCAATTTCAACGCGTAAATCTGCTTTTCGCATCTCATCAGCAATCTTGCGTGCATATTCCATGTGCCTGTCTGCTATAGGTAATATCTTGACTTGGCCCGGATTTATCCATAGCGGTAGCTTGCCTGCATAGTTTTCAAGGATTATTGCTATGAATCTTTCAAGGCTTCCTAGTATTGCTCTGTGTATCATTACTGGGCGGTGCCTTCTGCCATCCTGGCCTTCATATTCCATGTCAAACCTTTCAGGCATTGAGAAGTCTACTTGTATTGTTCCACACTGCCAATCCCTTCCCAGGCTGTCCTTTATGTGAAAGTCAATCTTTGGTCCATAGAATGCTCCTTCGCCAGGGTTGAGCTCATACTCGACTTTCCTATTTTTGAGTGCGTTCTCCAAGGCTTTCTCTGCCTTCTCCCAAACATCATCAGTCCCGATGTGATGCTCTGGCTTGGTTGAAAGCTCAACATGATAATCCTTGAGCCCGAAAGCGCCGTAGAGCTCATAAACTAATTCAATGATATTTATTATTTCCTGCTCTAATTGCTCTGGCAGGCAATAAACATGCGCATCGTCTTGTGTAAAGCTTCTTACTCTTGCAAGCCCGTGAAGCACTCCGCTTAGCTCGTGCCTATGAACCAGCCCAAGCTCTGCTATTTTGAGCGGAAATTCCTTGTATGAGTGAAGCTTGTCCTTGTAGACGAGAATTCCTCCTGGGCAGTTCATTGGCTTGACTGCGCACTCTGAGTTGTCAATCTGGGTGAAGTACATGTTTTCCTTGTAATGCTCCCAGTGCCCGCTTCTCAGCCAGAGCTCCTTGTTGAGTATGATCGGAGTCTTGATTTCTCCATAACCATATTTCTTGTGGACTATTTTCCAGTAGTTGACTACTTCATCAAGCAATATCATTCCTTTTGGATGCCAGAAAGGGAATCCTCTTCCTTCGTCGTGAAAGCTGAACAAATCCATTTCCTGCCCTAGCTTTCTGTGATCCCTCTTCTTGGCTTCCTCAATCATCTTAAGGTAGTCTTCGAGCATTTTCTTGTCAGGGAAGCTTATTGCATAAATCCTTGTGAGCATCTTGTTCTTGCAGTCTCCTCTCCAATAAGCCCCTGCTAGTTTGAGCAGCTTGATTGCTCCTATAACTCCCGAGTTAGGAACATGAGGCCCTCTGCACAAGTCCTCAAATTCTCCGAGCTTGTAAGTGGTTATTTTTTCTCCCTCAGGCAATTCATTAATCAGGTCAACCTTGTAAGGCTCATCCTTGAATATTTTGAGTGCTTCCTGCTTGGACACTTCTTTTCTTTCAAACATTAGCTTCTCATGTACTATTTTCTTAATCTCATCCTCTATTTTTGGGAAGTCCTCGTCATTTATCTTGAGGTTGTCGAAATCATAATAGAAGCCGTCCTCTATGCTTGGACCGATGGCTACCTTGACGTCTTTGTAAAGCCTCTTGACAGCTAATGCCATGACGTGGCTGCTTGAGTGCCTGAACAAGTCAAGGCCTGCGTCAGTCTCAAATGTCAGGATGTCAAATTCTCCGCTTTCGTCGAGAGGCGCAGATAAGTCGATTACTTTGCTGTTTATCCTTGCACCCAGAGCTTTCGCTGCCTGTTCCTTCTTGAAGTGCTGCTTTACAACTTCCTCTGCCTTTACTCCCATGGCAAACTCTGCCTCTGATTTGTCAGGGAAGCTTAGCTTGATTTTTCCTGATGTTTTTCCTGCCATTTTAATTGCCTTCTTAAATATTTGAAATTTTAGAGTCTTCTCTCTTTTATAAACGTTTTGGGTAAAGGAGAAAAAAATGCGCCTTTACCGCTTGCCCACAGTGTACTGGTAAGTGTTTCTCTTGCCAGTGTTTCTGTACTTGATAAGATTAGTTTTTCTTAATTTCTTCAAGGACATGGTGACTGAGCCTATGCTTACTTTCAGCTTTTCAGATATCTGCCTGGACGTAAACCATTTGCCTTTGTTCTTGCAAAGAAAATCATAAACTTCCTGCTGTCCCATACTCTCCAATCACCCTCCTCTTTTTATATTAAATGATAAGTCAAGTATATAAGCCTTTCCTTTTTTTAAAGCCCACAATAAGGCAAAATAAGACCGTCGAGCCCAGCATATGCAACTCAAAAGCTTTGCTTTTGTTGTGCATGGCGAGACGAGCTTTAGCGAGTAGGGCTTATTTTGCCGACGATAAATTTATTCACTCACACATTTACCAGGTTATCAAGGAAATCAATACCATGACAAACCCCACTCCCATGGCTATCCATGCGTAAAGCTCGTACTGGGTGAGGCTCTTGAAGTAAGCCTGCACTTTTGCGACAAAATTATTGACTGCAGTGTTGAACTGCTGCATTATCTGGTTGATGTCGAAGCCCATGACATTCTATTATAGAATCAAGACTATATAAACCTTTTTGAAGAAATATATCCACTCCAGAATAGATACGAAAAGAAAAATTTATATAGTATTATGCCTCTTTCAAAAAACAAGGGAGGAATTGTGATGAAAAAAAATCTTGATTATTATCTGATATGCCCTGTAAGAAATATAGCTAACGAAGTTAAAAAGAGAATAGATGGAATTGTAGAAACTATTGAAGCAAAAGGAGAACAGGTTCATTATCCTCCCAGAGATGTCAACCAGGACGATCCTGTTGGTTTGAGAATCTGCTCTGAGCATAGTATTGCCATGAAAAATATCAGAAAGAAAGTGATTATGTGGTATGACCCTGCGAGCCACGGAAGTATGTTTGACGTTGGTATGCTATTCATGGAAGAAAAACCCTTGGAAATCCTAAACCCTGAGAGCATAGAAAATATAACTAATGATTACGAGCAATTCTTAACAGATTATTCAATACGAGGATTGCACGACCATGATAAGCTTGCTCCATCAGCAATCTATCTTGAAATGGAAAAGAAGAGAGAATACATAAAAAATGCTAAAGCTGTGCCTTACCGTTGGGTTAAAAATGATTGGGAAGCACTGTTTGAGTTTGGCATGATATTTGTGGCGGGAAAACAATTTACGCTGCTAAATAAGAAAGAGGTAAAGGCTGAAGCAGATGAAATCGGCCGCAAGTGCTACCAGAAAGTTCTCGTGCTGCTGGACGACATGTACAGAAAAGAATAATTTTTCTTTGATAAGATTTTTAAATCACTGCCTTATTCTCAGTAATATTACAGAGGTGTTTATCATGCCAGAGCAAAAAGAAAAGGAAAAAATCAGCCCAAGAAAGGTTAATGATCATTTGTTTGAAATAGAAAAAACAGGCAACATGAAAGTGCCTGTGAAGATTTATGCCAGCGAGAAGCTTCTCAAGAATATTGACCAGGACAACAGCTTGCAGCAAGGGATGAACGTTGCTTGCCTTCCAGGAATATACGGCCAGAGCATAATGCTGCCAGACGCGCACCAGGGCTATGGCTTCAGCATTGGCGGCGTGGCTGCATTTGATTATGAGCACGGATGCATCTCCCCTGGCGGGATAGGCTTTGACATTAACTGCGGGGTCAGGTTGTTAGCTACCCCTTTGAAAAGGGAAGAGGTTGAGCCTAAGATTAAGGAACTAATTGATTCTATGTTCAGGAATGTTCCTAGTGGCGTAGGCAGCGGCAGCTTCCTGCGCCTCAGCAACCAGGAGCTTGATGATGTGCTAAACAAGGGTGCGGAGTGGGCTGTTGAGCACGGCTATGGATTCAAAGAAGATTTAGATCACTGCGAAGAAGGAGGAAGGATGAAGGATGCTGATGCAAGTAAGGTAAGCAGCAGGGCAAAATCAAGAGGCAGGGACCAGCTAGGCACTCTTGGAGCAGGCAATCATTTCCTCGAAGTACAGTTCGTCGAGCACATCTATGATAAAAAAGTCGCAGAGGCATTTGGAATTCATGAGGAAGGCCAGGTCACCATCATGATACACTGCGGCTCACGAGGATTAGGACACCAGGTGTGCTCTGATTACTTGAGAAAAATGGAAGAAGCAGATCCTACACTCATGAAAAGCCTGCCAGAAAAAGACTTGATATACGCAAAAGCAGGAACCCAGCTAGCAAAGGATTATTTTGCAGCAATGGCAGCCAGCGCTAACTTTGCCTGGGCTAACAGGCACATAATAGCGCATCAAGTTAGAAAGAGTTTCAAAGATGTTCTTGGAGTTGAGCCTGAAAAGATAAAAACTGTTTATGATATTGCACACAACATTGCCAAAGTAGAAGAACACATTATTGAAGGCGAGAGCAAAAAGGTTTATGTTCACAGGAAAGGAGCCACCAGGAGCCTGCCAGCAGGGCATCCTAACACTCCAGAAGTATACAAGAATGTGGGGCAGCCCATACTCCTCCCTGGCAGCATGGGAACAGCAAGCTACTTACTCGTCGGAACAGAAAAAGCACTTAAGGAAACGTTTGGCAGTACAGCCCACGGCGCAGGCAGGGTGATGAGCAGGACAGAAGCCATAAGAAGCTTCAGGGCAAGCGATATCAAAAGGCAGCTCGAAGAGCACAGAATCTATCTAAAAGCAGGAAGCATGGAGGGAGTGAGCGAGGAAGCGCCTGCTGTCTACAAGGACATTGACGAGGTAGTCAAGGTCAGCCATGACGCAGGCATAGGAAACCTTGTCGCCAAGATGAGGCCGCTCGGAGTGATTAAGGGATAGTTTTTGCTAATTCGCGTTTAATCAGAAGATGAGGTGTGAGAAATGCTTAGCTACAAGGAATATCTAAAAGATAAAAATAAAAAAGATATAATTGCGATGATACATGTCCCTGCTTTGCCAGGCACTCCAAAAAACAGCATGAGTTCTGAAGAGATACTATCAAAAGCTATTGCCGAAGCAAAAACATACCTGGAGCTAGGATTGAAGACTGTCATGATAGAGAACATGCACGACGTCCCATACACAAAAAGCATAGGCCCCGAGATAACTGGCATGATGGCAGTCATTGGAAATAAAATAAAGGAACTCGGCCTTTATTGTGGCATACAAATTCTGGGCGGCGGGAATAATGAAGCCCTGGCGGCTGCAAAGGCAGCAGGGCTTGACTTTATAAGAGCAGAAGGCTATGTTTTCTGCCATGTCGGAGATGAAGGCTTCTATAATTCCTGCGCAGGAGAGCTGCTTCGATACAGGAAGATGATAGGCGCGGAAGAAATCATGGTTTTTACTGATATAAAGAAAAAACATTCATCTCATGCTATAACTAGCGATGTCAGCGTAGAGGAGACTACGCACGCCGCAGAGTTCTTCCTGTCGGACGGAATAATAGTTACTGGAAGGACAACCGGAGACGCAGTAAACATCGCAGATTTGAAAGAAATACAGAACATAAAGATTCTCAGGATAATAGGATCAGGAATAACTTCAGAGAACATTAAAAAATACTTTAAGCTCGCAGATTTGTTCATCGTTGGTTCAAGCCTTAAAAAAGATGGTTATTGGGAGAATGAAATAGACAAGGCAAGGGTAAAAAAGCTTATGGATGAATTAAAAAAGCTTGGCAATGCAAAATGAAAAAGTGAAGACCATGAAGCGCAAAATTATCCTCGCATCAACTTCTCCGAGAAGGAATGGGCTCTTGCAGCAGATAGGCCTTGAGTTTGAAGTCGTGCCCAGCAAATACGAGGAGGACATGGCTGTGGCAATGAAGCCTAATGAGATGGTGCGAAGGTTTGCTGAAGGAAAAGCAGAAGACGTAGCAAAAAAAGTAAAGACTGGTATAATCATCGGAGCTGACACCATCTGCGTTTTTAAGAACAAAAAAATCGGAAAGCCTAAATCCCGCGAGGACGCGGTAAGCATGTTAAGGATATTTTCTGGAAAAAAAGTCTATGTCTACTCAGGGATTTGCATAATAGACAAGGACAACTGCAAAAAGATTGTTGACCATGAGATAAGCTGGGTCAAGATGAAAAAGATGAGTGATGAGGAAATCCAGAAATATGTTGACTCCGGAGAGCCGCTTGATAAGGCAGGAGCCTTCGCCATCCAGGAGCTCGGAGGCATTTTTGTGGAGAAAGTTCACGGGTGCTACTCAAACATCATCGGCCTGCCGCTCTACAACCTTTACAAGAACCTGCAGAGGCTGGGAGTGAATATTTTCGAGTATGAGAAATGGAAAGAGATAAAATAAATTCTTATTATCATATTTTCAAGGTTCTGTCTGCGCTGCAAAATGGCCTGTGTACTTAGCTTTTCCCTTTGTCTTCTGGAAGATGAACTGGCAGATCCTTGTGCCGGAATGAAGCCTCATAGGAACTTTCCCCATGTTGCTAATCTCAAGGACTGGATAGTTGCTTATGCCTGGCTGCATGAAAGGAGCTGATATGTGAACAAGAAGCCCCATCCTCGCAAACTTGCTCCTGCCCTCAAGCCATCCGCAAATATCATCTGACAAAGTAATCCTCTCTTTTGTTATGGCAAGGATGGTCTCTTGCGGTTTGATGATAATAGAATCTGAAACCATCGGGTCGCTCAACTGCTTGTAATCAAAAGAATCATTGATGTCCGGGATGCCCTTGAGCTTCTTGAAGACGCGAAACTTATTATCAAGCGTCAGGTCCACAGAAGCAGGCCCCAACTGGTCTTCTGAAAATGGGGATATCTTTATCTTGCCTTTTTTCATGGCCTTCAAGATCTCGCTTTTGGTTAAGATTGGCATGAATAGGGATGGTAAACCTAAGTTTAAATATTTTGTCTTGCGATTTTACCTTAGCGCGAGTTCACTCCGCAATAACCTGAGTAATATATTGACTCGTTTCCCCTATCGAAATACTCTCTGCTGCAGCCCCTGCACCATCTCCTGGTCTCTCTCACTGCTTGAATCCACGCTTCCACTTTCTTTTCCAAATAGCTTTTGTCATAGACCTTCCTTACTCCCGGGCAATGCTCGAAGAAACTGGAACAGGAGTCTAATATATCTCTGCCGAACTGCTCATCAAGGTTTTTAATCTTCTTTCCAAGGTCAACTATCACCTTAAACTCAGGTATACTCCACCTCTTGAAAATGCCTGGAGCTGACTTATATAGCGTCGCTGTCGCCCATCCGAACTGGTCTTTTACCTCTGCCGCTGCCAAAAGCCCGTCTGGTCCGGCCACTTTTGCCATATCAAGACTGCTGTTTATAAGATATTCTCTCTCAAAGCTATCCGTCATTGAGGCCAGTCTAATGAACTTCTCTATATCCGCCTCATTCATGAGCGGGGCAAGAGATACTATTTTCCTTATCATATTCAATGGCACATCAGATCCAAGATTCTTGCTTACCAAATTCGCTGCCTCTTCTAAACTCTCATATTTATTCATTTTCTCACCTCCCGCGGTTTTTAGCAATTGGTATTTTTCTCCAGCATCGATTCTTGTCTCTGGCTTTTTCACCTGCTCAATGATTCGCTCTATACCTGTCAGTGCTCTTTCCTTGACAAACTCAGGCTGAATTATCTTTTCAGTGTTGTATTGAGCTTGCTCTAGCGCGCGCCCTATGTAATATATTGCGCTTCCGAAATCCTTTTTGGCCATGAACATATAGCCCATGAGCACTTGCGCTTCCTTTCTTTGAGGCGCTCCTGTGCGCATGCTTTGCATCGCGTCTTTTGCCAATTGTTTGATTTCCAAAGCTCTCTTTCTTTGCGCTAATTCTTTCTCTAAATCTGTTATGTTTACTTTCATTTTGTTTCACCTCCCGCAGTATACGTCGCTTCTCTTATCTATTTCATCTCTTGGCTTTGCTGTAATGACTTATCAGTATCCTGATTAACTGGTCAAATTTATGGCCGCGGCCGGTTCCGGCCAAGTAGTCTATTTTGCCACGGGTCCTTCCCAAAATCTCTTTTATGTTATCGCAGGAGGTGCATAATATTAGCAGTGGTGCCGGCTTTAACTTACTCACCGCGTCAATCACAGCATAACCTTCCCGCCCCATTCCTCCCTCACTATAATCTAAATCAGTTACTACGGCATCGTATTTTGCCGCTTCAGCCATCACTTTTTCGGGCATCGTTTCGCAAGCAACCCGGACATCATATTCTTTTAGTCCTTCCTTTAGTTTTGGGATGTGGTATTTTTGAAAAATCTGCGAAGTAAGAACGTCGCGGAATGCATCATCTCCCACTAATATTTCCAGTCTGTCTTTTTCATTCTTCATTTTTTCACCTCCCGCGGCTTGTACCGCGATTATTCTTTCTTTTATTACTCCGTCTATGGCCTCTCAGTTTGCTGTTGGTTCTACTCTCTTAGGCTTTCTTGGCATGCCATGTGAAGGTCTGTATTGGCAGTCAGTCCCCTCTCCTTGCAGGCCCGCCTGAACCTGTCTTCAACAAGCCCTTTCTCTTTCCTGGTCAGACCGTGTCCAGAGTACCTGTTTCCTACATTCACGAAGAGTTCCGCAAGGTAGTTCGTTTTCATGTAGTCATGCATGAAGTCTATCATTGCCCACGTCGCTCCCTTGTCGCTGCATTTTCTCATAATGTACCTTTGCACTATGTAAGGGTCTTCATCTGGCTGCAGTTCCCCTTCTGTTATGGTTGCGCCTGTGCTTAGCGCAATCATCTTTTCGATCACAGCTTCAAGGTCTTCGTCCGTTGGGTTTTCTGGCATTCTCATGTTCTCACCTCCCGCGGTTTTTCCGCGCTCTTATTCTTTGATGTGTGCTAGTATTTTTTTCACTCTTTGTTCGAGCGGTCCTGCTTTGATTAGTATTGGCTCGTAGCCTGCTTGTCTGTATGTTTCCTCTAGTTTCTTCCTTATTTCGAGGGCTTCTTTCATGTCTTCTCGTCTAACTGCTGTTTTTTCTACGGTTTCTAGCGGCTCTATGATGAAGACAAGGTCATATTTTGTCTTGGCCGCTGCCTCTGCGATTTTTTTGTAAGTCTCAGTTCTTGGCTTTGTGTAGGCCAGCCCGTCTAGTAAGCCTCTGTCTATGAAGACTCTTGCTGCTTCTTTTGGCACCCTTGCTTCTCTTTGTTGTTGTAGTTCGAGTATGCTTTCCTGGAATCCGGGTTCTGTCCAGGGCTCTTTTATTCCCTGTGCCTGTTTCAGCTTGATGCAGTCCTCTGCTGCTTCTCTGATAGTGTATTCTCCTTGTTTTTCCAGGGCGAGGATGATGCTGCTCTTCCCTGCTCCTGGCCCTCCGGTTAGGATGTACCTTTTCATCTTGCTCCCTCCTCTTTTTTATTACTACTAATAAGTTGTTAGATATATAAACATTTGTTGTAGAATATTCAACAACAATAAAATTTAAATAATAGAATAACTCCAATAAGAGTATGAACGTGGAAAAGACTCTTGAAAACCTAGGCTTCTCACCTAATGAAATAAAAGTCTACCTCACACTAAATGACCACGGCTCGTGCAAAGCAGGCAAGATAGCCAAGCTAGCCAAGATAGACAGGAGCAGCTGCTACAACTCCCTCAAATCCCTCATGGAAAAAGGGCTTGCAAGCTATGTTTGCATTGGCAAGGTGAAATGGTTCCAAGCAACAGGGCCAAAAAGACTGCTCGACTATTTGAAGGAGCAGGAGGAAGAAGTAGAAGCAATACTTCCAGAACTTCATGCAAGGCACAAAGCAGCCAAAGTCGAAGGCCAGGTCAGACTTTTTAAGGGCATTAAAGGAATGAAGACAATATTCCTGGACATGGCAAGGACAGGCGCAGACAATTTTGTGTTTGGCTCAGAAGGTCAATTCTCAAAGGTAATGCCTGAGTTCGCTCTCCAGTTCGACAGGATGAAAAAAGAAAAGAATATGCACACCAAGATGATAATCAGCAAGGGAAGGATGGAGAAGGACGATAATACAACAGACTACAGATATTTCCCAGAAACTACAGAGAGCCCTGCAGTAACCAATATTTACGGCGACAAGATAGCCATATTAATCTGGACAGATGAGCCAGAAGGAATAATAATCGAGAACAAGGCTGCTGCAAAAGCTTATAAATCCTACTTTGAGTTTATGTGGAAGCATGCTGAGAAGATAAAAACTGAAAAGGTGAAAAAATGAGCACAGAAGAAGAAATAATCATCATCAGCGTCGGCGGCAGCCTCATCTGCCCTGACAAAGTCGATACTGATTTCTTGAAGAGGTTCAAGGTTATCATTGAGAAGCACCTGAAGAGGAAGAAAAGGTTTGTTCTCATTGCCGGCGGCGGAAGGATTGCAAGGTATTACCAGGAAGCTGCCCGGAGCGCCGCAGGCATTAACAAGGAAGACCTTGACTGGATAGGGATTCATGCTACAAGAATCAATGCCCAGCTATTGAGGACTGTCTTCCAGAAACATGCAAAGCCAAAAATAATAAAGCACCCTAACGAGCCTGTTGATTTCAATGAGAAAATATTAGTCGGCGCAGGCTGGAAGCCTGGGTGCAGCACAGACTATGACGCTGTCCTGCTTGCAAAACAACTAGGAGTTAAAAAAATCATCAATATGAGTAACATAGACTACGTATATGACAAAGACCCTAAAAAGTATTCTGATGCAAAGCCAATAATCAGGATGGGCTGGAAAGACTTTTGCAAGAAATTCGGCAGCAAATGGAGCCCTGGGCTTAACACACCATTCGACCCTGTTGCCAGCAAGGAAGCAGAAGCTAACCAGATGGCAGTTTACATAATCAACGGAGCAAAGCTCGAGAACCTTGACAATCTATTGGAAGGCAAGGAGTTTATCGGGACGACCATTTCTTAATCAGAATTATCTACTTCAGAAAGACATATAAATTAAGGAGAGTTTCTTTTCACCCATGACAATATCTTTCCACTACACTGCAAAGAATAAGGGCCTAAGAAATGATTTAGAAGTCCGCATTGCAATGCTAAAAGATTATTATAATATTCTTGGAGAAGGTGTTCTTGAAGTAAGCGCAGGAGCATCTCTACATCAAGTAGAAATTGTGCCAACTGCACGCGCTCATGTTGACGAGGTTCGGCTTGATAGATACATTGAGAACCCCAAAGCTCTTTTCATGCGCTCTTCCAAAGACTCTGTTCTTATAGAAGTGGGAGAGATAAGGTATTACATACAATATTCTCATACAACAAAATAGATGTTTCATCTTCAGATTTATGATATCAAGATAAAGTTTTAAAATATGCTCATATATCAATAATCTTCCCTCTCTTGCCGACGTTTATCACTCTTGTCTTGCCTATCTTCTCCTCTAGCCCTTCTGCCTCGTGAACATGGCTGCATAATAGTATGTCTGGCTGGAATTTCTCAACTGCTTTTCTTATGCCTGTGCTACCTGGAAAGAAAGAAGTCATCTTCTCCATCTTGGTGCCTGAGGGATGAACATGGGTTACCATGATTCTTTTATCAAGGTACTTGATGGATTCAAAGCCTTTCTTTAGCAAGTCATAAAGCTCTTTCTCGCTGAGTTGGTTTATCCCAATATTAGCCCCCCCAGCCCCAAAGATTCCTATGTCCTTGTACTTGACGCTATAGCCATGAATGTTCTTTACCCCATAAACTTCTGCTAGGAAGTCTGCAGTAGCAACACTCTCATGATTGCCAGGGATTAATAATACTTTCAGGTTTCTTTTCTTGAATGGCCCGATGATGTTGTCAGTGCTTCGCTCTGCAAAGGTCAGGTCGCCGCAAAGCACAACCAGGTCTGCATGCTTGACATGAGCTTCTTCTGCAAGCTTCTCAGCCAGCCGAGTATCTCCGTGAATGTCTCCTGCGCTAAAAATCCTTAATTTGTCTTTTTTTGTTTTCATTTAATTCACCGAAGAAAAAGCGGGCGTCAGCGCCACCTTGGCCGAGGACGAAAACAATTTTTTTATTGTTGAGTCCTTGGTCGGCGCTGGCACGGCAGGGGTCGCCCCCTCGGGGTGCTGTGTAGGACGCTTTTTCAATTTTGTATTATCTTTAGAGTTATAAATTTTTATAGGCGCCTCACACGCCGGCGGGGCTTACCTCTTCTTTACTTCCACTCCCTCTTTTGCAAGGTTAACAATGGTTGACGGCCTGCCTTTGATTGGCCCGTCATAAATTATGAAGTCAACTTTCTTTTTGATTTCAGGGTTGAGGTTTTCTATGTCTGTCATGAAGTCTCCCCCTGTAATGTTTGCGCTGGTCGTAATTATAGGCACTTTCATCTTTTTTACATAATCATAAAACCAGTTGTTGGGTATCCTTACTCCTATGGTGTCTCCGTCAGGATTGACGTTGTCTGCGAAGAACTTCTTCTTCACCCGCATTATTATGGTGTAGGGTCCTGGCAGCTTGTCTGCCCATTCCCTTATTTTCTCACCGTTCTTGCAGTTCTCGTAAATCAGGTTCTTGTTAGGGATAATTATGGAGAATGGCTGGATAGCGCTCTTCTTTATCTCCCTGACCTTAGCTACTAGTTCCTTGTTAGTCGCGTCGCATCCAATGCCGTAGATGGTGTCAGTTGGGTAAATAAATACGCTGTTCTTTAATTCCAACACTAGCTTTGGCTCATGCCTTAGTTCGTCCTTATTAATTATTCTCGCCATATAAAAAAAGAGAAATGGGTGTGAGTTTAAAAAGTTTAAGGATTTATAAATAAAAAATAATTTTTCAAACAGTTGTAAAGAGATAATCAGTTATTTGCTCTTCTTCCTCAGGGCAGATCAGCCTGTGCTCTCTCATTATCTGGACTAATTGGCTTGGATAGCTGAAATCGTTCTCCTGGGCTTCTACACTCATGTTGCTCACCTCATCTTAAAGCTGGCGTTGTTGGCATTGGCAAATATTTTCATGCTGAAGCAGTCAGTAATAGGCATAAATTCCGTGCTTCTTGATGCTTAAGTTTCTTACCTGAACAAAAAAAAGTTTTTGGACGAATGCTGGATTCTCATGCAATGCTATCATTTTCAATCACCCGAACCGTTGCAAATCTTTAATCTGAATTTTTATGGATTAATAGGCGACGCCACACTTTTTTGAGGGGGCAAAGGTGAGGACGTCGCTCAAATCCTCATTGAATAAAACATTAGCTTTTTTATTTAAATACCCTGCGTCAACATGTCCAGTGCTCCATGCATAATATCGACGACAAAAAGCCTGAAATAAACACAGAAAAGAATGTCCAGTGCTGTGCTTTTATGCTCAAAAAGAAAGCTATTTAACCTTAAATGCATTCCTTTCGCAGAATGCTTGAAAGAATTGTTTATGATGATATTGTGCTAAAAGCCAACAACCTTGCAGGGGGAATAGTTCATATTCCTGAATCCAACATAGCGCAGCCTTTTCCACCAATAGTGCCTGAGAGGTTTACAAGCATCACAGAGCCTAGAAAGGAGGGTATAATGCCTCCTGAATATAACTCTGTTACAGAGCCAGAATATCATGGCAACAATTGAACAAATAGTCGAAAGCATCAGCATTGAAGATTTGGAAGATAAACATGTTTGTTATAGGTGCGTTGCTGCAGGAATGCCTATCGCTGATTCATTGTATAATCCTGAAGAGATGCCTGAAAGCCCAATGACAGGAGATAAAATTTGTCTTCATTGCCACGATGTTGAAATTTATTCTGGATATCATAGAATGGGTAAGCGTGAGAGCGCTCGTGTCTGGGGGTTAATAAAGGAATTTGAAAAGCTTAAAGAACTCCGCTTAAAGGCTTATTACAATTCAGAAATCAGTTAATTTTTTTTCTACAATCGTAGTATTCCCGCCTGTTCCTTTCTGCTTCTTGGTAGCTATGAATCTTCCTTTGTCAAGCTCTTCTATCTTTCTCTGGAAGGTCTTGTAGGTGTGCTTTCCTCCTTTTTCCTGGTAAAGCTTGTACAAGTCTCCTATCTTTTTGCCAGAATTATCCTTGACTATGCTAAGCACGAACTTGGTATCTTCATCAAGCTCTGCACTATTCTTGATATTAAAATTCTCTAGCTTGATAATGGCTTTCTCAACGTCGCCGAGGATTATTTTTTTCCTGCTCTGCTCTTCTGCAAGCAATGCAGATTCCCGCATCAGGAACAATCCTGTTCTTATGTCGCGGATTTCATAGGTTTTTTTTGCAAGCCTTTCAAAAGCATTATCCTCCCAAACTCCAGGGGGGAAGGCATAGTCTGCTCTCTGCTTCAAAATCTCTTTTGTCTCGTGCTCATTGTATTGCTTGAACTCAAGCATCTCTGCAGTAAGCCTGGATTTAATCCTGCTGTCAAGAGTCACAACCCACTCCTTGAAATTGGTTATTACGCAAATGCTTTTCTTGTAAATATCTTCAAGTATAAAATAAAGAAAATCATGTTCTTCTGCCTTGTCTATCTCATCAAATATGAAAACAGCAGACTTCTTGTTTATCATGCTAGCAACTACCTTGTACAAATCAACTGTTTTCTTGTTCTGCACCAGCCTGTATCCTAGGTGCTCGCAAATCTCAACCATTACCTTGTAAGAAGTGTTGTTCTGCCAGCAATTAATATAGATAGGATAAATATCGTCAGTCTGCTCTTCAAGCTCACGAACAACGTGGCGTGCAGCAGCTGTCTTGCCGATACCTGGAGGACCGTACATCACAATGTTCCTGCCAGTCCTTGACTGGAATAATGGCTTGATGCATTCTGCAATGAACCTTTGCTCTTTCTCCCTGAAAGGAAGCACTTTAGGCAAGAACTCAAAGTCCAGAGCCTCCTCCATCTTAATAAGAGACTCCCCTCCCTTAAGCATGTTATCAAACAAACCCATAAAGTAAAGGACTCAAAGATATGTTTATATATTTTATTATTAGGAAAGCGAAAAAACGAAATAGAAAAACGGAAAAGATTCAGAATCAAAAGTAAGAGGCTAAAAAGAAAATATTATTTTACAAACTAAGCCTTGTAAATTTCTGGTAAAGATAAAACCCTCGTCTCCAGTATTCTCTTCCTGGTATCAAAGTCTTTGACATAATCAATCATTGTAGGAAGATTGGTTTTGAGAAGTGCATCTGCTGCGTAAGCAACATGCTTTCTTGCAAGAGTTCTTCGCCTGAGCATCTCATCAAATCCTTTCTTATGATTCAGCGGGTCGTTAGCAAAGGCTTCTGCCCACTGAGTATAGAACTTTCGCATCTCAGAATAATCGCGTAAATCTGCTGTCAATGCATCATAAAAATTAGAAAGGAATCTTTTTATGTCAATTCTCTGGTTAATAAGATTAACCCTTGCTTCTCCCTTGATATCATTTGTTATTGGCGGAGTTTTAATTGAGCACATTCTGTTAATGTATTCAACAAATAACTCCTCAGAGTCCAGAATGGTGTCTGGATGGAATATTGTTGCAGCTGTATTCTGGTTCATTATTCCGAACTGCAGCTTATCATTCACTCCTGAATCTTTTGCCCCTTGCTTCCCGAATTCATATGCCAAAACCATGGCATCTGCAACATCCTCAAACCCGTCCTTGCCAAGTTCATACATGTTTTCAATATGGCCATAAACAAATCCTGATCCTGAGCCATCAAAAACATATGGCTGAAGAGATGCTCCTCTACGCCGGTAGTCAGGGTCTTTCTTCTTTATATCATGCGCAAACACTGTGGCAAGAATGTGCGCTAAGCCAAGCTCACGCCTGTTTTCCTGATGAATAATGTAATTTCCTCCTAATATAAAGTTCAAACCTGCTTTTTTTATCCCTGGCGGCGGGGACATATTATCAGTAATTTCAAGTATTCTATCAGAAGCTTCCTGCAAAGAATCCAAAGGCACGTGCTGAAGAGTGCCAGCAACATATCTTATCATGTCGCCGTAACCAGTGCCCATCAATATGAATTTTCTTTTTTCTCCAATAATATGAAGTTTTTGATTGTTATCTGTTTTTGTTTCAGACCCCTTAAACGAGCCCATACTATCAGCTACAAGAACAAGATGATCATCAAGAGAATCCTTTTTTTTGGCAGGATCCTTGAATACTTTTATCCCCCCGATATTAGTCATTAAAAGGAGATTATTGGGAAACTAGTATATAAATCTTTCGATTATATAGCCACTCATTAGTGGTTACAAATACAATGCTGCTGCATCAGCAAATCTTTATAAACACCAAAAAAAAGTTATACGCAATGAACTACATCATTATAATAGTCCTGCTCAGCATAGCAGGCCCTCTTATTGGCTCATTATTAGGAATTATCAAGAAACCTTCAAAGATTTTTCTCTACAACCTGATGTCATTCGCAGCAGGCGTAATGCTAGCAGTGGCATTCATTCAATTGATTCCTGAAAGCATCAAGCTATCATCTGTGCTGGCTTGCTGTATAGGAGTGGCATGCGGGGCGTTGCTCATGTACGCCTTTGACAGGCTAATCCCGCACATACACCCGGAATTATATGAAAGGGAGCAAGGCTCCACTTTCAAGAAAACAGCATTCCTATTGTTTCTCGGAATATTCCTGCACAACTTCCCTGAGGGAATGGCAATTGCTGCGGGAAGCGTAACCAACATCAAGCTGAGCCTAGCAGTAGCGATAGCCATAGCATTACATGACATCCCTGAAGGATTGTGCACCTGCTCTCCTTATTATTACGTCTCAAAAAAAAGGCTTAAGTCATTCCTTATCTCATCCTCTACAGCCATTCCTACTCTGCTCGGCTTCTTCATTGCTTATTTTGTATTCCAAAACATCAACCTTAGCTTAATAGGCAAAATACTTGGGGCAACAGCAGGGATAATGATATACATATCAGCAGACGAGCTCATACCAGCATCCTGCAGGAAAGAAGACAAGCACTGGAATCACAGCACAATTTTCTCGCTCATTGCAGGCGTTATCTCAGTGATAGTTATAGGGCTGATATAAATTATTCAATGGCCCGCAACAAATTATTCAATCTAACTTACAAAGAGCAAATTAATCACTTAAATAGGACAAGAAAACTATATAAATTTTAAGATTTCAAACACATTCTAAAAACATAAAAAAGTGAGGGGGTTGATATGAAAAAGAAAACAATTATAGCAATAGTCCTCTTAGTGATTTTGCTTGGGACGTTAGGAGGAATAATGATAGCAAGCGTAGCAAAGCCAGTTAAAGCAGCAGACATGTATAGTTGTTTTGGAGCAGAGTCAGGCTGCTGTAGCGGGCACAGATTCTGCCGGACACAGGCGAATTGTGAGTATTGTAACGGTCGATGGTGTAACCTAGACGGGTGGTATTGTGTGCCGCCGCTGGAGGTGTGAAGGGCGTGGCGGTCTATGGCGTAACATAGACAAGACGTATTGTGTGCCACCGCGTCCCATATAATCTGGAACAACAGTAAAAAACATTTTGCCATCATTCATTTTTTTATTCTTTGTTTCTAACTAATTCTAGAAGTATGCATATAAAGTATGCATATATAAACGAGTTAATTAACCTAGCTTAGCTTTCCGTAATTTATTTAAACTTTCCTGCATACATCTTCTATCGTCATGAAATACTCTGAGCTTGCCGGCATATATGAATCCTTGGAAAAGACCAGCAAGAGGCTTGAGAAGACTTTCATTATATCAAAGTTCTTGAAGAAGACAAAAGAAGATGACATTGACAAAATAGTCCTCATGCTCCAAGGCAGATTATTCCCTTTATGGGATGAGACCAAGATAGGTGTGAGTAACAGATTAGTAATCAAGGCTATCAGCGCTGCAACTGGTGCTTCGCCTGCAAAAGTAGAGGATGAATGGAAGAAAATAGGAGACTTGGGATTGGTTGCAGAGAAACTGGTTGAAAAGAAGAGCCAGGCTACTTTGTTCTCAAGAGAGCTCACTGCTGAAAAGGTTTTTGACAACCTGAGAAAGCTTCCATTGCAGGAAGGAGCAGGCAGCGTTGATTTAAAAGTAAAAATGATTGCAGAGCTCTTGTCAAGCGCAAAGCCACTGGAAGCAAGATATGTTGTGAGAACAGTGCTCGAGGACTTGCGCATAGGAGTAGGAACTGGCAGCATGAGGGATGCATTGGTGTGGGCTTTCTTTGGCGACAAGGTAAAAATTAACTATAACCACGAGGATAAGTCAATTAATCCTGACAACAGGGAAGAATACAACCGGTTAACTGAAGCTGTCCAGCACGCCTTTGACCTGAAAGCAGATTACGGCGAAGTAGCCAAGATGATAATAAGGAAAGGCGAGAAAGCATTCGGAGAACTGACAATGGAGCCTGGCAGCCCAATCAATGTCATGCTCTACCCAAAAGCCAAGGATCTTGCAGATGCTTTTGAAACAGTAGGCAAGCCATGCGCCATAGAGTTCAAGTATGATGGCTTCAGGATGCAGATACACAAGAAAGCAGGAAAGGATGGAGAAATAAAAATATTCACCAGAAGGCTTGATGAAGTCACCAAGCAGTTCCCAGAGGTTATTGAGTATGTAAAGGATTTTGTCCATGCAAAGGAATTTATAATTGACTCTGAAGCTGTGGGCTATGAGCCCAAGACAGGCAAGTACCTGCCGTTCCAGGCAATATCGCAGAGAATAAAGAGAAAGTATGACATTGACAAGATGAGCAGGGAATTCCCTGTTGAAGTGAATGTGTTTGATATTATACTGTTCGAAGGCAGGAACCTGCTTAACATCCCGTTCATTGAGCGTAGAAAGATTATTGAGAAGATAATCAAGCCTCACCCGAAGAAGCTAATCCTCGCAAAGCAGATAATAACAGACAGCTTGAAAGAGGCAGAGAAATTCTACAAAGAAGCCCTCAGCATGGGAGAAGAAGGAGTGATGGCCAAGAACCTCCAGGGAATTTACAAGCCCGGAAGCAGAGTAGGCTACGGAGTCAAGGTAAAGCCAGTGATGGAGTCGCTTGATTTAGTAATTGTTGGTGCAGAGTGGGGAACTGGCAAGAGAAGCGGCTGGCTAACATCATTTGTTCTAGCCTGCAGGAAAGGCGACAAGTTCCTTGAGATAGGCAAGGTAGGAACTGGCGTAAAGGAGCTTGAAGAAGAAGGAGTGTCATTTGAAGAGCTTACCAAGCTGCTCAAGCCATTAATAATTTCAGAAGAAGGCAAGGTTGCCAGGATCAAGCCAAAGATAATAATAGAAATCAACTATGAAGAAATCCAGAAGAGCCCAAGCTACAGCAGCGGCTATGCTCTCAGGTTCCCGAGGTTTGTGAGGCTAAGAGAGGACAAGGCTCTCAGCGACATTTCTGACCTGGACTTAGTTGAGGAACTTTATCTCCAGCAGTTTGATTCTAAGAAGTAAATAATTTCATTACAAAAAAAGAATGCCTCGATATTCAGATCTAGGTTTGCATTCTTTTTTTTTGAATCCACTACCACGTTCAAACATTTGAGCGGGTTTATCATAGCACACCTCGCTCTTCAGGGCAGGGTAGTTGATTTCTCTTTAATCCCCAGAATTTTAGCATAATCAGTCCCAAAAACTCCCTTGTCATAAAGCTTTCTGATCAACTGCCCATGACTAGGGTACTCTTCAAGAAGGAATGTTTTGGAATCTTCAGATGATATTACGCCATTATTCTTCTTGTTGTTTCTTGTAACCAAGGCATCATAATAATCTGCCAATGCTAGTTGGAGGCCTTCACGCATATATCTTTTGATAGCCAACTGCTTGCTTATGAAAAACTTAGGAAGTGAAAGCGAACCCAATAGCTCTTTGATCCTGCTTAATCTCGGATAAGAGTTTCTCTGGAAGTAATGATGCCATAAAATAACTGCTGCCTCTTCAGGGAATGCTGAATGAATAATGTTAAACCCGTTCTCAACATGGTACCTCATCTCTGCCTTCTGCTTATCATTAAAGTCATCTACCACGTATAGCGTCTTATCCTTTATGGCTGTCTTACCAAAGTCATGAAGCAAGCCTGATGTAAAAGCTAATTCTGCCGGCCTGTCCAATGCTCTGGATAATCTTGAGTTCATAAGGCCAACCCTCAAATTATGCGGATAAACACACTTAAACCAGTCAGAATCTTCTGTTCCATTGCTGCTCATATCAGCTTTTACATGTGTGCTGTCCTTGTCCTCAACTATCTTGAGGTAGAGGTTCATGAGCTTGTCTTTTTTCTCTTGGCTTATTCTTAATATTCGAAATTCCTCTTCAACAAGATTTTCTATTAATTCTGTCGGTATTTTTAAGTCAGTCATATTTCATTTCCTTCACATAAGGTAATTCCAAGCTCTTTTTAATATTATTCTTTTTCCTCATAAATCCCGAATATTGTTCCAAAAATAGAACATCGTTCCATTTTTGAAAAGATTTATATATTAGTTCTCCACAGCATTAATGATTGTGCCTTCAAAAAATATTATTGAAGAATTTTTTGACAAGAAAACCCTGGCTATCCTAAAGCTCTTTTTGTTTGAAAAAGCAGCAGACCAGAGTAATAAGTTCTATCTTCGTGAAATCGCAAAGAAAGCCAAAGTTCCAGTGACTACCACTTTTAGGATTGTCAGGCAGCTCAAGGCTCTTGGCGTTGTAGAGGAAACAATAATAAAGAAGACCAAACTCTACAGCCTAAGCATGAACAAGAACACCCAAACCTTAGCAGCCCTGCTTGAGGAGAAGAAAACCGTGGTGGAAGAGTTCGTCGAGGCTATGTCAAAACTCGCTGGCGTAGAGATGATAGTGCTTCATGGAGAAGCAACTAACGAGAAAGCGAATATCCTAATAATAGGAATTGGTGTTGATCACAAGACTGCCAAGGAAAAGGTGGGAGAACTAAAGGACAAATATAAATATAATATTATTGAGCTAGTGCTGGAACCCGGCCAGTTCAACCAGATGTCCAGCATGGGATTGTTCCCTGGTAAAAAGCTTATTCTGTGGGAGAAGCCGCATTAACGCAAGAATATTATTTACTTTATGTTTCTCGTCATAAAACACGTGAAAGAACGTTAATTCTGCATCAAATATATATTTTACAGAACAATAATATTTAAATATAACCTCACACCTAAAGAATTTAATTTTCAATGATTGGTTATTGGCTTTAACCAAAAGTTTTAAGCGCGAATCTCCGAGGCTAAGACGGAGAAATTCAGTTTTGGCGAACTGAATCCGCGTCAGATAATGTATGGCTTCTAGTAGTGGAGAGAGATCCACATTTATAAAGATTTTGACATTACAAAATATATCTTCAAGGATATATGTCAAAGTAAAGCAAAAAAACAAAAAAACCACAAAACAAGGGGGTAAAGGAAAATGGATTTCGTCGTGAACAACGCCATGAAGCAAAAACCAACAGCATTTGAAGAGATAGACGTGAAGCAGGCCAACATCAAAGTGATTGGCTGCGGAGGAGCCGGCAACAATATGGTCAACTGGCTCTACAAGAAAGGCATAAAGGGAGCAGAGATAATAGCCTGCAACACAGACCAACAACACCTCAACATGGTCGAGGCTGACAGGAAGTTCCTGATCGGCAAAGACGTGACAAGAGGACTAGGCTGCGGAGGCTTCCCAGAAAGAGGAGCAGAGGCAGCGCAGGAGAGCATCAACCTCATCAAGGACGCTCTCAGGGAGTCGGACATGGTATTTGTCTGCGCAGGAATGGGAGGCGGAACCGGAACAGGAGCAGCACCCATAGTAGCCCAAGTATCCAAGGACATTGGCGCAATAGTGATTGGCACAGTAACCATGCCATTCAAGATTGAGAGGGCCAGGGTAGACAAAGCAGAATTCGGACTCCAGCAGCTAAGGAAAACATCAGACACAGTCATAGTCATAGACAACAACAGGCTGGTGCAAATAGCAGGCAACCTGCCAGTGCAGCAAGCATTCGCAGTAGCCAACGAGCTCATAGCCACCATGATAAAGGGAATTGTAGAGACAATCGCAATCCCAAGCCTGGTCAACCTGGACTACGCAGACGTCAAAGCAATCATGACAGAAGGAGGAGTTGCAAGCATTGGAGTAGGAGCAAGCGACACTAACAACAGGGTAGAAGAAGCAGTCCAAGGAGCACTCAGCAACCCATTGCTCGACATCAGCTATGAAGGAGCAACAGGAGCCATCCTGCACGTGCACGGCGGACCAGACATGACACTGGACGAGATTAACAGGGTAGGAGAGCTAGTAACCCAAAGCATGGATGATGACGCAAACGTCATCTGGGGAGCCAGAGTCACAGAAGACATGAAAGGCAAGATAACAGTGATGACCATCATCACCGGAGTCAAAAGCCCCTGGATCCTGGGAAAGCTGAGCGCAAAGCAACAGGCAAGCGCAAAACAGCAGCTCTCAGACGAGTTGGGGATTGAAATCTTCAACTAAGAAGAGCAAGCAAGGCTTTACCCCCTAAATTATTTCCTTTTTTTATTTTATAATATAATGCTTATTAGATTAAGATTCAAACTTTCACAAAAACTCCAAGACAAACCAAACATCATGGTCAGTTTTTACTGAGTTCTGGCCTTCACCAATTGAATCACCCCCCAAAACCTTTCACTGGTGAAGGCTGCTATTACTGCATGCGAGAGCTATACCCCTAATTGTTATGTTGCAATTATTTGTTAGTTAGGAAAGAATTAATGGTCAAAAGGAATACGAGCTAATTGATACTAGGATACCACGCAAATTTATAATGCCTGAAGATGGTGATCAAGAAATGATAAGAGAACTTGTAAAAAAAATGGTGCGAAGCATTGGTTTACTATGACCTAAATAGAGGGCACATGCGTAATTACTCTTACGGCGTGCCTGTGAAGAGAAAATGATTCAATTTTTAAATTTGATTTCATTCCCAGCTCAGCATGAGCAAAAAAAAATCATTATGGGAAATCCTTGTGCCTGCTAATTCAAATGACGGGATTGAATATTCTATTGAGCATCATAAGGCATGGGATGATCGGGTAAGAGGCATTAGCGGAGGCTTAACTATACTTAAATCCGCCAAAGGGCAATGGCTTGACCCTGATGGCAAACTGTTCCTAGACAAAATGATCCCTGTCATAATATACTGCACAGAACCAGAGATAGATGAAATAATCCAGCTCACCATAGATCATTATGACCAGAAAGCAGTCATGGCTTATCAAGTCAGCTCTTATATTAAGCTAGTTCATAGAAAATCATAGAAAAGATTGAGTGATAAGATGCCCCCATAAATTATTTATAGCACTTCCTTCTTTCTTAACTCATGGTTATTCGTAGGCATAAGCAAAAGCCTGCTAAAGAAAGGAAGCTAGCTCTTGACAGGATAGACTCTCTGTTCTCTGAGGCAGAAAAGCAATTCAAGGAGCATCCTGAGCTTAGCAACAGGTATGTTGAGCTTGCCAGGAAGATTGCCATGAAGAGCAAGGTCAGGATTCGCTCTGAGCTTAAGAAGAGGCTTTGCAAGCACTGCCATTCATACCTAAAGCTAGGGATTAACTGCAGAGTGAGGCTTAGCCAGAAGCACATGTCCTATTATTGTTTGAATTGCAGGAAATTTATGAGATTCCCCTATAATTGATAAACATTTCTTCTGCGAATATTCATTATTTAAATTCTCAAATATTCATGATTTTATAACCACTTCTGAGTGATTAAAGAATCGAAAGATTTATAAATCTACAACAGTTCTTCCCTCGAAAGTAAATACATATTAAAACAACAACAGGTGAATAAAAATGGCAGATCAGACAGCTACAGTCGTTTATAAAGGCGATGGCGACAATATGAATGTTGTAACGATAGAGTACGGCAAAAGCAATCCAAGCATGCCAACATCCCTTAGGGTTGGGCCAGACCTTATTCCAGTGGATGACAGATATACCACCATGCTGGATGACACTGATGTTTCTCGCAGCGTAGGCTCTGTATTAGAAACATACTTATCAGAAGCCAGGCAAAGCTCAGCCGCGGAAGAAGATAAGCCAAAAATAAAGGGCGCCAGAGATAAGTTGCAAGGAGAAAGGCTTCTAGTTACAATACAAAACGGAGCAAGAGTTAGCCTGACAGAAAAAATAAGCAACTGCCTGGGCATAAGGACAGCTAAAATCTACACTAAAATAGAAGGCGCAACTGATACGCCTGTGTTTAATGCAAAGGGCGAAGTGGACGAGGAAGCCAGCAAGTGGAGATATGTCCAAACATTGCAATGCAACATTGCAGACCTAGTGCTGGGCCAAGACCAGAAGGGAGGATCCCCACAAACATATCAGAAATAAAAAAACTCTTTTACATTTAATTTTTTATTTTTATTATGTTTTTTAACCTGAGGTAGGAGAACATGGTTCGTCGTTTAGAAGAACGAGTTTATTACAACCAGTTTAATCCTGCCACTTACCGACGCATTCTGGCCGAGCTGGCGCGGTCAGCTGCAAGAAAGATGACTAACCTAAGAACAAAAACGCAGCGCAAAAACATAAAAGAAAGGCGAGAGACTGTGAACTTCAAAGGCATTGAAATCCCGAAAGAGCTGCTTGAAAGCATGCCACATACAATACTAGAAAAAGTTCTAGTTGGGATGAGCATCATCGTGGATGGAAGACTCTACAAGTGCGATATGCCTGGAGAGGTGAAAGATAACTATCTCGAGATGAAAGGCACAAGGTTTCCTCTTGTTGAAATGGACAGGATAGCAAAACTCGAGGCATTAGATAATGAATTCAATCATGATAAAATTCTCGCATGGACATCATATTACTTTAGCCAATGCCAAACTGAAACGCTGGGAGAACAGATAATAATCAAAACACCACAGCTTGAAAAGACAATAAAAGAAACCAAAATGCTCGAATTCGTCATTGAAAAAGTATTCCCTTATTTTATGAGCAAGTCAATGATACAAGGCATGATCACCACAGAAGAAGTGATCAACAATGAAAAATGAAATGATAGAAAATGCAGAAGATGATGAAATCCTTGAAGAAATAAGAAAGGGAGATGACAAAGAAGACTTCAAGAGCATACTTAACAAGAAAAAGGTAAGCAAATGGGAAATGGATGAAGCATTGATAGGCGAAACCGGCGAGGTCTAGTGTGACTCAAAAACATTCTAATTTTCAGGACCTTGATAGCTGCCTAACCAAACAACCATATATTTCTGTTATTATACCAGCGCATAACGAGGAAAAGTATATCGCCAAGACCCTTGATTCTATTCTTAGCCAGGATTTTGATGATTATGAAATAATCGTGGCTTGTGATGCCTGCACAGATAGAACTGCTAAAATTGCCAAGGCTTACCATGGCGCTACTGTGATAGAAGGCACGTTTGGCAACGCAGCTGCTGCCAGGAATGCTGGTGCAGCAATAGCCAAAGGACAAGTGTTCGCATTCATCGATGCAGACACTTATGCCATGCCTGACTATCTTAAAAAGGTAGCAGAGGCAGTTAGCCAAGGATTCACTCATGGCGGGGTAAAATACAAGGCAGAGAGCAAGAACCTTATCGGAAGATTCGAAAGGGCATCATTCAACAAGGACATGGAAAAAACCCATACTTTCGGGGGCATTTGCTACATGACAAGAGCCTTGTTCCAAGCAGCAGAAGGATTTAACGAGAAACTCAACAAATGGGAAGACAGCGCGATGAGCGAGGAATTAAGAGAAAAAGGAAAATACAAGTTCATCAAAGAAACATATGTCACACCATCGCAGAGAAAGCAAATGGCCCACACATACGGATTCTTAAAATCATTCGTCAACACACAAATTAACGGATCAAAATATTTATTTCTTAAACTAATCAAAGGCAAAAAGTATTTTTTTGGTAATAGATATAGAGATTAAATTTGCAAAACAAATAAAAAGGCATCTCATTCTCCATATTGCATGAAGGAAATAGCCCGAGGCGCTGAATCTGTAATCTACGATGACAAAGAGACGATAATAAAGGACAGGCTGAAGAAGAATTACCGCATTGCAGAGCTTGACGACGAACTTAGAAGGCAGAGGACGAAAAAAGAAGCCAGCCTTTTGCAGAAGGTCAAAATCCCACACCCCAAACTTATTCATTCTGATGACAAGCAAAAGATAGTCATGGAGAAGATTAAAGGCGAGAAGCTCAGGGAAGTTCTTGACCAGAAGCCAGAGCTTGCAAGAAGGGTTGGAGAGATTGTTGCTGAGCTTCACAACCAGAACATAATCCACGGAGACCTGACGACGAGCAATATGATTTTGCGGGAAAAGTCGCCAGTGCCAGCCCGAGGGGCGCAACCCCAGGCACAGCAAAAACTTTGTTTTTGCGTGCCAAAAAGGGACTTTTTGTCACAGCAGCCATCGTGCAAGTCATTCGCAAATGCTCATGACGTTGCACTAGCTGAAGGCTGCGGCAACTTTTCTAACGAGAATGAAAATAACGACATAGTATTCATCGACTTCGGCTTGAGCTTCCACTCTGAAAAGGTCGAGGACAAGGCTGTTGATATTCATTTGTTCAAGCAGGCTCTTAACAGCAAGCACTTCAAGGTTTATGATGAAGCATTGAAAGCTTTCATGTTTGGCTATAAAAAAGTTAATAAACATGAACAAATAATGCAGAGGCTTAAAGAGGTTGAGCTCAGAGGGAGGTATAAGCACTGATGAAAAAAATAATTCTTTTATTAATATCAATCCTTATCCTATGCTGCGCACTCACCAGCGCCAAGCAATACCATATCAGCTTGCTGACAGTTGGCGAGGTAGGCGACCAGATAATTGGAGGGACAGCTGATGCTTATCTCGACGTTAAACACGGCACCGGCAGGATTTTCCTTGACTCATTTCCTTTAACCAAGCTGGACACCCAGATAAGCACGCGATATGCGAACGAGGTGGCTTGCGATTACCTGAACATGGATTGCTCCCGTTATGATTTCTTTTACACCATAAGGGCGGATTCCACTGTTGTCGGCGGGCCAAGCGCCAGCGCACCGCTCACCATACTAACGATTGCCGCACTGAAAAACCTCAACTTAAGGAATGACACCATCATGACAGGAACGATTAACTCTGGAGGCAGCATTGGACCTGTAGGCGGCATTATAAAAAAAGCCATGGCTGCTAAAAAAGAAGGCTTTAAGCGCGTATTAATCCCTGTTTTTGCGATTAACACAGAAGAAGAGCTTAATGATACTGATACGATTAACGCGATAAATATCACTAACAAAACCAGCAGAAAAGATTCCGACCTCACACTTAAGGATATCAATCTGAGCATCGACATCATCCAGATAAGAAGCATTGAGGATGCGCTGCCCTATTTCACAGACAAGCCTGTCAAGCAGCTTGAAGGAGAGATTATTGTGCCTGATGAGTACACAAAGATCATGAGCGAAGTAGCTGATGCGTTGTGCACCAGAGCTTTCAGCCTCAAGGAAAGAGTCCGGCTTGATGAAGGCGAAATCAACAAGTCCAATGCATTCATGGTAAACATCAACAAGAGCTTGGCAGATGAGGATTATTATTCTGCTGCCAGCTACTGCTTCAGCCTCGGATTGCTCATGCGAAAAGCCAACATGCGCGAAATAGAGGAGAAAAATCCAAGCCAGCTCAAAAAGATTTACCGAGCAACCAGCATTGCAGTGAATGATTTTGACAACAAGCTTGAGAGCATCAACCTCACCACTCTTTCAGAGCTTGAAACATATATTATTGTAAAGGAGCGCCTGCTCGAAGCAGAGGAAAGCCTTGTCAACATAGAAAATAATATTTCCAGCGACGAACTAGCCTATGCGGTTGAGCGCTACTTCAGTGCAGTTTACTGGTCAAGCTTCTTCAAGTTCAGGGGAGAAAAGATGCAGCTCGACAAGGAATACCTGAAAGAAGCCTGCTACAAGAAGCTGTCAGAAGCAGATGAGCGCCTCAACTATGCAGGCCTTTACATTCCCATAGAATTGCAGAGCGCAAAAACAACAGTCAACCAAGCATATGCATTTGCTCTTTCTGAAAACTATAAGATGTGCCTTTTCAAGGCGAGCTTTGCCAAGGCAGAGTCTAATCTCTTGCTATCCAGCCTTTCAATAGAAACAAATGAAGTGAATTCGCTGGTTGATGAAAAGCTGAGAGCAGCCAAGAAAGTGATTGTGAAAGAGCAGAATAAAGGGTTCTTCCCGATTATGGGCTACAGCTATTATGAGTACGCAAATGCGCTGAAAGATAACAACGACGCAGTGTCAGGGCTAATCTTTTCAGAATACGCCTTGGAGCTGAGCAACATAGAAATTTATTTCCCTAAAAAAGAAGGCTTTAGGCTTCCAAACATTAATTATGGGTTAATAGCGATAATCGCAGGAGTCTTCTTGTTCGGCATAACCATAGGAATGAGCATAGCTGTCAAGACAATCAAGAAAGCAGGGAAAAGCGCTGGTAAGAAGAATAAGAAAAAACAATAGTTAGCCCCCGCCCGGCTTGAGGCGCTATAAATATTTCAGTTAAAGTCAAACTAACAGAATACAAACCCAAAATATAAACTATAAACAAGATAATTTTAGGCGCTGCGCAGCCGACAAAAAAAATCCTGAATCTTCTTCAGTTCTTCATCTTCTGCCGACAGAATAATTGGGGGCTTCGCGCAGGATTTCTACGTCGTGAGGATGAGATTCTGACTGCCCTGCATTCGTCAATCTTATGAAGTCAGCCTTGGCTCTTAATTCTTCGATGTCAGCTGCTCCGACATAGCCCATGCCTCGCTTTAATCCGCCGACGTACTGCTTGACAACAAGCCCTAATGCTCCCTTGTAAGGCGTTAATGCCTCTACTCCTTCTGGTATGAGCTCGCTCTTGCCAGTCTCTGTCTGCCCGTATCTTTCACGCGCAGCCTTGCTCTTCTCCATTGCTCCCAATGAACCCATGCCTCTAAATTCTTTCCACGAACGCCCATCCTTGAAAACTACGTCACCCGGTGCCTCGTCAGTACCTGCCAACAGGCTGCCCATCATTACAGAACTTGCACCCGCCCCAATTGCCAGTGTTATATCGCCTGAGAATCTTAATCCGCCATCTGCGCATATCGGCACATCATATTTATCACCTATTTTTGAGCATTCATAAACCGCGCTAACCTGTGGCTTGCCAATGCCTGCAATAATTCTTGTCGTGCATATTGCTCCTGGCCCTTGGCCTACTTTGACGCCGTCAGCGCCTGCAAGCATGAGCCTTTCTGCGGATTCTGCCTCAGACACATTTCCTACCACCACATCAAGTTTTGGGTAAAGCTTCTTGATTTTTTTAAGCGTCTCAATGACTTTTTCAGAATCTCCGTGCGCAGTATCAATAACAACTACATCAACGTGCTCTGCTGCCAATTTCTTGAGGCGCTCGAATGCATCTTCACCGACACCTATGGCTGCTCCCACAACAAGTTTTCCTTTCTTATCAAGATTATAGCCTGCTGCCTTGCCTGATTTTATGTTCTTCAAATCCTTGAAAGAATACAGCCCTACAAGCATTCCCTTGTCATCAACTAATGGCAGGTGCTTCTTCTTCATCTTCTTCATCAATAAATATGCGTGGTCAAGCGACGTCCCTTGTTTTGCTATCCTGAGCTCAGTCGTCATGGCTTGTTTTACTTTAATCAAGCCAAGAGAATCTTCTTCCCAGAATCCGAAATCATTGCCAGTGAGGATTCCTACAAGCCTTCCTTTGTCGTCCATAACAGGAAAGCTGTCAAAAGGGTACTGGCGCTTCTCCTTCCTGTAAAGTATATCTTTTAAAGTATCATCTTCACGAACGCATATCGGCTTCTCTATCAACCCTGTCAATCCATTCAGGTGGTTCTTGACCCTTGCAACATGATAAGCCTGCTCTTCAGGAGTAAGATTCCTATGGATTATTCCTAAACCGCCAAGCTTTGCCAGTTCAATGGCCAGCTTGTACTCTGTCACAGTATCCATGGCTGCGCTTACTATCGGTATTTTCAGCATCACATTCCTTGAGAACCTTGTTGCTGTCGACACCTTGTCAGGCACAACCCTTGAGCGCCCTGTCTTTAACCTGACATCGTCATAGGTCAATGCAATGCACAGCTCTCGCATCTTGTTGAAGAAATCGTCCTTGGGCAAAGCCTTTTTTGGCATGATGCACACCTCGCCACACTTTTAACCAGAAAAGCAGGGGTTTTATATAAAGGTTTGCAATAGCTAATGGTTAGAATTAGATAATACAAGATTCTGGTTTCTTACCGCTTATTAATGCTTATCATCCTTCGGGAGATATTGCTCTGCAATGGCTTTTGCTTTAGAGCCATCTGGGTCGTATTCGTTCGCTCTCCGGGCAAGTTGTTCTATGCTTATTGGCGCGATGTCATGCGCATTCCTGATTTCATCTCTGATTAATTCAGCTATTGACCCGTACTTAACCTTTGGCTCATAATTAACCTTATTATTCATGTTAAGAGGAATTAATTATGGTATATTTAATTTTTTTTATTTTGTTATTTTAATCAGGAATATGAATTCGAGTGGAGCCAGTGAACCCAAAGAAGACCTCAGTACGAGGTCTTCCCGGGAAAAAGAGGTGAGTGTAAGCAAAAGGCAGTTTTTCAGTATAGATTTTCCTCTTTGTTTTTAGACGAAAAAACACCCTTTTCTTTTTCTTCACTCCAGGATAGAGAAACTATTATATAAATCTTTCGTTGGATAACCACTACGAAATGGAGACAAAAAAGGTTTATATATTGGTAAGCCGGGGAATGATAAATGGAAGACAAACCTTACCTGAGAGTCTGCGAGTCATACCTTGAGAAATCAAAGAAATTCTTCGCAGAAAAAAGCAGGCGCGCCTTTGAAATAAGCGCGTTGGCCATAGGAACCGAGAATGACGGATGCGTAACACTAACCGACTTAATGTCCCCGAAGGAAGAAAGAATACTTTGCGTCGGACCAGAACTGTTCTACTTCATGAATGCACAAAAGCAAAGCTATTATGATTTAATATCCACCTATAATCGTTCATCACTTACATCGAGCTATGTAAACAGGATAAACGGGTGTATAAAAGGAAGAGAGCACAACCATCCGGGGAGAAGGGGCATGCCCACAATAGGGGATGTTGTTGGAATAAGCGAACTGCTATACCGCTTAAACCCCCAGCACAGCTATTTTATTGAAATAATACACGTCAAAGGGGCGCTTAAAGTCTTCTATTACCAAACCCTAGATTTGCAATACATATTCAAGAAAAGGCGCACAGACGGAATAAATCAACGAGCACTGGAAAACTGGCTACAGCAAAATCACGAAAGAATGTTAATCAAAGAATTTGAAATTATAAAAGGCAAGTAATCCGAAACTCCCGCAAATTCTCCGAAAAATCATAATAGCAATTTATTAATAGGGAAGCCAATTACCCGCTTATGGACATGAAAAAGCTCATTGCAACGCTGGGAATAATTGCGCTCATATCATCTATTAGCTTAACGCAAACTTCCTGCTGGAACAAGTATATTGCTAAAAGCGTCTCGAGCATACCGCAGGAGAACGGCACAATAGCAGTCTTGTTCTCAAAAACAGATGATTGCGAAGCAAGGCTTGAGCAAATGCTTAGCCAGTCTTCAGGAATAGAGGCTGCTCTCTACGACCTGGACGTGGATCAGACTATTGATATTTTGAAAAAAAAGAATGCTGACGTGCTGATTGATGAAGACAATTACTTCGGCTACGGCACAAAAATCAGCGGCACAGGACTAATGCACAACAAGTTTTGGATACTAAAGAATATCGCTGGGATTGATTACATTATTACTGGCTCTGTTAATCCAACTTTTAATGATTTCAACAGGAACGACAACAACATGGTCGTCATAAGCTCAAAATACCTTGAGCAGAACTATGAAGCAGAGTTCAATGAGCTCAAAAAGAATGAAAAAGACAAGCCCACTGTTTATCAGAAGATAATATTCAACAACCGCCTGATAGAAAACTATTTCTGCCCAGATGATAATTGCGAGGACAAAGCTCTTATTGCGCTCAAGAACGCCACCAAAAGCATTTACTTCATGACTTTCAGCTTCACATCAGACCCACTAGGCGACTACATCATATCAAGGAAAGACAGGCTGGATGTCAAAGGAGTATTTGACGAGAGCCAGGTCAACAGCCAGAAGCAGTACACAGAATACTACAAGATGCTTAATAATGGAATGAATGTAATGCTTGACGGCAACAAGTACAAGCTGCACCACAAAGTTTTCATAGTCGACAACCAGACCGTAATTACAGGCAGCTACAACCCGACGAGCGCAGGCACAGCAAAGAATGATGAGAACATCCTGATAATACACGACCCTGGCATTGCAGCAGAGTACCAAAAGGAGTTTGAGCGTGTTTGGAACCTGACAAAGTAAGATTTATATATTTCAACACTCTACACTAGTTTACACATGAAGAATTTACACGTGAAAAAATCAGGCATAGATCCTGCTATTGAGAAGCTTCTAGCAGAAGTAAGGCTGGTAGAAGAGGCTAGAAAGGATGAGCTTCTGGAAAGCAGGATCCGCATGAGCCGAGCAGAGCTGGCAGCTCTTTCATTCCTGCAAAACAACGGACCATCAAGTCTTGAAGACATAATCCCTTATGCTCCAAAAATCATAGACTATGTTCTAGAGAGCCTAAAGGCAAAAGGATTAATTGATGAAGAAGATGGCTATTGGAAGGTAAAAAGAAAGAAATATTATTCTCGATAATTACCAGAATTTCTTTATTTTTATATGTTCTCACATCTTATAATCTCTCTAAATCATATTCTGAACTGCCAAGCCCCAGCTTCTCTGATTCCTTAATCTGAATATAAGGGTCGTGGTGGTGAGTGTCCAAGAAAACATTCCTGCCCTCCTGATTAATCACCTGGTCAGTGCTGGCCATCTCAACAGCCACAATATCATGGCCAAGAAAAACACCCACATCCTTAGCTATTATTTTTCCAGGATTAGAAAAGCAGTCGCAATCACGAGTTATGCTCCGGACATCATTCACATAATAAACAGGCTTTTTTCCGAGCAATCGAAGAACAGCACCTGCAGCCTCTGATAATAAAATATCAAATGTCAGCTCGCTCGTAAGGGCGTTGTTAGGGCAGTTATAAACGCAGTTAGTGCAGCTCCAGCAGTCTATCTTAGTTATTTCAGCCTTATCCTTAACATTTATTGCTCCTGAAGGGCAGACTTCCTCGCACAAGCCACAAGCAGTGCAATCCTCCTCACAAACATTAGGCACAGCCATGCCGTGCTGGTCAGCCTTTGACTTGGGTGAGACGCAGCCCATAGCTAAGTTCTTTATTGCGCCGCCAATTCCAGAGCAGCCGTGGCCTTTGAAATGTGTGAGCACAAGCATTGCATCAGCATCAGCAACGGCCTTGGCTACTTCAACATTCATGTTCTTCATCTTCACAACAACGTACTCGTCAGAAACAACCACTGGGCAGCCCATTTTCTGCTCTGAAAACCCGTGCTTCTCTGCAAGAGGAAGATAGCCTTCTTTTGTGTGCCTTGGCCCAGAGTATTTGACAGGCGTGTCAAACAGGAAAGGCTTGCAGCCGAGCTTTAATAAGACGCTAACTGCGCGCCTTGCAAGCTCTGGGCTGAACATGCCCTTGTCCTCTCCCATGTGAAGCTTCACAGCAACGCTCATTCCTTTCTTAAAATTCTCACTCAGCTCTTGCTCTAATAATTGCTCGTATTGGGATGATTCTGCTTCCTTGATAAGATAGACTTTGCTCATTGTGTGTTGCTCACAACGTATCAATCCATTTCAGAAAAATATTTTTTATTTCGGTTAAATGATTTTCATCCCTGAAAGTGTGCTCTGCATTCTTTATGACATGCAATTCCTTCCTGCCTGGAAGTCTGTCAAACAAAATTTTGTGGTGCGCTAAGGGAGTGTTTACATCCTTGTCACCCACAATCAAAAGAACAGGCATGGTTAGCTTGTTCACTTTTGTTAACAAGTCATATTTCAACCTATCCATCATGTGCGCCCATTTGAGTTTCTTAATCACACCAGGCTTTGAAGCGGATGGGCGGATTTCCCATCCTTTTTTCTCCCATTCTGCCAATCTCTTCTTCCCATAAACCTCGTTACTTAATTTGCCAGAAACCACTGTAGATATTGGTGCTAGAGCTTTTACTTTCTCAGGATGATTCTCTGCATAAAGCGCAGTACAAATCCCTCCGAGGCTGTGACCTGCAAGAACAAATGGCTCCTGATACCATTTCTGCTCCTTAGCCCAGGCAATGACATCTTCAAGGTCAGAATAATAATTGGTTGTGGTAGCATCTTCGTAATTGCCATCACTCTCGCCAATTGTGTTGGTAGTGTCAAACCTCACTGATGAATATCCTTTCTCATTGAAAGCATTTGCAAAAGCATGTATGTGAAGCTGCTCCTTGAACCCTCCAAGGCCGTGCATAACAAAAGCTAATCCTTTCTGATCATTAAGATTCTTAACTAAATCTAGGAGAACAACTATTTTCTGCCCTTTCCTGTTGGTAATGGATATTTTCATTTCTTAATCCTCGCCTTGACAGCGCTCCAGATGAGCGGCAATGCAATTGTTACGTCACAGATTACGTCTGTAAACCTGGCTTTCTCATTAAGCTTGCCCCAGCTAATGCCTTCCTTAAGCTCTGCTCCGCTGCTGCCGCCAGGCTCAGGCCTGTCCATGGTGATTTGCACGCCATAGCTTGCTCCTTTGCTGAATTGCATGGCTTGCTGGATATAATTCTTAGGAACACCGCCGCCAAGGTAAATAAAGCCTGACTTTTTAGCTGTCCAAGCAATGTCAAGTATGGCCTTTAAGTCATCAAATGCTTGCACATCAACTTTTTTAGTGCCAGCAATCCTGCCCCATATCATCAGCCCTATGCCTGAGTCTGCTATTGCCGGGCAGAAGAGGTCTATTTTTTTCTCATAGCAAGTCCTGAGTATTGAAGGCTTGCCTTCCGGAACCATGCTTCCGAGCTTGTACAAGAATTCCTTAATACTCATCCTCTCGCTGAATAATTTCTGCCAGTTAGCAACAAAGAAATCCTCTAATCCCTCGTAAACATTATTGTGCATGTAAGAATCATACATTCTGTCAATTTCTTTCTTGTGCAGCATTGAATCATCAACCTTTGCGCTGCCTTGATAATGCGAGTAGCCGACTGCCTCGATAAGGTCGTGAGTAAGCATTGCTCCTGTTGTAACAAAAACCTTTATTCTCCCAGAATTCAGCATGTCAATCAATACATTCTTCATGCCACCAGGCACAAGCGCTCCTGCTGCTCCTAGGAAAACTGTGCAGTCCTTGTCCTCAAACATTTCAGTAATGATATCGCTGGCTCTTGCTATCATCCCAGCACCCATGACTCCGGACGTTCCCATGACCTTGACTAGCTCATCTGCTGAAATATTAGCATCTAGTTTTATCTGCTCTACTTTTTTCAAACTAGCATCAACCTTATTTACTTTGTTTTTCATGCTAAGAACGAAAAATGCGGGGGATTTATAAAATTAATTGTTAAAAAACTGCAAAACCCAAATCTTTAAAAAGCCTTGCTCTTTCTCTTGACTTTAGCAAAAATAAAATTTTAAAAAATTAAAAGAATAAAAAAACAAATTGTGTGAGGTGCGTTTTTATGACTGTAATCGGATTCAGCTTTACCAAGATGATAGTTGAGAAGACCAACCCTGTGAAAGGCAAGGTCAGCATTAACAACAACGTGGGCATTAAGAATGTCGAGGAGACCAAGCTCAACATCAACTCTGACAGGAAAGCCTTGAAATTAGACTTTGAGTTTGCCTCAACCTATGAGCCGGGCATCGGCAAAATCCAATTAGAGGGAGAAGTCATCTATCTTGCAGAGAAAGGTAGGGCAGAAGAAGCTATTAAGAGCTGGAAGAAGAATAAGAAGATAGAGAAGGAGATGATGACCAACGTGCTGAACAATGTGCTTGCCAAGTGCAATGTCGAGGCACTAATCCTGAGCAAGGACATGAACCTTCCGCCACCGATACCCTTGCCCAAGGTAGGCATGAACGAGAAGAAGGAAGCGGCTTCATAAAAATTTTTAATTTTCTTATTCTGATTTTATTTTATTTGCTTTTGAATTAACTGGTACTTTTAAAAAGTCGCCGTAGCAGTCACCAACACAAAAATTTTTGTTTTTTTAAACAAAATTTTTGTTGGACGCTGACGCGGTGGGGGTTGCA
>JAFGDD010000018.1 GCA_016932315.1 Candidatus Woesearchaeota archaeon
TTATATATAAATCTTTCGTTCTTTCATTGGAAAACAATAAAAACCACAGAAAAACACCAGATGCCATGATTAATGAGGCAAAAAGAAAAGACCTGGAAAAACAAGGCTACAGGTTAGTAGGAGAGCACTCTGCCATTAAAGTTTGTTTGTGGTGCAAGAACAGCCTGAGAGACCAAGGATTCTGCTACAAGCAAAAATTTTATGGGATTAACAGCCACAGGTGCGTCCAGATGACGCCTAGCCTGCCTTATTGCACGCTAAGGTGTAAGTGGTGCTGGAGAGATATTGAGCACACCCTCCCCAAATGGATCGGCAAGATAGATTCTGTGAAAAAGATAATTGATGATTGCATTAAGGAGCATGTCAAGTACTTGCAAGGCTTTGGCGGCAACAAGAAGACCAATGCAAAAAAATATTCTGAAGTGCAGAAACCCTTGCACTTTGCAATCAGCCTTGCCGGAGAGCCAACACTCTACCCTAAGCTTCCTGAGCTGATAAAAGAATTGAAGAAGAGAAAAATAAGCTCATTCCTTGTGACCAATGGCACCAACCCTGAAATGTTAGAGAAGCTGAAGAAAAGCAAATCATTACCAACCCAATTATATATTACTCTGCCTGCGCCTAACAAGGAGGTTTTTGAAAAAGTTTGCTCTCCGCTCATCAGGAATTTGTGGGATAATATTATCAAGTCATTAAAGATAATGAAGAGCCTGAAAAAAAATGCGCGAACAACAATCAGACTAACATTAGCTAAAGAACTTAACATGCAAAACCCAGAGCAATATGCAGATTTGATCAAGATGGCAGAGCCAAAATTCCTTGAAGTTAAGGCTTACATGCACGTTGGCTATTCAAAGAAAAGGCTTGAGATTGGGAATATGCCCTTACATAGTGAGATACAGGAGTTTGCGCAAGAGCTGGCAAGGCTTACTGGCTACAAGATTATTGACGAGCAGCCAATATCAAGGGTTGTTCTGCTGATGAAGAAGGACGGCAAGAATAGAAAATTGAAATTTTAATTTATTTTTTTCGCAAGCACGTAAACATCATCTTCTTCAAAATATTTCCCTTTAAAATGTTCTATGCCTGTTTTTAATATTCTAAATTTGCTTAATTTGAGAACTTTAATGATTTCGCTCATAGAATAACCTGCGCCATACAATTCCATTTTTTTGCCATAAAACCCTTTAAATAATCCTTCACTTTCTCCTTTTACCATTCCGAGGAGTAATATCCCATATTTTTTCAGGATTTTTTTGCATATATTCATTGTTTTTTTGAATTCTGTTTTTGGAATATGATTTAATGCAAAAAAAGAAATCACTGCATCAATCGAGTTGGGGTTGAAATTTATTTGAGTAAACTCTTTCTTATAAAATCTTGCTTTAGGAACATATTTTCTTGCTAATTTTAGCATCTTATCTGATATGTCTATTCCAATACCTTGGAATCCTTTGTCAACAAAATATTTTAAGGCTCGGCCGTTCCCACAGCCAAGATCCAATACAACAGCTTCTTTGCTTAGTTTTGAAGCTAATAAGTCAAGCCATTTAACATATTGAAGGTACTCATAATGAAATTCTTTATGATGCAACTTAATTATTTTATCATAGAATTCTTCTGCTAATTTTGCGTGATGCTTTTTCATAAGTTTATGCTCGATTTATTTTATATCTCAATTAGCTGCCCTTCTGGCCCCGGGTTTATAACTAATGTCTTGCCTATCTTGTCCTGCACTCCATGATTCTCGTGCAGATGACCGCAGATGACCAACAGTGGCTTTTCTTCGCGGATAAAGTCTCTGTAGCTTTTGTTGCCTGCGTGCTCGCCCATTATCAGGTCTGTCTGGTTGCCGTATGGCGGTCCGTGGAATAAGAGGACAAGTTGTTTGCCAATCTTTTTTTGGCTTATCTTATCTTTGAATTTCTCGAATTTCTCGTCGCGCATTGAGAAGCCTCCTCCTCCAAAGCCTGTGAACAGGATGTTTTCCTTTTCATAGAATTCCTTGTGCAAGTAGACCAGGTTTCTGTGGTGCTCGCATTCTGTCTTTAGCCGGCTTTCTGATTCGTGGTTGCCTGGGATTATGAGCACTGGCTTGTTAAAGCTGTTGATTTCCAGGAGCATTCGTCTGAGGTGGTTCTCGAATATTGTTAAGTCTCCTGCGCAGAGTACGAGGTCTGCCTTGGCTGCTTTCTTCTTTAGCTTGCGAAGGCAATCCAGGTCTCCGTGAGTATCTACAAATGTTAGGAGCATCATTTTAGTTTCTGTTTGATACGCAGGTATTTAAAGCTTTGGCAGGAGCAAGAACTAGCTAATTATTTAGAGATAAATATAACAATTTTAATTTTATTTTGTTATTTTAATGTTTATTATTTACTTATTATTAAAAATAATATAGATAAATTAACTTATTTTAATATAAAAACATTAAAAATTTCTTTTTTTATGCAAAAACGAAACATTTATATATATTAAATACCTAATAGTATAGTGAAGGTTAACAAAATATCACTAATGACTACAAATATTATATGAGTGTGTGAGGGATAAAAGATGGGTTATGCAGCGAGGGACAATCAAGCAGAATCATACAACGGGCTAGAGAAGATACTCGAAGTTATTGAGCCAGAAAACCCAGAGCTCAGACAAACAGTACTTGCGACTTACAAAACAGCCAGCGAGTTAAAAGAGAAATACTTTAACCAAGAAAACTCAAGCCATCATGGAATAACCTTCTACATCAACCACGACCCATTAGAATCCAAACTCAAGATAAATGGCGGCAATGCAGAATTCCTGGATGACTATAATTCAGTACTTCATCAGGAAGGCAAAGAACTCATTGAAAAAATATTCAATGATGAGGAAAGAAATGATGGGGCTGTAGAAATACTTGCAAACGGATTAATCCCATCAATAAGAAGACTATTCAAAGGCGACCCTGACGAAACAGCAGCAGAGAACGGCATTGTAGCAAAAGGGCACGAAACCTCGTACAAGGACTGGGGCTTTGCAGTGCCAGTCTTCTCAAGACACATATATGCTATACATGCAAGCGCCAAAGACCACAAAATCTACGTGATAACCCTAAGCGAGAAAGGCCACTTAAGAATGATGCACGCAGGCAAGATATCCTACTCGACCATTAGTTCAGAAATCCACCCAACCTACAGGCAATACCTTGCAAGTAATAAAATAGATTCAAATAAAAGAGTTAGCTCTGTAACAGGAGCAGAGATCCCATATCATACAGTGCACGAAGCAAGAGAGAGGCCAATAATATCTGCGGAGGAAGCACTGCGAATGCAGTTTGCAATACTCCACGAGCAAAAACTTGCACACGGCCACTATTATTAATACTCTCTTTTAACCTCTCTTGCTTCCAAATGCACTTTCTATTATCCATTCTTATGATTCAAAAGTTGCCACAGGAAAAATTGCCTCAGCCTTCAGCAGCACCAAGGACGACATCAAAATTTCATTTTGAGGAGGGCTTGGTGAATGGCTGATGTGACGGGGGTCGCCCCCTACGGGGTGTCACTGGCAATTTTTCATTTTTCATCAAAAATTATTAAAGCACCAAAGTTTTTACTTCTTAAAATGCAAGCCTACATTAGAACAACTCCGTTCACAACAGCAGCCAGCTCATTAATGGCAGTGATTAATCATTTCAATCCTGAGTTCAAGCTCTCCAAGGAGAACGAGTTCTTGATATGGCGCAAAACAGTCAACCTTCCAATAAGGGCGTCATCCATTTATGGATTGGCAATATTTGCAAAAAAACAAGGGCTCAACCCTGTCGTTGTTCTCGAGGACAAAGACTATGAATACCCTGACTACAGGTTCAAAGGCTACAAGAAAAAGGAATTAGAATCTGCCAAGTTCTCATCACAGCTTTACTACCAAGAAGCCAAAGAGCTCGGAATAGGGATCGAGGAAAGAGAATTTGAGTTCAGGGAAGCAAGAGAGCTAGTTAAGAAAGGCAAGATACTGATGCTGCGGCTCAACGCAGGAGTCCTCAGGGAGAAGAAAAGCACATCCAAATACATAGTAATCTTCGGCTACAACAAAGACAAAAAAGAATTCTCAGTCATGGACGCAAAGCAAGGAATAATCAAAGTAAAAGACGACTTATTAAAAGAAGCCTTTGAGACGCTGGTCACCAAGAAGAAGAGAGACCACAGGATGATGGTGTTCTGAATTTCTTAAAAACAGCGCTCATTACTATTTTTAACTAAGATTTTTTAGGTGACTCTTTTGTCGTCGTCCAATATTTCCAGTGCGGCTCCTGCCACCAGGAGTGGAACTTTAAGTGTATTCTGCCTTTGAAGTATATCTCAACAAGATGATTATCTATTATATGCCTTAAAAAAGAACGCCGCGGCTCTGGAAGTTTAGGGTCATAAGGATCAACTCCGTGGCTAAGCATGACCATTCTTCCGATACCATCTTCTGTTGGATGAATTCTTTCGTATGCAAGTGAGAAACCTTTTCCAGTTCTTGTTCCTCTGTCTTTTAAAGGTAAATGGAACACTTCATGATTATCAATGAGAAAAGAAAGGCCTGAGCTGTCTTTACTGAAATCAAGAGTTCTGCCTTCAAGCTTTTCCTCAACTTTTGTAAGTCCCTCCATGCGATAATTTCCATCAGCGTTATAACCGCCGCAGTCCCTGATAAAAAGGAAATCTGCCTTATAATTATCAATGCATAGCCTGAGGTTCTTGAAATCCAGTCTTTTAGGCATCCAGTACTGTTCCATTATGAAATGAAAGGAAGGGGCATATTTATAAAATATGCGTTTAAACGCAATAATAGTCTTCAAGTATCACAGTATCCAGTATCTCAACATTCTTTACTTTGTAAAGCCTTCCCTGTCCGACTTCTATTATTCTTTTTGCCAGCTTTTCACCATCTTTATCCAGGTTTATGCCAATCACAGAAATAGTGATGCCCTGGTCCCTTGCAATGCTTACTGCGCGGAGAGTTTCTTCTTCTGGCTTCTTGCCCTTGGTGGGCAGCACATCTGTCAGCAGAACGAGGTGCTTGGTTTCTTTGCTGTTGCCAAACAGTTCTACTGCTTTTTGTATGGTGGCTGATATGTCTGTTTCTGCTTTGGCTTTTATTGTTATTATGTTTTGTAGTATGTCGTTGAAGTCCAGGGTGGGCGGGACTATTTTCTTTACTTCCTCGCCGAATACTATCAATCCAACCTTGTTCTTTTCATTGATGGCTTTGTAAGCAAGTGCTACTCCTGCTCTTTTACCCATGCTTATCTTTTCTCCTTTCATGCTGCCGGATGCATCCAGTGCATATATTATGCTTATTCCTCCTTTTTTCTCTCTTTCAAAAATTCTAAGGTCTTCTTTTAGTATGTTGGTGTGTTGCCTTCTTATGGCTGTCTTCACGCTCTGCCTTACAGCAATATCCCTGTACCTTGTCTTCTTGTAATTAACATAATCTTTTTTATCGCCGTAAATGTCTTTTTTCTTCTCCTTCTTCTCGCCAAGGCCTTTTATGCGTAATTTGTCAAGCTCTTCTGTGTAAAGAACAAGCGAGCTGAGTCTTATGCCATGGTCTGTTATTTCTCCGTCCTTATTCACCAAGTCTTCATTCTTCAGTTTTTTTATGTTCTCTTCAATATTCTCGCGCACTTCTTCCTGGAACTCCGGAATTTTTAGATTCTTTTCTACAAAGCTTGGGTCATAGCCAGTTAATTTGCGAATAATAAAATCTCCATAAAGCTTTTTTGCTAATTTATAATCATTAACAAGATTCCTGAAGATCAAGTCAGGAACAAAGCTGGACAGATTCTGGTTGATACTCTCGCCAAGAAGCTTGCCGTTCTCTATTGTTTCCTTGTCATTCTCAAGAACGCTGTGCATCAGCTTGTTCTCTTCCTTTTGCTTTGCAAGCTTACCAGTTAGCTCTTCTGCCTTCTCTAGCTTAGAAACCTTTTCCTTGCCTTGCTTGTACTCAACATAATCTGGGCTACCGGTAATCACCTGGCTTGCCCATGAACTTCTCAAACTCCTCCCGAATATAATCCTCGGGTGATTTCAAGAACTTAACGCTGGGCTTAAGGCTTATCCTATGGCTTAGAACAGAGACAATAACGTCCTGTATGTCTTTGAGAGATACTTTTTTCCTGCCATTAATGAGTGCATTGCTTTGCGCTCTCTCGTACAATCCAATGCTCGCCCTGACACTGGGTTTTTTTTCAACATCATTGTCAGCGCGAAGGTCCCTGATAAAGCTTATGACTTGAAACAACAGCTCGTTTGGAAACTCAACAATTTCTTTTCCAGACTTGTGAACTATTTCCATCTCTAATTCTGTATTCTCAGGGTATTCCATGTAAATCAGGTCAAACCTGTCAAGGAAAACATCGCTAAGAGGCTCTGTGCTCTTGTCATCAGGGTTCATCGTTCCAATGAAGATAAATGAGACATCAAAGTCAAATGAGTAGCTGCCAATAGTGATTTTCTTCTCCTCCAAAACCTGCAGGAGCGCGTTCTGCAGCTTTTCGCTGCACCTGTTGACTTCGTCAAAGAACAATATTCCCTGGTTAGCCTTGAAAATCTTGCCAGGAGTGAAAGCTTCAACGCTGAGAGGCCCGTACTTCAATGCCTTGACAGGATCAATGTCTCCGATAAGGTCCTCGGCTGTAAGATCAGGGCTTCCCTGCACTCTAACAAACAATTCCTTGCCCTTAAGAACCTTGGTCTTGATTTTTTCCTTCTTCTTTTTCTTATCCAAACACTCAGGGCAGCAAGGATTATCAGGCGAGCAGTTGAACGAGCAGTCGTTCACAACCTTCTCTGGCAATAACTTTGCCACGTTCTTGGCGAGCGTAGTCTTGCCGATGCCTGGCTGGCCCACAAGGATTACGTGGCGGTCCATCAGCAAAGCTGACTTGAGCTGCTGCTTGACCCGGTCCTGGCCCAGGATGTCGTTGAATTCATCTTCCAAAAGTTCCTTCTTGAATTGGTCGGATTGCATAGACAAAAAAGGAAGAAATAACTGTTTATAAAGTTTTAGTTGCTCGTTTTCTCAGTGCTCTGCCAGAATTATTTTTTACAATTAATTTCTTCTTTGCAAATAATAGGATCAGAACCCATGCTCCTCCGAGTACAAGCCCTCCTATCACGTCGCTGAGCCAATGAACCCTTAGGTAAATCCTGCTAAAGCCTATTAATAATATCATGATGATGTTCGCTGCTATGAACAACTTCTTCCAGAGATTGTTCTTTATATCTTCCTTGAAGCAATAAGCCATCATTGCAAAGAATATGATTGCCATGGTTGCGTGTCCGCTTGGAAAGCTGTAGCTGGTGGTTGTGGCCAAAGCATTCCCAGGCCTTGATCTCTGGATGATGAGCTTCACCAATAATTCCAGCACTACTCCGCCTATCATGCTGAGAGTAAACAATGCTGCATTATGCCACCTCTTCTTGTAAACAAGCAGTGATAATAAGATAATTGACAAGACAGCCATTACTAGCGCGCCTGCAATGTTTGTGATTACTAGCATCGCCTTGTCCATTGCAGGCGACTGGAGCAATCCAACTTTTTCATTAACCAGCCTGTCAAGCCAGCCAATTGATATTATAAGGAAATTCAGAGCACTCATGAACGTATTTGATATGCTTTTATATTTAAAGCATTTCTTTTGAAAATTTTATTGCCACTTAGCAATGGAAAACTTATTAAATTAATTTAAATTCCTTCGGAGCATGAGTTACAAAGCATCAGGGATAAATCCTGCAGAGTTAGGGGAGGCTGTGCTGAAAAGAGTGTATGGCACTGACAAGCCATTCATGGACGAACCTGTTCTTGCATTGTACAATATTGGAAGAAAAATTGAACATGACCCTAACTGGGGGTTGTGCTATGTCAGTGATGTGTTAATCTGCAATTACAGCTGCGCCCATTGCTGGGTAAGCATTTATGCGCGGAACGGGATTCTTGAGTCAGATTTCATGAGAAAAAAACCACAGAAATTCGTATCAAATTTTAGAGGCAAAATAATTCACCCTGCTGATACTATTTTTGATTACCTAGAAAAAAAATCCGGTGATGTAAGGAAAAAAATATTTGCCTTCACAGGAGGAGAAACATTATTCCATCGTGCTGGCCTGAAAGTAATGGGGGAGTTGGCAAAACAAGCAGCAAGGGAGACAGGAAAAAAAATAATCATCGGCATTGACACCAATGGCTGGCTCATAGCAGAGCACAAGGATTACCTTGACGCGTGGGAAGGATTGCAGGACGTGATGAGCCTTTACGTATCTATCAAGGGGACAGAGCCAAAAGAATTCCAGAGGTTCACAGGAGTTGACGGAAGATATTATGACTACCCTTTTATTGCGCTTGAGAGACTATTAAAACGAGGATTCTTTGCAATCCCAGGAGGAATAGTGCTCAATACATTTGCAGACAAGCATTCCCTGGAGCATAAGATTAACCCTGTAACCAGGCTGCATGAGCGCCTTTCAGCAATTCACCCAGAGCTTCCATGCACAATTTCATACCATGCAGTCTCAATGAGGGCCCATGACCCAAAGGCTCTGTCAAGGAGAATGAAGAGTCGTGGCTATGAAAAAACCACGCCTTCCTTAGTGAAAGAAAGCTTAATCAACTATTTTAATAAGCAGGGCTCGCCCATTCTTGAACATTTGCCAGAAAACAAAGGCATCCCTGGCATTGTCCTGAAAGATAAAACCTTAACAGAAATAATTGCTTCTTTTAAATAATAACTCGATAAACAATAACTAATATAAACTCGCTCTATTATTCATACATCAAAAATGAGCGTCATCACTGATTTTTTCAGCTTTGTAATGCAAATTGATAAGCACTTGCTCTGGCTTATCAACCAGTTCGGTGCTTTTTCTTATGCAATAATATTCTTCATAATATTCCTTGAGACAGGGCTTGTGTTCACGCCGTTCCTTCCAGGCGACTCCTTGCTCTTTGCCTCTGGCGCTTTGGCTGCTGTCGGAGCCTTTAATGTGTTCCTGCTCTTAATCCTGCTCTCATTTGCAGCAGTGCTTGGCGATAGCGTGAATTACGCAATAGGACATTTTATTGGCAAGAAAATATTAGAAAGGCATTCGGGCTTGATAAAAAAAGAGTATGTTGACCGCACCAAGAAGTTCTATGACAAGTACGGCGGAAAAACCATTATAATAGCGAGATTCATTCCCATCATCAGAACTTTTGCTCCTTTTCTTGCCGGCATTGGCACAATGCAGTACTGGAAATTCCTTGCTTACAACGTCATAGGAGGGATTCTCTGGGTTGCATTCTTCCTCTTTGCAGGCTATTTCTTCGGAACTATCCCTTTTGTCAAGGAGCACTTCACGCTCGCTATTATAATAATAATTGTTGTATCATTAATACCTGCCATGATAGAATTTGTTAAGTATCTTAGGGAGAAAAAAAAACTTAAGCCAAGGAAATCTTAGCCACTCTTTCCCTGATATATGCTTCTTTAACCAAGTCTTTCACTAGCTGCTCTGGCTTATTATATTTGCGTTTCTCCTCAGCAAACAACCTATTTCCTTTCACAATAACCTTCTTGTGCTTTGCTTTGAACCTCGTAGCATCTTTTTTTTGCTTTATAGGTGGTCCGTACATCAATATTTTATCAGAAAGCTTTTCTTTCTTTAATATGAAATACATTAGGCTATTATAAGGCTCAAACTCCCAATTAGACTCAAGAATATTGAAATCATTCATTTTAAGGTGCTTTTCAATGTGCTCGAAGCACTTCATCACCTTGGTGCCAACCACGTCCTCATTTCCCTTGAGAGGCTTGGCTTTCAGCACTATCAGCCATTCATTCTTAGCCTTCGCCTTAATTGCTTTGATGTCAATCTTTTTTATCACAAAAAAATCCTCATTAGGCTTCTCAAGGAACATCCTTGCCTTCTGCTTGAAAACCTCAAACTTGTCCTTGCCAACAGCAGCTGCGGCATTCCTGTCAGGCTGAACAGGATCAACAATGATTAATGGCGACTGGGTTTTTGACTTGTTAAGCTGCTTGATAGGGTCCTTTAAGTGGTGCTCAATATCAATAATCACCCTGCTGCCCCACACAGCTGCCTGCATCAAGAGCTGCTCAAAACTACCATAATATATAATAAGCATGTCAAGCACATGGCCTGAAAATCCTCTGATATAGCTCTCTGCGCCGTAAATATTTGCTGATTTGCAAAACTGCTTAACTAATCTTACCTGGTCAGTAAGCCCCGGCTTTTGCTCAAACTTATTCCTTGCATAGCCTACGTGGAGCGGGCTCATGTCAGTAACATTAACAGCCTGCTTGTAATCCTCAATCATGAGCACAGGAATTATCTCGAACAATAATTTTTTTCTCCTAAGCTGGTAATAATCCCTGCTGCCATGCACCAGAGTTGGCTTGAGAGGCTCAAGAGCCTTGCCTAGAAGTTGCGAAATACCTTTTTCTTTATCTTGCTCTTTTACCTTGAAAGAGTAATCAAACCTGACGAACAAGTCAATGTCAAAGTCGTTTTTTAGAATGGTGCCCTTGGCATAGCTGCCGCCAGCCATGCAGACAGCATTGATGTTTCTCTTCTTCAGAATGGCATTGATTTCTGCTATGGTTTCATCTGCCTCGATGAAAGACTCCTGCTCTGGCTTTATTCTTGATATGACCTTTTCAAAAAGCTCCATAATCAGCTAATAATCCAAGGCTAATTATAAAATTTTTGAATTCGTTAAGAACGTGCACAGAATCAACAGAGATACTCACTTTATCTTGGGAAACTCTCTCTTCTTAATGCGTCCGTAGCCGCCAAACTTGTATTTTATCTCTTTGTTGTCTAGAGTTATTCGTTCTACTTTTAAGTCACTTACAGTGGTCTTTATAATTTTTGATACATACCCCCACCGCCCCTCTTTCTCCATCCTCCGGATTGAGACATAAATGCTTTTTTTCTTAAGTATGCCAAAGGCATTGTACTTCTTGGTTTTATGGGTCAAGTCAATATCCTCTCCTACAAGCAGGTTTTCATTAAAGCCATTGATCTCATTAAACACTTTTTTTCTGATGAAGATGCACCAACCTATCCCCCTTGGCTGGGTTCTAACAAGCATATAATTACCCAGATTAGCTATGGCAAAGCCTAAATTGTCAATTATGCTCCTAGATAAAGGTTTGGCTTTTACTCCTGCGCACACTAATTTTTTCTTCTTGAAATCAGCAAGATTTTCTTTAAGAAATCCTGATGGAAGAATTACATCAGCGTCAAGAAACAGCAGAATATCACCCTTGGCATGCCTAGCGCCGTTATTCCTCCCCCTTGCAGGCCTGCCTCCCTTGATGATTTTGCAGCCGTATTTTTTTGCAATACTCCTTGTAGCATCCTTGGAATTGGCGTCTGCCACGATAACTTCATAATCATGAAAATCCTGTTTTTTGATTGAATCCAGGAGAAGAGGAAGATATCTCTCTTCGTTATAAGTTGGTATGATTATAGAGAGCATTTTATTCTTCACCTACTCTTTTCTGCACCCGGGCTTCTTTTGCATAGCTTTTGCCAATTCAGAGTTTATTATGTGCATAACAGTCCTGATACCGTTGGTTATCCTTATTTTTCTTAATTTATGTTCATACTTATTAATATTGCTCAGGAAATGATTGATGTCCTCCTTCTTAACTTTTGTTATTTCCTCGTAATCCCCAATCCCTGCTTCCTTCACAGAATAGCCGTTAAGGGTTTGCTCAAATGTTCCTCCTTCAGGCATCAGGAATATTGGCTTGCCAAGATAAATGGCTTCTGCCATTAAAAGCTCGCCTGCACTAGCAACCACAGCCTTGCACCTAGCCAAGTCCTCTGCGAATTTTTGTGCAGAATGCTTCTTGTAAACTATGTTCTTGCTTTTTTTCTTCTTCTCAGGGTCATGGACGTACATGATAAATTTATGCTCTTTTATGCTCCTGAGCTTTGGGATTATTACTTTCTCAAGCACCGGTTTCACATAAACCAGCACAAAATCTTTTTTTACAACTTTTTTTCTGAGCTCTTCAACCTCCCTTCTTATCAATGGTCCGACCACAATAATTTCAGTTTTCCCTACTTTTTTCTTCCTTAGCTCTGGCTTGAACACAGAGGCTATTATGCATTTTCTTCCCAAAGGATGAAATGAGCGGACTACTTGGCTTGTAACGAGATAGCTTGGTATGTGCTTGATTTTCATCTTCTTTGCAATCTTCTTGCCAAATATTATCTTGTGCTGGTTGTCAAAAGTTATGAAGCTCAATTTCTTGCTCTTAGCAGCCCTGGGGAGGAATGGCTCAAAATCAGTGATTGCAAAATCAAAACCATACTCATCAATAAGTTTTTTAAGCTTCTTAACAATGACATCTCCGGCTAAAATGGTTTCAAAATTACTGGCTGCAGTTTTTGCATAATCCACTTCTCCTTTCTTGTTATACGCAAACCTCAGGCCAGGAAGCCTGCGCAGAGAAACATTCTTCATGCCCTGCATCGCATTTTCCAAGGGCTCATATGTGTCTCCTCCTGTTAGAACCATTATCTTGTGGCCTTGCTTAGCCAGGCGTCTTATTATTTCATAGCCTCGGGAAGCATGCCCCCTTCCGTCCTGCGCCATTGAATAGAGTATTTTTGCCACGAATATCACGCAACAGATGAATCTAAGAAATAAGGGTTTTTTTAAAAGCTTTTTCATTGTTGTTTTGAAAAAGTCGCCGCAACCAGCGACAAGTGCAACGTCCGAACGAATGTGAAGGACTTGCACAGCGGTTGCTTAGCCGGGGGGCGCCCCCTACGGGGTGGCTAAGGCGACTTTTTTCTACAGATTAAGAATATTTTAATCAAAAGTTTTTTATACTCCTAAGCAATTATTATTTTAATTATTTTAGATTAAAAAAAGAGGGTGTTTTTTGGCTAAGAACAGGAAGGCTTGGGTTGTTACTGTAGACATGGGGTACGGCCATCAAAGGGCTTCTTACCCGCTGAAGGATATTGCTTATGAGAGGATTATAACTGCTAACAGCGACACTCTCGTAAGTGAGAAGGAGAAAAAATTGTGGAAGAAGCAGCAATCATTCTACGAGAGTATCAGCAGGTTCACATCATTCCCATTAGTAGGAGGATTCTTTTTCAGGCTTTATGACAAGTTCCAGGCAATAGCTGATTTTTATCCTAGCAGGGATTTGTCAGGCCCCAACCTACCTGCTTTTTACATGCACTACCTTATCAAGAAGAAAAAGATGTGCCAGAGCTTGATGAACTATATCAAGAGAACCAATATGCCTGTTGTTACCACGCACTTCATGCCTGCACTGGCTGCAGAGTATCATGGAATAAAGAATGTTTTTTGTGTTGTGACTGATACTGATATCAACAGGGCTTGGCTGCCTTTGAATCCCAAACAAGCCAAGACCATTTACCTTGCTCCTTGCGAGCACACAGTGAAAAGGCTTAAGCAGTACAGGGTGCCTGATAACAATATAATCCTAACTGGATTTCCATTGCCAAAAGAAAACCTCGGAGGCAAAAGTCTTTCTATTCTTAGAAGGGACTTAGCTAACAGACTGCCTAATCTTGACCCTTATAAGAAGTATTTGTCAAATTACAAGGCAGTGGTCAAGGAAAAGCTTGGCAGTTATTACAAGGGTCGAAGCAACCATAAATTGACGCTTACTTTCATGATAGGAGGAGCAGGTGCTCAAAAGGATATCGGCCTGAAAATGCTCGCCAGTCTCAAGAAAAGAATCATTGATAACGAGATGAGAATAAACCTGGTGGCAGGCACTCGACTTGAAATCGCAGAATATTATAGACACTACATACACCACTTAGGGATGGGCAACTGCATAGGCAAGAACATTAACATAGTATTTTCTTGGAACAAGCAGAATTATTTCAAAGCTTTCAATTATGTGCTTCACACCACAGATTTATTATGGACCAAGCCTAGTGAGCTAAGCTTTTATGCGGCGCTAGGAATACCTATGATCATTGCTCCGCCAATAGGCGCGCATGAGCATTACAACAAGAAATGGCTTATGGATATGGGCTCTGGCTTTCCTCAGGAAAATCCAGAGTACACTGATGAATGGCTTTATGACTGGATTGAGAGCGGAAGGCTTGCAGAAGCTGCATTCGAAGGCTTCCTAGAAGCGCCCAATCTCGGAACTTATAATATTGAGAAGGTTGTTTTTAGCAGGAAAAATTTATAAATTTAGAACGTAATGGTTTTAGAATATAACTTATAGAGAAAAGAGGTTAGTGAAATGGATTCCTTGCTGATTCTTACAAATATTGCAGTTGTGTTATTGCTGGGCTTGTTATGCTCTTTCCTTGCAAAGAAACTGAAGATATCAGACGTCCTTGTCCTTTTGCTGCTCGGAATATTAATTGGTAGATTAGCCTACAATGGCCAGCCATTATTTGTTTTTGATAATATTTTCATCACAGCCGTCGGCGTGCTTGCCCTGGTTATGGTTGTGTTTGACAGCGCTTCAAGGTTCAGGTTGGACGAGAAGAACAGCTTTAGCCGCCCAGCTTTCAAGATGATTGGCTGGTTCTTCCTGTTTACAATATTAATCATTCCTTCGTTCACCAACATCCTATTTTTTAAGAGCATCAGCTTGAATAATGTGTTGCTATCATTGATTCTCACCCTTATTATTGTGGGCACTGATTTGGATGCAGTCATTGTTATGCTCTCAGATTATGGGAGCGCAAGGGCAAAGAAAGTGCTTGGCTTGCTGCACACAGAAGCCACCCTTAATACCTTCCTTGTTGTGGTGCTGCCTTTCATTGTTTTAGATATTATCAATAACCTTTCGATTGGCCAGACAGGAGCAGCAATAAGTTTTTGGAGTCAGCTTTGGATGCTTGTATTACAGTTAATAGTTGGTATTGGTGCGGGCGTTGTCATTGGGCTGGTTATTCTCAGGACTATGCAAAGATTTTATCATCATCACGTCTCGCCTATTATACTCGTAGCAGCTGCTTTGCTGGCTTATGTTGTGGCTGAGCATCTCGGAGGCAATGGCGCATTCGCAGTTGCAAGCCTGGGCTTCTTGTTTGGAAGCTTTTATGTTAAGGAGAAGCCTAAGCTTCAGGAGTTTAGCAGCATGCTTTCAAATATGCTTGAAATACTTATCTTTATCATTTTAGGAATACTTATCAGGCTTCCATTAACCTTTGATTTCATAACCAAGTCATTGCTCATCTTCATTCTCATAGTTATTTGTAGGCTGGCTGCTGTTTTTGTCAGCACGAGAAAATCAGATTATTCATTAAAAGAGAAGTTCTTCATCAGCCTAAGCCTTCCGAAAGGCATTGCAGTTGTAGTCGTGGTTTTCTTCTTTGCGCTTTACAATGAGCAGAGCTTTGCAACAATACTGAACCTGGTGTTGGCAGTTACGATTTATTCATTATTGCTATCATTGGTTCTTGACAAGCTTTCAAGGATATTCTTAGGAAATAATGCTGGTAATAGCCACGGTAAAAATATAATAAGAAACCGTGAGATAAAAAGAAAGAAAAAACGATTAGCAGATTTATCCTAAGTAGCTCATGGCTTTCTTGTCAGCTTCCTTGACTGTCTTGCTGCTCTGCTGGATTATGGTTTTGAGCTTGTCCTCGAATGCTTCTGCCTGCTTTAGCAACGGGTTATAGTCGACTTTTAATCCCAGGTATTTATCGAGCACTTCAATTATTTTAGCAGCAGCCTTGCTGTCAGGCAATTGGCTGTGGGCAGCTCCAAAGATGCAGTTGATTTTCTTGTAGCGCTGCATGAGAGCACCACTTACCCCCATGATTATGCTTTCCTTGACAGGCAACGCGCCAGTTGCTTCAAGCTTCTTGTCACCATAATAATAAACCTTGACTTCGCCAGTTGGGTCATCAGTGGCTACTCCTTCAATGCCCAGTATCTCCTTGGCCTGCATCTTCTGAGCCATCTTGATTATCTCATCGGCAAGCTCCCATTCATAGCCTTTGACATTCAGTATGGTGTGCAGTATTACTATATTCTTGCTCGGCACATGCCAGACTGCCATGGGATTGACTAATTTGCCTTTGTGAATCGCTGATATTGGTCCTAGCTCAGTGTACTGGAATTCCCCGATTAATTCAGCCTTAAGGTGTTCGAGAAGGAACTCTGTTGTTATGGTTCCAACGAGCCCAAAGCTCGGGAAGCCTTCAATGATGATAGGATTCTTTGGTATTTTTTTCAGAATAATCTTCAAGCCATTTCACCTCTTTAATTAAATTATGAATATCTAAATTGTTTTATTATTAATTGTTTTTATAAAGCTTGCGGAAAAATAAGATTTAAATACCAGCAGTTTATTCTTTTTTTATATTAGTGGGGTGATTAAATGGGATTTCTTAAGGAGTTCAAGGAATTTGCTGTTAAGGGCAACATGGTGGACATGGCTATAGGTATCATCATAGGCGGCGCCTTTGGCAAGGTAATCAGTTCTCTTGTGACTGATGTGATTATGCCGCCTGTTGGGTTGTTGATTGGAGGAATTGATTTTTCAAAGATAATGATTCCATTGAATAGCACTATCAACATTAATATAGGGGTTTTCATTAATACAGTGATCGACTTCGTAATTATTGCTTTGGCTATCTTCATCATGATTAAGCAGATGAACAGGCTGAAGAAGAAGGAAGAAGCCAAGCCTGCGGCGCCTGCTAAGCCTAGCGAGGAGGTATTGTTGCTGAGGGATATTAGGAATTCTCTTAAGAAGAAATAAATTTTTTAAATAAATTTTTTTTTATTGCTTACCTGTTGTTTTTTATAGTATTTTTTTCTATTTAATTTTAAGAAAATGTTGGGGTTCTGCTTTTTTATGCAGTCAGTTAATGTGCTCTAGGAAGAACCAGCCAAAGAACCCTATTGCTCCAAGGGCCATTATTGTGCCGAAGACCGTGCTGAAATTGCCTATGGCTTGGTATATGAAGAATACAACTATCAATGCTAATATAGCCATGCCTGTCCACATCAACATCGACTGCAAATTAATTTGTTTCTTCATGGTAGTAACGGAAATAGGTTTTGATTTAAATGTTTTTCGCAAAAAACCCCCTAAAAGAAAGTATTTTCCAAACCTTTTTAAAAACAGCAGTGCAACTCAAGTCTATGAAAAAGAAAGTCATCCTGGACACCAACTTCCTGCTCGTACCAGGACAGTTTATGGTGGACATCTTCACAGAGCTTGAAAGGATAATGAGCGAGCCATTTGAGATGTGCGTGATAGATAAGAGCATTGCTGAGCTTAACCAATTAGTCGCTGCAGGCAAGGAAAAGGACAAATTTGCTGCAAAGCTTGCTCTCGTGCTGATAAGACAGAAAAACTTAAAAACCCTGCATAGTTTCGTGAGTAAAAACAGCGTTGACGATATTATCGTATCAAAGGCAGATGCGAGTACATACGTTGCAACCCAGGACAAAGCCTTAAGGGACAGGGTCAGTGAGAAAGGCGCCAAGACGATAGGCTTGCGCCAGAAAAAATATTTGATGATAATAAAATAATTCATGAATAAGAAATAACAAATAAAATCTGGTGATGAGATAATGTTTTACAAAGTAAAGATAAAGGACCACATCAGGGTGTCGCCTGACAAGTTCGGCATGGAATTAAAACAAGCAGTAATCACAGAGATAAAGAGCAAGTATTCAGGATTCATATCAAAAGAAACAGGCATGGTAATTGATGTGTCTGGCGTTGAGAGTATAGGAGAAGGAGTAATCATACCAGGCGACGGGGCATCATACTATGAGACCACTTTCAACCTGCTCACATTTGAACCAGAAATGCAGGAAGTAGTCAAAGGCAAGATAAAAGACATCGCAGACTTCGGAGTGTTTTTCTCAATGGGGCCAATAGACGGCATGATACACATAAGCCAGACCATGAATGACTTTGTCAGCTTCAGCAAGGACAAAGTATTACTGGGCAAGGACTCAAAGAGAAGCATCAAGGTAGGAGATAAGTGCAGAGCAAGAATAATAGCAATCTCATACAAGGACGTAGCCAACCCTAAGCTCGGACTGACCATGAGGCAGGCAGGCCTTGGAAAAGATGAATGGGTTGAACCCGACTTAAAAGAGGGAGCAGAAGGAAGGCCTAGAAGGGCAAAGCCAGAAGAAGGAAGAAAAGACAAGAGAAACAAGGAATAAATAAAATAAATAAAAAATAATGAGTTGATAATCATGGCGAAAAAACAAGTATGCAGGAGCTGCAAGATATTCACAGAAGACGACGTGTGCCCAGTCTGCAAGAGGAAAAACCTCTCAACAGTGTGGCAAGGCAGAGTGCAATTCCTAAATATTGGCAAATCAGTCATCGCAAAGAAGATGGGCGTAGAGAAAGACGGCGAATACGCCATCAAGGTAAGATAAGCGCATGATCAGAGAGTGATTATTATGAACATACAAATAATTAATGATGAGAAGAAACAACTGCTTAAGAAAAGGACATTAACAGGAAAGCTGGGATATGAAGGCAAGACTCCAGGAAGACTGGAATTAAGGAAAGAAATTGCTCACAAACTCAATGCAAAAGAAGAATTGGTATTGGTCAAGCAATTAAAGCCAGACTACGGCAACCAGTCAGCGCACTTCATAATCGAAATATATGATGATGCAGAAACCATGAAGCAGGTAGAGCAGAACTACATGCTCTTAAGGCACGGCCAAGGAGAGCAAAAAGAATCCAAGCCAGCAGAAGAAGCAGCAGAGAAGAAATAAACATTAATTAAAAATCATAATTCGGAGAAAAATAAAATGGCAGATGACAAGAAAGGAGCAGCAAAGAAACCAGCAGGGCCGGTAAAGAAAGGCAAGGCTTACAAGATAAGCAAGGTTTATGAAGTCAGCGGAGGACACGTCAGCAAGAAAAACAAGACCTGCCCCAAGTGCGGACCAGGAACCTTCATGGCAAACCACAAAGACCGATGGACCTGCGGCAAATGCAAGTATTCTGAGAAGAAGTAAGATTTTTTCTAATTTTTTATCTTTATAATCAGCAATAACTTCAACTCAATTCGAATTCTTAACAAAACATATATAAGAGGGCATCTTAACAGGTTGTATTAAGGCATTAAAAAAGAGGAGAATGAATAATTAAAAACAAAAACCAAGGTGATAATAATGAAGAAAGCCAACAATTTTTGGGAAACGATTACAGTTTCTATCGGAATACTGATGCTCGTCGCAGTTCTTTTACTGGCAGGCTGCAAAACAATACCTCCATCAGGTCCAGGAACCGGCGGAACAGGAGGCACCGGAGGCACAGGCACAGTTCTTACTCAAGGAACTTATGAGCCTGCACAAGTCTTTGACCCAACCATAGATTTGAATGCCAAGAACTTTAAGACAGAGGCAGAGTTTGAGGCTTTTGTGAAATCAAATGCTGCAAGCAATTATTATGGGTATTATAGAGGTGGAGGAGGAATAATGTATGATATGGCTATGGAGAAATCAATTTCTTCTGTTGCGCCAACAGCAGCCGGAGCTGATAGCAATGCAGCAGTTCAAGTGAATGCAGAGGAAGGAGACTTCTCAACTACCAACAACCAGGTTAGCGGAGTTGATGAAGGAGACATCATGAAGACAGATGGAGAATATATATACACTATCACTGGCAACACAGTCTTCATAATAAAGGCTTACCCTGGGGCAGACGCAGAAATAGTATCAACCATCAAGTTCAAGGACAATATCAACCCGTCAGGCTTGTTCATTAACGGGGACCACCTTGCAGTGTACGGCAACTTCTATGACCTTGATTATTTCAAAAGCATTGACTTTGTCCCAAGGCAGGGCATGTCATTCTTCAACATATACGACTTAAGCGACAAGGAAGAGCCTGACTTAGTCAAGGAGTACAAGTTCGAGGGCAACTACTTTGAGTCAAGGATGACTGATGATTATGTGTATTTCATAACAACCACAGGAGCATATTACAGGGATGTTTACCCAACCCCTTTGATTGTTGAAGGCAATGTGAAAAGCTCAATACCTATTGACAAGATATATTATTACCCCATACCTTACCAGACAGTGCAGTTCGCCAACATACACGCAATCAAAATAACAGAGCCAGAGCAGGACGTGAACTCCAAGAGCATCGCTGTTGAGGCAAGCCAGAACATGTACATGTCAGAGAATAACATCTTCATAACCTACACAGAATACATTAATGAATGGGAGCTCAGGAACAAGATAACCATTGACTTAGTAACGCCGCAGCTGACAGACTCTGACAAAGAGCTGATTAAGAAGATAAAAGCAACAGACAATGACGTGCTTTCACAGCCAGAAAAGGAATCCAAGATACTGCAAATCGTTCAGTCATACGTTAATTATATGGATAACAAGGAGCAGGAAGATTTCAACGACCAGGTTGACGAGGAATTGCAGAAAAAGCTCGATGAGTACGAGTACATGGAATACACTATAATAAACAAGGTAAGCGTTGACAATGGTGAGATAAGCATTGCAGCCAACGGCAAAGTGCCAGGCCACGTTAACAACCAGTTCAGCATGGACGAATACAAAAACATATTCAGGATAGCCACCACTATTAGCGCAAGGTGGACTTACTGGGCAGAGGAAGAGAAAGAAACCCAGTCAACCAACAACATCTTTACCCTGGACAAAGACCTTGACGTTATGGACTCATTAAAAGGATTAGCAAAAGGAGAGCAGATATACTCAACAAGGTTCATGGGAGAAAGGCTTTACATGGTGACCTTCAGGCAGGTTGACCCATTCTTTGTGATAGACTTAAGCAACCCGAACGACATTACCGAGCTGGGAAAACTAAAGATTCCAGGCTTCTCAAGATACCTGCACCCATACGATGAGAACACCATAATCGGGATAGGAAGGGATACCAGCGCCACCGGAAGGCAGGAAGGGCTTAAAATAAGCCTCTTTGATGTTACAGATGTTGAGCATCCAAAAGAGATAGCCAAGTTTGTGACAGAAGAAGACTATGCGCAGAGCACAGCAGAATACGAGCACAAAGCCTTCTTGTTCAGCAAGGCAAACAACCTGCTCGTAATACCAGCTTACAGTTATAACTATGGGCGCTGCTGGGGAGATGTTTGCACAACAGGCACTGGCGGCACAGGATACAACGGAGCATTTGTATTCAAGATAACCAAGGACGAGATAACCTTGAGAGGATTAATCGACCACTCACAAGGAAGCGACAACTACTACAGCCCAGCAGTTGAGAGAAGCCTGTACATCAAGGACATGCTCTACACCAAGTCACCCAACCTTCTCAGGATTAATGAGCTCAGCGACCTAAGCAAGGTCAAGAACATAGACTTGGAGACGACCACAGGAGCTTATCCGGTGTACTAAAATTATTTCAAATTTTTTATTTTTTTATTTTTTATTATATTTTTTGGATTTTTTCTATTTTTATTTTATTATCTCTTTCAGGAGAGAAGGGAACTCTTTTATGGTTGCTTCATCATCAAAGTGGCCTTTATTATGCTCCAGGATTATTTTAGCATTAAGCTTTTCCTTGAATATCTTTGAGTCTTCAACAGGCACGAACACATCATTGTCTGAGAAGAATGCAACAAATTTTTTGGAGTTTTTTCTTACTTTTTCCCAATTGATTGGCGTGCTGAGCCAGGGTTTTGCTATATCTTTTTCCTCTTTGCTTTCTAGGCCTTTTAAGTGAACAAACCCCGCAACAAGGAACACTCCGCCAAATTTTATTTTCGTGTCTATAGACTCAAGATATCGCAAAATCGTTTGGCATCCAATAGAATGGCCAATGAGAATAGTATTTTGGTCAGGCTTTATTATTTTTTTTAAAGCACCAACCCAGGTATTAATTCTTGGGTTTTCAGGGTCAGGCATTGCCGGAGCAAATACTGTGTATCCTCGCTCTTCTAATTCGTGTTTTAGCCAGGGGAACCAGCAGTTTTCAGGATTGCCTTCCCATCCATGAACTAAATATGCTTTTTTCATGGTTGCCAGAAGAATTAATCATATTTAAATAATTTATCTTATAATAATTCTAAAATCAGGCTACAATCCTTATTCCGCCATCTTCTGGTATGAGGGTTACTTCACCTTTTAGTTTGTATTTCTCAGCCAGCTTCTTTGGAATCCTTAGGCCCAGGCTTTTCCCCCAGGGTGTGAGCTTTGCAGAGTAGCGCTTCATCTCGCGATACTTATTAGCTACTTCGTGCAGTTGCTTCATGTCAACAATTTCAGAATTACAATTGGAGCATTTGTAATACTTGTATTCTACTCCTTCAGGAGTCTTGGCTTTCATCTCTTTCATTTCAGAGTTGCATTCAGAGCATTTTTTCATTTTCTGACCTCGATTGTTACGATGATGATTCTTTCACCTTGAATCCGGTCTACACAGACCACTGTGAACTCTTCGTATTCTCTGCAGAACTTGTAGTTGTTCTTGCCGTGCCTGACAACCCGGCCGCCTTTGAGAGTTGCCTCTATCATGTCCGGCGTTACTCCTCTTTGCATTGCGCGGATAAAGGCGTGCCTCTTTATTTCGAACTCGAACTTGGAAAAGTCCATTTGATACTCCTTGATATCTCATAATATCAATTAATATGAATCATTTTATATACTTTTTGTTTTAGAACCCCTTAATAAAATACTATGGTAAAAAAGTGCAAGATTTCCGGCAACTTCACCATAACTTTTATAAAACCTTTTATTCCTATTAACTGCATGACTGACTTAGTAGCCTGCCTTAGCACTGGCAAAGGAACATGGACTGGAGTGTTGAAGCTAATCAGCAAGCTAGAGTTCGACAACATATTTCTCGTTGCCAACCAGTGGAGCAAGGAGAACCTCAAGATTAAAAAACAAAACATCCATTTCATCATTATCAATTCTGAGGACAATACAAGCAAGATACGGGACAGCATAACCAGCCAGCTTGAAGGAAAAATAAAAGGCTTTGATGTTGCCGTCAACCTTGACTCTGGCACTGGCAAAGAGCACACAGCAATAATCACTGCATTAATCAAGCTGGGATTTGCATTAAGGTTTGTCGTGGCAGAAGGCGATGAGATAGAGGAAGTATCGACTAATGTTTCTTATGGCGGAGAAGAATAAGCGGGGCGGAAAAAGTTGTTCTGTTTGACTTGACTGCTCGCATTTGCGTCCACCACCTTGCAAACTTTTGATTCTGATTTCCGAAGGCGCTATCTCCCCGTATGGTCACAAAAACTCTGTTTTTGGGACAAACGAAACTTGTTTTGTTGTGCTAGAAAACTTTGTTTTCTTCGCACATCAAAAGAGCCCTGCTCTTTTGCTTGGGTAACCCCCAATTAACGCGCCAATCTTATGTTACCGTAGAAGTTTGCACCTGATGGCGGTGGTGGACTTAATGCTCGCCTTATTTATTTAGGCGGTAACTTTTTTTTCTGTGAAGCTTTTCAAAGCAAACATATAAATATAAGCTTATCCAAGATTGTTAAATAATAAAAATTCAGGGGGTGATTTGATGGCTGGTGAAGAACTTGCGATGCTTGGACCATACGCAGCTTTGTTCGGCGCATTTCTCGCGCTAGGGATTGTAATCCTGATAGTGCTTTATGTGTATTATGCGCTTGCGTGGATGACTATTGCTAGGAAGCTTAATTATGACAAGCCATGGCTTGCATGGATACCCATTGCCAACGCATTCTTGATACCGATCCTGGCGAAGAAGAAATGGCCTTGGGGGTTCATCTTCCTTGTGCCTATTGTAGGAGCAGTTTTCTACTTCATCTGGACCTGGAACATTTACGAGCAGAGAAAGTATCCTGGTTGGCTGTGCCTGGCAATCCTAGTTGGATTGATACCAGTGATTGGATGGCTGGGGGGCATTGCAAACCTGGTCATAACAGGACTGGTGGCGTGGTCTGACAGAAAGTAAAAATATTTTATTTTTTTCTTTTGTTATATTAATTATTTCTTATCATATTGAAAGAATTCTAAATAATGCTCAGATCAATTATTAGTTCATTATTCCAAGAAGGTTGTACATTGTTCTGTCTGCAACTCTTACCATGTCGTTGTAACTCTTGGCTTCGAGAATGATGCAGTAATCATAGGAATAAGCAATGTTTTTGTCGCTCAATGTGAGCCATATCACCAAGGTTTGGTTGCTTGAATCCTTGCAAGTTATTATTGGCGTTCCTGTCTCAACATTTGTATTTTTTGGTGGCTTAATAAATGCTGAGTGCGTTGGTACGTTTAGTAACTGGTATTTGTCTCCTGTAATCCTGGCTATCTCAACGCCTGCAATGATTATAGTATTATTCTCTGCGTCAGGGTCTAGGGTGATGAATATCCTGCCATTATTGTCCCTTACCTCAAAGAATTTACCCCTTAGGTTGGCGTCAATAGGTATGTCTTCGAGCTCTTTTGGGTGGTAGTAGAATGGTATCCAGTAAGGCTGGTCTCCTTTTTGCACTTTGGTGTACCAGAAGCCGTCGCTGTGCTTAATGAAATCAAATCCGTTGTACTTGTTATTCTCAAAATTAATCTTCCTGATAAGAGCAGGCACAAGCACAATTCCCAGGAATATTATGACAAGCACTGCTGTGAATATGATAAATTTCAGGTTGCTCTTCCTGCTGTCTTTCTTCTTCTTTTCAAACTTTTCCTCAGCAGAAACATCTTTTTCCTGCTCTTCTTGCTGCGGCTTGTCTTTCTTATTCTTTTTCTCAACTGCAACTGGCTTATTCATTTTGTATCACACCGTAATAAGAATACAATAACCTGTCCCTCAATATCAAGAAATCCTGCCCTCTGGCGTTCAGGTAGATGCAATTATCAACATCCACAATGCTGGTATTATCTGACATGTTCAGCACAATGACCGGCGTCTTGAGCGTGGCATTTGCACAGGTCAGCACTGGCAAGTCAGGGTATTGCTCAGATGCATTGAGAACTCCATTATACACTACCTTGCCGAGCAGCTGCGACAAGTCAAACCTCACCATCTCCATTAGCTGGATATTGTTTGTATCATAAGGGTTGAATGTGATAGTTATCATGTAAGCTTCTTTTAGCTTGTTAGTAATAACGCTTGAAAGATTAATTCCTTCTATTTGTTTGGGCAAGGAGTAAAAAGCCATTTGCTGGCCATTAATCTTGGTGACATAAACATTGCCCTGAATCTCAAACTTGTACTTGCCGTAGCGCATCTCATTGCCCACAGTGCCAAGCATCACTCCAAAAGCAGAGAATATCATGATAGCAGCAAGAATAACACTAATCAGAATCTGCTTCTTCTTATCACTCGCTCTCTCACGCCTACCCATAGGCCAAGGAATAAAATAAGGGTTTAAAAAGCTTGCTGAAAAAATAAAAATATGTTGAAGAAATCGCCTTAGCCATTCGCTCGTCAAACTTTTAGAAAGCATTGTTGATAGGACAAGCGTCCTAAGGTCGAAATTTCTTAGAAGAACAAAACCTTATGCGTTGCGCGGGGTCGCGCCGCCGGGCGCGCAGCATCATCGATAATAATTGCTTAAATTTCGAAGACGCTTGTCAACAACGCAAATAAGAAAATTTGTTCCTTACTACTTAAATTTTCCGTTTTATACAGGCCTCGCTCGCATCTTGGCATATGCCCGAATTTTTCTATAACACCTCAAAATGCAAAAGCTTTTAATAGCCATTTTCTACTCTATGTCTTAACATGCTGTCAGACAAGGAGCTTAAGACCAAATTCAAGAAGCTGGCTAGTGCTGAGCCTGACAAATACTATGCTACTAATGTGTTGAGAGCAGAAGGCTTTATGCGCAAGCAGTGCAAGTGCGGGATGCATTTCTGGGCGATTCACCAGGACCAGACTACTTGCGGTGATCCTGCCTGCATCGGTGGAGTTGATATATTCCGCGGTGCGCCTGTTAAGAAAAAGCTCAGCTTCCCTGATGTTTGGCTTGGCTTCAAGAAGTTCTTTGAAGCAAGAGGTTATAAGGCTATTAATCGTTATCCTGTAATTGCAAGATGGAACCCTACAATTGATTTCACAAATGCCTCAATAGCTGCTTTCCAGCCTTATGTTATCAGCGGTGAAAGCTCTCCGCCTGCAAAAAAACTTGTAATACCGCAATTCTGCCTCAGGTTCGGGGATGTTGATAATGTTGGCGTTACTGGTAGCCATTGCACAGGATTCGTGATGATAGGCCAGCACGTGTTTGTTGAGCCATCAGAATGGGACCAGAATGAATTATTCCAGGATATTTATGACTATATAACTAAGGATGTTGGAGTGCCAAAGGAAGAACTTACATTGCACGAAGAGTCCTGGGCAGGAGGGGGTAATTACGGCCCTTGCATGGAATTCTTCAGTAGGGGGGTGGAGCTGTTCAATCAGGTTTACATGATGTATGAGCACAGTGATTCTGGAGATAAGGAATTAAAGATAAAAGTGCTTGACATGGGATTAGGCATGGAAAGAGTTGCCTGGTTCAGCCAAAGCGCGCTAACTATTTATGACGCGGCTTTCCCGACAGTAATAGCAAAATTAAGGAAAAAGCTCAATGTTGAATTTGATGAGAACCTTTACAGGAAATTTGCTCCATTATCATCCAAGCTCAACCTTGATGAGGCAGAAAATATTGACGAGCAATGGGAAGACGTCGCTGCAGAGCTTAAGATAAACGTTGATGAGCTGAAAAATAAGATACTGCCCATGACTGCGCTATACTCAATAGCAGAGCATTCACGAGCATTATTGTTCGCAATCATTGATGGAGGGCTGCCCTCGAATGTCGGCGGATATTATAATCTTAGGGTTATTTTCAGGAGAGCCTTGGGCTTCATTGAAAAATTCAAATGGGATGTTTCCTTGCCAGAAGTTTGTGAGTGGCATGCAGAATACCTGAAACAGGTTTATCCAGAACTTCTCAAGGGTTTGGGCGAGGTTAAGAAAATCCTTGAGGTGGAGAAGCACAAGTATTATCAGAGCAAGAGAAAAGGAGAGCAAGTAGTTGAGCAATTGCTTAAGAGCAAGAAAGAGATTACTCCTGAAAAACTTGTTGAGCTTTATGATAGCCACGGCATAAGCCCAGAGCAGGTAATAGAAGAAGCTGCCAAGCAAGGAATGAAAGTAGAAGTGCCTGAGAACTTTTATGCATTGGTAGCTAAGAAGCATGAGCAGTCTGATGCAGAGCAAGAGCAAAAAACCCAGACGCATAAGGCCATAGAGCTTGATTTAAAAGATATTCCTGCTACAGAAGCGCTTTACTTTGACAGCTATGACTATGTGGACTTTGAGGCTAGAGTGTTGAGGATAATAGATGACAAATACATAATCCTTGACAGGACAGCATTTTATCCTACAAGCGGAGGCCAATTGCATGACAAAGGCGTAATCGGAAAGACAGAAATAGCTGATGTTTTCAAGCAAGGCAATGTGATTGTGCACGTTGCAAAGCACAAGCCTGACTTTCATGAGGGCGACAAGGTTGCTGGTAGGATAGACTTTGACACCAGACTCCAACTCGCCCAGCATCACACAGCAGCCCATATCATTAATGGTGTTGCAAGGCGAGTGCTAGGCAATCATGTATGGCAGGCAGGAGCTTCCAAGTCACTGGAAAAGGCCAGGCTTGACATAACTCATTATGATTCCCTGACTGATGAAGAAGTCGCTAAGATAGAACAGGCAGCCAATGAGATAATAAAAAACAACCTTCCAGTATACAAGAGTTTCATGGACAGGAATGTTGCAGAAGCCAAATACGGCTTTGTACTCTACCAAGGCGGAGCAGTGCCTGGCAGGCAGATAAGAGTGGTTGCAATTTCTGGCCTGGATGTTGAGGCTTGCGGAGGAACACACCTCGACCTGACCGGAGATGTGAAGATTATCAAGATTCTCAAGACGAGCAAGGTGCAGGACGGAATTGTAAGGATAGAGTTTACAGCAGGACAAGCAGCTGTCAAGACGGCAAACGCAGAAAAGAATGTTCTATCAGAAACAGCCCAACTGCTTGATGTGGACATTGACCAGCTTCCTGCAAGAGTTGAAGAATTGTTTGAGAAATGGAAAAAGGCAAGAAAGGCAGTGCAAAAAGGAACCAAGCTTGAGAAGAAAGAGCTTGAAGAATTTAAGTTGGTGAGCACAGTTGCCTACAAAGGAGAGGAGGTGCTTGGAAAGCTTGCAGAAATACTAAAGACCCAGCCAGAGCACGTGAATAATACTGTAAAAAGGTTTTTGAAGGAATTGGATGAATTTAAGAAAAAACTTAGTTGAAAAAGTTAGGCGAAAAAGAAAAATGTTACTATGTAGAATCAAAGGGTGAGATAATGAACAAGATGCTTAAATGGGCAGCTATTGCAGCAGTAATCAACGCAATAATAGTCATTCCAGGATTTATATTAGGGTTTCTTACTGGCTACCTGAAAGATAATCTCCCTGTTAAGATTATCACGTTATTACTTTTAATAATCGGGCTAATAGCAGGGCTTCTGGTACTTAACGGCTACTTTATACTTTCAAAAAAGCTTAAGCTGAAATTCTTGCACACAATGACGTTGATTGGAGTGGTCTTCACAGTGGTGCTTACAGGAGTTGATTTCTTACTAGTACTCATACCATCAGTTGGTTTGAGCACGCTAACCCTTTGGTTGCTTGTAATGATTGGTTTAGTCGAAATATTATTTGGGATTTCAATATTCAAGCTGAAGAAAAAGCTTGGTCGCCTGCCATTAGCAACAGGAATACTTTACATAGTTTCAGGAGCATTATATGCCACTCTATTCCTAGCAGTCATGGGCCCGTTAATAGGCTTAGCCACCAGCATCCTAGAGGTAATACTTTTATCAAAGGCAGCAAAGAAGTTCTGAAAAGTTGACACAATAGAAAATTTCGTCTGTGCCAATATTGCGAGCGAGCTGATGAACATCGTAAGAAGCGCTGTAGTTGTTTTTTCCTAATTCTAATTTATTACAAAAAGAGAATACCTCCCCCTTAAGGTCGGGGTCTTCCTTTTTGAATCAACAAAAGCCTCTGGCTTTTGAGTGCCAAAAACGAAGTTTTTGAGCACAACTACCATCGCTCGATGTTAAAGCAACTTCATAAAGACATACCTCACCCTTTAGGGCGAGGTAGTTGATTTTCGAGAAAAAACCGAGCGAGCAGGCACAGAAATTTTCTTTTTTTATATTGAATCTTCTCAACCTATTTCATAACCCTCACGAATAATGCTAGCACTATGAGTATTGCTCCTACAAGAATTGTTCCCAAGCCTTGGGCGAGCCTTGGCACGACGGCATTCAAGTATTGCGCAAGCCCAACAAGCATGAATATTACTCCTATGAGCATCATGAGGAACAATATTGAAGTCTTAATGACTTTCTTGGTTATTATCTCAATTCTCTGCTCAACTTTCTTGACTGTTTCATCAACTTTTGACTGGAGCTTGTTTATGCCTTCGCCAAGAATGAACTTTCCTATTTCCTTTAAAAATCCTGCCATGAAAAACCACCCCTCTAATATATAATATAAATATATAATGCATCTTTAACTTTGGTTTTTATATAATTTGCTGTTTTATAATGCCTTTTACTTCCATAAACTATTTAAACAACTCCTTTCCTTTTCATATAATCTGTTCTCTTGTTTTTTTAGCAAGGGATGACGTTCGTAGCGGAAGATAAATACAATAAATACATTTGATTGAATGGGATGAGGATGCACATGTTTAGGTCGTCGCATTTGGAATTAGTATGCCCTTCGTGTAGAAAGGAGCATAACGGTAATTGGGAGCCTGAGTTCTGGAAACATGAACACTACCAGACCTGTACTTGCCCTCACTGCGATTATAAGATATTCTTCAAGACAGAGCGCATGCACTCTGGCCACTATTAAGGCGGAGCATTAAGCATGATAGGAATATGTTTTTTCTTGATGATTATAGAATAATCACAATTTCAAATCACGAATTCAAGCTTTCTTTCTCTTGACTGAATCATAAACAATTGAGAACAGTAATTGAATGACGAGAATGCAAGCTATGATGATGAAAAGCACACCCATCCACTGCACTGCATTGTAAACCAGGCTTGCACCTATGACTAGAGCTGCTATGATTACCCCTATGATAATCCTCCAGCCTTCAACCCTTACTTCGCGCGTCAAGCTTCGTAAGTCTGTGTTAATGCTGTCAAGGGCTATGTCTGCTTTTTGTATTGTCTTGTAAACCTTCTGGGATTCGTCAGGCAGTCCTTGGACAAATTCTGCAAAACGCGTAGTTTCACGCGCAAGCCTCTGAGCCAGGTAAGAAGGCTTTCTCTTCTCATTAACAAGATGGTCGATAAAAGGCTTGGTTTCCCTTACAAGGTTAAAATAAGGGTTGAGCTCAATGCCAACGCCCTGCAAGGTTACCAGGGATTTGCCTAGCAGCACAAAATCCTTGGGCAATCGAATATCGTGTTTCTTTGCTACGCCGATGCTTTTGAAGAATAATTCTGCAAAATCCATTTTTTCCAAGCCAGTATCATAATACTCACCCAAAGTGTTCCGGATGTCTTCCTTCAATCCATTAACATCAACATCAGAATCCACCATGTTAAGGCTGATGAAAGATTTAACCATGCCATTTGCATCCCTGTGAATCATGCTAATAAACAATAAGCCAAGCTTTTCCTTTAATTCCTCGTCAAGCCTGCCAATAATCCCGAAATCAATCAACCCTATCTTTTCCTTGTTTACCAGGATGTTGGCAGGGTGAGGGTCTGCGTGGAAGAATCCATCAACAAATATTTGTTTCATAAAGCTGTAAACAATCAAACTGGCAATCCTTTTCTTGTTCACCTGCTTGAACTGCTTTGCATGGGAGATTATGTCCTTGAGCTCAATGCCCTCGACAAAATCCATGACCAGAACGCGATGAGTAGTCAATTTTTCATGCACTGCAGGAATGATTATTCTCTTGTCATTCCTGAAGTTATTATAGAACATCTTTATATTATGGGCTTCTTTCAAATAATCAAGCTCGTTCTCAGTGTATTGCTTGAACTCCTGCACCACCTCCTCAGGGTCAACAATGCTTTGCCTGACGTGGTGCTTGATAAGCCTTGCCAGGTACTCAAGTATTTCAATGTCTGTCTCAAAGAGATTCTTTATGCTTGTCCGCATAACCTTCACAGCAACCTTTTTGCCATTCATTAATCTGGCGATGTGAACTTGGCCGATGCTTGCACTTGCAATTGGTTTTTTGTCAAAGCTCCTGAACAATTTCTTGATAGGCTTGCCAAACTCTAATTTTAAGACGTGCTCAACCTCTGCATAAGATATCGGTGGAACCTTGTCCTGCAATTTGCTTAATTCATCGCAATACTCCTGTGGAATAAGGTCAGGTCTTAGACTCAATAGTTGACCAAGCTTGATAAAGCTGCCGCCTAATTCCTCGAACATCTTCCTGAGTTCAGCAGGAATAGGGTTCTTCTTCCTAGGAAGTAATGAGCGCTTCTTGAGATGAATTTTTTCCAGCAAGAAGCCTAGCTCGTACTTGGCCAGAATCCTCAGAATCTGCTCAAACCTCTTTATCCCGCGAAACCGCCTGGGTATGATAAACATCAATAAAGAGAATGTTTTATTGCGTTTATATACTTTACCAAATAAACAACGCTAACTTGTAAACCACACCAGAGTGGTTATTTTAATAACATTTATAAGAAAAAAGTCATTCCCTCTTTCTATTTTCATGGCATCGCTACTGGAAGAAGTGATAAGGAGAAAAGAGAATGAAGAGCCTCTGCTAAGCTTTATAATAAAATGGGCAATACAGGAAGCATACTACTTTGAGATTAATCATGGACGAGCCCAGGAATTTTTTAGAAAATATTTTGCATGTGAACTCGCAGAATGCGTAGGCAAGAAAAAGGATGTTATAGAGCGCATTGTGAGCCTACAAGCCCCAACCTCATGCATGTACTTCAAGACAGATTCTTCAAGTACAGAAACTTATAACAAAATATTTGCAGAATACATGTCAAGGGAAGCAAAGAGTTTTGGCTTTGATGATCACTCTCTAAGACTCTGCTTTGCAGAAGCCTACTCCAATGCAGTACTACACGGCAACAAGGGAGGAGAAGAATCCTGTTATGAGATTGGAAGCCGCTGCATTCCAAGGCCCACTGACATAGAGGAGAACCGTAAGAAGCTAATCGAGATAGAGTTCCTCATTAATAATCAGTTCTATTTCCTCAGGATAACTGATGTTGGAGAAGGGGTTGATAAGAGCAAAATCCTGCCTGGAAAAAACGGTGATACCTTGTCATTTAGCGGAAGAGGCCTGTTCATAATAAACGCGCACACAGACTGCTTCATCTTCAATAAGCAAGACGAACCAAAAAGATTCTCCATCAGCATGGTCAAGTTCAAGGAGTGAGGATATAACAAGGGATGAGGATATAATAAGCCCCTGTCTGAATTGAAGGATCTTTAGAAAGCAAAAAATTTTATACTAGTCACCGTTTCCATTTGATCATGGACAAATTCACTCTAGCTTTCCATGAAAGTGTCGACAAGAATCTTCTTCATATGACTTATTCAATCGTAAAAGGGCTCGGGTGCAAGAATATTTATCTGGCGGGCGGATCTATATATAGAAATATCATCGCCACATTTTACGGCGTAAAGTCTTCGCAAATTGACTTCGATTTTCTGGTCGAAGAAGTTCCCAAAACAATCGATGTTTTAGGATGGATCATGAAGATGAATAGGTTCGGGCATCCAAAGCTCATGCGCGATGACCTGAGCATTGATATCGCACCATTGCATACTGTGCCCTCAATTGCCAGAAGGAAAGTTGCACCAACAATAGAAAATTATCTAACGGGTGTCCCACTGAAAGTGCAGTCTCTCGTTTATTCTTTCGAAGAAGATATTGTTATAGGAGAGATTGGGAAACAGGCCATTCTTGATAAACGTATTGAGATCAATGATATTATTGAAGCTGAAAACGCAGCACTAAAAAAAGGGTTGACCCTGAATCAGATGATTGAGGAAAAAGCTAGAAGCACTCAGTTCCTTCCGATATATCCGATAAAAAAGAATTAAACTGGAAATTACAATCTTATCATAGCGGACACGAAACTGACAAAAGTTATTATTGCAGGATATTTTTCAAGAAAATTCACAAAAGCTGGAAGTAGGATCATAAAAAATTAAGCCTCCGGGGAGACGTTCAGAAAAACCCTGTTTTTCCGGTTGTGAAACATGGTTTCTCATTTGAACTCCCGACCTGCGCATTGCCCGATTGGTTACGAGTGCGCTGCTCAAGCCACTAAGCTACGGAGGCACGAGGATAGAATAAGTTAATGCCTTATTTAAAGTTTTGTTCTTATCTCGCTTGTCGTGTATCTCTTCTGGCACTCATTGCACACAGTTTTCTTTTTTCCCTTTTCATCCCTTATGACTGTGCCTATAATTTTGTTGAGAAAGGTTGTTTCTATTTTTTTCCCGCAAACATCGCATTTCATTTTATGCCTCTATATTCCTATTCTTCCTGTTTTGCTTTTTCTTTTCGTATGGTTTCAAGCTCAAAGTAGAGTGATTGTATCTCTCCCATTTGCCTTTCAAGCTCCCAGTTATTCATGCCTATGCTTTTCTCGTTCTGAAGAACACCCCTGAGTTTGTTGGTTAGGTCTTCAAGGAATTCTTGGTGCTGCTCAACTTCTTCAAGATTCTTATAGCCTTTCTTAATTTTCTTCTTTATTTCCTGTATTGATTTCTTGTCTTGCATAGACAGTTCATAATCGTCAAAATCTCTCTTTGCGATTTCATCAATGCTGTGTTCATAAGGTTGCGGGCTCATTCTTTTCGCCTCATATGCTCATTATGTTGGGCAGGATTACATGCAATACATTCATCAATATTGCTATGCCTAGCAGCATGAAGTAGGCGGGCTTGCTCCAATCAAGGATTTTGCGGCCGTCAAACCCTAAGAAGGGCATGAGGTTGAAGAGCGCTAGCCAGGAGTTAATCATGAAACCATAAAATGCTATAGTCGGAATAATGAGCATAAGCGGTAGGAATATTATCGCTAGTGCCATGTTAGATGCAGGCCCTGCTGTTGCGATTATTCCTGCTTCTTTCCTATGTACAAAGCCAGATATTATTACTGCTCCTGGCACTGCTATAATTATATTGAATAAGAAGCTCATAATAATGGCGATGACCAGCATCATGTTGTTGGCTCTGAACTCTGAGTACTTATGAAACTTCCTTGCATAGTGCCTGTGGCTCAGTTCATGCACCAGGAAGCCTAAGCCGACAGTTAGCGCTGCTATTAGGAAGCTGAAGCCAAATGTTTTGCCATCCTTCATGATGATTATGCCAAAGGCTATGCTTATAGCCAGCCATGCTTTTACTATTTCCTTGAGTTCAGTGCTTACCTTCATGTTCAACACAGAATGCGGCGTTAATTTATAAATTTGTGCGTTAATGCTTATTAAGAGCGTGAAAAAGTCGGGCTATGGCCTGAAGCGCGAGCGAAACGGGTGAAAAGCAGAGCTTAACAACAAAAACTCAGATAGTGAGTTTTTGAGTGAGAAATTTTCGAAATTTCTCACAGCAAGGTACAAATTTTCTTGAGAATTATTTTGTGCGAAAAATTTGTTGAGCGAGCTGGCCAAGGCGACTTTTTTTGTAACCCGTTATGATTTCACTCAACCACTCTGGAGTGGTTATCAAATGAAAAGTTTTATATACTACTTTTATTTTTCTAGCAAAGGGGTTAAAATGGTTGGATTATTCAAGCAGAGAGCAATATTCTTGCTGGTAATCAGCGCATTAATAATACCGCTAATATTCTTCACGAGCGAGATAGTATCGCTAGCTAGCCTGGTTTTGTTCTTCATCATAGCCCAAGTCATTATGCTGTACTTGTTCCATAAGGAGGAAGAATTGGGTATTGAGCAGTGGAGTGTTTTCTGGGCAGCAATTCTCGGCTTGGCGTTCATGCTTTTGCTCGTATTGATTAACAGGAGCTTGTTCACAGAATTCATAGGACTGCTAATGTTCCTGATATATTTCATTTGCGTTGTAATCTTGCTTTTCAAGAAAAAGCTGCAATTCAAGCTGCCAAAAATAAAAAAGAAGCCTTCAGAACCCAGAGCAGATGACATTGAAGCATTCAGGCAGAAGGATGAACTAAATAAAATGGCAGGCTTTTTTGAGCCAGAAATAAGGTCAGGGATAAAGATAGTTGATATACCCGAGCCCAGGATTGAGAAGATTGTTTACGACACAAATGATGAAGAAGAAGAGCCTGAGGAAGAGCCTGAGGAAGAGCCTGAAAAAGATTATGAGAAAGAAAGAAAAAAGTATGAAGCAGAAAAAGCAGAGGAAGAAGAGGAGTGGAAGGTTCTAGGCGAGCAACTTCCAAAATCAATAATTCTCGATTATGAAGAAGAGCCTAAGATAAAAGAGCTTCCTAAAGTCCGGGAACTAAAAGAAACTCCTAAGCTGGACATGGAAAAAGTAAAAAGGGACATTGACAAGATTGATGAGGGTGTTAAGACCATAAGCGAGAAGATAAGATTAATCAGTGAGAAAGCCATACTCGAAGGAGCAGATAAGAAGATAAGAGAGATTCAGCAGAAGAAGCAGCTCAAGCCTAAGAAGAGCGAGATAAAGGTCTTCGCATCCAAAACAGGAACCAAGTTCCATTATAAGAGAAACTGCCTTGGACTAAGAAGAGTCAAGAATAAAGACATGATAACCTATGCTAATTCTGATGAAGCAAGAAAAAAAAGGCTCAAGGCTTGCGGGATGTGCAAGTAATTTTTTATTTTTTTTACCATTCAGAAAGATTCTTCTGGTCTTTATTATATCTCTCCAGTCTCTTCGGAGGATTGACCTGCTTCCATTCAAAACCCCACTTCTTCAGCATATCCAGCGCATTAGGGCTGATTGATGGGCTTGCAAGAATTCCCTTAACTCTTTTTATATCAATTCCTTTCAGCTCGCTAATCTTCTCAACATACCTTCTTAGTTGCGTCACGCATTGGAGGCTTGCAGTGTATCTCTTGCACTCAATAATTACAAGGTTGCCTTTCTTGTCATGGCCAAAAACATCTATAAAGCCGAACTTGGTGTGTTCCTCTCGCGATAAGGGTTGGAAATCTGGGCTTATAAGGTGAGGATGCTCTTTTATCATGTCGCTCATGTCCTTTTCATTGCCAGCAAGCTCCTGCTTCATGCCATCCTCTAGTTTGTGGCTCATGAAATTATGAATCCTGAATATCTCAATATCAAGATAATCCTTTGAATCCATGTTCTGAGCTTTGAGAACAAGATGATTTTCAAGTTCGTCAAGCATGATTTTGCTGCCTGGCTTTATGTAATTAATAGGCATGCCTCCTTCTGGCTGGTGAACCAATAAAGTATTGTCACTTTTCACGATGATTATCCTGTCGCCACGCGCAAGATAAGCCTCTGCTCTCCCGCTATAAGCAATCTCGCAGCTGCAGAAGAAGACTAGAGAATCATTTCTAGCAAATGCTTCTTCAAACTTGACCTTGAAATCGATGAGCTCCATTGCTCGTATGAACTTGGGTGAGAATAAAAAGATTTGGATTGTAAAATATTAATTACGCAATCTCATTAGTTACTTCATAGTGATTAAAATACCGAAACTTTTATAAATGAATAGTCGCATCTATAGTGGAAAAATAGGTAAAGTATAATATTTATTAAAAAAATTTGGGGATGATAATATGGCTCAAACAAAAGGATTAGAAAATTTGGTTAATGTTCCTTGCCCTCTTGACAATGCGCACGCTCAGCTTGCTCCTGAAACAATTCAGGAGGCTCATGAGATTCAGCTTGATAGAATAAAAGATAAGAGCCTTAGGAGTGAGTGGTTCATTGTAGGCAATGGCTGTGTTTATAATATTGAGAAAGGAGAAGCTATTCTTTATTTCACCAATACTGCACTTAATCCTGTTCTTAAGCAGGAGAACATTGCTGATGCCGTCAATCAGATTAGGAATTCTAGAAATTACAAAGTTGAAACCTATGATTTCTTATTGATACGGGGAGGGGCTGCTAAGAGGAATGGCGGAGCTAAGCGTTATGTCTTACATGATTTGAACTTGACTAAGCATGATGATGAGTGGAGCTTTTATGAGATAGATACTACAAAATATAATAAGCTAAATAAGACTCAGAGAGCTTTTGCAGAGCAGGTTCATGGCAAAGGAAAGCAATTTGAGAAAGTAATGGATGAGATGAGCAAAGCAGGCATAACCAAAACCAGAATCTATGTCTTAAACCCAGAATACGTTCAAAAGACTGCTAGCGATGGAGCTGTGGCGCGTGTTGGCAGGCTCAACGACTTCTACTACATTAGCTACTTCGATGCCTGCAACTGGTACATAGACAACTACATTGACCGCGTTCGTGGGGTACGTCGTGAAACAGTCGCCGAAGGCGACGACGCGACAAAACCACTGCCTTTTGACTACAAAACAGCTTACGAAACTATTTTAGCCAACCCTGACGAAGCACTAAAAAGTTTAGACAAAAAGAAAGCAGCAGGATTACTAGACTTAGCTAACAGGTTTTACCAAAAACAGTAAGCTTTATTAAACTCTTTTATCATTTTCTTTTTCGTCTCAGCACAAACTCTATTTTTTTGTTTTTTGTGGAGTGGTGTTTGGACTACACGCCCTTTTACTACGGCAAGAAATATTCTTGTCATGAAATACAGCTGCGACACATAACTTTCGAGTTATAAGGATGAAGCAGCAGTGCTAGAAGCAGTAAAAGAGCTACAAATGTGGCGCGTGTTGGCAGGCTCAACAACTTCAACAACAATAGCAACTTCAATGCCAGCAACAGGAACATAGACAACAACAATAACCGCGTTCGTGGAATAGCCCAAGACCCTGCTGAGACCTTTATGATGAAAAAGCCAAGAGACTTATGGCAAGAGCTATGCTCGTACAAGAATCTTGAACTTGCTTGGCGCAAAGCCCGAAAGCACAAAGCCAAAAAACAATATGTTATTGATTTCGAGAAGAACCTTGCTGAAAACCTTACACTTCTAAGAACTGAATTGTTGCTTCACGCTTATAGACCTTTGCCGCTAAAGACATTCATTCTTCGTGATCCAAAAACAAGAGTCATAAGCAAATCAGATTTTCGCGATAGAGTTATTCATCATGCTCTTTGCAACATCATCGAGCCGATATTTGACAAGGCTTTCATTTATGATTCTTATGCCAATAGAAAAGGCAAGGGAACGCTCGCAGCTATCAAGAGGTTTGAGTATTTTAAGAACAAAGCCAGCAGAAACCTCACAAAAATTGATAAAACTAAAGGTATAAAAGGCTTTGTTCTCAAGGCAGATGTGAAGCATTACTTTGACACAGTCGATCACGAAATCCTTGTAAGGATAATCCAAAAGAAGATTAACGACAAGCGCATTATTTGGCTGATAAAAACAATTCTCTCGAATCATAAAACTAAAACACAAGGTAAAGGAATGCCTCTTGGCAACCTGACATCTCAGTTCTTTGCTAACGTTTACCTTAATGAGCTTGATCAATACATCAAGCACGAGCTCAAAGCTAGGCATTACATAAATTACATAAGATACGTTGATGACTTTGTCATTCTTCACCGCTCTGCAGAGCGGCTTGAATATTGCAAAGAGCAAATCAACCGCTTCCTCAAGGATGAGCTTGCTTTGCAGCTTCACCCGGATAAATCCAAGATTCATCCTCTCTATACGGGAACTGATTTTCTCGGATTAAGAATATATCCTTACCACAGGCTCTTAAAGAGAAGAAACCTAAGGAAATTCAGGAAAAAACTGGAATTGATGCATTCAGAGTACAAAGTCAAGAAAGTTAAGTATGATGCAATTTATGATTTCCTAGAAGGATGGACTGCTTATAGCAAGTATACGAACACGTTCAAACTCAGAAGAAAGCAGATTGCTCATGCAGAAAACTTATTTGGAGGAGCTTTATCAAATAAAGAGTTGAACAGATACTTTAAACATGTTTCTCTAGTTTTCTAACCAATTCAGGAATTTCTTTTAGCGCTTCTTTCACAGTCTCTTCTTCGATTGTTTCGCCGTAGTAGTTTATGCCGTTGCGAAGCTTTCTGTACCTGTCAAACTTATTCGCTAGAACTTCTTCTTTCAAAATTTCCCTTATGAAGAAAGCTATGCATTCGTGAGTCTGGAACTTGTAGCCTTTTATGTAGCCAAGGGCGTCGCAGTATTCGCGCAAGCCTTCATAAAGTTCCCTAAAGATGCTTTTGGCAGATTCTTTTGTCAGAATTATGGTTTTTGCTGTTGCAATTGCTTGTTTAGAAGATAGAGTTATGTTTTTTGCTCGAAGAATATCAACCGGCACTTTTCTTGCATCGCCAAGTGTTATGGCTTTTTCAAAGTTCATATTATTGCCTCTAGCTGCCCTGAGAGAACAATTCCGTTGCAGATGTTGTTTATTAGTTCTTTGTTTTCCCTAATCATTTTTTTCCATTTTTCCTTTGTGAAATTGTGCAGGCTGGCTTTCCTGTTAAGTGTCTTTTCATATTTTTCTATATTCGCCTCTTTAGCTATGTTACTTATAACACAAATATCTAGATCACTATTTTTGTCGTCGTAAGCCTTGGCATAGCTTCCAAATAAGACTATGGCGGGATAATCATATGCTTTTTCCAGCTCTTCCACGATGTTGCTCAATCTGATTTTTTCAAGATTATAATAAAGTTTGATGTTTAGGAATTTCTTTGTCATGTTCGGCTTGTAAGCAGAGTAAAGCTTTCCCTTGGTTACTTCTAATATCCCCTCGCTAACAAGCTTATTGAGCTGTTGCCTCACAGTGGTGTGGTTTATCTTAAGCATCCTTGCAAGTTCACGGATGTGATATTCTCTAGTTGGCTCTTCGAAGAATGGCTTTAAAATGGTTATTTTTGTTTCCATGTGGAAATAATAGTTTACAATTGTTTATAAATGTTTCCATTTGAAGCCTTGCTCTTGAAAAATACTATGAATGAGATATCTTATATTGTTTATAAGCTTGACGTCGACTTGTCCAGTGTAATATGAATAATTTTCGGTTTCGATTGGCGATTTATATGAACGAATCTAATTTCCTCTGTGTCCTGATCGTGTTCAACAAAATGCTCTTTTGTAGCATCTCCGAAAGGTCATACCCAAATTTCTTTTTTGCAAGCCCTTTTGCATAAGCAAGCATGAGCTCTTTCGATGAGAATTCGATTGGTTTATTTGATAATGCTTTCCTAACTGCTTCTCTAACGACCCACACCCCTAAAGGTGCATAATACTCTCCGGTTATGAACCTCAAGCACAAACAACTCGCTTGTCGTTTCATACTGCCAAGCTTCTCAAGCAAAGCCAGCCTGCAGGCATAGAATCCTCCTCCACAATTCTCAGCATAGCTCTTTCTCCCATCATAAGGCTCATAATCAGTCGTGTAATTTGTTTCTTCACTAATGTTCCAGCTTACATTCGGCGCATAAGTCTCAAAAAGCTCATACGAGTAAACTTCGGGGAATAAGAGAATCAAGAAATAATTTCCTAGATACCCTCCGAAAAAGGCAAGATGTCCTGTTTGATTGTATTCTTTTATTCTTTTTACAAGATCGTTCCCGAGATTGCTATCTATGGCAGTTATCGCAAATCTCGTAGGCACCAGCTTTCTCTGATTCTTAACGCCCAAAGTGCCGATGCTGAGCAGCCTTGTAAGGTAGTGCTCGTCAACATTCCTCTTGTAAAGCTCATTAATAGCAAGGCTCGCTTTCAGGTCAACGTCATCAACTGCTTTGTCAACAGCAGAAGGAACTTTAGGGTTTTCTGTAATCCTTGCCTTCTTAAGCTCAACATTAGGGCCGTGAGGCATGGTGTCCTGGTTAAAGCTGAGCGAGAACACAGGCTTCTTTGACAACCCAATCTCCATGTCAACAGGCTTCTCTGCCATGCCCACTTCCTTGCTAACCTCCATGAACCTCTCTTTGAATCCAGTTATTTGTGCCTTGAAGTTCGAATTAACCAGGCTGCTCCTAAGATTGATAATCCTTGCAATATCATAATTCTCTCGTGACCACAGCAAAGGATTGTCATGCTCTTCATACTGCTCAACGCCAAGAATGCCAACATTGACTTCTGGATAGCCAAACCTTCCGACAAAGACGTTGGGGCTCTGGCCAAAGAAATCCTGCTTAGCCTCAATATTGACTTTTTTCTGGGCGCCAATCTTAACCATAATAGGACAGAAAGTTCTGCCGCAGATGCTTGGATCCTTTCCCTTGCACTTGATGCAGCGGATGTTCATGATCTTTAGAATTAGTTATCAAGATAAAAAGGTTTTGAAAAAAGGCTTTGAATTAAGGAGCTGGCGCTGGCTTGCTCTTCAGCTTGTCGTACTGTGCTTTAACCCTTTGGACGTATCGCTGGGTTTCTGCAGGAAGATTTTGTTCGATATCCGCGTATTCGACTGCTCTGATTTCTTTTTTTTGCTCTAAATTAGCGACTGCTGTATAAATCTTCTCTCTAACACCGCACAATTGGTTGATATACCCCGTGGGTCCTTTTATTCTGTCAACTTCAGGAATGACTGCGCCTTTGCCGTGATTATAAGCTGCAGCCACGAATAATAGCAATTCCTTTTCAGAAACTTTGTAGCCATTGCCGTTCTTATCAACAAACCGCTTGCCCGAAACATCCGTTCTGATAGGTCGATAAGTTTCATTCCTAAAGACTTCCATCAGCTCTTTGATGTGGTCGACTCCGAGATCAAGGCTTAATTCAGGGTCGAGCAAGTTTTCGCCATAGATGACTCTCTTGTCTTTGGCCAAGTCCTTGCTTATCATCATCAGGCCCCTGGCAGTTTCTATTCTGTGCCCTTGCTTGTTCTTAACATAAACGAACTTGGTCACTCCATTGACTTTTTTTGGCTTAACCCTATACGCGATTTTATTAGGATTGAAATGAGATTCTTCTTGAATGATTGAGCTGACAAAATCAGAGTCAACAGAATATTTTTGGCTTTTTTCTGCCACAAGTTCCATGATCGGCCTGGTTTTCTTTTTCACTGTTACTTTTACTTTTTCAAGCTCTGGCTTGCTGACCATAAAGGGGTGCTTCTCGTTTTTTATTAAAGACAACCAATCTTTCTCAAGCCGGCCGTTAACATTAAGATAAGTGATAGTCCACATTTCATCAATTTTCAGGCCGAGCTTCTGAGCTTCTGGGCTGAAAACCCTCTCGGCGCTCTTTATGCCTTCATCTTCGGCTTTGAATGGTCCTAGCAACATCACATAGGTTTCTTTTTCATCTACTATGGCTCTGTCAAATAATAAATTCTGATAACCTAATTTCATTAGCGCTTCTTTCCAGCTGAGAATGTTTTCTTTTTCGCTAAAGGCACCTAGCTGCACATAATATTTATTAGCTTGTGGAGTAACCCTGCTTTCATCAACTATGTCAGCAGGAGAATATTTGGTGTTGAACGACTGGACATCCATTCTTTTCAGGCTCTGCGCTACTCTGGCTTTTTCATCTTCATCATCATATGCGATTAGCATCCTCACTATTCCATCATCATCCTTTGTAAGAACAGTTCTTTTGCCGAATTCCCTCTTGATTCTTGCGTAGAATTCCTTGTCAATGCCAAACTGATACGCTCCTGCCTGCAATCCGTGTTTCTCTGGCACAGAACTACCCGTCAGCACACTGATAATTTCCTTCTTCACCGTAGCTTCGAGAGAATGGACTGTAGCAATAGATGCAGCGCCGCCTATGAACAAGCGCCCTAGGAATTTCCTTCTTTGCATTTGCTTATCGAAATCTTTCATTTGGTTTCAGCAGCTCGCTTTACTCTTTTTTCCTCTTTAATTTTTACCTCAACTTTTTCCGGGAGTAGTGACTTAACAGCCTCATAACTGTCCTTCCCGTTGAGAAGACCTCGGATGATAAACCCGACACTATCTGTGATTGACCAGAGAAGCTCTGCGTTCCGGATTCCTGCATCTTGTCGTTCCCTGATGAAATTATCACGCACAGATGCAACTGCCTTGTTATAATCAGCTATAACTTGCTTGTCATATACGAGTTTTGCCAGTTCTTCAGGATTGGCTTTTAAATCACGACATTCCATTATCTTATAACCCTTGCCGGTGTTTTCTGTAGAGATATAGCCGCCGAATAAAGATGCTGCTTCCTGGCTTGATTTTTTCAGCAAACTATAGAAATTATGAGCTAAAGCGTCTTTCCAACTTGCCATATGATATAAAAAAGGAACTGCGCATCTGGTCTGGCTTTTTTGAATCGCCTGGCTCAAGGAATGGTCGCCGGTAACCAGCGAGAGCGTGTCTGTCAATGCAAGGATTGACCTAAAGATATTATCTGAAACGCCGCCTAGCTCTATCACTGTTATTGGCGAAGGAGTTCTCCTGCTTTCTCGTTCACAGAGGTTATGATACTGGAAATCAAGTCGTTCTGCTTTTTTTGAAACCTCTTTTTGGTCTCCCTCTGGCGCGGTGCTAAAGATGAAAAGTGGCTTGTCCAGCTTTGATTTTGCTGCGTCGATAATATCAAAGAAATTCCAGTAACTGGCAAGGCTGCTTGAATATGCGAGCGACCACCTGCTATTTAGCAAATCCTGTTCGTTAGCTCCTATAAAAGCCTTCATCCATTTATTCATTTTATATTGATGCCATGTTTCTGCCAGAACACGCTTTCTCAATGGCTTTGTATCTCCACCGGAATTCACTGCATCCTCTATTGTTTTTAACATGAATTCGAGGTTTTTTCGTACATACACACCTGCCTGAACATCTTCTACGGCTGGTTTAAAACCGAATCCTGTCGAGATCGTTATTATGTTATTTGAATAATTGCTCCATGTAGTGTACCGATCACGGTCATATTCCGTAACTATAACGGAATTTCTGGTTTTTGCTTTTTGTTCTGCGGATCGGCTATCCGACACAGGGCAAACCGAGACGAATTCCGAGTTTAAGCCGTCATTAAAAGCAGGCAATTGTGTTGACTTAGACCGTCCTAACACTTGATTGAATTGGGACTTTATAAGGTCGTTCGGGGCATATATTTTATGTGAGATTCCTATACTATCAAAGTATTCGTGGAATGCAACTCCGGCGATGATATCGCCGTAACCGCCCATACTTGTGATTGGAATGAGTATGTTTTGGCTCTCTTTGTTTACAATATCCATTTTGCCGCACTCCCTTTGTATTAATAAGGTGAGATTAAAGATTATCAGATCTCCCTTTATAGCATTCGTTGATTCGCTCATTTATAAATCTTTCGTTTTTGTAGCTACTATTTAGTGGTTAAATAATCTATGAGCTTTTTAAGGGTTAAATATAAATACTCTACCAAACCCCCTTGTCTCTCTTCTATTCAAAAAGGGGAATTAACGGAGGGATTAAGTATGAGATATGAACAACTAGTCAAATTCAAAGAGATAGGTGAAAAAGGACAGAAAATCCTTGAGACTAAAACAGTTACAATAGCAGGCATGGGCAGCATAGGATCAACAGTTGCAGAAATGCTCAGCAGATCAGGAATCAACCTTAGACTTATAGACAAAGGCAGATGCTTAATCCCAGATTTGTCATCGCAATCGCTTTACCTCGAAGAAGACGATACCAAGTTCAAGGCAAAGCAGGCAAAGAAGTATTTGGATGTGATTAATCCAAGAGTCAAGGTAAGAACATTTCATGAAGATTTAAACAAGAACAACATATTCCTTATTGATGCAGACGTTGTAATTGACGCTACAGGAAATGCTGAAGCCAGCGAGATGATTTCTGAGCATACCAAGAAGAAAAAAATGCCACTCATATACACTATCTCATCTGGCAGCCAAGGGTTAGTCATAACCAGTGATAAGGGAATAAACTTTTCAAAACTAAAAAAAATAAGCGGCAAAATAAAATCCGCCGAAGACGTTGGCATAATCAATCCTGCAGTTCACATGGCAGCAGCCATGATAGTAAAGAAAGTATTTAAGATAATTCTAAAAAAACCGTATCACAAGGATGTTGTGTTGTTTGACATCTGGAATGACAGCATAAAAAGACAAAAAATATAAGTGCTAGCAAAGGGATTGCAATAAGAGGATGCTCTATGGGACTAAAAGAACCTCAGCTAAACGAACTTAAGCAAATATTTGATGGAACACACAGGCCGGTCATCCTCTTTGACGATGATGCAGATGGATTGGCAAGTTTTCTAATGATATACAAACATATTGGAGAAGGCAAAGGAATGCCAGTAAAAAATGCTCCTGAACTAGGATCTGAACTGGCGCAAAAAGTAAATGATTATTCCCCTGATACAGTAATAATAGCGGATATACCTATTGTGAGCCAGGAATTCATAAATAAAGTCTCTTCAAAAATCATCTGGATTGACCACCATCCGATTGTTGAAAGAAAAGGGGTAGAATACTACAATCCTCGCGTAAATGATGCTTCAGACAACAGGCCTACATCATACTGGATTTACAAAGTGCTAAAAGAGAACCTGTGGATAGCTATGACTGGTATAATAGGCGACTGGTTCTTGCCTGAGCAGGAAATCCTTGATGATTTCAGGACAAAATACCCTGACCTGCTTTCGCCAGATATAACAAAGCCAGAAGTGGCTCTTCATGATTCAAAAATAGGAGAACTCATACAGATAATCTCATTCAATCTCAAGGGAAAGGCATATGATGTTATGAAATCAGTTAAGGTAATGACCCGAGTAAGGGAGCCGAGCGAGATCTTGGAACAAAAAACAGCAGGGGGGAGGTTTATCTACAAGAAATATTTTAAGCTAAAGGAGAAGTACGATGCATTGGTTAAGCAGATAAAGGTTGCGCCTCATGACAAGCTAGTTGTTTTCCATTATGATAGCCCTGATTATTCTTTCTCAGCAGAGTTGAGCAATGAGTTGATTTACAAACATCCAGATAAGGTCATTTTGGTGGTGTGGGAATACAATGGCGAGTACAAGTGTTCTCTCAGGTCGACGAAAGTAAAACTTCCTCAGTTAATTGAAAAAGCACTTCAAAATGTGAACGGCTATGGCGGGGGGCATGACCACGCTGCAGGTGCATGCGTCAAGATAGCTGACTTTGATATTTTTGTTGAGAATATAAGAAAACAGTTATGATTCTTCTTCTGTGCTCTGTAATTTGTTATTTTTCAACATTATTATTTACTCTATAGAAACTAATGAGGTGGGTCGAAAACTTACAAAAGAATCTTTTGATGTTTTCGCTTTAAAAAATCGAAAACTTTATATATAAGTACTACCATGTAATAGTAACAGATGAGGTTTTTGGGGGATTTATGATTAACAAAACCTAATCGTCGATCGCATATTCAAAGTAACGCAGAGAGGTCGTCACTAGGTTCTTAAGATCACCTCACCCACCCTTAACCCTATACATTCAAACTCTCTGCGTTACCTGATATTAACCAATAAATAAAAAAGGAGGAATGAAAAATGAGCAACTTAACACTAAGACAAATTGTAAACAACCATCCTTGGGCAAAAAAAGTAAATGGTTCTAAATTAGGAGTTATGTTTCAGAATTCGAAGTTTGCTAAAGGAGTTGAATCAACAGCATACCTTTTCAAAGAAGGCGTTTCTAGAGAAATCATTTCCGGATCTGGAATTATTGAATCTTTAAAAGATGGAATTAAAAATGCTTTTTCAGGAGAGGGTAGATGTCATTGCATTCATTACTCCCTCGGCGCATCTCGACCAGATCTCTGCGGCGCAATTAATCCATCAAAATATGATTATGCACTAATGCGTCAAGCTTGGGGAAACGATCCTGATACACTTATAAAAGAATTAAGACGCTAACTTAATTTTTTTTATTGTTTTTAATTTTCTAGAACTTAAACTTTACATTCCCGCCTTTCTGCAGTCTCTGGAGTGCTTTTTGCATTCCTTTCTCAGAATCAGCGCCTTTCATTAGCTTGACGAGCTTCTTGCTTTCACGATACTGTTTTAATAATCCGCGGACTTCTTGAGTGCCGACGCCCGCGCCTTTTGCAATCCTTTCGACGCGATTGCTTGTTATAATTTCAGGATCTTCAAGCTCTTCCTTGGTCATGCTGTTCATTATATGGCGCCAAAGCTCAAGCTTTTTCTCCTGAACCTGCAAAGCCTCTTTGGGCAATTTAACCTGGCCCATTCCGGGAATCATTTCCATAACCTTGCCGATAGGGCCCATTTTCTTTAATGCACTCATCTGCTCGTACAAGTCAATAAGGTTGAACTCTCCTTTCAGGAACTTCCTGCCAAGATCCTGCGCTTCTTCCTCTGTAATGGCTTCCTTGGCTTTCTCAAGCAGAGCTTCTAAATCGCCCATGCCGAGCAATCTTCCGACAAATCCTTCTGGCTTGAACTCCTCGATGTCAGGGATCTTCTCACCAATACCTATGAATTTGACAGGGGCGCCGGTAACTGCACAAGCAATAAGCGCTCCTCCTCCTTTGGCAGTTCCCTCGAGTTTTGAAATAAATACTCCAGTAACTTTGCAAGTCTCGTGGAATTTTCTCGCTTGGTTCTCAGCAGCTTGGCCAATGTCAGCGCTGATTACAAGAACATTTTCCTCTGGCTTTACAGCACTATAAATCCTGTTGAGCTCGTCGATAAGATCAGCGCTCAAAGCATCCCTGCCTGCAGTGTCAATGATGAGCATGTCATATTTGTGATATTCTTTCTCAAATGATTTGTAAATCTTGACAGCATCTTTTTCTTTCCTGATGCCAAAGAAATCCACTCCGACTTTTTTCGCAAGTATTTCCAACTGGTCATAAGCAGCAGGCCTCCAAGTGTCTGTCTGCACAACAGCAACCTTTAAGCCTCTCTTCTTGTAAAAAGCAGCAAGCTTGCCAGCGCTGGTAGTCTTTCCGCTGCCGAACAATCCGACGAGCATGAGCTTGAAAGGCTGCCCCTTGACAAGAATCTTGGCGCCAGGGCCGCCCAAAAAGTTGACTAATTCATCATAAACAATTTTTATCAAAAATTCTTTTCGCGTTACCCCGCTCGGAGGCTCTTCCTTCAATGCACGAGTCTTAATCTTGTTAGTAAGCTCAAAAACCAGCTTCACATTAACATCGCCCTGCAGGAGAGCGCGCTGGATATCCTTCACCAGCTCATTGATTAGTTTCTCATCTACAAAAGACGCTCCTGTAATCTTCTTAAGCGTGTTCTTCAATGAGTCTGAAAGCTTGTCTAAAACCATTATTAGCAGAGTATAGGCAGAATATTTAAAAAACTTGTGCATAAAATGATAGAACACAAAAAAATGCTATTATTTATCTTGATATTTTAAAAGTGCTCTTCGCTCACATTTTTTTAAAGGATAGGGGTCGTATACCAAATCGTCTTCAAACATTATTATGAATTCAACATTTTTTATGACATCCTTGAACTGATTTCTCAGGTTAGAAATTTCTTTTTGCAATTGCTCTTGGTTTTCAACTTCCAAAGTAATCTCAAAATTCCACCCCCCGACACACTCTATAGCAAGTATGCAATTCTTGTTTGAGTTAACATATGCGAAGAGAACTGATCTCTTTTTTTCATCCATATTTTGAAGCGATAATAACAGCCTGTAACTTTGCATCCCATAATTTTGAGCTTTGATATAGGCTGAGTAGCCCTGAATGATCCCTTTTTTCTCTAATTGTTTTATCCTCAAAGATATTGTGCTTGACGGCCTTTTGAGAGCTTCTGCCAAGCTTATTACGGTCATCCTCGCATTATTTGACAGCAGAGATAGTATATTTTCATCAAGATCATCCAATTCCTCTATTTCTGGTTCCTTGCCAAAAAAAGGCGGTTCAAAGAGTTCTGGTTTTTCTTCTATTAGGTATTTTCTTTTATGCTGCCTTAATTCTGTTCTAATCTCGATATTATTATCGACAAGATAATTTCCGAATTCTGTCAAAATCTTATAATAAACTTTGTTAAACTCAAAAACGCTCCTTGCCATTATCCCAAAAACAAAATCAAATTTTCCTCCTACAAGAGCTATCCAGTAAAGCTCAGGAATGGCGGATAAATACTTTATGATGTTTTTCTTTATTTCTTCATTAACATTTTGAAATCGGCTGAATACGGCATAGCCAGTATATCCTAGCTTTGAAAAATTTACTAAGGTGATGTATCTTTGAATGATGTTTTTTTTCTCTAAAAGTTTAACCCTGTAGATGACAGATTCCTTTGATAGCCTTGCTTTTTTAGCCACCTCTTGAAATGATGCCCTTGCGTTTAAATCAAGCTCTGCAAGTATTCTCCTGTCCTTTAGGTTTAGCTTCATATTATCTTATTAAACATAAATAGTATATAAATATTGTGTTTTATGAAAAAAATTAATAGAAATTTTAATATATCATATAAGTTACTACTGTGATATAATAATTCAAAAATGAATTTGGGGGGATAAAAAATGCCAAAAATAATAACTGTAAAGTACGAATCAGATAAATGCCAGCCTCTATGGAAGGCAAATCCTGAAATGGCCGGATTTGCAACTCGTTTTCTGGGGTTGCAAACAGTAATGGATGTCAGTGTTTGTGAAGATGCAGAAGAAACCATAAGAAATGCCATGGATTTGTTAGCAGCAGCCTATAAAAAACACAGCAGCCAGGCAGATTTTGGGATCATTGATTCAGATGACCTAACTGACCTTTGCTTTAGCAACCAGTGTTTTTATGAAAAATATCTGGAAGAATCGCTTCAAAAACAAGGAATTGCTGATGTCACAGCATATGGCTCGGGAGGAGGTCGTTATGAAGTGCTTCTGGAAGAGATAAAAAAATTCGGTTCAGAAATAGAATATTTGGATAACATCAAATCAGCAAATAGCCCTGTTCTTTATAGATTCGAGAGGCGATAAAAATGGTTCAACTCGAATATTGCTTAGAAGAGTGCCCAAGAAATAAGGAAATAATCGCAAAGGTAATGAAAGGATATGTAACAGGCAGGTTTAAAGCGTTAAAAGAAAAGAGTCCTCTAGGATTATTTGAAGATGCTGAAGAAAAGAAATTGTTCGATCAACTAATTGAAGTCGAAGATGACATTCTGGCAACAGGGTATACTATACATGATAATATCATTCCAAATATCGCGGCAGGCTATTTGAGGAAAATATTCCCCAAAGATGTTAGAGATAAAGCAGAGAAATGTTACCGTGGATGTCCAGGCGCAACTTACGGGATTTACAGTAAAAGAGACTTCAGAGAGGTTTTATCTGATCCTAAAGTCTGTAAGAAAGCTACAAAAAAGGGCAGAAGGTTTTTGGAAGCATCATATACCTATTTGGAAAGTTATATTGAAAGTTATATTAATAATAAAAAAGAAATAAAAGCTCCCAATGGTTTTTGAGGAAAAGGGGGAGGGTGGTTAGATAAGAACTAACCAAAGGGAGCTCTTTTTCAAAACATGATTAATTATTTTCTCTTATTTTCTCTTGAACAGGAATGGCCTCGGGGGCTTTCTGTACTCTTGCAGCCACATTAGTCCTATGCGCATCATGTTCTTGTTGAACTTCTCACTGAGCTTGTAGGTTTTCTTGTAAAGGTCGTAGTCGATCAAGCCCATGGTTTTCATTGGTGTTAGTATTCTGTCGTAAAACTGCCTTTTGTTGTAGGATATATTCGTGGTTTTCTTAACGCCGAATTTTTCATCTGCAGAGGTCTCTACGTCAACGCCGTCATGGAGGGCTGTCGCGAACATTGACATCTCTGTTTTTCCTATTTCTCCTTCTTTTGCTTTCATTTCTTCTATGAGCATCTTGGCAACAATAACTTGTTGTTTTGTCGCAAAAATTATCTCATATATGTTTTCAGGTAGGTTGTATTGATCAAAAAGGATGACCATAACAACACTAATATCATTACCAGTATATAAATATTTCGTTTTGTATAGCTTTTAGTATATCAAAAATAAGTAAAAAAATAAGTAAATTTAAATATTTGCTTGCTGATTAACCAATAAAAAGATGGAATTCCGAAGAAAAATCTATACTCGCGGCAGCAGCTACGAAACAACCATACCAATGCCGTTATTATTCTCAGCAGACAAGAAAAAGAAATACGTCGCAGTCTTTACATATGACCAGATAACAGGAAAATGGTTCCTCAAAATAGAAGAAGAAAATACAGGAAAACAAAATGCAAGATAAGAATATAATAATAGAAGAAGCATTACTTGTGATCACAGTAGTGTTACTCTTATCTCTGACTATGCTTGTCTTAGAGAAAACACTACCATTATCATTCCAAAAGATAACAGGTGCAGTGGTTACCACAGTTAACGTGACTCAACCAGAAGGAGCAGACTGTAATTTCACATTAAGCCAAGGCCTGAATTTAGTTTCATTCTTTTGTATACCAAACATGATGCCAAGGGATTTTATGATAGAAAATATTACTAACTTGGAATTTATTTTTGAATACCAAGAGGGCAGCGATGACAAATGGAAAAGCTACAACCCTGCCCTTCCAAGCTTTGTTATTCAAGATCTGAACACATTAAGCAGGACAGAAGGTTATTGGATAAGTGTGAGCAGTGTTGAGGATTTCTTTTTAGCTGGAGGCTTAAGATTGCCGACGAGCATTGACCTACAATCAGGTTGGAATTTGGCCGGCTATCCTACCAATGAAATCAAATCAGTGAATGATTCATTTGCCTCAATCGATGGCAACTTCACAGAAGTCCGCACTTATAAAACATTATCAGGCAGCTTTATCAGCTATGTTCCTGGCGTAGGTGGAGCTCTGAACCAAACAGAACCGTATTATGGTTACTGGATTAATGCTACAACCAATGAGGTGTGGGTAGTTGATTAGAAAAATTAAAAGAATTAAAGATTATTCAAGCAAAAAATCCATTATGATAATTTTATTTATAATAATAAATATATTATTAATACTCGATTTAATGAATTTTGTATCTGCACTTCCTCCTTTGCCGACAGAATTCTATGGAGTAATTCGCTCTTACAATTATAATGGCTCTGCAGGCCAAACAATACACGCATATGATTCAGACGGGACATTGTGTGGCTCATTTACAATAGTTAACGAAGGGTATTATGGCATACTAACATGCAACGGGGATGATCCTGAAACCAGCACTGATGAAGGCGCGATCACAGGCGAAAATATAACCTTCAGGTATTTGGGAGGCTACACAACATTAGCAGGCGATGATAGCTGGGATGCAGGAGAATTCCATTATGTCAACATTACCTATCCTGTAGTTTACTGCGGGGATAATTTTTGTGATTCATGGTATGAGAATGCAATTTCGTGTCCTAGCGATTGCCCAACCTATAACGGCACCATCAACATAACCTTTAATCAGACCAATATTAGCGGAGGCGGAGGCGGTGGTACAGGAACAGGCGAGGGTGGTGAAGCAGAAGAGGAACCAGATTCAGGCGGGGACATGCTTGGAGTAATGCCTCAGACCTATGACAATTTCACCAGTAACATGACTGGCCAACAAGGCTTAGGATTTGAATGCCAGGAAAACTGGGTTTGCTCTAACTGGACAAAATGCGGCATGGATGGTTTCCAAAGCAGGAACTGCACAGATAAGAATAGTTGCGAAACTTTTGAGAACAAGCCGCCAGAAGTTCAGAAATGCATTTACACACCAACCTGCTTTGACGGCGCGAAAAACGGGCTTGAAGAAGGAATTGACTGTGGCGGCTTATGTAAGCCATGCATCTCTTGCTCAGATGGAATCCAGAACTGCCATGAAGGCGAATGCGAGGAAGATGTAGATTGCGGAGGGCCTTGTCCTCCTTGCCCAACTTGCTTTGACGGATTCCAGAACTGTCATGACGGAAGTTGTGAAGAAGGAGTTGATTGCAATGGCCCATGCGAAAAAAGATGTCCAACTATCCAATTACCAGGGCTAGTTTTTGTTTGCAAGAAAGACTTCAACCCATTATCTAACCAGAGCATAATCTTCTTTATCATAATAATATTGCTTATTGCAATTGACATGGTTTATTCTAGTTATAGGATAAAAGAAACGCGCAAAAACAAGAGCCTTAGTGATATTAAGCGCGCCAAAAAAGTATTGTCAATCAAGAGAAGGAGATACTTGTTCATATTCATAACACTCCTCTTGGCAATACTCCTCTACCTGTATTATTATTTCTTTATAATGTGCGAGGTAGAGTATAAATTCCTCTGGCTGCTCCTGGTATTGTTGTTCCTTAGCCCGCTAATAATCCACCTGATAATAAGGAGGCTTGAGTACACAGAACACAAGAGGTTAAGCAAGCTTGAGGCTATGCTCAATAACCATTACAAGCAAATTAATAGCCTTATTAGGATAGAGAATGAGCACATATCTGAGCTAGAAGAGGAACTGGCAGACGAGCTCTATTTGCTACTGGAAAAACCAGAATACAAAGAAAAGGAATCTTCTGACGAGATTAAACTCTTTAAGGAACTTTACAAGGAGTTGGTGTCATTATACTCCAAATACAAGGAAAAGGATTCTCCTTTTGAAGATGAAAAAATCCTTTGCAATGAAATCTACGAGCTGGTTGAGAATGAGAAATATAAAGAGATTATTAGCAGCGATATGAACTTTTCCAACATGGTAACCAAGCTTAAGATACTTTACAAGCAATACGAGGAAAAGCAAAAGCTTTATGATGAAATTAATAAGATAGAAGAATCAAAAGAAGAGCTTAAGCACGAGTTAAAAGAAGGGGAAAAATAGAGTTAATATTCTAATAAATAATCAATGGTTAAGATTAAATCTTACTTAGTTAAATTTATCATCTAATCTAAATTACGGTGCAATAGCTGAGAACACTACTGTTCCATTGCAGATTCCGAATGGGTTGGTGCTGATGTTAACGTGCAACATCCAGTAAGTGCTGTTAATCACCTGAGTGGATTCGTCTGTTTGCCGAATAATCTTTAAGTCAGTAATTGTAGTGGGAGTTGTTGACACTGCAGTCATGGCGGCATAACCTGCGCCTGAAGCCAAACTGTATCTTTCGTTAGATATGCTTATATTTCTTTGTTCACAAACCATGGCCAAACCCGCATATGTTACTTCATCTTCTCCGCCATATCCATATATTGTAACGTTAATATCCATGTTGCCGAAGTTTGTAATGTTGGCTGTTTTTTCAGTGGATGTATCACCAACCGGAACGTCTCCGAAGTCAATTGGGTTTGTGACGTTAAGGGCGTATAGTGCGTTTATTGTGAAGTTGGTAAGCCCTGAGTCTATGTTATCCATATCGTCTTTTACAGTAACATTGGCTGTCCACGTTCCATTGTTTGCATAATAAAGAAGGTCTATGCCGCAAATCCAGCTAGCATTATATCCGTTCGTGCTGTTTTCCGTGCACGTGGTATTGGTATAGTGAGTATTATTGTCGTTAGGATCATCACTTTCATTGGCAAAATAGTAGAATGTGAGGTTGGTGCTGTTGATGGTGTCTCCGCCTTCAAAATCCATGATGTTGATCACACACAGAATATTTGTGGTAGTTCCTGCATTGAGGGTAATGCTCTCGTTGTTGTTGCATATTATGCTTATTATTTCAGGAAATGATTCGTTAACATTGACGGTGGTTCTTACACTATAATTCTGGTAATTATTTATAGGCCCCCAGCTCAGAACTGCTGGTAAAAGAGTGTAAATATAAGTTACTAAGAGTGTGCTAATTAAGATTAATACTATGAGAGTTCTGTTTTTAATTTTTATCACAACCAAGTCACCGTTGCAGCTGTTAGTATAGTTTTATGTATGTTATTAGTGTATTAAGTATATAAATGTTTCGTTTTAGAAGGATTGAATTCAAAATCTCCAAAAAGTCGCCATTGCCACCCCGAAGGGAACCCCAAAACCGCTGGTTTTGGTGCAGCAAAATCCCTGATTTTGCGTGTCAAAACAAGGTTTTGAGCACATCAAAAACCCTTTTGGGATTTTTGCTTGCGACCCCCGGTAATGTAGCCAGCGTGCAAGTCCCTCGCTTTTGCTCGTGGCGTTGCACTAGCAGCCGTCAAAAATCCTCTGAATTTTTGTGGTGCAATGAAATCCCTGATTTCATGCACAAGCAATCTTTGATTGCTTTGTGCCAGAAGCGCACTTCTGAGCACAGGCTGCGGTGACCTTTTGAATGCATCCATTTTAGAAGGCTATTAAAAATGTCAAATGTCAGCTTTATGAATTCATTAAATCTTTTTTTTGCATCTCCAAAGAGTTCAGAATATTATCATGAAGAGTGTTCATTTCAAAGTTTATCTTAAGCCTGTCCTTTATTGATAAATTAACGCGCGAATATTGAGATAAAGCTAAGGAATATTTTTGTGTTGCAAGCTCTAAATCCCTGTTTTCAATTGCTTCATATGCCTCTTGAATAACTAATAATAGGACGCTGCTATCAAATTTCAACCCTGCTTCTGGATGAGCATAATCCTTTTGTCCTGCGATGAAAGAGCGCGATACATGCACAGATTTTTGTTCACCAGAATATTCTAAAGAGCCTGTTTTTAAGAAGAACAAATAATAGACGAGCAATCCTGCAATGATTATCAATGCGATCGGAAGGAATATGTTTTGCACCCAATTGCCAGCCAATCCCGAGAAAATGGATAAACCAGTTGCTTGCCCTTGATTTGCATTGCCTTGAGTAGTAGTTGAAGGCTCTGATGATAACAGCCTGAGGAAATCCTCAACATTATAAAGTAGCACTGTCCTTATGTTTTGTAGCTGGTTTAAATCGCCCTCGTAATTCACCTCATACTTTATTTCACGATTAGTTAGGTCATTCCAACTCCATAAAATACCCATCTGGTTGAAATCTACAGGCGGGTTTATGAAATTTATCTCAGACGTTTTGATAAGCCCGGCGGGAACAACCTCCTGGACTGTAATACCAGAAATCTCTGAAGGCGTGATAAACTTTTCCTTTATCGTGACTTTATGCACAGGCTCAACTTCCTGATATTCAATCGAATAGCGCATTATTTCCTGAGTCATCCTGACTTGCTGCTGAAGAGCGCTTGTCTTTTCATAATAGGCAATCTTCTGGCTCTCTGTCAATGCCTTATTTTTTAAATACTCATTAATGGCTTCTTGAACTAATGATACATCGCTGAGCTGCTCTTTTTGTATTTTATTTTCCAGCTCTATATTGGTGATTATCTCTGCCTTGTAGCTTTTGAGTTTTGCATCTATAACCTGTACCTTTGAGATCATATCCTCAAATGTAATTTTGGTTTCCCTGTATGTTTTGAGTTCGCCTATCAGGCTTTGTATTTTTCCTTTTACTTCCTTTTGATTGGCTACTATGCTTTGCTCATTTATTATTTCTAGCAGGCTCTCATCAGTTGTTGACTCAAGCCTGGCAATTGTTACATCCATTCCTTGGGTTATTTTTTCAAGCTCGATTATCTTCTCATTAATCCTGGCTAATATTTGAGGTTCTTGCTGGAACTGTGAAGTCTGGTTTTGGTATTCTGTCATGAGAAATTCCTCTTCTGAAAGATCTCCCTCATTACCTGCCTTATCAACTGCGCTTACCCTGTAGAAATAGCCTATCTTGTTAGTAACGTCTGAATCAAAGTATGTCTTGTCATTAGCTGTAGTTTTGAAATGAGATTTGTCAGTGTTGCCAGTGGTCGACCTGTAAATATTGTAATGGTCAAGCTCTTCTCCTATATAATCCCAGGAAAGCCTGATTCTATTATTGTCATTCATCAGCTTGAGCTCTATTGGCTGATTAGGCTTTACCGTGTCAATGAGCACAAGTTTTCCGCTGGTTATATCTGTTCCTGCTGTGCCTTTTGAATCTATTCCGCTGAATATAAATTCGCCAATATCTTCACCTTCATCAGATGCAAAGATGAGGAAGCCATTCCAGCTTTGCTGTGTTCCTTCTAATGGTATGTTAATGAGCCTGTTGCTGTGTTTTAGCTTGAGGCTTGGAGTTTGCGTAACAGGTTCTGATATTGCCAGCAGAATCTTGTATGTGCCTGCCTGCAATGCGCGGTAAGAGCTGTTTTTTTCTATGCTTATCGAGGCAGAGGGCGGTAAGTTGAGTTCTAGATTAATAGCCATTGTGGGTTTTTTGTTTTCCATCTGGTCTTTACAGCTGACATATAATGTATTGAGCCCTTCACTAAGTTGTAATGGCTGCTCATGCAGTGTTGCTCCTGTTGACTGGAAGATGTTCTCAATATAATCATATTCCTGGTTAATTCTTCCCCATTTGCATATTGCCATCTCATCTGTAGTTATCTTAAGAGTTATTTGCGGCTGGGTTACTATGCCTGTAGGAATAATGCTGCCAATATTTGGAGGGGTGGTATCTATTCTGAATCTTATAATTTTTCCTGTTCCTATATTGTTTGAATCATCCTTGCATCTCACATAGAGCTGGGTTTCTCCCTCACCAAAGCTTCGCAGCTTGGTGTGTATTAATCCGCTTCCACTAAGCGTGAAAAGCATTGAATCATAGCTGACGTCTACTACATCATACTTGCATGTGCTGTTCTCATTGGTTACGGCCTTTAGCTCTATAAGGTTGTAGGTAAGTGTGCCTTCTGGTTGTAGGCTTGTTAATTCGGGCGGGGTTGTATCAATTACTGTGAATGTTCCGTTAAGTACTTGAGTCTGGTTTGGATTCTGAGAGTCTGTTGCATACACCATGTAATTATAAACTCCTTTTTGTAGAGGCAGCCAGTAATAGCTATACTGATTATTCTCTTTTTGGAGCGTATGATTCTGTTGCTCAAATTCTATGAGCGCCTGTGTAATTGTTGCATTTGGCTCTGACGAGTATATATTCAATGTAAGTGCTTGTGCCTCGCCGTATTCAACAGGGTTATTCTGGCTTATTATTTCTATTTGAGCGAGTGCATTGGCAGATGGTAATGAGTTTATAACCGCTAATAAGCTAATTATACTTATGCTTATGAGTAATACAAATGTACTGAAAATATTGTTTTTCAGCTTTATTCTGTGATTCTCTGTTTTTTCTTTCTTTGTTGCTTTCATTTTTTCATCTATCATGATGTGGCGTTCCCAGGGAAACTGCTAGCTTCATTGATCTCGCTCTTATGGCTTGATCTTGGCTAGAATTCCTTTGTCCTTCTCAACAGCCTTTTCTATGGCTTGTGCGAGGTAGTCGTTAAGGGTCACTCCCTGGAGAACGCTTATTATTTTGGCTTTTGCGTGGGTTTCCTTGTTTATTCCTATGTTGACTTTTTTCATTTCCCACCTCGTCGAATGGTTTTATGACTAGGCTCTCCTGTTATTAGACGGCAGGCTTTAAATATTTTTCTATAAAAGTTATAAAAATATTAAAATATAAAAATATTTTACTTATTAAAGCAAGTCTTTTGCTTTGGTTTACGCTCGCCATCAGTGTTGGCGGCGACTTTTTGAAACAGCCCTATTTTTCAGAAAGATTTATATAGGGCATTTGCAGAGAAGAAAAAGTAGTATTAAGCTGTTTAAGCTGTATTAAGCTGAACTGGGAAATGTGAGTGGGTGAAGGATTTGAGTAATAAGGGATTATTGATAAAAGCGAGCTTCTTATTTATAATATTAGCTGGCATTCTGGTTTTGAGCTCTTTTTTTGCAGAGGCAACTGTTATAGGGGCCAACAAAGGGGTTATCACATTCAAGAATGTCCTGAAAAATGGCTATGCCCAGGAGCCCATTACCTTAACAACTGACACTGACTTTAACCTTAGTGTTACTTACAAGATTGAGGGCGATATTGCTGACTGGATAAGGATTGAGCCTGCAGAGCAGCCTTTTTTTATTAGCAGAACAAGCCAAAATACAGTGCTTGTTATAATTGAGCCTCCAGAGGATGCTAAGAATCAGCGTTATTCTGCATCCATAAGATTTCTTACAGGAGCCCTCGCTGGTCCAGAGGGGCAGTTCGGCACTGCTGTAAGGGCTGCTATTAATATCCGCCTTGGAGTTGACATTACAGGGCAAGAAATTGTTGCTTGCAGGGCTGGCGGCTTTGAGATGGAAGATGTAGAGGAAGGCTATCCCTTAGAGTTTTATGCTATATTCACTAATGATGGTAATGTGCGCCTGAGGCCAAACTTTGTTCTCGAATTTTGGAATCAGGACCAGACAGAGCTCGTTAAGACATTTAATTTAACGCTGAACGAATCCATCCTTCCAACTGTGCAGAAAAAAGTCTTCTTCCAGATAAATAATAACCTGAAGATTGGGCAATACTGGGTAAAGATTCGCGCGCCATCCTGTGGAGAAGGTGATGTTGGTTTTATCACTGTAAGCGTTATTGAGCGAGGCGGAGTAAGCGATAAGGGAGAGCTTATTGAGATTGACAATGCAGTATGGGCAAAGGTAGGCGATATTGTGCCTATTGACGCAGTTTTCAAGAATCTCGGCTCTCGAGTGGTGAGTGCAAAGTTTAAGGGCACAGTGACTTCTGGTGAGAATATATTCAAGGTTATTGACACTGACCCTTTGGATGTTATGCCTGGCGAGACCGTCAGGATAAGGACTTATTTCAATCCTGTGCAGGAAGGCCAATATATGATTACAGGAAGGGTTCTTTACAACAAGAAGCTGACTTTTGAGAAGAGCTCTGTTTTGAATGTTAATCCTTCAGGCAAGCCGCCGTCTGGCCAAGGCATTGGTTGGGTTACAATACTGGCGATTTTGGTTGTTGCAATAATCATCCTGCTCATACTCATTATCAGGAAAAAGAAGAATTTGAATTTGTTGCAAAGGCATAAGCCTGGCTTTAGATAAATGATTAATTCAAATTAATTTGGCATTTTTTTTATGCTAATAATTTTTTTTTGTTTGTGGTGGTGTAGATGCGTTCAAAGTTTTTTTTACTTGTAAGTATTATGCTCATCTTTCTTCTTGTTAGTTTTAAGGCGATGATTGGCGAGCCAGGACAGCCTCCCTTGAAAGTTGATAAGAGTGTTTATGAAGTAGAAGAGACTGTCACTCTGAGCATTAACCTTGACCCCTCGCAATACTATTTTTATTATCTTCTGATATCAGAAAAAAATAACAGCTATACCTACAAAGGTGATTTTAACCCTGCGATGTTCTTTTATCCTACAGAGGAAGGCATCTACACCATAGCCCTGGTTGAGAAATCAACCGGGGCAATTTATTATTCATTATCATTTAATGTAGACCCAAAGCCAGGGGCACATGAGAAAGATTATCCTGTTTATATTGGTGGAACACCCGGCATTGGCTCTGGTTCCCCTTATGGCGCTGGCTCTGTAGGAGAAGATAAGCTGGCTAATGAGAGCATTAATATCCTTAACACCCTTAATATCACAGGGCAAATAAACCGCTCCACGACTTTTCCTCAGGAAATTAGGATTGAGGTTATCAAGGAGAAAATTATTTCTCTTGAAAAGGATGATTTCCTTCCTGGAGAAAAGTTAAGGGCAACCCTTAACATTGAGATTATCAAGAACCAGGAAAAGTTCAGGCTTTACCATGTGTTCAACAACACAAGGAAGAAGTATATGGGGGATTTTGGCTTTATAGAGTTCTCTCCTGAAGGCATAGGCTTGCACGAGCTTGTGATTACTGATGATGCTAACAATGTGGTTGACACTTATCGTTTCGAGGTAGTTGATTCAATAGCCCAGAGCTTTATTAAAGTGATTGATTATATTGGGCATATCCAAGAGTTTTCTGCTTTGCTTTATGATAAGTCAGGAAGAGCAATCAGCACTAAAGATAATCATGTTTTTGAGACCCTTGCCAGAAAAGAAAATGAAACTGAAACCGAAACTGAAATTGAGGCCGAAATTGAGAATGAAATTGAAATAGATAATCAGGCTTATGACCTGGAAATAACTCCTGACCAAAACATCCTTAAACGCCTGAGATTTAATAATCTTAAATTCAGGACTCTTCCTGGCGAGCTAAAAATTGGGGTTGATAATGTTCCTCTTAATCGATTAAACGTTAAGAACAGGAGAGTAATAAAGGCTTTTGCACTTGACCCTTCAAATCTTGACTTCACTAATGGAAGCGCTACTGCAGTTGCCTTAGGAACAGAATTATGGAAGTGCAAGGATTGGGCTTTTGAAGCCCAAGCTTGCATTGGTGAATGGGAAAAAGTCATGGACCTGACCCCGGGTCAGGAATATAATATAACCCTGACCATGGATGACCCTGGCTTTGCTGAGACTGCAATCACCATTATCAATACGCAAAGCTACCCGACTTATCGCGGCAACTGGACAGTGATGTTCAACACAACAGGAGTAGCAGACCTGGTTATAAGGGTGGTTGATGGAACCAGCTGGGATTATTCAGAGGAACCAGGACAGGAAACAGATTTAAGATTCTTTGAGGTTCGCTGCGGAAATGAGATACTTGCTTATGAGTGGGTTAATAATAGCGTGCTGATAACAAATTTTTCATGCTCAGAAAGGGCTTATGAGACCAGCCAGGTACTGACAGTAGGAGTGCACACTTTAGAGTTCAGGTTTGGGGAGGATGTAGATTATGCCCATAACCTGGTGGTTTATGAATATTGGCTCCAGACTCTTAATGCAGAATTTAACAATGGTACAAAGAGCAATATTAATGTGAGCGCTGATTCTTTCATGCTTAACAGGACAACTTACCCTTGCACTGGCTCTCCTAGCTCTTGCGGAAGCTTCTCTTCAAACCCTCCTTGCTCGTCAACATGTGGATGCACGTGGACTCCTAGTTATTGCTCTAATAACGGTGTTTGTGATGGCCTAGCTGAAGCCCCTTGCAGCTCTTGCCCTGGCTGCAGCTGGGCTACTTCCAGTTGCCCATTAGTTGAGGCATGGAACGGCTCAGCATGGGTTGCTGAGCATGAAGCTTTCCCTTTCTCTATATTCAAGTCAGTAAGCAGGACTACTTATGATTCTCTGCCAAGCATTAAATGCATTGACGGAGAAGCAAAAATAAGGATTTATGAGAGCCTGCCTGAAATTACTTACCTGGATGATTTCAAGGCTTATGCTGTAAGTATTGAAAGCAATGAAAGTACTTTGAGAGACGGGGGAGATGAGACAGATGAGAAAGATGAGATAAAGCAGAGAGATGAGAAAGATGAGAAAGAAACCTTGAATAACCCATTAATGAAGCCGGACTTGGAAGGCAGAGTCAGGTTCATGAATAAGCAAGTCTTTCCTGTTGTATGCAATTCTACTTCTTACTCAAGCGAAGATTGCCTTGGTTTAATAAAAGAGATTGATAAAGAGTTTGCAGAGCCAGTGTTTAATCCCTCAAGAATTGATGACTGGCTAACTTTAGAATTTGACAATATTTCTTCCCCTGATGTAAAATTATATTTGGTTGTCAGGAAACAGAATTTCCTTGATGCATATTACATTTACATGGTCCATGCCATGGGAAAGAAAAATTTCCCTTTCTTCAGCGAAATATCTGCTCTTCCCGGGATTAGCTGGGTTACAAACAAATGGTGGGAAGACTCATTATTCTTCCAGGTAGAAGTATGGGATGATAGAAATCATAAGTGGATAAGGCAGGCAGCTTTTGGCGCAGGGCATCAACTCCCTAAAAGCGGAGGAGCAGATGATTTCCTAGTTTCAGTGCATAATCCTTGCGTAGCAGACTGCACAAACAAGTCTCTTAAGTTGAGGCTTAGGTTTATGACTGGCTCTTATGGGGTTGATTACGCCGCTGTCGATGACTCACTTGACCCTGGTTTCAAAGTTCGCGAGATGGCTCCTAAAAGCATTGTCTTCAGTCAAAGCTCAGGGATTCAGCCTGCCAGTGAGTTCAAGAGGACTATGACTAAGGATGATTTTTTCATTGTTACTTATGACTGCAACCAGAGCGAAGAGATATATACCTCAATAAGTGGGTATTATAATCATGGCGAGTTTGACCAGCAGAGAGAAAAAGACCAGATATCTGCTTGGTATGAATACATAATGCTTTTCACCCTTGGCAAGGAATATGTTATCCAGACCGCCCAGGAAAAAGGTCTTTACAAGGGAGCAAAAAGCATGTGCGAATTTGAAAGCTCTGAGATAGAAGCACAAAAAAGGCCTGACGGGCTCTACATCTTCATAGCGTTTGTTTCAATCATGACAGTAATTAATTTGCTCATCCTTTTATTTTTGTTCAAGCAAAAAAAAGCATTCATGATATGCTTGTTAGTATCAATAGTGGTTATAATAATCATCTTAATAATATCTAGCATTCCATATGTCATTTCAGGAGGAGTTTGCAGCGGGACCCTTAACTGCGGTAATTATAATGCAAGCCAGCCAGGATGTGAAGGATGCAGCCAATGCTTATGGAGCCCAGATACCTGCGGCGGGTCAGCAAGTAATTGCAGCACTTTTAGCTCTCAGAGCGACTGCGGGACTTGCGGCTGCACATGGCAGCCATATTTCCTTAACGGCAGCCTTGTTTCCCAGGCAAAAGATACAGGCAGAGCCAGCCCTGTCTTCACTAATATATTCATAGCCAATACTACTCCTGCAGGAACCAATATCACCTGGGAATTGAGAGCATCAACTACTCAGGCAGGATTATCATCCGCGATCTGGTACACTAATCTTTCCCAAGTTCCTAGCATTAGATGGGTTCAATGGAGAATTAATCTAAGCAGCAACGGCTCAAGCACTCCTGTTGTTTATGATGTCAATCTAACATGGACTTTCACTGACAACCCTCCGAACGTCACAGCCCTGAACTATCCAGGGAGCAGCTCTATTTTGAATTTCTCCCTTATCAGCTTTAATTTCACTGCTGTAGATGACTTTAATTTCACTAACTGCACGCTTTACGGCAATTTTACTGGTGTATGGGCTGCAAATAAAACCTTGTTCAATGTAATTAATGGCTCAGTGAATAACATAACCATTACTTTGCCTGACGGAAGCTTCATATGGAACGTGCTTTGTTATGATAACTTTGACACTCCGCAACCTGACTGGCATGACTATAATTATTCTGTGATTGTTGACACTACTAATCCTCTTGTTGATTTTAGCACAGGAACTGCGAGTGATGCCTCCTTCAGTAACAATGCCTGGATTTATGTCAATGTTAGTGTTATCGAGTCCAATGAGAAGAACATAACTTTTCGCTTGTCTAACCAGTCTTCAGTACTAAACCTGACAACCCTTGGAGCCGGCAATAGGAGCATTAACTTCACTAGCTTGGCAGATGGAACGTATTACTATAATGTTACTGTTTGTGATAACGCCAACCATTGCAGCTCAACCTTGACCAGGACTATTTACCTAGACAAAGTCAACCCTGTCATTTCTAATTGGGGCATTAACGGCACCTTATTCCTTATCAATAAGTACATATGCCTAAATGCAACTGTCAATGATGCTTTCTCAGGAGTTCATACTGTAACTGCTCAGGTTTTAAGGCCTGACATGGCTTATGAGAACATCACACTTCTTGACACTCAGATTACTTCTTGTGACAATGTAAACGGCAACGGAGTTTATTCCTCAGAGTACTTCTTGCAATTCTCAGGAAACTATACTTGGCAGGTTGTGTATGCCAATGATAGCGCAGGCAACACGCAATCAAACATCACTAACCTTGAATGGAATGTTACTACAATTGGAGGCATGACTGTTAGCATGCTTACTCCCTTATCTGACCTTAAGATTAACGAGTCAGAACATAATTACCAGTATCAGCAGAATTGCAGCGTAAGCTGCAACCCTGACGGCTCAAACTGTACAAATGTGACTTTGTTCGCAGAGTATAATCCCGGCGTTTTCCAGCCAATAACAACCCTGACCACAGGCCTTGTTAATGATGAGAACAGCTTTATCTGCGGGAACCTTACATCAGGAGGAGCGAACTGCACCCATACCTTCAACATCACTGCAGGAGAAGATTCCGGGGGCAATATTTGGCTCATAAGGTGCAGCGCATCATCTAATAACGTAGGCTCTTTTGTGTCATCGCCAGTCAACCTTACTGTCAACAATCATCCTTATCCTGCTTTTACATTTCCCCAGAATAATAGCTGGATTAGCGGCTTGACAAACCTTAATGCATCTTCAAGTTTTGATTCAGACGGCACAATCACTAATTACCTGTTTGAGTATGATAACAACACAGGATTCCCATCTTCATCTATTATCTGCAACAGCGCAAGCAGCAACTGCACTTGGAACACCACGCAGCAGGACCAGTGCCAGAACAACACAAAAACATGCTACTTGAGAGTCAGGGTTACGGATAATGACGGGCTTAGCAACGCAACATACATCCTCATAGGCTTTGACACGAACGGGCCAGTAACTACTCTTGACAGGCCAAGTAATTCAAGCATTGTAAGCGGCTCATCAACAGTTGTGAATGCAACAGCTGTTGATAATGAGATCGGAAATATTAGTGCAGTCATTTTTGAGTATCGCCAGAACTCAAGTGCATCGTGGGTATTTGCTTGTGCTGACAGCATAGGGCCGACATACGATTGCGCATGGACTCTTTCTGGCTTGCCAGATGGTAATGAATATGAATTTAGGGCTTATGCTAATGATAGCTTTGGCAATTTCGGAGGGTATGATACGCATATTAACATAACAGTTGATAATTCTGCCCCACAAATCAGCTTGGTATCACCTGAGAATAATTATATTGACACTGACGGCGACCTGACTTTTGTTTATACTATATCTGACTTGTCTCCTATGTCTAACTGCTCATTGATAATTAATAGTACCATAAACCAGACTAACTCTTCTGTGCAAAGAGGGGTGGAGCAGTACTTTTACTTGTCAGGATTGGCAAATGGTTTTCAGGCTAACTGGAGCATCAACTGCACAGACACCAATGGCTTGAAGAATATGAGCGCTACAAGGAACTTTTCAGTACAGAAAAACGCTAATATGACTATTATCCTCTCAATAAATAGGTCATCTTATACTTTTGGGGAGAGCATAAGCTTTACAAACAACGTCACTGACGATTATCATGTGGGGATAAGCAGCGTTAATGTTTCAACCGCAGTTATTTTTGCTAACACAACCATGCCCTGGTGGAACTCTTCGTGGCAGAGGAGGAAGCCCATCACCCTAAGCAGCGCTTCTTCCTTGGCTGGTGCAATGGTGGAAGTAAACATCAGTGGGCTTGACGGGAACATCACCAGCTGTGATAACGAGCTCAGGGTTGTTTTATTGACTAATGCAAAAGAGGTTGTTTCTGTTAATAGGACTGTTGTATCAGGGGATAACTCTAATTATTGCGTTGTAAGATTCAGGGCTAATATAACTGCAGGAGTGAACAACACTGCCTATTACGCTTATTATAATAATTCAGCAGCATCAAACCCTAATAATAATGAGACCAGGCTTACTCAGAACAGGACTACTGTTGCTATTGGAGGAAGCCTAATATCAACAGGAGCAGGATATAATGTTGATGGTGGAAGCTATATAAACACAACCAGTGACGATGGAGCTTATTATGCTGTAGGAAGGAATAATGGGGCTTTCTCAGGGACTGATCTTGGAGCTTATATCAACCTTAGCTATAATACCACTGTCGCAGGAATTAATGAAAGCGACTTTACCTCTATCAACTTCACTATTAATTACTGCCATACAGCAGATGTTACTGCGCCAATAACATGCACTGGCGTTTCTCCAGGAACAGCCAATAATCCTGCAAATGCAGAAATGTATGATTTTGACAGCAGCACATGGGTTGTTTTTGATGATTTCTTCCAGGATACAGGCTCTGTAGCTGAGAGAAATGGGACTCTCTATAACAGCTCTAACCTAGGAAGATTTATCCAGAATAGCACAGGAATTGTGTGGGTTCGCTATGAGACAGATATTGTGCTAGGCACTGGCGCAGATACCTCATTTGCCCTTGATTATGCCAACCTAAACAATTTTTACCTTGAAAGAATATATGGTAGTGTTGGCAGCATTGGTCAGACCCAGCGCCTGGTTGCAAGCAACTCTTCAATAACAAACTATGATGGCTTGTGGGACTGGAACTGGAACACAACTGGCCAGTTAGCAGGAACTTATTCAGCAGTTTCCCTCGCAGCCAAGACAAGCTATAACAATGACTATGACTATGTGTGGTTTAATTTGTCAGGCGATAACCTTGCCCCTGTGATTAAGCTCATAAGCCCAGAGAATAATAGTTTCCTGAAGGGAACAGGAGCAATTATTTTCTACTATAATGTAAGCGATAATAACAGCGCAGTTGCCAACTGCTCGTTGATTATTAATGGCAGCATTATTAACACTACCAATAGTCCTCAAGAAGATATAACACTTAACTTCACTCAAAACACTCTGGGAGAGTCGCAATATAACTGGAGCATTAACTGCACAGACCCTGGCGGGAACCAGAACAGCTCAGAAACAAGGAAGCTGAATATTGATAACACAGGACCAGTGGCTCTAATGGACAGGCCCCTTAATGATTCCACCATAAACGCAGTGATTGATGGTTTCTTCTATAATATTAACGCCAGCGTAACTGACCAGGGTGTAGGCAACATGAGCAGAGTAATCTTCCTTTATCGCTACAACAGCACAGACACTTGGAAGCCTGCATGCATTGATAGTGATGGAGTTGCTCCTTATAATTGCAGCTGGGGCCTCACAGGGTTAACCAATGGAGATGACTATGAAGTATTGGTTTATGCAAACGATACCCTTGGCAACATGGGAGCTAACAATTCACACATCAACATAACTATAATAACCACTTCTATTGCAGTTAATACTGTTCTCATAGAGGATGACATCTATTCTCCTGTTGATCAGATTGATTTACAGGCAGGAACCACTAAGAATGTTTATTGCAACGTGACAGTGGTTGATCCAATTGTTTACACTGACATCGTAGGCGTTAATGCAACATTTTTCTCGCTCTCAACCACTTATGACGCTGCTGATAATAACAGGACGCATTACACCAACAACAGCTGTGCATTCCTTACAGGAGGAGGAGACACTGCTTATTACCAGTGCGCATTCACTCTATGGCACTTCGCCATTAACGGCACCTGGAATTGCACAGCTGTTACATGGAATACTTATACAGGGGCTAATTCCAGCGACAACACCTCTGTGAATCAATTATTTGCTTTGAATGTTTCGACAAGCGTTGTTGACTACGGAAGCCTGCAGCCAGATAATATCTCATCCAATGTGACTGTGAACATTAGCAATGTAGGGAATATGCCTATGAATGTGAGCGTTTACGGATTCGGTGGTGATGATGAAACCACAGGAGCAGGCTTGTCAATGGTTTGCCAGATCAATAACATCACTATTGAGTTTGAGAGGTTTGCGACCAACAACACTGCTGATTACAATTCCAAGAGGCAATTATCAGGCTCACTCCAAGACTTGCAATTCACAATTCCTTCAAAGAACGTTTATGATGATGTGGTGCAGAACTCAACTTACTGGCAGTTCATGGTGCCGCCGCAATACCAGGCATTTGGCCAGTGCAACGGCAGCGTTGTGTTCGTGGCGGAGAGCCCCTAGAGTTATAAGAACTTAATTTTCGATAACTAAATAAACCAGCCTGTTCTTTTTGTTTTTATGCCTGAACTAATGGATGTTATTGATAGGAACGGTAAGATTATCGGTTCTGCCACGCGCGAAGAGATAAGGCGCAGGAATCTTTTGCACAGAGGAGTCGCAGTGGTGGTGTTTAATTCCAAGGCACAGGTTTTTGTGAATAAAAGGGTGATGAAAAAGGATATCTATCGCGGGATGTATGATATGTTCTGCGGTGGAGGGGTTCAATCGGGTGAAAGCCCTGAATCTGCAGCTACAAGAGAATTGAAGGAAGAGCTAGGGATTAAAAATCCAGAAACAATATTCTTGTTTAAGAAAAGATGCAGGTCCGATAATAATAATGTTTTGATGCACATTTATGCCTGCAAATATGATGGCAGGATAAAGATTCAGAAAGAGGAAATTGAAAAAGGTTTTTTTCTCTCAGTGCCAGAATTAGAGGAATTAGTTAAAAAGAATCAGTTCTGCCCAAAAGGCCCTTATCTTTTCAGGCTTTGCAAGAAATATCTTGATCAGATAAGATGATATGAAATTATAAAATAACTAAAATAAATAAAGTAAATAAAGCAAATAGAATGAATAAAATGAATAAAATGAATTTGATTCTTGATTATTTTTTTGCTTCCCCAAAGAACTTCTCTATCATGCTCTCGTAGAGTAGGGTGGCTTTAATGTCCCAGCTTGGCGGGAAGCACCTGTTGTAGTTCTTCCATGTGTATCTTTCGTCTAGGAATATTATTACTCCTTTGTCTGTCTCGCTTCTTATGCACCTGCCTGCACTCTGTAATGCTTTGTTGAATGCAGGGAACAAATAACCATAATCCCAGCCTTTCTTGAACTTCTCGTCATAGTACTTGATGAGGGCTTCGGTCTCTAGGTCAGGTCTCTGGAGCGGAAGGCCGACGATGATGACTGCTTTCAGGAAGTCTCCTGGCAGGTCTATTCCTTCGCCAAAGTTGCCACCGATTACTCCGAGCAGTATGGCTCCTACATTCTTATAGCTCTTGAATGCTTCGAGGAAGTCAAGCTTTTCTTTCTTGGTAAGCTTTTGCTTTTCTGTGAATATTATTTTGTCTGTTAGTTTTGTGAAATGCTTGTTAACCTCATCTCTGAGTTCATAACTTGGGAAGAATATTGCTGTGTTTCCTGGTATCTTGTTGACTGCTCTTGATAGTATTTCTGCTATTTCCATGTATTGCTCTTCGCTGCGAGTCTCGTACTTGGTGCTGGTCTTGGGTATGATTATGTTAAGCTTGTTGTTCTCTGGGAAAGGGCTCTTATAGCTTGCTTCTTCTGCTGAGTCAAAGCCAAGTATTTCCTTGTACATGCTCGTTGGTGAGAGTGTACCTGACATTAATATGGTTGAGTAGGCTGAGCGTATCACGTCCTTGGTTACCAGGCTTGGGTCCAGGCACCTGTATTGTATGGTTATTATTTGTTCTCCTTTCATTCCTGTGCTTCTGCCAAGTATTCTTGCAAATCCTCTGTCATCGCCAGCCCATGCTTCGAGAAAGGCTGCTATCCCTCCAAGGTATGATTGCTTCTGCTCTTCCCTTATCTTTTCAGCTGTGCGTTCCATTTCTGAGATTAGCTCTTCATAGTCTGTCATGTTTTTTATCTCGTATATCAATTGATTTTTTTCTACGTATGTTTCGTCCTCTGTTTTTTCGGCAAGCTCCCATAATTTTTTCTCAAGAATTTCAAGTATTTCTGTTATTTCTTCCTTGTTGTAGCGCTTAGCTTCATCCCACGCTCTCCTTATGGTGTTGGTGCTTATCTTGTGGCTTGCCAGGTCCTTGACGCGCTCTGGCAGGTTATGCCCTTCATCCAGTATCATAATTATCTTGTTAAGCTCCTTGCCTGTCCTGCTTAGGAAGGTTTCCCTGATGTGAGGGTTGAAGAGGTAATAATAATCGCCAACAATTATCCTTGCTTCCTTGGCTATGAGAAGCGCTATTTCATAAGGGCAAAGACCGAGCAATTTGCTTCTTTCAATAATATTCTCTGAGTCTGTCTTATTCTCGTGCTTTAATTGCCTAACCAGCTCTAGTGCTTGCTTTGAAGCCTCGTTCTTGTCCCTTGTCTTATTGTATAAGTCGCACAAGCCATCCTCTTTCATGTTTTTGCAGTACTCTGCGAATTCCCTAGGATAAAGCTTGTCAATATCTGGCTGGAGGCAAAGCCATTTCTTTCCTATAATATCAGCAGCTGTGATTTTGAGTTTGTATTTCTCCCTGATCTGGTTGATGGTCTCCATTGCCAGCTTGTGCTGGGTGTGGCGCGATGTGAGAAAGAAGACTGTTAAATCCTTTTTTATTGCTTCCTTGAGTGCAGGGCCAAGCGCAGCTGCTGTCTTGCCCAAGCCTGTGGGCGCGTGGGCTATCAGGTTCTGCTGTGTCGTCACAGCCTTATTAATGCTCCTTATAAGGTCAGCCTGTATAGGCCTGACTTCATCATGAGGGAATAATACTTCCTTGAACTCGTCTGCCAGAGGCATTTTAGAGCATAGAAAACGAGATGGTTTTTTAAAGGTTTATGTAAATTTCAGATTATCTCTTGTTCTCCTTTATCTTGGCCCTTATCCTTTCCTTGTACTTCTCCAGCAGTGAGCCGCCTTTATTCTTGACTTGCACTGTTGTTTTTTGCGTGGCTTTCCGGGTTTTTTCCTTGAGCCTTTCCATTGCAGTGTGGGCTTGCTTTATCTTTGTCTCCCAATCATAGGAATAATCATTGAGTAGTCTGTGGAGGTTCTTGATTCTTACTCCGTAAGAATTGAAGTATGTCAGTATGTTAAGGTCTTTAAGCTTTTTATGGTCGGGTGTTTCTGCAGGGTAGCCTAATGCTAGTATTGATTGGGGCCTTGCTTCTTTTGGCATTGCCAAGATCTCCTTTATTTTTTCTTCATCAAAAGCTCCAACCCATACTCCGCCGATTCCTAGCGCATGAGCGGCTAATAGCATGTTCTCTGCTGCTGCTGCGCAGTTCTGCACAGTGTAAAGCCTTTCTCCTCGTAATCCGTAGTGAAGCTCTGTGTGCTCAGAGTCAGAACAAATCACGATTAAGAAGGCTGCGTTGTGTATGCATTCCTGGCCTACGCTGTGAGTGGATATCTTCTTCATAATTTCCTTATCATCCACAAGTACAAACTTCCAGTCCTGAACATTGCCGCTGCTAGGAGCCCTGGCGCCTGCCTCGATAATAGTCATGATAATCTCCTGGTCTACAGGAATGTTAAGAAACCTTCTGATGCTCCTCCTCGTTGCAATGCACTCAATCGCGTCCATAACGGTATGTTACCTCATTTGGTTTTAAATATTTTTCTTAATTAGTTAGAAAAATCCTGACCGTCGAGCCCTGCATATGCAACGTTTACGATAGTAAACTTGCATGGCGAGACGAGCGAAGCGAGTAGGGCAGGATTTTCTAGTTTTTCTTCATCTTAGTGCCGCACCGCATGCAATAATTAGCATAACTGTAATGTTTTGTGTTGCAGGCAGGACAGTTGATAATGCTCAAATGCTGAGGAATATTTTGAGGCTGAGCCCTGTCAATATGGTGTTGGCTCTGAGCACTGTGAAATTGTTGGTGAATTACCTGGTGAGGTTGCTGAGCTTGGTGTTGAACATGATTTTGAGGATCCTGGATGATTGTATGTTGCTGTAAGTGATGCGCCTGATATTGTTGCTGATGCTTTTGCTGGGGGTGCTGAGGATGCTTTTGATAAGTTGGTGTTAGAGTAGGCTCCTTTGCAGGCTTCTTATCTTTTTTGAGAGCTTTAAAGACGAGCTTGCCTAAGCCTATGACTATGAATGCTACTCCGAGCCAGAAGAATAATGCAAAGTTACCAGGCTTTTTTGAACTGCTCTCGACAATCTTTGACATGGCAGCCATGGCTACTCCGATAACAAGATAAACCCAGCCCGGAATAGCAGCCATGCAGCAAAACCTCTTTTCTTCTCCTTATACTCATCCTTCATCTTCAAGGTTTTAATATTTTTTGAATTTCAGGATAAGAGCGTTTTTATTTTCTTGTAGAACTTCTCTGCAAGTTCTATTATGTGCTTAACATCCTCTTCCTTGAACTCATATTCAAGCCCATAAAGGCCTTCGTGTCGCTGCTCTCGTGCATTATTGAATTCGAACAGCAATTCGTTGCCGATTTGAGTCAAGTATTTTTCTTTTAAATATGCGAAAACCGCGAAATGGCTTTTTTCTTGTATCCCGTCCCTGTAAAGTATAGCTCTTGCAGCGTGAAACATTGATGTATACGCTGCGAGGATTACAAAATTGAAGCCTCCTGTAGTGACGAGTTTTTTCGAGTCCTCAAGGTATTTTTTTGATATCTCCAGCGATTTCTTTGATTTAAGAGCGTCCTTTGGTATTTTTCTCAGCAGTCTTTTTTCAAAGAGTTCATCAAGCTTCATTCAGGCGCCTCGCCTTTCAGCAGCACTCCTTTCTTTACTTCGCTTGCAAATGCCTGGTTTTCCTCTTTTGTCTTTTTCCATTGCGCAGGCGTGAGCTTGATTATCTGGACAGGGTAATTCTTGAATTCATGGATTCTATAATCATCTTTCTTGTTGGTTATGACGAGCAAGTCGATGTCGCTTTGCATATCATTTTCTCCTTTGGCAAAACTGCCGTAAAGCATTACAGAGAGGGCTGGCTCTAACTGCTCTAAAAGCGGCTTCACCAAATCAATGTTCTTCATGATTTTAAACTGCTTAAAAAGCTTTTCGTCCATGTTTCCGGAAATTATCCGGAGATTTGCCATTCTTTCCTCATTTATAAAGTGGAGCTTGCCTAATGCGTCCAAGGCTTTTTTTGCAGAGCTTGAAGAAATTTTTAGCTCCTTGGCTATTTCCCTGAGGTAGAACTTCCTGTAAGGCTCGCCAGCAATAAGATTCAATACCTTCAAGTCAGTCTTATCCAGCTTTTCGAACATATGTTCTTTTTATAGAACGAATGTTCTTTATAAAGGTTTTGGTTTGCGCAAAGAATTTATACTCAATAAGATTATTTAATCCTATGAACGAGCTAGGCCTTTTAAGAAAGAAAAAGAATGAATCTGAAAAGGATTCTAAGAAAGATTCTGAGCTGTTTGAAGAGCCAGAGCTCGACCTTGACAGCGACCACCCTGTGCACGAAGAGTTCGTTGACTCAAGAAAGCTAAGGAAAACAAGAAAGTGAGAATCCGGGGGCGGGGACTTTTTTTCTTGTTTTGTTAAAATTTTTTTTATAAGATTAGAGTAATATAAGAATAATATCAAAGATTTTTTATTTCTTCTTCCCTATCGCTTTTATGCCGTTCATGTAGGGCAGCAGGGCTTTGGGCACTGTGATTGTTCCGTCCTTGTTCTGGTTGTTCTCAAGTATTGCTACCATTGTTCTTGACGTGGCTATTGCTGTGTTGTTGAGCGTGTGCAGGTAGCGCCTGTTGCCGTGCTTGTCTGTGCATTTCAGGTTAAGCCTTCTTGCCTGGTAGTCTGTGCAGTTGCTGTTAGAGCCTACCTCCCGGTACTGGTTTTGTCTTGGCATCCATAGCTCAATATCATATTTCTTGGCTGCGATTATTCCTAGGTCTCCTGTGCAGATGTTGACTGCCCGCCAGGGAAGCTCGAGCGCAGTGTAGAGCTCTTCTGAATTCTTCTGCAATTCCTCGTGCAATTTCCAGCTGTCTTCTGGCTTGCAGAATATGAACTGCTCTACCTTGTTGAACTGGTGCGTCCTGAACAATCCTTTCTCGTCAACGCTGTGGGTGCCTATTTCTTTCCTGAAGTTGATGCTGAAGCCGACGTATTTCAATGGCAGCTCTTCTTCTGTCAGAGTTTCGTCCATGTACATCGCACCTAGTGGGTGCTCTGCAGTTGCTATCATGAAGGCGTCCTCGCCTTCTATCTTGTACATCACGTTCTCAAAATCCTCTAAAGAAACCATTCCTTCATAGGCTTTTCTTTTCAGCATTAATGGCGGCTCAATGTAAGTGTAGCCTTTCTTCACCAGGTGGTCAATTGCGAACCTTATCAGGGCTTGGTTGAGAAGCGCAAGCTCTCCTTTCAAATAATAAAATCCTACTCCGGATACCTTGGTGCTCCTATCAAAATCAACAATTCCTAGTTGCTCTGCAATTTCTGCGTGGCTTTTTAGCGGGAAATCAAATTTTCTTGGTTTGCCCCATTTCTTAACCTCAACATTCTCGCTTTCATCCTTGCCATAAGGAACTGATTCGTGCATCATGTTAGGTATTTTGAAGAGAAGCATTCTTATCCTGGTTTCAAGCTCTTTCTGCCTGGCTTCTGCTGTTTTTATCTGCTCAGGTATTTCCTTGGCTTTTTTCAGTATGGCCTTGGCATCTTTTCCTTCTTTCTTAGCCTTGTTTATCTGCTCGCTTATCTTGTTGCGCTCGCACCTGAGGTCATCATTCTGCTTCTTAAGCTTCCGCCATTCAGAATCCATCTTTATAACTTCATCAAGCAGCTTGGTCTTCTCAGGGTCCTTCCTCCTCTCAAGGTTATTCTTCACAAGCTCAGGATTTTCACGTATTAAGTTAATGTCGAACAAAATTTCACCTCACGAAATTTTGGCGATTCAAAAATCTCTGATTTTTGTAATCGAACATCTTATAGCAGAAAAAGGCATGAGTGTTTAAATATTTTGCCTTTGGTTTGGTTGATAGGTTTGTTTGAGCTCTTTTTGCGTTTTATTGAGCTATTTTCCAAAGGACTTCAAAAGTATTTTTAAAGGACTGCGCCATTTCTTTGCCCACACGCCGAATAATACTGTCCTCGCGACGTCGCGAACACTCGTAGCCGTCATGGAGAATCACCAGCAAAAGGACGGCAGCATCAAGATCCCCAAGGCGCTCTGGAAGTACACTGGGTTCAAGGAGATAAAGGCTAAAAGTGCTGAGAAGAAAAATAAAACTGAAGTTAAGAAGAAAAAATAATTAAAAAAAATATTTTGATTATCTCTTATTTACTTCTTACTTTTTTTCTCCTGCCATTAAATCTTTTGCTCTTATTCTGATTTCTTTTCCACGTTCAAGGTGCGATTGGTATGCCGTTTCGCTTGCAATGCACTCTGTTTTTTCCGCAGTTATTCTGTATGCGTACCAGCCGTGTTGTTTTCCATGCGCTCCGCAATAATCTATCTGCGCCTTGATTACAATCACGCTTTTTCCATGTTCCTTATCTATGATTTGCTCTATTATTTCTGGCTTATCATATGGTATTATCTTATCAGATGTGTTGGCTCCTGCTCCTATGATGCCCATTGTCCCTTTTAGCCCCCTGAAGGTTGCATCAATAGGCATGGCCCTTTTGTTATTCTCATATTGGTCTAAAATTTTTTCAGATTCTGACTTTACAATTGCCTCGAATTTTGCTTGCTGCTCATTGCTTAGCTTTTTTTCAAGATCTTCTTTTATGAAGAATATTTTTTCTGACTTCCCGGCCTCTGCTGTTAATATAACGTTTACTTTGTTGCCTTCCACGCTTTCTATGTGCGCTTCCTTGTAGTTTTTTAATGTGTTTCTTTCCGCATCTCTTGAGCCCATCCATTCAAAGTATTCCTGGGTTTTTGCACCGTCTTTCCAGACTATGCAGGTTACTCCATAAGCGCAGCCCCCATAACCGCTATAATGCATGTCATTTGTCAGTATTACGGCTGTTTCTTCTTCTGGCTTTGCAGTTGCAAAGCAAATGTTTGAAGTGTCGCATCCGCCCAGCTTTTGCGATTGGTATTCGCGCATTAAATTAATCACTCCGGGCATTTTTCCAACAACTTCTTCGACGCTGGTGTTGCTTGTCTCAAAAGCCTTGTATGCTCCGAGTGTTAGACATTCATTCTCGAGCTCATTCTCAAGCTTAGCGAGCTTTTCCCTTAATTCTTTTCTTTTGCATTCAATATCATCCCTCTCCTTTTTTACTGACTCTATTTGCTCTAATTCTGCCTTGTCCTTGATTTTGCCAATGACTTTGCTTACTAATTCTGCCTTTTTATCACCTGTTACTGTGCGCTCCCTGCCTGAGTAGGAGTATATGCTCTCTATTCCTAATCTTGTAACGTTATTGTGAGCAGCTACACACGCGTCGCCGTTACTCGGCCATATGTACCTGAGCTCTTCAAGGTTCAAACTAAAATTCAGAAAGTTTTTGTTATTAAAATGGATTGCGACCATTGCCTTTTCTTCAAGGCTATAGTCCTTAAGCATGCTCACCAGCTGTTTGGCTCTTTCATTTTTAAGGATTTTATTGCTATCATATAGCTTAAATTCCTTTTCTACCGCTTGGTGCCATTGCTGCTCAGACTCTTCACTCCGGCCTTTTTCTCTATTCTGCTCCCAAATTCTTTTTTTCTCCTCTTCAATGCTTGAATAAGTCTTTTCAAACTCTTCATTTTCCACAGCGCATTTGTTCACAAAATCTCCCATTACTTGCACAGTGTAGCTCTTGGCAACAAGCTCAGTTAATTTGTTAATGCCACGCCCTTTTTCTTGCTCATCGAGCTCATCAATCTTCTTTCTCATCGCACGGGTTCCATCATTCAATTCTTTCACCCTGCTTTCTAGCTTTTTAGTAATTTCTTGGTTTGCTTCCATTTTCGTTCCACCTCTTTTGTTCCTTTACGAATTATCTTTACTTTATAGCAATACCATTATCTTTTTTTTTCAGTTCAGCCTTGCCTATTACAGGTTGAAGTATCTTATTGCTTTCATTGTTTCTTTTGCGATAGCGTAGCACTCATCTTTTTGGGTTTTAGTTCCTATCTTTAGTGTCACGTCGCGCATTATGTCTTTGGCTAGCCGCTCAAGCCTTGTCATCGCCATGTCTCTTTCTTTGCCGTAGACAACCATGTGAGGCTCTCCTGGCCTTGTTGCCTTCATTAGTGCTGCGATGTATGATTGGCGCGCACTTTCGTAGTGCCTTTGTTCTCGGTCAAAGTCTCCGGCTGCAATGAGCTCAATCATGCTCAGCTCGCTTCTTTGCTTTCCCATGCTTATCTTTTCGTGCCCTGCTTTCACTGCGCTTCTAAACTCTTGGGCATTTGCTCTTGCCTCAAGGGCTCTTTCCATATACTCTAATTCATCTGTTCTCATTTCTTTCACCTCTTGTTTGTTTTTCTTTTAGTCATAATAGTAACTGTCTACAAAATTCTCAGCAAAGCCATCGTATGCTAGCGAATCGACATGATCATCAACGTATAATTTTTTACTAGCGTCTGATAGCGCTCTAAAAAGATTTTTTCCTTCATTAATAGTAATATAGTCCATGATATAAGAAAAAACCTTCTCCCATACAGCAACATCATCTTTTGTCCCAAGTATCTCGTTAATACTCGTACGTATTCCGTAACACTTAGGTTTTATGATCGTTTTCGGACCGTGACTTTGATCTATTCTATTGCGCCCTGTTACTATGAATCCGTATGTGAAATGCCTGATCCCTTCTTTGATAACTTCAAAGCCGCTTTCAGGCTCTTCCATGGACAAATCGCTGAGAATCAAGGAATATCTGTTGTCAACGCCAGCAGGCGCTCTAATTGATTCCCTGATCAAAGCTTTGGCATCATTAACATTTGTTGCGTAATCTATTTTGACGCCATAAGGCTCAATAGTTGAAAAAAATTTTTTAGCTGCATCAATATTTGCATTTGTGTCGTCAACCACTAGCAATCTCTTGATTTGAGCTTGTTTTAATTTTTCTTCAATCCCCATTTTTCTTCACCCCTCTTTTTGTTTTTCTTTCGTAAGGTTGTATCCACCTCACAGTAATAACAATACATTTTCAACTATTTAAATATTATTCCCCCCTTTAGGGTGAACAATAGAAAGATTTATATTTAGAGCCAACTTAAATTAATGCATGGACACGAAACTGCTGGAGAGAATAGGCTTTACACAAGGGGAGATTAAGGTATATTTTGCGCTTTTAGGGCTTGGAAGCACCACTTCAGGGCCTGTAATAACTAAATCTGGCGTTGCAAGGTCAAAGGTTTATGATATACTTGAGAAACTAAAGCAAAAAGGCTTATTGTCTGAAGTCATCAAAGAAAATACCAAACACTTTCAGGCTGCTTCTCCAGAAAGGATACTGGATTATATGAGAAATAAGGAAAAGGAAATCAAGGATGAAGAGGAAGAGTTCAACAAGCTCCTGCCAGAGCTGCTGCTGCAGCAGAAATTCGCTGAAGAAAAACAAGAAGCAAAAGTATATGTGGGCTATGAGGGAGTTAAGACTTTTTACGGAGAATTATTGGAGCAATTAAATGAGGATGACGAATACCTTGCCATGACTTTGTCAGAACAATCCTGGCAACATGAGTCTTTATCATTATTCCTGCAGAAGTTTCACCAAAGAAGAGCTGAAAAGAAGGCAAAGGCAAAAATAATCTTTAATGTGACCGAAAAGTCAATTAAGCAAAAGCATGATTTTTCAAAAACAGGATTATATGAGTTAAGATCAACTGATTTAAGCCTTCCAACAGGCATTGCGATTGCCAAAGATACCGTAGCCACATTATTATGGGGTAAGAACCCGAAGGTTTTTGCAATAATATCCAAAGAAAACGCAGATGCTTACAGGAAATTCTTCTATGACGTTTGGAAAACTGCTAAGAAATAATGGCTAGATGTGATATTGCGGAACTATTCTGCTCACCCTCTTATCTCAACATTTTCTCCTGCTTGCGTTGATTTGAGAAGTTCTCGTCCCATTGGGCTGTGCTTGTTAATCTTGAGCATTGCTTTCTTTGATGCTGTGGCTGAGAATACGAATTCATCATTTACATAAACATCTACTTCTTTGAAGGCATATTCGTGCCCTAGCATGAATAATACGTTTTTCTTGTCAATCCTTAGCTCGTACGGCAGTATTGTTGTCCTTTCTTCTCTTTTGCCAGGCTTTTTTTCTTCTTCCTCAACAACATCTATGCTCATGCCAAGCCTTTTTTCTATGGAGTTAATGTTTTCTCCTTGCCTGCCTATTATTCTTCCTTTTTCTCCTTTTGGCACAATAACCTTGCACTTATTTCCGGATATGATTTCAACATCTGCTTTGCTGGCGTGCCTGGTTATTTCTCTCTTTATGCTTTCCTCTGCTAACTTGTGAGTTGAAGTCCTGTGCTCTGCCATGACTGGTATGACTACAGTCTCCTCTCCGTAGCTATAAATCTCGAATTCCAATTTTCCTGTGTTGAAGTCATTAACAACAACTACTGGCCTTGCCAAGTCTGCTTCTGTCATCCCGCTAGGAACTTTTACTTCCATGCCTAATGAGAATATCCTGTCAATCTCTCCGTTAGTTATGAATATTACCGTGTCTATGACGTGAGGTATTACTCCTAGTTCTATTCTTCCGATGAATCTCTGGATAGCATCGATTGGCTTGGTCGCGTGCAATACTCCTATCATGCCCACTCCGCTCAGCCTTAAGTCAGAATACAATCTGAAGTCTTCTGTGTTTCTCATCTCATCAAATATCGTATAGTCTGGCCGTGAAAGAAGTAATATATCATGTATTTCCTGGCTGCTTCCATAATTCATGGAGTACTGCGTTACTTCATTGCTTAATGTCAAGTCTCGAGGTGATTCTATCGTCTTAATCACTTTTTTCTGTTTCAGATAATGCTCTGCAAGTGCCTGTGCAAAAGTGGTTTTCCCATGCCCCGGAGCGCCTGCTATCAGTATGCCTTCTGCTTTTGCTTCAATCCTTTTCAGTATTTTCTCATTAAGCTTGTATTCTTCAAGCGCTAATTTCTTGATAGGCCTTACTGCTGTTATTTCGTATCCGTCTGCAAACGGCGGCCTGGTAATCACAATCCTGTAATTTGCTAATTGTATTATGGTTGAGCCTTTCCTGTCAGCTTCAATAAATCCGTCTGTCCTGCTGCTAGTCTCCTCTGTTATAGTCTTTGCTAGCTCCTTAACAGCTTCCCTGTCAAGAACATCAGGCGATATTTCAAGGTACTGCCATCCCCCTGGCTTCCCCTTCTTTGCTTTGATTGTGCAATCCTCTTTTATGTGCACGCTCATGGTGATTTCGTCAAAGTATTTTTCGAGCACAAAAGGCTTTTCCTCGAGCTCAAACTCGTAAAGAATAACTGCAATGCCTTTGCTCTCAGCTACCATGCTCTGTACTTTGTCAGCAGTTACCAGGGTCGCTTTCTCCTCAGAAGCAAGCTTTCTAATCAATGAATCAATCTCTCCTGATTTTGCGTACTTAATCTCAAAATCATTAGGCCGGTGCCCTTTAAAGACTATTCTAAAGCTGCGCTTTGCCCCAAGTTCCCTTAATTTCTTAATCTCCTCTAATCCAAGGTAACCTGTTTCCCTGTTCTTATTAGCCTGGCTTTCTAATTCTGCCATCACAGCTTCGTGCACAATAATCTCGTGAGGGGCAAGCTCTTTCTTCTCAATCTTCTTTGATAATAATCCTTCTATTATTACGCTGGTGTCAGGCACCAACTTAAGGTATCCTCCTTTCTGCTTTGGCTTGAATGACTTAAAGCTTCCTTTTCTTGTTTTGTTCATAGAAACAGGTATTATCAAGGGTTTTTTAAATGTTATTGAACGAATCAACTCCGACTGAAAAGTTGCCTTGACCACCCCGCAGGGGGCATCCCCCGGTCAAACAGCCTAAATGCAAATCCTCGCCAAATATGAAATATGGCTTCGGCTTTGCATTTGCTGTTGGCTGTGGCAACTTTTCTACGGCGACTTTTTTTTTTAAAAGAAATTTTAAGATGCAAACAACATTTTCAAATATTCCTGATCCATTGCTCCAGCTTGTATTCTGCTGCGTTGAGCCACACCATTATTCTCTGCCAGAGCGTAGGGTCTTTTAGTGTTATTGAGAAATCATCTGTTATCATGTAATTGTTGCCTTGCTCGTCATCATAAGTCACGATGATTTTGAAGTCGTTCTTTCCAAGGTAAAGATTGTTTCCTTTCAGGATAAAGGTTGATATGTAATCCATGTTGAGCTCTGTAACTGACCATTTTGCATTTACCATCTTGTGCTCTACACTGATGCGCACATTCCTGGGATTATTGCTGGATTTCTTTTTGAGCATGAACTTAACCTCAGAAGACTCTTCGTAGCCAAGTCTTTCTGGGAACGTAAGATTGGTTATGCTTATTAATGGTTTGTCCTGGACATCTATTACCACGTAATATGACTTCTCAACAAGTTCATTGCTAACCTTGAAAGCCAAGGTTTTTATTCCTAAAGCATCAAAGCTCTTCACATAATTATACCTGGATGTCTCTTGCTCAGGAACCCTGGTCGTGGCGCATTCTTCTCCAAGGCAAATTTTAAGGTTTCTTAAGGTCTCCTCGCCCTTGTTGTCAACAGAGCAGCTTATGTTGGTGGACTCATTAAGGTATATCTTGCTCTTGTCAACTGCGCAGCTGAGAAGAATGTTTTTTGAATAAGGCTTTTCTCCATCATCATCTGTTATCATGAACAAGCGCATGTAATCCTCAGAATAATCCTTGAACTGGTTTGCCGCCTTGAAACTGGCTTCTGCCTCTTCTCCTGAATTGCCGCTAATCTTCAAGGGAAAAGTGTATATAAAATAATTATCAAGATTTGAGCTTACTCTTAGCAGCCAGTAAATTCTCTTCTCCTCAGAAGGCTTGAGTAGTAGCTGCTGGAAATTGTCATCCAGTATTTCGAGCTCATTAACATTAGCTAGCCCGACACGAGCTGTAATGTAATAATTCTTAAGGTTCTTAACATTCACAATTAACAGGTTATAAGAGCCGAAACCCACTTCTGGCTCAGCAACCTCTGCTTCAAGCGAGACTAAGGGATTGTTCTTATAACCCTTGCTAGCAACCTCCACTTCAAATTCCAGAGGGCCTGGCTTGATATCAGTATCCCTGCTTTTGGTAGCATAATTCATGCTGGTCTCCTTAGAATCAAGGCTGGTCTTTAATTTGATATGAGTCGCGTCAACAAAGCCTAATTCCTTGTAAGTCACGTCAAAAGGTACCCAGCCAAAATCTGGGAAATAAATCTCTGCCCAGCCATGAGGACCCCAGCCATTATTCTGCAAATTAATATTAGAATAAGAAAGTCCTGTAACAAACCTTGCCGGAATGCCTACGCTCCTGCACATTGAGATAAACAAGCTAGTAATCTCGTCGCAAACGCCCTTCCTGTTCTCCATCACCCAGCTAGCTTTCTGGTTTGCTTCAGCAGTAATAGTGGATAAGTCATACTCAACATTATCCTCAACCCACAAGGCAATCTTATAAACTGCAGAGTAAAGGTCATTCTCACCTTGCACAGCCTCAAAAGCAGCCTGCCTAATCTGCTCGTTCACGTCAATAATATCCTGCGGTTGTAGGTATTCTGAATAATCAGTTTCCAAGTCTTTGATAGGAAAGCCAACCTTTCTGGTGACGAACAAGAAATCGCTCTTAGTACTAATACTTGATTTCTCTAAGATCTCGAAATGAGTAGTTCCAGGATTCCTCCACTCAAAAAAGAAGCCTTGGCCCTCATTAAACTTGGCCATAGGCTCAGTTGACAAGTCATCAACCCTCTGCCTGAAATCCTCAACAGGATACCAGCTCAGCTCTGCAGACGCATAATCAATGGCATAATTATTTGAAGTAGGAACCACGTTGAACTCATTAGTGAGCAAAAGGTTCAAACTAAGAGTGCGGTAATTAAACAATTCATCAGACTGAGCAAAGGCAAAACTAGACAAGAAAAAGATTAAAAAAAACATCACGATAAGTTTTTTATTCATAAATCATAACTGTTGGCTTCACACCTTTTTAACTTTTTTGATAAAAACAGTAAAAGACGCCTAAATAACAAAAAACTTTAAAAGCACCCGTCTTTTCATAATAATAAATGCCACAGTCGCTTATAACAGAAACTGATGTTTCTGAATAAGCAACTTTAGGTAAACAAGTTTGCCACAGTCGCTTAGCTCGGTATAGCGCAGGATTGCTAATCCTGTTCCCTTACGGGAATCCCCGGTTCAAACGAAGAACTGTGTTATTCACCCAGAAAAACATCGTTTTTCTGAATGTCCGGGCTGTGGCGCTTTATTTTTCTTTAATTCATATTTTAATATGGATCAGAGCGACCTGTGTTCATCTCTTCTGTTATGAATATTCTGCCTCTTTGATCTAAAGAAGCTATTAAGTATTGTGCGGTTTGATACCAGCCAGAACTGCAAGTTGCTAGCCTTTTGGTCTGTTTGAGGACTATTCCATCTTCTAATGACTTTATTGGATGGTATATCTTTCGTTGGAGCTCTTCATGGTCTTCAACGAATCCGACGCGAATCTCCAGGTCATTTATTATTCTCATGGCTTGCGCCACAGTGTTTGCTGAACAAATCTTTTTTTGAACTCTTCTGCAATAATTCTCCTCTCCGACATTTAAACGATAATCCTTTCCTTCTTGTTCAATCCTTTTCATGTTAAAAACCTCCTTTTAATTACTTACAAGTAGATTCTTTCTCATCTATTTATATTTATGCCCCCCCTAAAGGTGTTGTATTCAGAAAAATATTTAAGCAGAATAGTATTATATCGGGTTATGGAACTGAAAAACTTGGGTTTATCCGACTATGAACAGCGTGCATATGAAACCCTTGTGAAGCTGGGGAAAGCCTCTGCAAGCGACATCAGCAGGAATGCAAATGTTTCATACGGTAAGATATATGAAGTGCTAGCTTCACTTGAGCACAAAGGCCTTGTTCGCGTTGTGCCTGAGAAAGCCAAGAAATTTATTCCTACAGATCCCGCGAACCTGATAAGACTAATTGATAGAAAAGAAGATGAGCTTAAGCAAACGAGAAAAAAAATCAGCGAACTAAAAAAATTCTATGATATACAGGAAAAAGAAGCAGTTGAAGTGGTTAAGGGGCAAAGGAATTTTTATAAGATAATTAGGGCCATGAAGCATCCTAAGCAATTCAAATATACGATAAAATATACTTCTGAATTCAATCCTGAATGGGTGCGTGAGGATAAAAAACTCACCGCAGAAGGAGTCGAGCTGAAATGCCTTGTCAGATACGATCCGGAGTCAGAAAATAATGTGAGGGCTTGGCTCAAAATCAATCCCCATATTAAAAAAATAAAAAACACCGGTGTTGCCATTGATATAAGAGAGTCTGAAATTGTGATAACGCTCATAAAGAACAACACCATTATACTGATTAAAGATGATGCCTTGGTGAAAATAATGAAAGAACTTTTCAAAAGTTATTATGACAGCGCAGAGTCAATTGGTAAACCGATAAAAACAAAACAAACAACCTGAACTAAAAAACTCAAGGCTTCCTGAACTTCTTGCCTGCGTATCTGCATTTCTTTCCGAGCTCTTCCTCGATTCGCATGAGCTGGTTGTATTTTGCAAGCCTTTCGCTGCGGCAGGGTGCTCCTGTTTTTATTTGGCCGGTCTTCAAGCCGACGACAAGGTCTGCAATGAAAGAATCTTCAGTCTCTCCTGACCTGTGGCTTACCATTACGCCCCAGCCTGCTTTTTGGGCGTCTTTGCAGGCCTGAATAGCTTCAGTAACAGTGCCTATTTGATTGACTTTCAGAAGTAAAGAATTGCAGGCTTTCTTCTCAATGCCTATCTTTATCCTCTTAGGATTGGTAACCAGCAAATCATCTCCGACAATCTGAATTTTTTTCCCTATCTGTTGAGTAAGTTTTGTATAACTCTCCCAGTCATCCTGATCAAAAGGATCCTCAATGGTAACAATATCATACAATTTTACAAAGCCCTTGTAGAGTTCTATCATCTCATCGCCGGTTTTCTTCATGCTGCCATCATTATTCGGGTTCTTGAAATCAAGGTCGTATTTTCCGTCTTTATAAAACTCTGATGCAGCTATGTCCATGCCAATCTTTACCTTACCTTTGTAGCCTGCCTTTGCAATGGCTTCTTTCAAAAGCTCAAGCCCTTCCCTGTTATCTTGAATATTAGGGGCAAAACCTCCTTCATCGCCAACATTGACAGCATCCTGGCCGTACTTCTCCTTGATAACTTTCTTAAGATTATGATAAACCTCTGCGCCTATGCGCACAGCCTCATGGAAATTCTTGGCACCCAATGGGAGGATCATGAACTCCTGCATTGCAAGTTTGTTGCCAGCATGAGAGCCGCCGTTAATCACATTGAAAGAAGGCACTGGCATAACAAAGTCCTTGGTCCCTGCCAAATCTGCTATGTGTTGGTATAACGGCACTTTTTTTGCGCCAGCTCCAGCCCTGCAAGCAGCCATTGAAATCGCAAGAATAGCATTAGCCCCAAAATTACTTTTAGTCTCAGTGCCGTCAGCAGCAATCATTTTCTGGTCAATCTCAAACTGCTTTGTTGGATCCGTGCCCTTTACTAGAGGAGCAATCTTCTTGTTGACATTATCAACAGCCTTAAGCACTCCCTTTCCCATATACCTCTTGTTGTCTCCATCCCTAAGCTCAATAGCCTCGTAAGCGCCAGTGCTAGCTCCTGAAGGAACAGCAGCCCTGAAAAGCCCGTCTTCTGTAATCAAGTCAACTTCAACTGTCGGATTCCCTCTGGAATCAATGATTTCTCTTGCATAGACTGATTGTATTGTACTCATATCATGTCCTCCTTTTTATTAAAAATTATAAAATTACAATAATTAATCATACACTCTACATTATAAATCTTTTCGTTATTTTTAACGTAACCTTTTTAAACAATACGAAATAACTTTGTATCCATAGCGGGGTAGGGCAGTTAGGAGTGCCCGTCGGGCTCATAAGAGCATAAAAACAAAAGTTCCGAGAGACCCGGAGGTCGGTGGTTCAAATCCACCCCCCGCTATTCTATTTATTTTCTTCAATTATAAGAACATATTTTAAAGAAATAAATCAATTGCTCTTATTTTCTACTGTAATCTTTCTGGGAGTTACTTTCAAGAGTATGATCGCTATTATAACGCCGCCGACGCCCATCCAGCCGAAGGTTTGCACGTAGCCCAAATATTCTCCTGCAAAGCCTGCAATCACAGGACCTACTATGTAGCCGAGGTTGATGAATGCGTCCTCTATTGTTTCTATCTCTTTATCAACCTTTGGAGCTTCAGATATGTAGTCTGCGAATGCCCCGTTAACAGCTGGCCAGGCCAGTCCTATGAAGAAAGAAGCGCAGAAAGTGATTATGATTAACAGGATTGATGGCGCCACAAAGAAGAACATTGAGAATATTAGCGAGCCAATAAGCAATGATATGAATGCTGTCTTTTTCTTCCCGAGCTTAGCAGTAACATTGCCAGCAAACCAGCCGACGAGCAAGGAAGGCAGTTGATAGGATGCCAAGAACAATCCGCCAAGCTCTCCAAGCTCAGAAATGTTTTCTGATATTAATGGTCCTATTGTCCAGAAGAATGAATCTATTATGTTAAGGGTGAGGATGAGTAGAAGCACAGGCAGGGTCGAGACACCAATCTTTTTCCAAAGGTGTAATTCTTTGAAGAAGTTTGAATGACTTTTAGTATTGTCTTCCTTATCCTTTGTCTCTTTAGTGTTCTGCTTATTCTTGCCAATAAGTAATAATATGATATAAAAGACAAAGGCAATCCCCAGGAAAACCCAGCCAATGATGTACGGCTTAATTGTAATATACTTGCTTGCAAAGAAAGCTGCTATTACTGGAGCCAACAGGTATCCTAGCGAGCTGAATACATTCATCACTCCAAAGCTTGATGTATGCTCTGACTCTTTTGTTTTCTTGCTTACAAAGTCAAAGCTTCCTATGTGGAACAAGTCATAGTAGAACCCCCATAAAGCCATTGCAATAAAATACATTATAATTGCTTTCGACCCCCAGAGAAATAACGGGTATAAGAGAGAGAATATGAACATTGATAAGTATATTCTCCTGTAACTCGGCTTGCGTATGATGTAGCAGAGCAGGAAGTCAAAGAACATGCCTGCTATAGATGAGGAGCCTATAATAATGCCCATCAGACTTTCTGAAATGCCAGCATCAGTTATGACTATAGGAGTAAAATAAGATATTATTCCATCAAATATTGTCCAGAAGAACACCATGAGCGCAGCCACGTACAGTATCCTGTGGCGCGAGCCGTACAGCTTTATATGCCTGTAAAGATGATGAAAAGTAGCCATGCTTTCACGATTCCATAGGTTTATGATTATAAAAAGCTTTCTGTACTCAAGCCTAGTAGAAAAGAACAGTTATCATCAATTTTTCATAACCTTTAAAAATAAGTGTTTGGTTTTTCTTCTAATGAGCCAGTTCAGCAATGTTTTCAAGACAACAATCATTCTTGCATTACTCACAGCTTTATTATTATGGCTAGGCAACCTTATAGGAGGCTATTCTGGGCTTATTGTTGCTTTCATATTCGTAATCTTCATGAACTTCGCAATGTATTGGTGGAGCGACAAGATAGTTCTCTGGATGTATCGCGCAAAGGAATTGCCCAAGGACCATAAAGTCGTCAAATTAGTCAAGGAAGTGGCTAACAAGGCAGGAATTCCAGCGCCAAAAGCTTATATTATTCAGAGCGAGACACCGAATGCTTTTGCAACCGGCAGAAGCCCGAAGCACTCAGCAGTGGCAGTCACCAATGGCATACTAACCTTGCTTGATGGTTATGAACTAAAAGGAGTATTAGCTCATGAGCTCAGCCATGTTAAGAACAGGGACACGCTGGTGCAAACCATTGCAGCAGTCATAGCCGGTGTTATATCATATGTTGCTGCCATGACAAGATGGGTTGCTATTTTCGGCGGAGGAAGTGATGATAACCGCGGAGAAAACATAATAGCTCTTTTGGTCATAGGCATAATCACGCCAATCATAGCATTGCTGCTCCAGCTAGCCCTTTCAAGGACAAGGGAGTATATGGCAGATGAGGGAAGCGCAAAGACGTTGCATGACAGCAAGGCGTTATCGCGGGCTTTGAAAAAACTCGAGGCTGGCAACAAAGCCAAGCCTTTCAGGAGGAATGAGGGCAACCCATCTACTGCTCCACTATTCATTGTTAATCCTTTCAAAGGCAGCGCAATAATAGAATTCCTAAGCACCCATCCATCAATGGAGAAGAGGATTGCAAAGCTTGAAGCACTGAAACTATGATTCAACTAATAATTATTCTAATTCAATAGCTTTAAATAGTTACCTCTATAAATTAGCACTGCAATGAATGAGAATAAGGAGGGTGACAAGAACATAGCCTTGTTCGAGGATCTTCTTTCTCGTATTGACAAGAAGCTTCCTTTCCTTGGGATGAACCCGAGAAACGAGGCTTCTGAGAAGAAGAAGTTCTTCAAGCAAAAAGATTATAACCCTGTCTTTAAGTACAGGCGCTCTGCTTCCTGCGACAAATTATTCCACAAGATTGATGAGATTGAGCTTCCATCAGGCGTGATGAGCAAATTATTATTGCAAAGGCTTGAGAAGTTCAAGAGAACCAATGCAATGGTGCAGAACATTGGTAAGTCAGAGTTCACTTATTTCTCAAAAGGCATTTTTGACAAGCCATCAGCAGAATTAGTAAGCAAGGCTTATGAGATTCTTAAGGCAGAACAACAAAAAGAGGAGAACAACCACATTACTGCAAAGAAAGTTGTTAAGGAAATGAAAAAAATGCTTGCCAAGTTAAACCTCAAAGATTGGAAAGTTGGTTTCAAGAACATGGCAGCCAATGCTGCAGTCATAACTTCAAAGAAAAGTGTTTATGTAAAGAAGAAAGCCAAGTTTTCAGAGGATTTTCTGAAGCGCATCCTGGTGCACGAAATAGGAACTCACGTCTTCCGCGCATTGAATGGTGAGAAGCAGCCTTACAAATTATTCTTCACAGGCACGCCTAACTATATGGGAACAGAAGAAGGATTAGCAGTCAACATTGAGGCGATGCATAATTGCCTGCCGACCAATACTCTCAGGACTTATGCTGGCAGGGCACTAGCAGTAAACCTTGCACTGCAAAAAGGATTTAGGGATGTGTTTAATGAGCTAAAAAAATTTTTTACCGACGATGTTGCATGGAAGCTAACGCTTAGGGCTAAGAGAGGATTAGTTGACACCTCAAAGTCGGGAGCATACACTAAAGATTATCTTTATCTGGAAGGCTATTACAAGGTCAAGAAGTTCCTGGAAGAAAAAGGCAGCGAAGGATTAAAGCAGCTTTATTACGGCAGGATTGATATCGAGCAAGTTCCGCTCCTTAATCAGCTCGAAGGTCTTGTAGAGCCGCAGTTCCTGCCAGATTCTGAGAGTTTCAGGGAATTGGTAAAGCAAATAAGTGTATAGATCGCTTTCTGCAAAATTTTATGGTATAATAATTTATTGTTCTTGATTACCTAAATAGTTAATCAGTTTTTTTGAAGCCAGCGAATAATCTCTATTATACAGTAGTTAAGATAGAAAATTTTATAAATCCTGACGATTTGCCAATCTGAAATGGAGCAAGACATTGGTAATCAGAAGCCATTGGATGAAAGAATTTCTTACTATAAATCCCCTGCTTTCTCCTATTCTTATTTCACTGGGGCTTTGGCATTGTTTACCTAGTTATTGCCGAATTTTGGTTCAAAACTGATTTATAGGATTAAATTTAAATAACACTAGTTTTTTCCTTATATTATGATAATCGCGGGTGTTGAAGAGGCTGGCAGGGGGCCTGTGATTGGCCCGATGGTGATGGTTCTTGCTTGCTGCGATGAGAGGGATGAGTTTAAGCTCAAAGCCATGGGTGTCAAGGATTCTAAATTGCTCACGCCAGATCAGAGAGAAAAGCTTTACCATGAAATACAGGACTTATGCACTTTTGAGATGGTGAAGATACAGCCTGGGGAGATTGATGCTGCAGTTCTCAGCGAGGAAACCAACCTTAACTGGCTCGAAGCAGACCATTCTGTTGTTCTTATCAACAAGCTAAAACCAGATAAAGTTATATTGGATTGTCCGAGCACTAACATTGAGGCATACAGGAATTATATTCTTAAGAAACTTGAATACAAGCCCATACTCGTTGTCGAGCACAAGGCAGATGTAAAGTACACCATTGTTGGAGCAGCCAGCATATTAGCAAAAGTAGCAAGGGACCATGAGATAAAAAAGCTGAAAGCAAAGTATGGAGTTGATTTTGGAAGCGGCTACCCCAGCGATCCGTTAACAGTTGAGTTTGTTAACAAGAATTTTGATAAGTATCCTTTTTTCAGGCAGAGCTGGGAAACCTGGCAGCACGCCAAGAAGCAAGGCGGGCAAAAAAAGCTGGGTGAGTTTAAGGAAGAATAAAAAGGAAGAAAAAAGAATAAAATTAAGGAAGAGCAAAAATGATAGTATTCCTGACCACAATTTCAGAGACTGACAAGAAAACCTACATTGAGGAGACTGTGCGCATAGCCAAGAAGAATGGCCACAGCATAAAATATATCTCGCTCGGCGCAATGCTTATGGAAGAGCTCAAGTCAGATCTTGATGCCACCTTTGTTCCGAAGAATGTGCTTAACATTGACGAAGAGTTCAGGGCTCTTGCAATGAAGAACCTGATACAAAAACTAAAGGGAGAAGTGAAGAAGCACAAAAACCTAATCATATCAGGTCACGCAACTTTTTTCTGGAAAAAGAACTTTACCAACGCATTCAACTGGAAATATCTCAGGGATATAAAGCCAGACATGTTCATAACCCTAATTGATAATACTGACAATATTAAGAACAGGATGAATGTGTCAGAGCAATGGAAAGAGCAGAAAATGACTCCAGAACAAATACTGGCCTGGCAGAACGTTGAAGTGAACACTACAGCAGGATGGGCTCAACTTTTTAACAAGCCGCACTACATAATACCCCGCAACGAGTCCAGGGATTTATTATACAAGCTAATGCTAAAACCAGAGACAGAACTTATTTATGTCAGCTTTCCAATGACAAACATAAAAGATCCTGTGACAAGGAAGAAGATAGATACTTTTATCAGGAATCTTGAGAAGTACTTTGCAGTTCTCAACCCAAGAAGCATAGAGCTTGGTCAGGAATTCGGAGAAGCAGAAGCAGCCCAGACATTCCTCAGGGACTTAAAATGGTTCACAGGCAAAGCTAACAAGATAATAGTTTATTTCCTGCCTCAGCTCGTATTTTCAGCAGGCGTCTTGACAGAAATCAACCATGCATTTGAGACCACAAAAGAAGTCTGGATGATACTTCCAAAGAGATTTTATGGACCATTCGAGAAGCACCTCATCAGCGAGATGTTCTACTCAGAAGAAGAATTCTTTAAGTTCATAAAAAAGAAAGGCTACAAGGAACTGAAGATAAAAATCTGAGATTCGCGATACTAACGGTTGCACAGTCAGCAATGAAAGCAAAGAAAAAATAATTGCGCCTCATTTGCTGGCGGGGCTTGTTTTCTCCTATAAAAACCACAACCTTTTTATATTCTTGTCTTATAGGGATAGAGTATAGATGTATTTATAATAATCAATATTTAAATTATTTTTATATGATTTGCAGGTGAGTGAGTAGGCATGACAAGGATTAATAAGCTCGTCATGAAAGGATTCAAGTCCTTTGCCAACAAGACAGAACTGGTTTTTGGCGAGCGCTTCAATTGCATTCTAGGACCAAACGGCTCAGGCAAGAGCAATGTACTCGATGCTTTGTGCTTTGTTCTCGGCAAGAGTAGTGTTAAGGGCATGAGGGCAGAAAAGGCAGCTAATCTTATCTATAATGGTGGTAAGAGGAAGAGCCCTGCAAAGGAAGGCTTGGTTAGCATCTATTTTGACAATCAGTCAAAGATTTTTGGCGCAGATATGGGCGCTGAAGTTGAGATTACCAGGATTGTGAGGCCTAATGGCCAGTCTATTTACAAGATTAATGGCAAGACCATGACTAGGCAGCAAATACTCGACCTGTTAAGCAAGGCAAGGATTAATCCTGACGGCTACAATATAATTCTCCAGGGCGACATTGTTCAGCTGGTGGAGATGACTCCGTTGGACAGGAGGGGTATGATTGAGGAGATTGCAGGCATCAGCATTTATGAGGACAAGAAGAATAAGGCTATAAGGGAGCTTACTCGAGTCGAGGAAAAACTGAATGAGGCAGCCATTATACTTTCTGAGAGAGAGAATTACCTTAAAGATCTTAAGAAGGAAAGAAACCAAGCATTAAAGTTCAAGGAGCTTAATGACAAGATAAAGCAGAACAAAGCCACTGCACTTGACAGGAAGATAAGCGCTAAGAAAGTTAAGAAAGACGAGCTCGACGCAAAAATAGATGATACTAACAAGAAGATTGATGGACTGAAAAAAGAAGTAGAAAAGCTCAAGGAAACGATTGCAAAGAAGAAAAAAGAGATTGATGATATCAACAAGGAAGTCGAGGAGAAGGGAGAAAAAGAGCAGGTGCTGCTTCACAGGGAAATAGAAAAGTTCAAGGTAGACATTGCGCTGAACAAGCAGAGAACTCAGACTATTGATGGCGAGATAAAAAAGATAGATGACAGAACAGCAGAGCTTAGCAGTAACTACAAGGAGCTGTTAGAAAAGACTGCAATACTGGAGAAGGCCAAGAAGGAGATCGAGGGCAGAATCAAAGGGAATGAAAAAGACCTCGCGCTCGTGGAGAAAAGCCTCGCAGATTTCAGGAAGAAGAACAAGCTTGAAGATGCACAGAAGATAGACACTGATGTTGCAGATATTGACAAGAAAGCAGATGCTCTCCAGGAAGAAGTGCACAAGCTAAGAGAGAGGCAGCAGGAACTCCTGCGTGAAAAAGACAGGCTGGACTTAAAGATTCATTCCATTGATGACAAGATAGAAAAAGTTCTTGGGATTGAGAAAGAAAGCAAGGCAGCGCTTGAAAAGCTTAAGTCTTTCAAAGAGGAGTTCAAAAAGAAAGAAGCAGAGCTCACAAGAGCTCTGGATTATGATTCAAGCCTTGCGTCGCAGATCAAGGAAGCAAGGGATAAATTCTTTGCAAAAAAAGAAGAAGAATCAGGATTAAAAGCACGCTCAGCAAGTATCAGGGAATCTCTCGAAGGAGGATTTGCCCTTAGAAAGATTCTTGAGCTAAAAGCCAAGGGATCTCTTAAAGGAGTTATTGGAACAGTTTCAGAGCTTGGAGAAGTAAAAGAAGAATATGCATTGGCGCTTGAAGTTGCAGCAGGACCAAGACTGGCGAGTATTGTTGTGGAAAATGATGAAGTAGCAGCCAAGTGCATCAAGTACCTGAAGGACAACAAGCTCGGAATAGCAACCTTCCTGCCGCTTAACAAGCTAAAGCCAAGGGAAGTCAAGGATTCCCTTAGGAAAATAAGCAAGGCAGGCGTCATAGGATTGGCTATTGATCTTGTAACATTCCCAGAGAAATACAGGAAAGTGTTTGAATATGTTTTTGGAAGCACGCTCGTAGTTGATACTGTAGAGACTGCCAGAAAAGTAGGCGTTGGCGAGGAGAGAATGGTAACCCTGACAGGCGACCTCGTGGAGACCAGCGGAGCCATGCAGGGAGGATTCAGGCATAGGAAGAAAGGAGTAAGCTTCCAGGACAAGGAGATAAATGAGAAGCTTGTGGTGATGGAAAAGGAAATCAGCGACCTCGCCGGAGTAATAGCTAATCTTGAAGTCAAGAAAAAGAATAACGAAACAAGAATTGAGGATTTAAGAAAAGAAAAAGCAGAAGTTGAAGCAGAAGTCATAAAACTCGAGAAGACGCTGCACCTTGACTCAGCCGACCTTGATGCTGACAAGAAAGAAAAAGAAAAAACAGCATCAGAGCTTGAGGATATTGAAAAGGAATCAGAGAAGATAAGGAAAGAGTTAATCGACAAGAACAAGGAACTCACCCAATTGAAAGAGCAGAAGCAGAAATTAAGGGAAGAGCTTACAAGGCTTAGAAGCCCCGCGCTACTCGCAGAGCTGAATTCTTTTGACCAGAAAAAAGCAGAGCTCAAAGAAGAGATAAGCAAGCTCCAAATTGAGATAAGAAGCAATGACAGTCAACTCAACACCATACTAGGACCAGAAGGCGGCAAGATACAGCAGATACTCAAGCAGCACGAAAAGGAGAAAGCAGACTTCATCAAGGAAAAGAAAGAAGTGTTGGAGCTTGTAAAAACCCAGGAAGAAGAGCTCAAGGTGAAAGAAAAAAACCAAGCCCAGTTCTACGCTCAATTCAAGGCGCTGTTTGCTAAGAGAACCAAGCTTAGCGATGAGAACAACAAGACAGAAGGAGAAATAATGATCAAGGATAACACCAGCCGCGAATACGAGCAGAGAAACAACCAGGTAGGAATGGAAAACGCAGGCTTAAAAGCAGAAATAGCAGGATTGGAAGAGGAGTTCAAACAATACGAAGGAGTGCCTCTTTTCAAGGACAAGAGCGACGAGGACATAGAAAAGGAGATAAAGCAATTCGAGAAGATGATGAGCGACATAGGAGCAGTGAACATGAAAGCCCTTGAGATATACGACAAGGCAGAGACAGAATACAAGGAGCTGGTCAAGAAAAAAGAAAGGTTAGGCTCAGAAAGAGAAGATGTGCTCGTCATGATAAACGAGATTGACACCAAGAAAAAAGAATTATTCATGAGAACCTATGATGTGCTGAACGAGAACTTCAAGAGGATATTTACAACGCTAAGCGCAAAAGGAGAAGCCTTCTTTGAACTAGAGGATGACAAAGACCCATTCATTGCAGGCATGACCATAAAAGTAAGATTAGTGGGGACCAAATTCCTGGACATAAGAAGCCTAAGCGGAGGAGAAAAAACCCTCACAGCGCTCGCATTCATATTCGCAGTTCAGGAATACGCGCCGGCAAGCTTCTACATAATGGACGAAGTAGACGCAGCCTTGGACAAGCACAACTCAGAAAAGCTCGCAAAACTCGTCAGAGGCTATTGCAAGAATGCCCAATATCTCATAATCAGCCACAACGACGCAGTCATCAGCGAAGCAGACAACCTCTACGGCGTAAGCATGGACCCAGACAGCATAAGCAAGGTAACGAGCCTGAAGATATGATGATTGAGAATTAAAATTATTTGTGGGAGTTTAGAATAATATGATTTCTTTACCAAGAAACGATATTGAAAAGCAAAAGATTCTTGTCAGAATAGCTCAAAAATTCAAATTAGGAAGGAATTATCCTGAACAAGAAGTTAACGATATAATCCATTCTTTCGATGTTGACGACCATGTTCTTTTTAGGAGAGAACTTGTGAACTTCAATTATCTTGGGAAGGATACTGCGAAAGGTATTTACTGGCTTAAGAAAAACAAGTTGTCCGAGGAAGACATGACAAGGATAAAAGCCAATCAGGAGAGCATGGAAAATGCAGGAGTTTATTAACAGGAGGCTAAATTACAAAACTTAATATATCCAAGCATCTTTCTATAATAATATGAATGTTTACTTTGATTTCAGGGTTTTAATAGCAATTATAGTTCTAATACTGGTTGATTACATATTCCTTAGAAAAATAATGGCGTCTTTTTACAAGAAAGAGCTGGGGGCTTTGGCAAGGAAGAAAGGAAACGTTCTTAACCCAAGGCTTTTGCCGTCATTCATTGTTTATTTTTTGATGGTTGTCGGCATTGCTATTTTTGTCCTTCCTTTAATAATAGGACAATCAGCAATTATCAGCTTTATCTGGGGCGCTGCTTTTGGCTTCATCCTTTATGGTGTTTATGATTTAACCAATTACGCTATTATAAAGAAATGGTCGCTGAAGCTCACAATTGTAGATATTTGTTGGGGGGCAATCTTGTGCGGCATAATTTCTTTTTTGCTGCACTTTATTATTAGATAAAAGTATTATTCAATAAAAAGCATTGATAATCTCGTTCTTTGTACGTGTTCAAACTCATTAATGCGTGTTAATATTCGTTAAGAACTTCATCAATTGTTTCTTCTATTTCCTGAGCTGTTTTGTCCCAGCTGAATAGCTTCTCAACTGTCTTCCTGGCTTCAAGGCTTATCTTTTTTCTTAGGATATCTTCGCGCATCAGGAACATTAGCTGTCTTGCGAGGTCATATGAGTTTCTTTCCTTGAAGAATAACCCGTTGATCTGGGGCTTGATGTAATCCCTTACAAACCCCACTTTTGTTGCAACGATTGGCACTCCGCAAGCCATGGCTTCAAGGGTTGCAAGGCTGGTTGTTTCTGTTAGGCTTGGCAGGCAGTAAATATCCATTGCTTGAAGGTAAGGTATGACGTTGTTGGTCGCGCCAGGGAGAATGACGCCGTCGACTCTGGAGAGTTTTTTCTTTATGCTCTCAACTCCTTCTCCTAATATTAATAGTATGGTTTTTGGGTGAGTCTTCTTTAGGATTATGAAAGCCCTGAGCAGCGTGAGCAAGTCTTTTTCCCTTCCAATTCTTCCGTGATTTCCGATTATGAAAACGCCAGAATCAAGTCCAATATTCTTCTTTGCCTCTTGCTTGCTGTGAGCAGGAATGAATCTCTTTGTGTCAACTCCTAAGTGCACGACTTTTTTTCTTGTCTTGATTTTTTGCCATGAAAGCATGTCTCCAATGCTCTCAGCAGGCACAACCAGCAGATCTGGCTTCGTGTAAATCCTTCTCACAATCCACTTTGTGAAGATGCTCATGTACTTCTTTAGCAAAGTCAGACCCATGGCTCTTGACACGAGTTCCCACTCAATCGAGTGAATATAGGAAACAACTTTTTTCTTGCTTCGCCTGGCAGCCATGATTGTTAAAAAACCTATGCTTCCAATAGTCTGCGAGAATACTACATCTGATTTTTTTACTTCCCGCTTTATAATGCCTGTTTCGATTTTTGCAGGATTAAAATCTCCAACTCTTATTTTTTGAACAGGAATTTTAATTATTCTAACACTATCACCCCAGCCAGTGTCATAAGGGCCGAAGTCAGGCGCCAGCAGGGTGATATCATACTTGTCCTTGAGTCGGGGTATTATTTCTGACAAGAATCTGGAAATACCGTCCCATCTCGGAAGAAAATTGTCAGTGGCGATTAACAACTTCTTTTTTCCTTCGCTCTGAGCCTCTTTTTTCTCTGTTTTTTTGCCTGTTTTTTCAATTACCATTGCCATTTAAATCATCTGATCTTGTAAAAAACCTCTGCGTACTTGGAATTGTTCTTAATCCCGTTCCATACATCCTTTATATATATTAGGAAGAAGAAGAAATTGTTCAGTACAAGATAATTGTAAAAGGTTGATAAATCAATCTGGCTTTTGAAAGCCTTGAGTGCCTTTATCTTGATGTTAAATGTGTCTGAGGTGTTAACTATGAGCTTTGGCTTGTTCCTCTTCTTTAGATTTATGAGATGCCAAACCTCAAATGTGTAAAGGTCTGCTTTCAGCTTCATCTGCTTGTACGTTTTGAGTACAATTCTGAAACAAGCCCTGTGATCCTTATGGGCGTCATCTGCTGCGTGAGTGAATATCTTAACCGGCTTAATATTGGTTATTATTTTCTTGAAATTCTCACTTATCCCTCTCTTCTCAAAATCCTCTTCAAAACGAGACTCTTTCAACCCGATAAATATGACTCCTTTACCTCCTATTATTTTATCTGCGCGCTGGGCTTCCTTTATCCTTGCCTTTGATACTATATCCCTGCGTATATGAGGCTTGACTCCCTCGCCAAAAGACATGATAATGGTATGAACATCATAGCCTTCACTGGCGTACTTTGCAATAGTTCCGCCAAGACCGATTATCTGGTCGTCAGAGTGAGAGCATATGACCAGCACAGCGCCTTTGCTCATTGTTTTAGCCATAAACCCTATGGATGAAAATATAAGTTTAATTAGTTTGTGGTTTTTGAGTTTATCAGAACGAAGAATATATGCACCGGCTGGGAGTCGAACCCAGATATACGGCTCTCATCAACTTGTTGACAAAGTCAACATGACTCATCATCTTGTTATGGAAGGCCGCAGTCATTAATGGCAACCTTTTTTTTATGGTTGTAGCCATTAGACCACCGGTGCGATGAAAACCTGAACTAAACAGGGGTTAATAAAAGTTTTGGTTAGAATTCAAAATAACTAATTCTGTGTTCTATAATCTTCACGCCTGCCGAATTCATGGCCGCACTTCTTGCAATGCCTTGCGTTTCTATTGTTCATGGTTCTGCATCTCGGGCACCGCTTTCTTCTCCTTGCTATTAAGAATATGAACAGGAGCAGTAGCAGGATTACGGCAATGACTATATAGTACCATATCTCTGCCTTCTTGAACTGGAGCGCAAACTTGGCAATCTTACTCTTGATCAAGGCGTGCTTTCTCTCTCCAAAAACTGCGTGCACTGTGATTTCAGAATTTTTTTCACTCTCCAAATCTTCGTCTTCAAGCTTTATTTTTACAGGAATAGTTTTCTTCTCCCCTGCTCCTATCTTGACAATGTCGTCTGCGCTTACTGTGACATATTCACCATTCACCCATAAGTCCTGGAGCTCAACATCAACGTAGACGTCCACATTTCCAATGTTTTCAATGGTTACAAGGAATCGTGCTCTGGTCTTGTCATAGACTAAGCTTAGAATGATAATGTCAGTGTCGTCCTTCACAGTAATGGTTTCAATCTTGAAGAATCCCCTGATGGCTTGCTCAAGTGATGTTTTGGATTCTCCATAAATAGTGAAAACCTCGCCAGTTAAGTTGCCTTCGAGCTCTTGATTTGATAAATCAATAGCATAAGTCATGGTTTTTGTCTCGCTGCCGTCAATGAAAATTACATCTTTGTCACCAACAACTGCAAGTGTTTCATTATCTGCATTCCTTACTGTAATGGTTGACTTGAAATAAGTTGCGAGTTCAACATTGTTCCGGTATGTGACTTCAAGCATTCCTGTAGCTTTGTTATAAGTTATTGAAACAATAGTCATGCTGAGCTGGTAGCTGGGCATTGGAAACCGGTCCAGGTCTTCGACAGGATTGATAGTGCCTCCCGGGATTCGCGAGCCTCTTGCAAACTTGACAAATACGCTGATGCCAAGCTGCCTTCTGATGGTGGTGGCTGAGCCTATGAGTTCGTTGCCTATAAGAACTCCTATTTGGACATCTCTGGATTTAATATAATTCTGGATTTCATCAGGCACATTAGCCTTGCCTATGAAAAGCACAGGTTCTCTGCCAGTAAGCATGCTGGATTCAATGAATTCTCCATTGGTAAGAATGACTTGTTTTATGCTTCCTATCTCTGCGTACTTATCAACTATCATTATATTATCTTCGAACCGGCTTCCGTTTGGGCTGCTGATAATTTCAGGATTGTATCTAGCTAGTGCAGTCCTAACTCCTCTGTCGACTCTTCCGTACAACATTAGGTTTTTCACGTTTTTTCCAGAGAGAAAAGAGGCAATATCGCCTATGTTTCGGTCGTCAGCAAAGAGTACATAGTAACCTTCTTTTACAGCATATGGCGCAACTGCCAGGGCGTTGTATCCATAGGACGGGTCAATTATAATGAACTGCGTTATGTTGGCTAAGCGCTTGGCCAGCTCAAGATTAGCTTGATCAAAGACTAATTCTTCAGGGTCAGGATAGCCTTTGCTCCTTATGATTGTGTCATAGCCAATAACATATGGTTTGTCTGCAGAGGTGATTACTTGTATTTGTTTGTACTGATTGATTTCATAGAGCAAAATCGGACCGTGCGGAGTGCTTGTCAGGAAATAGCTTTGTGCTCCTATCAGATTGGCGTAGACAAGTGTTGAATAGACATCTTTCCAGTCAGCCGAATTTGCAACCACAACGTCAGGGGCACCCATTGTTATGTTAGGAAACATCAGGATGAAAATAAGGCTAACTATTATTAAGAAGTTTCTTGCAAGACAACATTTTTTCTTACCCATCTAACCTTTCCCTCAAACCTTGATTTTTTATTTCGGGCTATATAAACCTTTTGATTTGGCAGGACAAATCCAAAAAGCCACGTCGCTTGTCACCAAAGCCAAGGCCGACATCATTTGATGGAGGCTTGGCTTGACAGTGGCGAGCAGGGGGCTGCCCCCAACGGGGTGGCGAGCAAGTGACTTTTTGATTGGTTCATGTGTTCTCTTAAACATTCTTCTCAAGTTATATAGCATAAAATACTTACAAAATAGTATATTATTACTTACATAAAACCTTAAAATAATGAAAATAAACGTAATATTTATAAATTGATACTTACAAATAATGATTATTCCATGGAAAAGGAAGGTTTTTTTATAAATAGCAAGAGTTTAAGCTATGTTTATTCAGATCAAAAGCTGCTTAACAACTTCTCAGATGAGTACGAGACAGCAGAGGCGCCTTCTGTTTTTTATCTTAACATAAAATATCAGGACGAGATATACCTGCCGGTCACCATTTTCCAAAATGATTTTACCCCCCTGCAAACAGTAATAAAGTATCTAAAAGAAAACCTTGATCTGCCTAATAGGAAAATAGCGCAACTTCTTAACCGCGACATGAAAGCCATTTGGGCAGCATACCGCGATGTTAAAAAAAAGTCGTTGGTTGTAAAAGAAACCCAACTGCAAATTCCTCTCAGCATCTTCAAAGATAACAGGCTCAGCATTGCAGAATCACTAGCAAGCTTTCTCAAGCAGCTTGACCTGAAATACTCAGAAATTGCGCGCCTGTTAAACAAGGATCAAAGAACCATATGGACTTTGTGCGCAAGAGCCCGAGCCAAAATAGAGTTCAAAAATAATCTAAAGAAAAAACAAAACAATGAGATTAAATAATATAATATCCGAAGCGAGAAAGATTAGCCTGATTATGTTAGTAATAATTATGTTAAGTTTCATTCTTTCAACTCACAGGATAGAGGTTAATGCCATACCGCAAGGAGCGACAATAACATATAACTACACAGAGGACGCAACTATCCGCTCACCAGCTTCTCACACTGCTGCAGGAGGATCATTCACAACGCTAACATTGAATGTTAGCTCTCAGACGAGCAAATGGAAGGCTTATGTTGGAAACGTGACAGGAAAGATAACATTGGACAATGCGAACAACATGACCATATATGATTGGGTGCTTACCACGATGCAGGGTGAAGTGTATGCTGCCAGAAACACAATTACTTTCAGTTCATTGACGTGCGCCAACAGAACAAATATAACTACTGAGGATGCTGCTTTGAATATCAACTCTAGTAGCGAGGATAGCATTAACAAAACTTTCACTCAGCAGAAGCACCAGTCGTTTGTTATAGGGGGTGCAGGCACAATCTCAAACAGCACTTGCTACTCAGTGGCCACTTACATAAATGACACCCAGCAGACTCCTGCAGAGAACGCTACATTCCAGGAGATGTTGTTGTCAGACGGAGCAAGCCTGGTCTTTGTTACCTTGCTTAATGACAACAAGGCAGGATTTGACCTAGGTACCTATGACTTCCAGCTCATCTTGCCAGATGACCCAACGGATACATCAACAGCCTATTACTTCTACGCTGAGCTAGGATAAAAATATTTTTTTTATGTGTTTTTTTAGATCTCTAATTAAGTGATTCATTAAATAGTCATTTTTAACCCTTCTTTTCTTTTAATTCAGTTTTTAATTAATTAGTGTGTTTTCTTTGTTTTCTTAATTTATAGATTAATTAACCACAGTAGTTAACTAAAAATCGAAATATTTAAATACTAGTGAGCATATTAGGCTTTCAATAGCCAAAAAACAATACTGATATTACAAAAATTATCAAAACGATACTAGAAGCCCACAACCAATTCCTGTCGTCGAAAAACAACAGGATTGGTTTATGATAAAAACCGTTGCAAGCAAAAAAACAAAATGGAACAAGAAACACTTTTTACGGCCTCGAAGTGGGACATCCTGAAGATACTATCCTCAGGAAGCAAATCCCCTCTACAGCTGGCTAAGCTTTCCAACACCTCTGTTGCAAACATCAGCCAACAACTCCGTCTTCTAGAGATGGCCGGTCTTGTTCAAAGTAAGAGGATTTCCAACAGGGACAAGGGCCAACCAAGGCTTCTTTACTCTCTGGTTGGAAATCATTCTTTCTTAATCGCAAGTGCCCAGGACTTTGTAGATAAAAAACTGCTCAAACTCAGCGAATACAACAAAGTCATCCTAAAAATATGGTTCCTTGACAATCCAGCAATTCATTATTTCCTGGAAAAGGCATTCTGGCAGATTGAAGCTAGCATGACAGAAAAAGACAGCCTTGTATATGACCCAACTAGTTCGGATGAAATCAGCCTAATAATAATATCTGACAATCCAAGCCTAAAAAAAGAGTTTAGAAAAATGGCTGTCAAAAATTCTGAGGGCATTTCAAAAACAGTCACTTTCAATGTCAAGACCTTTGCAGAGTTCAAGAAACTTGGTGCCGCCCAGGCAAAACTCTATGCACTTTATGATCCTTCAAACATCCTGAACCAAAGAAGAGGAGAGGATTTGAGGGATAAAAATTAATTAAAACCACAGGAGGAGAAAAAATGAGAACAATAATAGATTTTAAGAAAGCAGTTTTGTTAGTTTTGATTTTTGGGCTTTTATACGCAGGAACAACGTCAGTTTTTGGTGTGCAAGGCGCAACAAGTATCGCTAAGGGTGAGACAAGCAGGGCTAGCTTTAGCGATGACTCAACTGCCAGCACTGCAGTCCAGTCAGGAAATGTGACGCAGCTGAACATCAGCGGCTATGCCATTACTGACCATTGGGCTGGCTTCTACGGAGAAGTGAGCGGCAACATAACATTAGGCAACTCTGCAGGAAATATGTTTTACCAATGGGAAGGCCTCAATGCGATTGCAGGCGAAGTGTTTGCCTCAACATCAAATAGTGTTGACTGGACCACCATTGCGTGCATAGATGCTACGGGAATACAAACCCTTGAGACTGCGCTTGGCATTGTCCCAACTGATGCGGATAGAATTAACCAAACTTACACAACATCAGCCCATCCTGCCATTACAGTTGCAGGAACAGCTATTAGCGGCTGTAATGCCACTAATGCTTACATTAATACTGGAAAGGATGCAACAACATTTTACCAGTTATTACTTGCAGACACTGCGGGCGCAGGCACGGCTGTGTTCGCCACTCTAATAAATGAATCCACAACAGGATTTGATGGTGTAGCGCATGACTTCCAATTATTGGTAGGAGAGAGTGATGCTGCAGGAACAACAGACTTGTACTTTTACATTGAACTTAACTAAGAAGCAAGATAAGCGACAATAATGACAGAAAACAGCAAATGGAATTAGCAAGCTGAACAATTGAATGAGAAGACAATGGCAAAGCAAGAAGATGAACAAAGGTGAAATAATGATAAACCAAAATCCATCATCAAACCTAAACCGGTTGTTAGCTATTTATATTTTGGCTATGATTTTTGTTGGCGGCTTATCATTATATTTCGCCAATGCTGCGTCTGGCCCGCAGGGAGCTTCGCTATCAGGAGAGGTTTTAACAACAAGAGCGAACTTGACACCAGGGTCAGAAACCCACCCGGGAGGGCAAATCATCTCTCTTAGTATGAGCATTGAGCAGCAGACAGGCAATTGGAAGGCTTATGTGGGGAACGTGTCTGGAAAATATGTGTTGCAGAATGCGAATAACCAAAGCATTTACGAATGGCCCCTTGGAACGACTATTACTGGCGAAGTGTATATTTCAAGGAACTCAACAATTACTTTTGCATCAAGCGCAATAATTTGCGCAAATGATACGACAATGAACACTGAACAGCAGTTCTTTGGCATGACAAGTTCAGACAGTTACAGTATCAATAATACATTCAATGAAACCAACCACACTGCCTTTTCAGTTGGCGCAACGAGTTTTGACACTAATCAATGCCCATTCGCTGCCCTTTGGATTAATGACACAGAACAGACTGCCTACAACACTTCAATTTTCCAAGAGGTAGCATTATATGATACCTTGGGGCAAAAACTCATCTATGTGGCCATTATCAATAACGATAATACTGGTTACGATAACCAGACAACAAGCGGTACTTTTGATTTCCAGGCTATTGTTCCAGAGAACAGTTCGAATCAAGCCGGAACGACTTACTACTTTTATTTGGAGTTAGGCTCTTAATTTAGGTTGGTGATTTAATGAAAGAACTCCTGATGCGTTCCAGAAAAGAGAGGCATTTCTCCCGAGATGCTTTTCTCTGGGAAAAATGGAAGAACAGGATTTTGCTTGCTAGCGGGGTATTCTTATTTTTTTTCATACTCTTGAAAGGCGCCTTTGTTACGAGTTGGGGTCCTGCAACGAATTATATCAATTATAGTGTTAAGACTACTGTTAATGTTACTAATGCTTATCCTGAGGTTCTCAATGCCAGCTGCAATTCTGGTCAGCCAATAACTTTGGCTGCGGGCACGACAATGACTGTGAATTGCACTATCCAGCTGCGCGACTATAATGGATGGGATGACATTAACAAGGTGAACGGGACATTTTATTATTATGCCAACCTGAGTGATGATCCCGACGATAATAATGTGCATTACTCAAATACCAGCTGCAACTACACATCTAATGACGGTGAATACCTTGTTAACTTCACTTGCTCTTTTGATGTATGGTATTACGCTAATAATGGGACTTGGAGGATTAATGTTACTGCTAATGACACTTATTCAAAGACTGATAATGATTATGGAAATGCAACCATTTCTGCTCTATTGGCTTTGAATGTTACAAGCGTTATTGATTTTGAGGATTTAGCTGTTACTGAGACTTCGACAGAGGCAATTTCTGCTAATGTGACTAATTTTGGCAATAGGCCTATTAATGTTAGTGTTTATGGTTTTGGCGGCGAGAGTGAAGCAACAGGAGCGGGTTATGCTATGATATGTGCTATTAGGAATATTACTTTGCCTAACGAGAGGTATGATTTGGATTCGGCAACTATTTATGATGACATGACTCCGATAACGAGTGCGCCTGTTACTATCCCTGATTTGACTATTCAGAAGCAGACTGATCCTGCTACTCAGATGACTAATGCTACTTATTGGAGGATTCACATTAACTTAACGAGCAATCCTTTTGGCGTGTGTAATGGAACTGTTGTGTTTTCAGCTTTGGCGCCTTAAATTTTTTTGAAATATTTTTTTGGTTGTTTTGAATTTATGCGCGCTTCTGCTGTGCTTTTTAAATAGCTGGTTTTTGCAGTATTTCTTTGAATGGGCTTTTTTGGCTGTTTTTCTTGTTTTCAGAAAATTGTCCTGCGCATATTTTGGCTTTCAAGCCAACAGTTAACAGAGACAATTTTCTGGACGAACAACCTCGGATTTTTTAGCCGATATCTTGGCCTTTAGGTCGAGGTTGTTCATTTAAAACGAAACATTTATATATAAGTATAGCTATTAGTATGGATAAAAGGCTATTAGTTGCCTTAATTTGCACATATTATTTAAAACTTGCAACGGTGAAAAAATGGATAATAGAAGGAACACAACTATCTTTATTTTGGGCTTTTTGGCCGTATTCAGCTTACTGACAGTATTTGTATTGGCAGACTCAGATGTGCCATACCCTGTGAGGTATATTGAGAACCTTTCATCATCCAGGGCTAATATTTCTAACACATCAGACACCACCCAGGAAGTGGCAGCAGGTAATGTAACAGAGATAAACCTGACAACCATCTCAACCACAAAAACATGGGCAGGCTTCTATGGAAACATCACAGGTGTCCTAACTTTAGAAGACGTCTATGGATATGTGTTTTACAACTGGACAGCAAATGAGCCGAAAGGAGAGATTTACGCCTCACCCAACAACACCATTTTATGGCAAGGTGTAACTTGCTTTGAATTTGATGGCTCAGAAGGCAACTTTGATATAGAAGAAGCAGAGTTAAGATTCGGCATCCAGGATGACGATGAAGATGGCATTAACGAAACGTTCACAGACGACACGAACACAGAGTTTAGGGTCGGATCAGTGACCATAACTGCCAACACCTGCCCGGCGACTAACACATACACTTACGGCCAGCAGAAGGTTGATGGTGACTGGGAGAACGTGCTTTTGACCGACGATGATGCATTAATCTTTGCAACATTAATTGAAAACGACCAAGCAGACAATGCTACCGACAAGATAGGCTTTGACAACAGGCCTCACGACTTCCAGCTCATGGTGGCAGAAAACGGCCACGACGGCTACGAAGACACAATGACAACATATTACTTTTGGGCTGAGATTGAGTAAATCCAAAGAAAGGGAACAGTCCCTTTTAAATTATTTTTTTATAATTTTTTCAAATTATACTTTTCAAATTTTTTCATAACAATAAATCAAATATTATGATTAACAAATTATCAAATTATGATTATCAATAAATCATTACGCTTGCAACTTGAGGTGACATTTTGAGAAAGATTAGCCAAAAATTTAGGCTCCTGCTATTATTCCTAGGCCTCTTTATTTATACTTCATTAATAATTCATTTCAGCTACGGAGAGCCAGCTGGAGCTGACGTGAGTTACATAAGCACTTCTAATTATTCTGGGAACCCTGGCAGCAGAGCAGACCCTGGCGGGAATATTATTACAATGACAATTGATACTACACAGCAGGACTCTGCTTGGAAGGCTTATGTGGGAAACATCACAGGTAAGCTTGTGTTAAGGAACGCTGACAGCTGGAGCATTTATGAATGGCCTTTAGCTTCTGCAACCCTGAGCGGATTTATCTTCGCAAGCAGGAATGATAGCGTGAGTTGGAGCAGTATTCTTTGCGCTAATGACAGCACCATCCTTGCAGAGCAGGAATTCCTTGGCATGAGCAGCACTGCTTCAGATAACATTAACAATACCTTCAACTGGACAGATCACGATGCAATGGCCCTGAGTGGCCTATCTGATATTGCTGCTGACTCATGCTCAGCAACAGCCACTTTTGTTAACGGAACATCCCAGCCTGCTGATGACACAGCCTTTTTCCAGGAATTATTGCTCTATGATAATACTGACCTGAACTTTGTTTACGGAACATTTATCGAGCAAAACCTTTATGGCTATGACAGCAACAATTCCATAAACTCAACCAGGGACTTCCAGATAATTGTTGCTGAGAATGCATCATCAACAGGAACCACGTATTATTTCTACGCAGACCTGCAGTAACAGATTTTTGCTTTTTTTATTCACTTAATCTTTTCTTGCCAGCTTCAAAATTTAACATTCTGATTACAAAGGCTCTGCCTCCCCGGCTGGGGCATCCCCCGGCGACGAGCTCTAATACTTATTTTGAAGAAATTTCGACCTTAGGCTGGCAAACGTTGTGATGTAAGATTTATAAAGGATTTTTTAGAATCTCCTGTAATTCTTCCCTGCTCTTGGCATTTCTTATCTTTTCTGCAAGCTCTGGCATCTGTAAGGCTTCCTTGGTCCAAGTAGCGAAATCATTCTTTTCAGGAGTGGCGTGGTGGCTGAATTCCTCGTCGCTAATGTAGCTTAAGGCTTTTCTTAGGTCATTGAGGCATTTGAGCTCCTGCCCGTTCTTGAGCTTGAAATAATGCTCTTTAAGCGCTTCCTTCTCGAGCAAATGGTTGATTTTGACCTGCCTGAATATGTTCTTCAAATACTGGCTTTCCCTCTCAATCTCCTGCTCTATGTGATGCTTCTTCTTCTCATCATCCTCAATCCTTGATCTTAGGATGTGCCATTCTTCTTCCAGCCTCCTTAGATTATCCATCTGATTTTGAAGCTTGTTCCTTAAGTCTTGCTGGTGAAGGTAGAAAGGCTTGCCCTCTGCCTTGGTGTCATGGTAATCCTTCATGCTCGTCAGGAAGTCCTTTTTTAGCACGTCATCAATAATCTCATTAACATCCTTGTTCCTTATGTAATGCTCTATCTCAGAGAAATAACCCTCACCAAGGCCTTTGGGCTGATAATAAGAATCAGCTGCTCCTGCGTTGCCTGATCTGCTAATATTGATGGGCGTTTCTTCAGGCGTCTCATTGTGTATGATATCAATATTAATATTCTGTATGGCTTCCTCGAACCTTTTTAAGTCATCATCATGAGCCCTTAATGTTCTCTGCTGCGGCTGAACCTGTTGGATGAAATTAGTTGTCTGAGATTGTTGCGTATCTCGCATGGCAGGATGCTCTATCCTTGGTAGCTTGAATTCTTTCCTCGGCGCTTCCTGCGCTTCATGACCTTGCTCTCTTATTATTTGAGCTGTTTGTGACGGTAAAGGCACTGGCGGCGGCCCTGGCTGCTTTGCAGGCAAGCTATGAGCTATTTCAAGAGGTTCTGGCCTGGACTTTATCTCAGGCAATGCCTTGGGCGGCTGTATGAGCTTCTTACTAGTGTCAAAGAAATCCTTTAGCTTATTCTTTGGCTTGCCTAATATCTTACTCACCTCTTTTCTCCTTGATTCACTTGGTTTTTGGTAGTATTTAAACTTTTCCTCTGAATTAATTTTTAAATATATTATTCTGCTAGCATTTTCGTTCACCGCCTTGGAAATTTTTGATTATGATTTTTTATTGTGCTGCAACCCGAAGGGTGCGACCCCGCGACGCGCAACATGTTTTTTTTGTTGAAATTTTCCCTTAGGGCGGTGCTGAACTTAATGCTCGTCTAATCTTAATGCTCATCTAATTGTAGCAATTTTGTGTTTTAGCTGAATGCCTGCGTTATCTCCCAAAAAAATGCGACGTTCGAGCCTGCTCCTTTGTAGTTTTTAAGGTTGGCCGGGACTCTTATCTCATAATCATATGTGCCGTATGCTCCTGTTTTGGTATCATTGATTTGCGTTACAAAAATTAGGTCTTGTGTTCCGTTGTACTGCGTGCCTCCATCACTCTTGTCCCATAAAATTCCGGTTATAAAGCTGCCTGAATTAGTGCTATTGATGATAGGCACGTTGTTGATTATTACTTCCATTATAATCATGTTCCTTGTTTCCAATGGGCTGTCTGTATCTGCAGTCCATATCTTTCTTATCGAGTCATTATAGCTGCTCATGACAAGTCCTGTATCTGCATCGCTGAAGTCATTGCTGGCTATGTTGTTGCTGGTGTCCCTTCCGAGAGCCTGCAGTGATGCGAACGTTACTGTGCTTTCCTCGTCGGCAACAAAGATGTTGCCTGTGACGTTGCTGATATTGCCGTAATGATAGACTGTTTGCTCCATGGAATTAGCCAAGAAGAAGCTGTTTTGGGTGTAGCCGTAAAAGTAGTTGTAGCTCGGCACGTTCAGTGTTTTGTTGTTCTTGTTGTTGGTGTCGTTAATCTCCTTTATGCTACCGTTTGTCGCTAATGGAGGATCGACGATTACATAAATATTTCGCGCTCCGCCAGAATCTATAACCCAGCTAACATTCACTGTCTTGTTCTCATTTATCCCGAGGTCGGTTATTGTCTTGTTCTCATTGATTTGCACGCCCCCAGAGTCAGGATCTCCAATGAAAAACTGCACCTTGAATTCTCCTGTTGCATTAACATTTCCCCTGTTGTGTATTGTTGCATTTATTGTTATGTTCATTCCTTCTTTGGTATCGCTGTCTGACGTGTTAAATGATATGTAGCTGACTATCAGGTCAGGGTTGGTGATGTTGACTGTGTAATTTCCGTCGCTATAATGCCCTCCTATCCTGTCATAGTCGCAGTTGTTGGCGACATCGCAGCAGCGTACATTCCAGATGTAAGTGCCTTCATTGAGCGTTATGGTCAGGTTGGATTCCTCGCCCGAGATCATCGTCGTATCACTTATGTTCTGAGCCCAGCTTCCGGAGAAGTTACCATATAATGTGCAGTTAATGAGGTTGAGGTCATTTGGTATGTACCAGAAATCTACTGTTCCGATTTCGTGGTAAGAGTTAGGCCCGATAAGTTCTACTGTTGGCGGGGTGGTGTCTTCAGTATACTTTAGATTGATGTATGCCTCATCTGTTCCAAAGTCCTTTTGCGCGGCGGTATCTGTGTAATAAAAGTCTGCTCTTAGTTGTAAGCCACTGTTTATTTGAGCGAGGTTCGGCATGCTTGCTCCTGAGAAGCTGCAGTTGACAAAATCATGGGCGTATAAAGTGGCGCTGCCATAGCTGTTAGTGCATACCTCAACCCAAAGTCCTGAACTGGTGTTCATCCATTCAAGCTTGAAATTGCCGCTCGTTGTCTCCTGGTATTTGTCGTAGTATATATACATCCAGTCAATTGTGCTTCCGGCGGATATGTTGGGTGCTGAGAAGTTTACATAAACATAGTTATGGGCGTTTTTATCTAGGATGCCATGTTCCTCCCATACATTGGGCGTGTTGTTCATGTTGCTGGCTGTGCATCCGTTAGTGTCTGAGCAGCTTATAGGTTCTATATGTGAGTAAAAGGTTTGTATTCTTACAGTAACATTCCATGCAACGCTTACATTGGTGTGGTTAAAGTAATCGCTGCAGTTCACAAACCAGCTGTAGTTGCCTGTGCCTAGGTTGTCGATGGTAAAAGTATTGGAGCCTTTGGTCAGGATGTCCTTGCCCTGATTATATGTTCCGTTAATGTAGAGCGAGCAGTTTTTCACGTCGCTTGTATCATTCACGTCAAAGTAGAATATTATTGAGCCGTCATAGTCTATGGTTCCATTCTGCGGATCTGTGAGGCTTATCCATGGCGCCCGCGTATCATTCACAGTGAGAATGTGCGTTTCCGAGTTTGCAGTGAAGTTCTGGGTTGCATTATGTAATAGTGTGATGTTGAATGTGCCTGGAGCCAGGTATGTTCTAATAGTGGTTTGGTTGGCGGGGCCTTGGATTATTACGCTGCCGTTCTCCATTATTGTGATATTGCCTTCGCCTGTTACAAGCCTGCCTGTTATGTTGATGCTTTCGCTCTCATTGACGCTGTAATCATCGTCAGAATTATTAAGCAGAAGGTTGACTGCGCTGGACGCCTGATTGATCACAAAGCTTTGCCACGGCATGGTGTTGTTCAAATTGTGCGCAGTATCATTGGCATACATTCTCCACACATAGCCTCCTGCACCAAGGGGTCCGTAATTATAATATGATACATTATCACTGGTTCTTCCTATTGCGCTGTAGTTTACAAAGCTTCCTGTGAAGTTGTGCTCTATCCATGTGGTGTTTACTCCTTCGTTGTCCTGCCATGTGGCGTTGAACTGGTATGCTGCTGTCGGGCTGTAGGTTGCAGGACTGGCGGGTGTCGCCACAAGGTTGGAATAATATGGCGGTGTCGTGTCGCTTAGGGTTGTGAAATTGTATTCTATACTCTGGTTGCTGTTAGCGCTTGCATCAGTGCTGTTCACAACGTAATAATAAGTTCTGCCGGCAGATAGTCCTGTTAAAATTGTTGTGTGGCTGGTTGTGAGCGTTGCATTGGTTATTGTGGCTGTGTAAACGCCTGAAACGGTGCCATATTTCACCACGCTCGTCGCAATCTCATCTGTTGTCCATGTTATTGTTGCTGAAGTGTCTGTTATGCTTGTGTTTTGCACATTGCTTATTATTGGTGGCGTTGTGTCTCCGCTTGATTTGGTTCTTGCTGTGTCGTTCACAAAATAGCCTATGTTTGATGATGAATAAGTCCAGTTGTCAACAGTTCTTATTTGGATAGTATAGGTCGTATCTGAAAGTAATCCTGTTGCATTGTACGATGTGCCTGTGGTGTTAGTCCTGAATGTGCCGTTAATCCATATTTCTGTGTGGTTAAAATCAGCATCTGTTGGATTGGTCCATGTCCAGTAAATCCATGTTGTGCCATTGCTCGTTGCCTGAAGGCTGGTCACAGGTCCTGGTGCGAGCGTGTCATTCACAATTATAAAGTGCGTTTCTGAGTTGGCAGTGTAATTCTGGGTTTCGGTGTAAATAAGAGTGATGTTGAAGACTCCAGGGTATGTATAAGCCCTTAATTGCTGCTGATAATTTGGTCCGTAAAGAATCAGCGCCCCATTCTCGTATATGCTGATGTTGAGCTGCCCTGCCACAAGATAGCCTGTGATGTTTACTGTTCCAGAATTATTTATTGTATAATTATCGTCTGTATTGTTAAGCAGCAGGTTGACTGAGCTTGCAGCCTTGTTGATTGTGTAGGTTTGCCATGGCGTGCTGTTCATGTTGGTTGCAGTATCATTGGCGTGCATCCTCCAGGTGTAGTTGCCTGCTGCGATGTTTCCATAATTGTAATAATATATGCTGCTTGCGTTGCCTGTGGTGCTGTAATTGCTCATTGTCGTCGTGAAATTGTGCTGTATCCACGTTGTGTTTATTCCTTCGTTGTCCTGCCATGTCACATTGAACTGATAGGTCGCAGTTGGGCTGTAAGTTACAGGGCTGCTTAGATTAACAATAATGTTTGAATAATAGGGAGATGTTTGGTCGCGAACTGAGAAATTGATAACTACCCATGCATAATCAATGTATGCACTTGCTTGGGTTCCTTTATCACTTGTGCTTACTCTGATGGCGAAATTATCAAACCTGGCGTCATCATTTGAGAAGTTAAAGTGAGAAAGACAGTTTAGGCTGGTGTTACCTTCAGGGTTGGGGCTAGTTAATCCTGTGCCTGCGCCGTCCCATGTGCTGGTGGACCAGTTTCCTAATTGTACAGTCCAGGTGTTTCCTTCATTATCATATCCATCAACATAAACGCTGCATGCTACAATCCTGCTTATGTTCATTGTTTCGTTTGAGAAGCTGACCCTGACAGGGCTTCCTGCGTTCCTGTGGAAAGGATAATTTGTTCCTCCGTTGGCGTTAATTGCAGCTATTTCTGTTGAGTTGCACGCTCTGCCTGCTTTCTCATTATAGCAGTTATCAGCATCGTGGCTTGTCTCATTGTATGCAGGGTCTTCTGGCGTTAGCATAAAAGTGTAATTCTCGCCTGGTGTCAGGTCCATTATTTTCTGCCACGCTCCATAGCATCTTTGTTCTAAATAATTCCAGTCTTTACATTTCAGAAGCTGTTCTCCTTTAGCTGTTACTGTGACGTATGCACTTGTGAAATTAATTCCCGTTGGGTCAATCACATAGAACTGCTTGCTGTTGGTTCCTGCTTTCTCTTCATTCCCGCTCAAATCATCTATTCTTAACTCTGGAGACTCAAAAGGTGCAGCATCGAGGTTGCGGAATAATATCTTTTTTATGGGGCCATTGCCGAGTTTGATTTCCGCATCATAAATTCCTATGGGTGTGTAGCTGGAGCTTTCGCTTGAGCTGTATGATCTCCCGGTATTGGCGTCAAACAGCGCCATATTTTTTTCAAGAACAATGTTGTCATGGTTTACTATGCTGAGCCAGCTATTTGATATCACGATTGCATCGCCGTTTTCCGGCGTTGGTATCTGAGGAGAATCAAATGCTGCTGTCTTTTGCGTTTGTTCAGGTGTTGGCTCGCCCAAATCTGCTGCTTCAATGACATCTGCTGAATATATTTTTTGCATTGTTTCCTGGCTGAAAGGAAATTCTGGGATGGGGTTGACGATGAAGCTTGTTTTGATTTCCTGATTATTGTTAACATAATATTCAAGGCTTACGTTGTACTGGCCTATTTCAGATGGCAAGAATTCGAGCTGCTGATCAAGATCTCCCATGTATTTGTAGATGTTGCTGTCAAATATTATTTTAACAACAGATTCTGGCGTTACGTTTGTGACGATTATGAGGACTTTCTCTCCGATAATATATTCTTGCTTGTCGGTCGAGATGGCCGGCGCAGCAGCTGCGGCGCCGATATTTACGATTGTAGATATGATTATAATGATGATAATAATAATTAAACTTATGAATCTCTTTGCAAGAGCTAAATTTATGAAAGTTCTCTTTTCTTCCTTTTCTTTAATCGCTGATTTTTTATTTTTCATTCTTTTTAGATTTTGTCATTTGCTAATTTGTGCTTTCAACGAAATAATTTTAGGCGCCTCAATTGCCGGCGGAGCCTTTTTTTATTTTGGCTTATAGTAAAATTTTATTTCAGCTCATAGTAAAATGCCACGCTTGTTCCAGCACCGTCGTAGTTTCTCAGCAACGCAGGGACTTTTATCTCGAAGTCGCAGATTTCTCCGTTGCCTCCAACCTGACTCTTGTTGATTTCTGTTATGAACACTATGTCCTGGGTGCCGTTGTACTCCCTGTTTCCATCGCTGGTGTCCCACAGGATTCCGGTCACGAAACTGCTGACGTTCGTGCTGTTTACGATAGGCACATTGTTTATGTTGCCGTTGAACACGTCAAATGTCTTTAGGACTTTTGCAGCGCCATCAAGAGTGTACGTGATATTAATGGAGTCAGAATAGTTAGTTGTTCCGAGCGCTGTGTCGATGTTTGCGAAGTCATTGAATACAGTCGCGTTTAGAGTGTTCTGGGCTATAGCTTGCAGGCTGTTGAAGTTGATAGCTGATTCAATGTCTGCCACGAATATGTTGCCGCCTGTTGCATTGGCAACGTTCCAAGTGTATATTGATTCATTTATGCTCTGCTTTTCCAGGTAAATCATTGCAGTGATGTTTCCGGAATATACCTGATAGAGTGATACTGTGAATGTATTGTTAGCCTTGTTGTTGCTTTCATTTCCTTCAACTATACTGCCGTTGGTTGCTGTTGGCGGGTCGACCACGACGAAAATGTTGTTGTATCCTATGCTTGTGTTGTAGGTTACATTCACAGTTGTTGTTCCCCAGCTGTCAAGGTCTGCGATTGTTTTGTTTCCGTTTATCTGGGTGCCGCCGCTGTCAGGGTCGCCGAGCCAGAATTGGACTGTTATATTGTAGGCTACGGTGCCGCCGATGTTGGTTATGTTGGCGAAGAGCGTTATATTCTGCCCCTCTTCAGGAGAGCTGGCGCTTAATGTTATGTTGCCGCTGGTTATTATCAGGTCAGGAGCATTGATGGTGAAGTTCAAAGTTTCGCTGGTGTTGACATTGCCTGCCAGGTCAATGCAAGTCACATTCCAATTGTAAGTCCCGGGTACGAACCCGCTTTTGTTGATGGTTTGCAATATTGTGCTTGTTGCATTAATGTTGGTCTGGTTCATCCCGTTGCTTATTGTTAGATTGCATATCATGTATGCTGCCATGTTGTCAGTTGCTGTGAAGTTGAACTGCGCGCTCGTCGAGTTTATGTTTTCCCCGTTGGTCGGAGCTATCAATTCAATGTCAGGTTTGACTGTGTCGACGTAGATTATTATGCTTGAGCTGTTCATGTAATTGCCTGCGTCATCATTGGCTTGGAGGATTATGACAAAGCTTGAATTGGCGTTTAAATCATGCAAGTTGGTGCTTGATTGCGTGTTGTTGGCTGCTGTTCCGCTAACATTTGCACTGCTGTTCACGTACATTGTATACGACAGGTTGCTGTCAAAGTTGTCTGTGATGATGAAGCTTATGTTCGGAGTTGCTGTGTTGAACCAGGAGTAGTTTGCTGTTGTGATGTTTGGCGCCGGTGGGTATAAGTCTATTGTTATGTTCCATGTTTCAGAGTAGCCGATAGTGTGATAGCTGGTGTTATCATAGCATGTGATGTTCCAATAGTATCTTCCGTCGAGCCCTTCAACTGTTATGTTGTTCTCTGCATGGTTGGTTATATCTGCTCCGCTCTTTGAGTTGTTGGCAACACCATTGAGGTAGATGGTGCAGTTTTCTATGCCTGTGTCATCGCTCACATTGAAGTAGAACGTTTGGGTTGGGTTGTTGGACAGGTTGTCATCTGCTGGCTTGGTAAGGTTGATTACAGGCGCAATGTATACATTGAATGAGCGTGTTTCTGATGTGTTGGTATGGTTGGCATTATCCCAGCAGGTAACATTCCAGTAATGAGCTCCTTCTGTGAGCCCGATCATGCTGGTGTTGGTTTCAGTGTTGTTCTCAGCCAGGAAGTTGCTCCTGTTGATAATTCCGTCGATGGTAAGGTTGCATGTTAAGTATTGGTCGATGTTGTCTGTTACTGTGAAGTTAAGCTTTATGGTCGTGCTTGTTGAATTGTATCCTTCACCAGGATAAGTCAGGTTTATAATAGGAGGTGTCCTGTCGATATACACTATCCCTGTTGAAGAGTTGCCTTGGTTTGCAGCCAGGTCAATGCACACGATTTTCCAATCATATTCTCCTTCAGGAATATTGGTTACGGTGAAGTTATTGCTGACGTTTACTGTTATCTCTGCAGTGCTCTTTGTTGCATTGAACTCTTCATTCAGGTATAATGAGCAGTTGGCTATCCCTACGTTTTCTGTGACATTGAAATAGAATGTGATATCTGTAATGTTAAATGTTGAATTTGTCTCTGGGCTTAATAATGTAACATTCGGCGGAGTTGTGTCATTGACTATTACTGTCTGCATTGTCGGGCCGTAGTACTCATTGTAGTCAGTTACAGCGTAGCATCGGATTAGGTTTGTTGATGGGCTGCTGCCGTTCATTAAAAAGGTTACATTGGTGGTTCCTGCTGTCATATTTCCAAGCGATTGAGGATTGGATTGCCCTGCAGCAAGAATAATGTTGCCGGTTGTGTTTATGTTGGTCCAGCTAATCGCTGATGGTGCTGATGAATTGTATTGGGCGTAAACATATGTGTTGATGCATGTCCCGTAGGTGCAGTTCACAAAGCATGTCATGTTTCCTGTTTCCCCAAGCCCAAGTTCTGTCGTGCCTGTCGGATATATCAGGTCAGTTTCGATATCTCCGATAACATAGAATTTTTCGAATATTACCCATGAGTCTGACCTGTCATCCCATGAGTGAGTGTACCATTGATCCTCGTCCTCATTGTATACGTCTACTACCAGCTTCAGCCTGTCAGTCGGGCTTAGGAACCAATTTTGCGTTGTTGTGTTGGTTCCTGTCAATGTCAGGGGAGCGCCTGCTGATGTGATTATGTTGGTATTGCCCGGAGCTCTGCCGTTGCTGTCATCTCCAACGCTTGTTATTAGATAATCCCCTGATTCATTTGTCAGATAGATCTTCCAGGTGACTGCTCCTACTATTCCCGCGAGGTCATATGATGATGCCATGAACCTGCCGCTGAAGTTCACGTCTGTGCCTGCTGGTATGAGCACTCCATTGCCTGCCAGGAATGGTGTTGTTGCATTGGCGACATTGTACATTGTGCCTGACGGGATGGTTACGTTAACGCTGTTGGTTGTTCCGTCCCTTGCATTTGCAAGGTCTATGTTTGCTGTTTCTTCTGCCCAGTTCGAGGTTGAGGTTTCATACCAGATGTTAGTCCAGTTCGGCTTGACGCTGGCGACTGTGAAATTCCTGGTCTCAGACACATTGGAGCGCCCAATCTGGTCGGTGCAGTTGACGAACCAGTTGTAGGTGCCATCATTGAATTGTTGTGCGAAGTATTGTGCCGGCGTGTTGGTTGGTAAATTATTCCTCGTCTTGTTGTAAGTGCCGTTGATGTATAGCGAGCAGTTAGCGTACTGGCTGGAGTCAGTAATGTTGAAGTTGAATTCTACAACCGATGAGTTCAGTGTTGCCCCATTATCAGGGGCTTCGAGGTTTATCACAGGATTCAGCAGGTCTATTCTTATTGTCCTGTTAGTCGTCTGATTTGATAATCCTGTGCTGTCATTGAGCCAGACGTAATAGGTGTAGATTCCGTCGGATAATCCTGTAATTGTGAAGTTGGTGTAGGTTCCAGGGTAATCAAGTGTCTGGTTTGCAGTGCCTTGCCAGTATAATACTATCTTGCCGGGGTGGGCGTCATAGTGCGTGACGTTGATGGTGAATGAGGTGTCTGATTGTACGTGATTGTCGTTAGGCGTGGGTGTTGTGTAGTTTATTGTGGGTGGTGTAGCATCTATTGTTATATTTACTGTTGCATTGGCAGAATTGTTTGCAATATCTGTTCCTTTAATGGTTAGGGTGTAGTTTCCGTCGCTAAGAGTTGATATGTTCAATAATTTTGGCGTCGCATTTGCTGTTGTTCCATTCTGCCCGTTGGCGGCGTTGTTTACATAGACAGTATAATTAAGCGGATCTGCCAGGCTGTCTGTAATGGTGAAATTAATCAGCGGCGTAGAGTCGTTTAGCAGTGTGTTGTTACCTGGGATGGTTATATTGATGATTGGTGCGGTGGTATCAATCGTTATGTTTAACACATCATCTGTTCCCATGTTGTTACCGTTATCATAGCACATAACAGTCCAGTTGTAGCTTCCCTGCGTCATGTTGGTGAGGTTGAAGGTGTTGTTGGCGTTGTCAGTAACCTGTGATCCTGTTTTTGAATGGTTGTACACTCCGTTGATGTATAGCGAGCAGTTCTGTATTCCTGAACCGCTTTCCGAGATGTAGAATGTAAAATTCACATCGTCATAATTCAGCCATCCTTCAGGCCTGACAAGCGTTACAGTTGGCGCTATTGTATCGGGTGTGATGTTGAACCAATAGTAATCAGACGCATTCACGAAATCTGTCTGGTACGCCCATGAGATCGCCGAATAGTTCCCGATGCTGAGGCCTGATGTGCTGTAATTATAATAATAGAATCCTCCGGTTGTTGTTCCACTGCTCCTATTGAGGAATTGCTCTCCGCGCCCATTGGCTAATGTTACAGGATTATTAATCTCGTCCATGAAGCTTATAATTCTATCAGAGCCTGTCTGGCTTGTGAAAACCATCCAGACCTGCATGCTGTAATTGTCGCCTGCAGTGATGTCTGGGTTGCCATTGTTGCTGAAGCCCACCATGTCTCCTTCGCCGTTGGCATCGTTGTCGTCGTCAAACGTGACTATACCTTTGGTGGCGCCGGCGCCATTGACAGTAAACTCGTCAATGAAGAGCATGATTGATCCAAGGCCGCTGTAGGACTCTGTGTACCATTCCCCGGAATAGAATGTGTTGTAGGTGTTCTCCTGCATTCCCTGATAGTCATGTGTCTGGTTCTTGTTTGGTGATTGCATGAAATTTATAGTGTCGCTCCATGAGCTCTCATTGCTGAACAAGTATGAGAACCATGTGTTTTCATACGCGTAGATATTGTTCTCGCTGCTGCCGAAATATGCGCTTAAATTGGCTCTGACGAATATTTCTGAGTCGCCGAACCAGATGGTGTAATTTGTGTTGGTGCTTGATGGCGACACCGAGTTGATGCTGCCGGGTATGTTTATGCGTGTTATCGGGCCGGATATAACCGTGGAAGTGCTGTCAGTGGTGAATGAATCATTAGCAGCCACTGAGGCTAGCACTATGGCGGAATACTGGTTGGTTAGGATGGCATTGCTTACTGTGATATTCCATATTGCGCCGGCGCCTTGCTTTTGAATATGTTGTTGGTTGGTCAGGTCGCGCCCGTCGCTGAACTGGAGCGCGAATGACTCATCGCCTGAAGAGATGATGACGTAATCTGCCGAAGTGCTTGAGCCATCATAGCTCACGCTCTCGCCGCTGCCGACGAATGTGTAGTTATGCCCTGTATAGCTCGCTGCACTCTTGGAGTAGTCTGTCACGTCGAAATAAACGTAAAAGTTCCTTACAGTTCCTAATGATGTCACCCCGTCCAATATCCAGCTTACTTTACCGACTGCGTTGGTCGTGGCATTGAACCCGTCTGATTGCACGAATATGCTTGGCTTCTCTATGCTATCATTGTCCGCCTCCCATTCGACGACGCGTATTGAGTTGGTGTCAAGGGTTTTTCCTGTGATGTTCAGCTGGTTCACGAGAATATCGGTGAAGTTTATGTCATCTTCGATCAGGTAATAGTTCCTTTCATATCCTGTGGTGTTGATGTCCACTGGTATCCTGTAATGCCAGCTGGTGCTCCACCAAGGTGCTTTGCCGTTTCCTTTCACAATATCAATGTACATGCTCGTATCCATCAGGCTGCCTGTTGAGTCTGTTGAATTGGCTGTTGCCTGCACTGTTTCTCCCTGAACATAATTGAGCTTATCAGTCACTACCTGTGTGACCAATGGCTTGGGCAATACCACAGTTAAGTTTCTGCTGCCTGTTGTGCCTGTGTTTGGGTTGGGTGAATCATCTGTGCAGTTGATGCTCCAATATAGCTGGGTGTCGTTTAAGTTGTAGAGGTAGAAGTATTGCGGCGTGTCTTCAGTTATGGTGTCATTAGTCTGGTTTATATTTCCGTTTATTATGAGCGAGCAGTTGGTTATGTTTGATGCGTAGTCGCTGACATCGTATATGAACGTGATATTACCATCGCCATCCTTCTCATTGTCAAGAGGGGAGATTGGGGTTACTATCGGAGGAGTCACATCCATTCCTATTGTGAGGTTGCGTACTTCTGATTGGCCGATGTTGTAGCTGATCGAGTCATCTGTGCAGTTCACATACCATGAGTAGTTACCATTGGGTATGCCTGGCAAAGTAATGTTGTAATGCGTTCCTTCTTCCACTGTGTCCCATGTATAGTTAATGCTGTTGTTGAAGATGAACGAGCAGTTGGTTATGTTTGATGCGTAGTCGCTGGTATTGAATTCAAATGTCACTTCGCCGTCGCTGTCCTGGGTTGCATTCGGCGGATTGAAAAGCGTGACTGTCGGTCCGGCAGTATCAGGGGCAACGATTAATATCCATGTCTCTGCTGATTTTCCGACATTAGAGCCGAGCTGGGCTGTGTCTGAGCAGTTCACATACCAGGTATAGTTTCCTGTCGGCAGGCTTTCAAACGTGAAATTATTGGTTTCACCGTTCGTTATGTTGCTGCCGTTGATTGTTGTGTTGATGCTGTTGTTGAATATGAGCGAGCAGTTGGCTATGCTGGTTACGTTCTCGCTGACATTGTAATAGAACACTACTGCACCGTCGACATCCTGGTACAGGTTGGGCGGTGAAATCAGGTGAACTATCGGGTCAGTCGTATCTGATGCTATGGTGAAATTCCATGTTGCTGAGTTGTTCTGGTTGGGTGTGCTTGCATTGTCCCAGCAGCTGATATTCCAATAGTATAACCCATCACTTAGTCCGTAGACGCTGAAGTATTGGTTGGCGTTTTCAGTTATGGTAGTATTAGTAGTATTGTTAACCAGTATGAGGCTTGAATCATAGACGTAAATCGTGCAGTTTGATATTCCTGAAAGCCAGTCGCTCACGTTGTAGGTAAAAGTGACATTGCCGTTGTCCGCCTGGCCTCCATTGGTTGGGGATTTCAGGTTTATGACTGGTCCTGCAGTGTCAGGCCCTATGGTGAAGTTTCTTGTTTCAGAACTTCCGATGTTGCTGTTGGATGAGTCATCTGTGCAGTTTATTCCCCAGCTGTAATTTCCATCTCCAAGACCTTCCACTGTGAAATTCAGGACAGTGCTTTCTGGCGGAGATGATGTGGTGTTGAATATTGTTCCGTTTATTATGAGCGAGCAGTTTCTCAGGGCATTATGGGTGTCATTGGCAGTGTAGTTAAATAATATAGATGAGCCCGTGAGGAATATTGTGTTGTTGCTCGGGCTGTAAAGTGCTATGCTTGGGGCGAATACGTCTCCTCCGATTGTCAAGTTTCTTGTTGCTGATGCATTCGTGTAGCCTAGTGTATCTGTGCAGTTTATGCTCCAGTTGTACTGGCCGTCGGATAATCCTATTACCTGGAAGTACTGCAATACTCCCTCGCTTACACTGCTGTTGGTGCTGTTTATGTTGCCGTTTATTATGAGCGAGCAGTTGGCTATGCTGTGCCCGACGTCAGTTACGTTGTATGTGAAATTAATATCCCTAACTATGCTGTAGTTGTCGTCTGGCGGGCTCATAAGGTAAAGAGCAGGAGCAGAGGTATCTATGATTACAGTGAAGAAGGTATGGTTGAAATTATTATAATAGCTTGTTTTGTTTGCCATTGAGACTGCTGAGTGAATTCCGGCGCTGTAGCTTGAAGTGTTGAAGCTGAAGCTCACCAAGCCATTGGTTATGCTGTCCTGCTCCTGCCTTGCAATCCATTCTTGCGTTGAGCCAATTGTTGAAAGAGTGCTGTATACTTTCTCCCTGTAGCTGATGTTAATCGTTGCATAATCAATTGCAAAAACCGCCTCCTCATTATTTGCCAATGTGAAATGAGTTTCATACCTCACCCATATTTTGTTGTCGCTGCTTACATAAGAGCTCATGGTTAAGCTGTTGGCGAATGTAGAGCTGTATTCTGTGTCTGTGGCGTCATCCTGGTTGAAGTTGCCTATTGCGTCCCATGATGATGAGTTGAAATTGTAGAGCTCTGCATTGACAGGGTTGTTGGCTGTTCCTTCTGGGTCGCCATTGCATGTTATCGGGTCTGTTACGTCGTTGGTGTGGCAGTAGTTGATGCTGAAATTGAATGAGAGCAGGTTGGCTTCTTCTATGTCATCTGATATGTTATAGGTTAGATTGATGTAAGCCTCAAGTGTGGCGCTTCCGCCTCCCCATCCTCCGCCAGCGCTCCATCCCATTGCATAGTAGCCTGTGTCATCATTGGCTGTGGTGTTCAGGTAGCTGCCATAGTCTTCATCATAATCTCCTGAATCCATCAGGCTGCCGCCATCTGCAACCTTTAGCGATGTCAGGTTTAGCCTGGTCTCATTATTTGCAGGGTCGCTGGCTGCAGGATTATCGTAGTATGCATAGTGTTGCGTGTTGTTGACTCCAGCTGTAATATTCGCCCTGAACCTTACAACGCAGTAGTTTGCGTCGTCTCCGCTTTCGATTGTCCTGTTTATTGATACTAGATTGTTGCTTGAGTCATTCTTCACAATTCTTATCTCATTTGCACAGCTTGATATGTCACCGTCAAGGCCTGTGACGTTCACTTCTACCAGCACATTTGTAAGGTTTGTTGTGCTGCTCAGGATTATGGGTTTTCTCATGAGCCAGGATGTATCCCACCAAGGCATTGTTGCGTTTCCGGTTATGATGTCTGTTATCACGTCGGCAACAAGGTTATTGCCCAGGGTGTCTTTTACTGTTGTATTGATCTGGGCTTGCTCTCCTGCCTGGTATTCTCCTTTGTCTTTGGTCACTAAAACGGCCATTGTGGAGACTATTGTTATGTTGAGCTGCCTGATCTCAGACTGGTTTTTGTTGTGGTTCGCAGAGTTGTCTGTGCAATTAACGCTCCAGTTGATTCGCGTTCCGTCTGAGAGGTCGTAGAGGTAGAAGTACAGTGTTGTGTCTTCAATAATGCTGCTATTGGTCTGATTAATGTTGCCGTTTATTATGAGGGAGCAGTTTGAAATACCAGCAGATGTGTCGCTTACATTGTAGCTGAAGGTCACATCACCATCTGTATCAATAGAATCATCTGCCGGTTCAATAAGCCTGATGATCGGATAATCAGTATCATTCAGGACGTGCAGCAGGCGGGATTCTGATGCTCCGGTATTTCCCCTGATATCAGTGCAGTTTATGCTCCAGTTATAATCGCCTGTCGGGAAGCTGAAGTTGAACCGGTTGGTTGCTGACTCGCCGATTTCGATTTCGTAGTCAGTGTCATTTATGCTTTCGTTTATTATAAGGGAGCAATTGGCAATGTCTGATTGCGTGTCACTTACTGTGTAGCTGAAGTTCACGTCAGGATATGTGCTGCTGTAGTCAGGCTCTGGCTCGATGAGCCCGATTTCAGGAGGGGTTGTATCAGTTCCGACTAGGAAGGAGTACACTGAAGTGTTGCCCATATTGTAGTTGGTTGAGTTGTCATAGCATTTCACATACCATACGTGCGGGTCATAGCTCAAGCCGGTAACATTGATTGTGATGGTGGATCCTTCTGTTACATTATATGTTGTGTTTATTACAGTTATATAATCCAGTATGAGGGAGCAGTTGGCCACTCCTGAGCTTATATCAGTTACATTATATTGGAATGTTATGTTGCCGTCTGGCTCTGTTGAGTCATCTGGCGGGTTGATAAGCGTAATGTTTGGCCCGCGCTGGTCAGTGGTGGTGAAATAATAGGTGGGCGACGAGAACCAGTAGCTCCTTGAGTCATTGCAATAGACTGTTATGTTGTGGCTTCCAAGGCTGAGAACTCCGCTGATATTATGGTAATACGTGCTGTTGATGGCTTGCATTGTGGTATTGCTTCCGCCGTCAACAGAGTACTGGCACATACCTCCGGGCGCATAATTGTAGTAGCTTAATGTTGCGTTGATGTTGAAGCCTTCTGCATCCTGTATTGAATTGTTTGTTGGGGCTGTGACATTGATTTTCAGGTAGTCCAGGGCAAATGTTTTGTAGCCGATGATCGGGTCGCCGTCGCTGTTGTTAAGAATGCTTCCTGTTGCATTGGTCAGCATAGCCTTTACTCTGTAGCTTCCAGGGTCATAGTATGCTGTGTTAAACAATGAAGATGAGATGTTCCATATGCTGCCCATATCTAGTATGCTGTTGGCGCTGATGTTTCTTGCGCTTCCTCCATTGGTATCATTGATCACTGTGCTGAATTGAGTGTAGGAGCCTGTGTTGTTATTCTCTACGGTCATCACAAGATAGCCTGAAAGATTATAATCATTATGGTTGATTACTAGTGAGCCTGAAAAGTATTTGATGTAGACTGATGTGAAATTAATCTCATCAGCCATGCTGTTTTCATCGTCGAAATTGATGCCCCTTACTTGTATTACCCTATTTGCAGTGTTATTCTTCCAGGCGGTGATTATGCTGCTGCTTGTGACTGTGAGCGTGCAGTTCGTTGCAGTGGTGCTTGCATTTGCCATGCTGCCATTGAGGCTGCAGCTGCCGATTGTGGTGTAGGATGAGCCGTCGTAGGCAGTTGCCTGCAGGTCTGGAAGATTATTGCCTGCTTGCAGCGAGCCTGAAGCATTGTAATAGCTTACTGTGATGATGATGTCAAATGCTGTCAGGTTGCTCAGGTTGCTTCCGCCGATGCTTGTGTAGTTAATGTACTCACTGCTTCCCTCGCTGTCGAGCTTTGTATAGTTGACTGTTATGTTGGCGTAGTCTATTGCGAATGAGCCTCCTTCTCCGACTCCCATTGCAACATCTACTTCATATCTTGAATATATGATGTGATCATTTATGTAGCTCGATGGGCTTGTGCTGACTGTGAATGACTGGTTTTGCTCAGTAGCAGATGTGTCGTCTTGTGTGAATGTGCTTCTGGTGCTCCAGGTGCTGCTGGTAAAGCTGTAGAGATCGAAGTTGGCAGGGTTGTTGGCGGTTCCTTCAGTTGCGCCGGCGCATGTTATCGGAGCAGTTATGTCGTCTGTGTGGCAGAAGTTAATCAGGAAGCTTAATGCGTTGACTTTGTCGCTGCTCACCCCGAGGCTTGAGATGTTGTATGTCAGGTTTATGTATCCTTGCAGGTCATCCTCAGGTCCTCCCCATCCTCCTGTGTTTCCTCGTGTAAGTGAAATATAATCTGTGTTATCATCCCTCCATGTGTCATTGTATGCCCCATCGCTGCTGCTGTATCCTTCTCCTGTTGATATGAAGCTGTGCCCTGTTGCATTCAGAGTTGTTGACCTTAATCCTTGGGCTTTCACCTGCTGGGTGCTGCTTTCCTGGTCAGATGACCAGTTAACAAAGCCAGGTATCAGGTTGACGTTCTCATTGTTAACATATGAATCTTTTTCAGTCAAGACCAGCACGTCTGAGTTGGCATAAACATAGAAGTACGGGTCAAGAGTTGATTCTGTCCCTTCTGTATCATTTGCCACAATGGAGAACTTGTATGTTCCTGGTGTCCAAGGTGTATAATTATATTGATATGTTGATGCTGAAATATTTGTCATGGTGGCTGTGACGTTCTGGCTGTCTGGTTTTGTTATTATCACCCTTGCTGAGCTTACGCCGTTAGAGTCATTTATGTCTGCGCTGATTGTTACCTGTTGTCCTATGCCTGTCCTGTTGGGGGATGCGGCTGCGTTGGATATGGTAGGCCCGACTTTTATGGTGAGGCTTCTTGAAGTGCTGCCTGCTGAATTGCCTGCTTGATCAGTGCATGTTACGTTCCAGTTATAGTGCCCTTCTGTTAATGTTGCGTTTGCTGTGATGTTGGTTTGAGTGTTGTTTATTACGCTGCTGTTTATGCCGTACATAGTGCTGTTTATGAAAAGCGTGCAGCTGGCGGTTGAACTTATGCTGTCTGTGTAGTTGAAGTAGAAGTTTGGCGGGTTGTTGCTTGTGCTGTTCCCGTTATCAGGACTGATGGCATTGACAACAGGAGCTGTAGTGTCCAGGATTATGTGAACCGTGGTGCTCTTTCCTATTTTTCCAAGAGTGCCTGTGCAGTTCACATAAACGCTGTGATTGGCTTCGCTTAGCGAATTATTTGTAATGATTTCAGTCCATGTATTGTTGATGGTGCTTGAGTTGGTGCCGTACGCTACGTCGTCTATGTAGAGTGTGCAGCTTGCTGTTGAGCTGTCATCGCTTGTGAAATTGAATCCTATACTGAGCTGTGTGCTGCTGGCGTATGTTTCATCAAGGGAAGTGTTGATGTTTACTGTTGGTGCTACAGAGTACTTTGCGCTGACATAAACTCCTGTGTAATTGATCTGATCATACTTGGTTGAATTTTTGTAGTCGATGTAAATCCCGTTGATGCTCATGTTCCTGTTTGACTGCGTTTCCCAGGCTGTAAGGATTGTTGAATCTGTTGTGCTGATCGAGAAGTTCCCTGTGCCGGTGATATTCATTTTTCCAATGAAGATCCATGATGAGCCGTTGTACAGTGATACCCCTAGCGATGCATTATTGTTGCCATTTGTTGTTGAGGCAGAGGTATTATATGCGCTGATATAAACTGTCACCGTTATGTTGACTAACGGGCTTGTTACGCTGTCAAGTGTTATGTTGGAGTAGTTGGTTGCTGTTTTGTTCACTTCTGTTTCAATGGCTGTTCCAAGGAGGCGTACGTCGTCGACAATGCATCTTTCGCCGCTGCCAGCATTGTGGTCGCATACAAATCTCATCTGGAAATTTGTATTGTTGTTGGCGCTGCTTGTCAAGCTTAAGCTTTGTTGAGATCCGCAGGCAATATCAGAGCTTCGTGTATAAACATTGGTCCAAGTGCTTCCATCATACCAATCTGCATTGAGTTCTTCTCCTCCATCGAGGTTGTTGACATGGGGTGTAAACCTGAATGTGATGCCTGCGTAGCCTGTCGTGTTTATTCCTGCTGTTTTTGAAATAAGATATGATGTGCCTGAAGATGCGTCCCGGAAGCTGGTGCCGTTGCAGGCGTTTGTGCTCGAGGCTGACCAGTCTCCGTCGTTGGTGTTGTCCCAGTAAGTCGCGCTTATGGAATCTGCTGAGTCATAGAAGAACACAACATCATTGCTGCCCCCGTAAGTGATGGTCCCGCTTTCCAGGTCAGAGCTTATAGATATTGGGTCTACTGCCAGATACCACTGCCTTGCTTCGTAGAATATGTTGCTGCTGTTATTGCTATTATTATTTTTTTCTTCATAGCTTACAAATGATGGCCCCAGTTCGTAGAGTTCTGGTGTTATGAATGGCGGGATTGCAGAGTAGCTCACAACAGAATTGCTTTCCAGATTTGTCCATGTCAGATATGTCTTGTTGTTTGAGGATGTGATTATTGCTCCACTGGCGCTGATTATCCCGAATGATTCTGGCAGCATCTCTGTGAAGTTGAATGATGTTGAATTCGTTGCATTTGTCGTATTGATGTATGAAATTATTGTTATGCTTGACTCAAATGTTCCGTTCCACGGATCTGTGGTTACCGGGGTGTTCCTGATGATATCAAATTCATAGTATGATCTGATTGTGAAATAAGAATACATTGTGCTGTTGACATTGTCGCCTGTTGCAGTGATGAGCAGGCTATAGTTGCCTTCTGCAGTTGTGCTTTCTGCTGGATAGACTGCTTCATATATTCCTGTTTCAGTTTCAATTACGCTTCCATCATCAGTCGTCATTAGTGTGGTTTGGTTTTCAGGGCTTGTTATTTGCAAGTTGATGTTGACATTGCTCACTAAATGTCCTTCTGTGTCAAGCACTACAATGATTATTGCTGGGGTTTCGCCCGGGTGATAAATTGGTTTCTTAGTGTTGATGCTTGCAATGCCTGTTTCTGCATACCCTGGGTCTTCTGGACTTATTTCAATTTCATAATCCTGCCCTGGCATCAGGTCCATTATCTTCTGCCAGGTTCCAAGGCATGTTTGTGTCAAGAATTCCCATTCCTTGCATTTCCATAACTCTGTTCCTTTTGCAGTTCCTGTGAGTGTTCCTGTTGTGAAGCTGAGGCTTGAGGCGTCGATAGCAAATGCTTTGAGAGTGTTCTTTCTGCCTATTTTAATCTGGCTGGATGCCAATTCATCTATGCCAAGGTCGAAATTATTCTGGTAATCAAGAGCCAGGTTTCTTAGCACCAGCTTGTTGAATGCGCCGTCTTCAGGAATTATTTCTGCAGTCTGGGCAGTGATGCTGTTGAGTGCAAGGCCCATGCCTGCGCTCGTATTTATTTCCTGGTTTTGCGCATCATATATCCTCATGATTGCCCGTTTGTATATTCCTTTGCTATTGATGAGCTTCAGGATTTTTTTTGAGGTGTCCTCGAAAGTGTTCTTTGCGTTGACATCAGTTTCGATGCATGTCGGGGATGGTTCTGACGGGGTTAATGGCAATGATGATATGTCTTCTGTGTTGTCAACAACTTCAAAGCCGGCTCTTTCTATTTCTGCATTATTCAAGTCTTTCAGTACAAGATAATGTTTGCCGATTCCCCTGGGCATGAAGCTTATGCTTGCATAATTCCCCATGTATCTTTGGCTGAAATCGCCGTATTCATAGTAAAGCTTGTAATTTTCCTGGTTAGAGACAAGGATATTGACTTTGGCGCTGACTGTTTCTCCAACTGCATATTTGCTCTTGTCTGTGATTATCAGATTTGGTTCTGTTACAATTCCTGTTTCTGTTCCTGGTGTTTCTGCTCCTTCTTCTACGCTAGTGTTTGTTTCATTCCCGATTTCATCGTCATTGTTTTGGGTGTTCTCTGGAGCTCCCACAACAAAGCTAAGGCTGTCGCCGACTATGTTTTCTGGGATGAATGTCAGCTCTGCTGTGTGCATTCCTTTTTCTTTCGGATAAAAGTCTATGCTGCTGGTAAGCTCTCCGCTGTACTTGTAAAGGTTGCTCTCTGACTTGATGCTTAATGAATAATCCTGCAGGTTGTCAGGAGTAATTATTAGGGTTACTTTCTCGCCTGTATTGTAATATGGTTTTTCCACTGATATGTACAGGAGTTTCTGCTGCTGGTCTTCGCCGAGGGTTAGGGTGGCGCTTGCCAGAGTTAGAATTAGGATTATTATAAGTAATGCCGGCAGAAGCCTTGTTCTCATTATTTTTTCTCTGGTTGTCTGGTTCATGGTATTAATTTTGAATATCTTAGTTTGAGTTCGTCTTCTATTTCTCGCAAGTATTCATAGTATTTCTCGTAGCCGTAGAGTATGATGTGCTTTTCCTGCAGTTCCTTGCTCTCAAGAAGCTCTTTGAGGAAGATTTCTTTTGTCATTATTTTGACGTCGTAGTCCTGCATTGCCTGCTTCACAACTGCTTTTTCGAATTGCTCTTGGTCATCTTTACCGTCAAGGACGAATATTATGTTGTTCCTGTTTTTCAGCACCATCCTGATGGATGCTGTTTTTCGGATCTTGTTGATGTATTCGAGAACGCTTTGCAAACCTTTGTCTTTGGCTAATTCAGATTCTTTTTTTCTTATTTCGTTGAGTATCAATAAGTAGACTGCTTCCTCGCTTTCGAGATTCAGCGAGCAAAGATATGACCTGCCTATGACTGTTTTCTTGAAGATTTTCTGCTCGATTAGAAAGCTGACTTTCTTGTTGATGTAGGGATACTTTTTTCCAAGCTTGCTGGCTATCTGGTTTATGCTGTAGAGAGAACTAATGTCTTTAGAATACAAGCTGATTATTTCTTGCTCTAGCTCGTTGCCTATCACTCTAACCCTCTATTGAACCCTTGTTTTCGTCGCTAAAAAATACCAAAACCACGTATTATATCCATTAAAATATAATTATTAATATTTTTTAGTATAATATGTTTATAAATGTTTCTATTTGAGCAGTTATTATATCTAAAAAGGTATAATAAAAGCGCATGAATGAAAAGAACGATCGGGGACCAACCGCCCTCCAAGAGCTCATAGATTTGCAAAGAATCACTTATCAGCAATTCAAAAAGCAAAACAAACTAAAACCTAACACTCCCCCTATAACCTGCCTCAGCAACAGAATATATAAGGCTTTCTATTTTTGGAAAAAGTCACCTTGGACACCCCGCAGGGGGCGACCCCCGTCCAAGCCACCTTGCACCTTAAAATTTTTAATAAAAAATTTTTGCGGTGCTGTGGCAGGTGGCGGTGGCTTTTTAACGGGTTTTGTGGCTCTTTTACAAGAAGATACTTTTTTATATGAGTTAAGCTTACCTTTGGCTTCAGATACTGGTTTTTGACACCATTATTTTTATGTGGGGGTTGTTTATGGGAAGTTTAGCGCATGCGAGGAAGGTTGCTGGCGATGTTATTGAGAGGATTGAGAATTCAAAAGCGCCTTTTATTTATTTTATTATTACTTTCCTTCTGATGGCTAATTTGAGGACTTTTCTTGAGGTTTTTTCTGACAAGATTAATGTTTCTTTTGATTACATCCTGCATTATAACCTGTTCTATATCGCTGTGGCTTTGTCTTTCATGCTATTATTCCATTTTCTTATGAGAATTGACATTATTAAGATAGCCAGAATCATGCTCCCTTCATTTGCAGTATTATTCATTGCCCCGATTTTTGACTTGGCTGTGACTGCTGGCAAAGGCTTTGACATGACATACCTGCTTCCCGGGGTTCATGGCAACCTGCTGTTGAGGTTCTTTACTTTTTTTGGTGATTTTCCCGGAATGGGCATTACTCCTGGCATTAGGATTGGCGTGGCTTTCGGGATTATCGGGAGCTTCTTGTATGTTTACATCAAGCAAGCCAAAGTGCTTAAGGCTATTGTTGCTGCATTATTGACTTATTCATTATTGTTCATCTATGGCATTACGCCTTTTATTGCAAAATTCATCCTTATGGTCTTTGGCGTAGAATACTCCTGGTCAGATATACTGCTTTCAAGCTTGTTCCTTACTGTCATATTAGTTCAAGGATTGTTCATAGCATATCTTGTGAAGAAGGATTATTTCAATATAATAATCCGCGACCTGCGGTCATTGCGAGTGATGGCTTTTGTACTTTTGTTTTTTCTTGGCGTGGTTGTCGGCCTTCCTGAATTCTTTGTGCGCGAAGGATTGCCTTTCAAGGTGATATCAACTAATTTTTTTCATTTCCTGTTCATGCCTCTCAGCATAATATTCGGGATTCTTTTCCTGATAATCATCAACAACCTTGCAGACTATGAGATTGACAAGATATCTAATAATGGCAGGCCTTTGTTTGATTCAAGGATTAATCATGATTCCTATGCAAGGCTTGGCTGGTATTTCCTTATATTATCGTTCGTTTTTGCTTTGTTGGTCAGCTTCTCTGCATTCTTTATACTGGCTTTATTCATCGGGGTTTATTTCATTTATTCTGTGCCTCCTTTGAGGCTTAAGAGAGTGCTATTCCTTTCCAAACTGATGATAGGAGCAGGCGCCCTTCTGATGGTGATGCTTGGTTTCATAGTCATAACAGGCGGCTTAAACAGCTTTCCAGGAATTTTAATAGTCTCTTTCCTGGTAGGAGCAACGCTCGTCGGCAACATGATTGACATAAAAGACTATGAGGGTGACAAGAAAGCAGGGATTAAAACATTGCCTGTTCTTATGGGGTTGAAAAAATCCAAGGTGCTCATTGGCTTTCTCATTCTGATTACCTATGCCGGCGTTGGCTTGCTGCAGAAAGATTTTTTTGTCCGCGCCGGATTCATATTCCTGGGCATCCTTATTTTTTACCTCATTAACAAAAAGAAATATGATGAGAAGCTCGTCATGCTGGTTTTCCTGATAAGCATCATTGTGATGATGATAAGCATTTCACCAATGCAATTAAGTTTCCTTACTTGCGGGTTCTGCAATTAGGAATAATAATTAATAAGAATAATCAGTGATAGGGTACTGTATTTGTATCTGTAATGTTCTCTTCAGCTTTTCTCTGGCGGCGGGTTCTCTGCGCTTTCTGGCGGGATGCTGCCTGCCTGGTTGCTTTCGCCTTCGTCGCTCAAGCCTTTGGTGATTATCTTCCTGCTATTGAAAACATCCATTAATTTTGCTTTTATTCCTTTGTCTTCGTTTTTCTTTTTATTACCTGAATCTTCTGCTTTGGTTTCAGGCGTGGTTTCTGCTGGTCCTTCCGCTGCTGCCTCTGGGGATTCGTTTTCTTTAGCCTGCGGCTTGGCAGGCGCAGATTCTACCTTGTTAAGGTACTGGCTTTCTTCTGCAGGCAGTTTTTCATCCTGTATGCTGCTTGTATCAATGGTTATTCCCTGGCGTCTCTTTAGCTGTTCTTTTACTTTCTGCACAGTATCCTTTAGCTCAATCTTCATGTGCTTGGAGCGCTCATCCAGCAGCTTCATTATGTTTCCTGTGTGCTTCTCGAATTCTGTGAACTTGTCCATAAGGTTGAGGAATTCTTTCTTGTCAGCCTTGCTGCTTAGCTGCACTTTCATATTGTCAAAGTCGTTCTGGATGGCATGGAAGTTCTTATCGATTTCATCAACCGTGCGCAGAAACTTATCAAACTCTGCGAACTTCTTCTCTAGGTCCAGGAAGATGCTCTCTGCCTTGTCAGCGTGCCTTTCAATAGTGGCTTCTACTTTTTTGATTTCAAGAATCTCCCCCTTAACCTCCTCATTAAGCTTGGCAACCTGCTCTATCCCCTTGTAAAAATTCATCTGTTGCCTCATCTTCTTGAGCTCTTCCATGAGGTCCTTCATCAAAGCTTCGTTGCTTTCAATATTGGCTTTGAGGGCTTCACCCTTGCCCTCTTGTTTTCTTATCTCAATCATCAGCTTCTCTGGCTGGACACTCTCAACCAAGTCAATGGCTTTGGTGGCGCTCACCTCTATCTTTGAGATGGTCTTGTTAGTGTCCATGATCATGCCCCTAAGTTCTCCCATCTGCTCGCTTATTCTTGTGAACCTTTCAGAATTAGCTTTTCTCAGCTCATTGAATGACTCAATCTGGGCTTGTATCTTGGTAATTTCCAAATCCATCTTAGGATTGCCAGAATTAAAAGTTTCATCCTTTTTTTCCTGGCCAGCTGCCGCTGCATCAGCCTCTGCCTGAGCCAGCCCTTCTGCAATTATTTGGTCGCGATCCGGTTTTTTTCCTCCAAATAATCCCATTCCTCACCTCTTATTTTCTCCTCTTGCCTCTTTTATTATAACCTTGCTGTATAATCCTGCTGCTTAGTTCCTTAATATATTTTATGTTTCTTCATCAATTGGCTTTCCTGTTTCCTTTGCAATGGCTTTCTGAAGGCTCTCCTGGATTTCTTTTTTGACATTGACCTGTTCTTCTATGAGCGCTTCCTCAAGCTCTTCTTCTGCTTCTTTTATGATTCTTTCAACGCGATCAAAATCTGCTTTATCCTGGCTGGCTTCTGCCATTTTAATCTTGGCAGGGACATTCCTTAGCATCATGTCTGCGATGAAAGGATCTTTTCCTCTTCTCCTTGCTTCGCTTATTTTTACTTTTATCTCTGCAAGCTTTTCCCTTAGCCGAGAGACTTTTTCATGGTGTTCCGCTTCTTCTTTCTCTTCCGCACGAAATTTTTTCTTGGCTTCAAGCCTTCTAAGCCTATCATCATATGCTTCGTCCAGTGTTTTGTTCTGCTCTGTCACTTCCCGGGCATTCCTTTTAAGCTCTTCGCTGAATTTTTCTTCTTCCTCCTCATTCATGTGGCTTCTCCGCGGGTTTTTCCTTCTTTGCTTCTGGCTCCTTGCCTTGCGGTGCATTCTTCTGCATGTTATTATGCGGTCTGTCTGACGCTTTTAATGCTTTTTGTAATTTCTGCATTCCATCCCAAAATATTTTGCCCTTTATCACTTTGTTCTTGATATTTTTAATGTTTTTTATCATTTCATCATTTTTCTCTACTTTTATGTGTAGCAGCGGTATTTCATCCTGTATCTCGTATATTCTTTTCTCAAAATCATCCTGCTGGGTCTTGTAAGTCTCCTTGTCTATTGTTTTTTCCTTGTAATAGTCCGACTGATTTTTTTTCATCATATCAATGGTTATCTTGTGCTCATTGTCCAGCTTTACAATCCTGCTTTTCAGCCTTTCATGTTTTATGAATAGAAGGACTATGATTAGCACACTGCCGCCTATTATTATGACGAGGAGTATTGCCAGCCAGTTATTTTTTATTGCTTCCAGTATGTTGAACTTCATCTTTGCCTTGTTGACTATTGACTGGAACAAGTGCTCCTGCTCTGTCTTTTGTTTCAATTCTTTTGCTTTTTTGAGCAGCTCTTCTGATCTTTCATAGTTCTCGAAATTGAATTCGTTCTTGCTTAGGTTAAGGTAATATGTTGCCTGGCTGAAGTCGATTCCTGCAAGCTCTGGCGCGAGCAGTGATGCTTCTGTTGAGCTTATCCCTTGGGCTAGCGGGCGTATGAGCTGCATCATGGTCGTTGTTGTGTTGTAAACTGCCAGTAGTTCTTCTGTATCAAGCACCTCGAAGTACGATTCTATCTCAGCGAGGTTTTCGTTCAGCCTTTTTGTGGAGTAGCCTTCCTGCTCTAGCAGCGCGATTTCCTGCTTCAGGCTTTGTATAGCGTTGGTTGACGCATTGATGCTCTCAAGGTTTCTTGTGAGTGTGAAAATAGTTGCTATGTCATTTGTTCTCTTGGCTGATTTTATTTGCTCATAAGTATTGTTTATCTGCTGGTTATAGATTCCTTGGGCTATTATGTTCTGCTTTAATATCTCAACAGTCTCAAGAATGATTGCAGTTTCATTCTCAAGGTTCTTGATGATGAGTTCGTGGCTTTTTTCCAGGTTTTCATGGGCGCTTTCGAAATTGCTGCTGGTGAACTGGCTCAACCCGATGTTGGAATAGTATAATGGCTCGCTGATGTTGATATCCCTATGATTGGCTTCTTCCAGCACTATTTTCGTATCATCTATTAAATTGCTGGTTATGGTCGCAAGTTCCAGTAGGCTGACGGTTTCTGCGTACTGCTTGCTTACGCCTGCGTAATCCCCTGACTCGTATTTTGATTTCATGTCTGCAATAGCATCAGCGAACCTGATTGTAGGTATGCTATGGTTTTCCACCGAAGCAATTGTCTTTTCAATTTTGAAGATAAGGTTCCATGCGTCTGGTCCGGTGACTGCTTTGGTTGTCTGGTTTTCTGCCGATGCAAATGCTGGCATTAATATAACTAGGATTAAAACAATAAGTGCCAGCAATATGTTTGGTGTTTTTGTCACCTGATTTTTTTTCTGCTTTATCATTTTAAAAATCTTAACTTATTCACATGAATATTTTTTCCAGCGGGTAAACCCTTATTCCTTTGCCTTTGACGAATTCGAAAGGAACTATTTTCTTGAGGTGGTCTACTGCTCTCATCTTAAGTATCTCAAGCGCGCTCTGCTTCAGGTTTCCTTTCTGCAGGTTGTAAAACACTATTACTCCGTCTGCAAGGAATTCCTCGACTAGCCCATGGCCTATGTTTTCTATACCCTGCACTTCTGTTATTAGGAATGATGTTGCTCCTGTTCTCTCAAGTATGTCTATAAGCTGGGTTACGTATATCCTGTAGGCTGTGCTTGAGTCTGAGAATGCTGCTGATATTGCAGAGAGCGAGTCGATGACTACCCTGTCTGGCTTGAAGTTTGGCGGCAGTATGTTGAGTATTGAGTTTATGTCTATCATCAATTCTCCTCTTGCGTGCGCTAGCAATGCCTCTATCATCCTTGATATCTTGAACGGGTCCTGCCTTTGTATCATTAAGGTTCCTTCTTGCAGGTATTTTCTCGGGTCGAGCCCGTATGCTTCCATGTGCTCTATCAGGTTTTCTTCTGATTCCTCAAATGTCATGAACAGGCATTTTTCGCCGTGCTCTGCAGCCCAGCCAAGCATTTGTATTGCAAAGGTTGTTTTTCCGCTTCCCGGCCCTCCTGATAAGAGTATTGTTGAGCCTGTTGGTATGCCGTCGCTTATCATATCGTCAAACCCGTACACTCCTGTCTTGATTTTTTTCCTTTCCTTCTTCTCTGTTTTTACTTCTTCCTCGACTGCTATGAATTCGCTGCTGTAATCTATGAGGTTGAGCTTTTCCAGGGTTTCTTTCACTGACATTATGGCTAAATCTACTTCTTGCTCTGATTTGCCTTTCTGCGGCTGCTCTGGCTTGAATTGTTCAGTTTTTATGGTTGAGGTTTCTACGCTCGCTGTTGTGCTTGCTGTGCTTGGTGGTGCTGAAGGTTCTATTTGTATTTTCGAAATCTCTGCTCCTTGCTTTTCTTTTTCAGCTTGCTTCTCCTTGGTTTCTGTTGCCTGCGTTGTCAGCTGAATGACTGTTTCTGCTGTTGCTACTGGTGATGTTGGCAGAGGCGGGACAATTTTTCTGCCTAGCCTCTCTTCATTCAGCTCATTAATCCTTGCTTTGATTAGCATTATAGTCTCTTCCTTGTTCTTTACATGAGTTAGAGCTTCTGCTAGATCTGCATCATTGACAATATGGTATATCCATGCTGCGAAATCATTCTTGTGCTCATTCACGTGGTGCGAAAACACATCTTGGCTGATTCGTTGAAGTTCTTTTTCAAGCTCAGTCAGGCTTCTTATTATGTGCCCGTTCTGCAGCACAAATGAATGCTTTTTGTCAACAGCCCTCAGTAAATCTGGTTGGTAAGAGGGAACCTCAGCCAAGGGTTCTTCTTCTTGCTCTTCCTTGGCTTTTCCTTCGCGCCCCTTCCTGTGCTTTGATTCAGCTTGTTTTCTTGTTTTTTCTTCTTTTTCTTTTCTTATTTTCTTTTCTATGTCTTGTTTTATTTTCTCTTCTAATTCTCTCTTTATTCTTTCTTCTGTTTCTTTTCTTGCTTTTTCTTCCTGCTCTGCCCTTATTTTCTCTTCCATATCATGCTTTGCTTTTTCCTCTAGTTCGCGCCTTGCTTTTTCTTCATATTCGCGCCGTATTCTTTCTTCTGTTTCTTTTCTTGCTTTTTCTTCCTGCTCTGCCCTGATTTTATCTTCTAACTCTTTTCTTGCTTTTTCTTCAAATTCAGCTGTCAGACTTGGACGAGGCGCAGATGATGTGGGTATTGGCGATGGTTTTTGGGGTGGCGTCGGTGCAGGCTGAGGCGTTTCTGGTTCGGTTAGCTCTTTGACTTTTGAACTTATGAAGCCTATCAGTTTTTGCCTTTCAATCAATGGTTTTATCTCGTTTGCTAGATCACCATCCTTGATGTTCTTCAAAATCCAGTCCGAATAATCGTTCTTGCCTGCGTTCGCCCTTGTGCTGAATACCGCATCATCTATTGAGGAAAGCATCTTAATGAGCATGTTCAGGTATTTGGCTTTAGTTAAATTGTCCATTTTGTTTGTGAGTAAAAAAATTGCCTCAGCCCTCAGCAAGCGCAACGTCATGAGCAAATGCGAATGACTTGCACTGCGGCTGACGCGACAGGGGTTGCTCCCTACGGGATGTCGCGGGCAATTTTTTCGTTAGTTCGTTTCGTTTTTTCTCCTTTGTTTTTTTCTTTGCGGATTGAAAGCAGGCGATATTTTATTCTGAGGTTTATCTCTATCATTAATCTCCTTGCGTGGATTCTATAAACCTCTTTTTTCTTCCCACTCTCTCACCTCTTTCTCCTTTTTGGGATTTGTTTTTTTTTGTGTTTGAATCTTTCCTTGCTTGTTATTTCGTGATTATCATATCATCCTGCTTATTTCCCTCCAGTATGCTTCATGGTTTTTGAGCACGATTGTTTGTTTTAGTATTGATTTCCTGATTGCTGCTGCGAATTCTGCCTTGGTTTGTGATTGAACTTTGAAATCCTCAAGTGCCTGCTTTATTTGCTTGAATTTGTCTTGGTTGGCCTGATTATCCTCGCAAATGATTGTTATCTTGTTGTTTTCTGTGTCAATGTATGCGGTGTGTATTCCTTGGCTGTCAGGGCTTGCTGAGAATTCTGTGAGAATTTCTTTCTTATTTTCGCTTAGCTTGTCAAGGAACCTTGTTTTTTGCTGTATAGAATCAAGTATTAACAGTCCTATGGCTTGCTCGCTCTTCATGTTTAATGAGCAGAGAATTGCGCTGCCGATATTTTTCTTAGCCAATACGCCTTCTTTTATCAGCTCGTGAGTGTATTTGTTGGTGAAGGCGTAGGATTTCTTTATGAGCTTGGCTATCTGGTTTATGGTTAGCTCTCTATTTAGTTCCTGCGAGAAAAGATTTATTATGCTGACTTGCTCGGATATTATTGCCTTCATGGTATTATCGTATTTGTGATAATTCTACTTAAAAAAGGATAATATTATCTTAAATTATAGTTTTGTTATCTTATTTACGATAACGTTCTTTTTATAGTTTTCGGTTTTTGAGATTCCAGCCGGCTTTTAGAGAAGTTTCATGCTGGGATGCTTTACACTCTAGAAAGATATTAGGTTAATTTTTTACTTTCTACTCAACCCTTATCACCATGTCGAGAATCAGGCTTAGGTCTCTGATGAGCTGGGCTTCTTTCTCTCCTTCTGCAAGGCAGGTGAAGACTATTTTGGCTCCATAAGCATTGATCTTGTTAACAATCGAATGCACGAACTGGATTATTATGTTCATATCCTCGTAAACCATCAGTGTTGATAAGCTGTCAAAGAAGAAGCAATCAGGGTCAAAGTTCTGCATGGTCTTGGTGATTGCTATGCTGAGCTTGGTAAGGTCATTAGGTTCTGGTATGAAAATCGAATTAGGGTCTTCAGGAGGATTAGGGATGGCAGTCTTGGTTATGCCGTCAATAAAGAAAAATTTGTTCATGTTAATTCCTTTCCCCTGCAACGACCTCTTCAACGGAGTGATGAGCTTGTTAAGGCTGATATAAGCAATCCTTGAGAACTTGTGGTCTAATGTGCTGGCGAGGTCAAGGGACACTTCCGGATATTTTTGTGTTGGTACAGCAATCAAAAAAGTCTTCTTGCTGCCCAAGGCATCATTTAGCGAAGCATTCATTAATTCATCCCCATTTTTTGCTTAAGCTTCTGAAGCAACGGATTCAATGATGAGAGCGTGAACAAAAGCACGAAATCGCCGTTAACCTTCTTGCTCTCAGTATTGAAGCCTACTGTTATCAGCAAGACTTTCTCCTTGTCTCCTATCTGTGAAATCATGAAATCCGCTATTGAGTCTCCGAGGACAGAAATGACGTTTGGCTGCTGGAAAATGATTCTTTGCTCAAAAAACTTGGCAAGGCTGGTAAGGTAAGCAGAGCAGAGAACTGCTCCGAGCTTCTTCATTATGATAAGGTCTTCTCCTGACAAGCTGTCTTTTTTCTCAGTGCTTCCTCCTTTTCTCACGTTTTCAATAAGGTTCAAGGCATCAGTTATAGGGAATAATAAAAGAATGTTGCCGTCCAGTCCTTCTTTTGCCTTGGTGTAAATGCCCACAAGAGACTGGTTTTGGCCTGAGATTTTCTTAGATACTTCCTCTGCATTAATGATGTTAGTCTCAGGCAAAGTTAGCAACACTTTCTGGTTCAGCAAAGCAGACAAGGCAATCGAAGCATTACCAGTGCCAATGTTTGCGGTCTCCTTCAATGCGTCGATCTCAAAAGAAGACAATTCATTTATCTCTGCCATTTTTTAACTCACACTCTAATAATATTGCTTTAATCACTGCTCCTTTTTATATCTTTTTATATTTTAATGAAAATAAATAAGAATGAACAGAATAATGTCGAATAAATAACATTTAAATATGTCTGCAAAATACAAATGTCTCTATGGGTGAGCAGTTTTACAGGTTCTTTGTGAAGGGAGTGGTGCAGGGCGTTGGCTTTAGGCCTTATATTTACAGGAAGGCTAAGGATTATGGCTTATTCGGCTCTGTTCGCAACATGGGCAACGGCGTGGAAATCATAACTAATGACAAGGAGTTCATGGATAAACTATCTGACCTTCCTCCGCTTGCAAGGATTTCTGAATTTTCTGCAGAGAAATTAGGAGGCAAGCAAAAATATTCTGAATTTACCATTCTTGCAAGCACTTATTCTGAGGGTGAGACAGAGCTTCCTGCTGACCTGTTCATGTGCAATGACTGCATTGCGGAGCTCAGGGACAAGAAGAACAGGAGGCATAATTATTATTTCATCACCTGCACCAACTGCGGACCGCGGTTCTCTATGATTGATGATTATCCTTATGACAGGCCTTTTACTGCGATGAAGGAGTTCAGTATGTGTCCTGCCTGTAAAAAGGAATATGCAAATCCTGATGACAGGAGGTATCATGCCCAGACTATTGCCTGCAAGGACTGCGGCCCAAAATTGATGCTTAGGGAAAGAAGAAATGGAACTAATGGGAATGATGGAAAGAATGGAAATAAAATTGCTGATATAGGATTTCTGCATGATATCGGTGGCAAGTCTGATGCAGAAACAATAAAAAAAGCCGTCGGGCTTATCAAAAAAGGAGAAATAGTGGCTATTAAGGGAGTCGGCGGCTTTCACATCTGTTCTGTCTGCTCACAAGAAGCAGTTGGCAAGGTTAGAGCTCTTCTTCACAGGCCTCACAAGCCTTTTGCAGTAATGGCAAGAGATATTGAAATGATTGAGAAATATGTTAATATCTCTGCTGAGGAAAAAAAGCTGCTCCTTTCGCCTGCAAGACCTATTGTTGTGTTGAGGAAAAAAGAAAAAAAAGCCAGTGAAAGATTTGGTTCAGTGTCTGAACTGAACTCTGTCGGCGTCATGCTTCCTTACACTGCGCTGCACTACTTATTGTTTGACTTTATTAACGAGCCTTTGCTGATGACGTCTTATAATGTTCCTGGAGAACCTGTCTTGTTGAGCGAGCATGGTGAAGTAGATGCAAAATATTATTTGACGCATGAAAGAGAGATAATCAATCGCTGCGATGACTCTGTAATCAAGGTAATTAATGGCAAGGCTTTCTTCCTCAGGCGCTCGCGAGGATTTACTCCGTTATCAATCCTGATGTTAAGCCCCTTTAATAATTGCGAAAAGCCACCTTGGGCATCCCGAATGGAGCAACCCCTGCCCAAGCAACCGCTTTGCAAATCACTCGCTAATGCTCGTGATGTTGCAAATGTTGCAGGTTGCGGCGGCTTTTCTAATGTGCATGAAACTATACTTGCTCTTGGCGCTGAGATGTCTAATGCGGTTTGCACAGCCAAGAACAATAAATGCTTTTTGTCGCAGTATATAGGAACTACTTCAAAGCTCAAGACTTTTTACTTCATGAAACAAGCAACAGATAATCTTATCAGGCTGACGCGAGCTAAGCCTGCAATTATTGCCTGCGACTTGCACCCAGGATATAATTCTACAGCCTTTGCAAAGGAGCTTGCAGATAAGCATAATGCAAAGCTTGTTCAGTTCCAGCACCACAAGGCTCATGTAGCCAGCGTTGCAGCAGAGCACGGGCTTAAGAATTATGTAGGCATTGCAATGGACGGATTAGGCTATGGCGAGGACGGCAATATCTGGGGAGGGGAAGTATTTGACGTAAGAAACGGAAACGAATTTGTTCGCATAGGAAGCTTGGAAGAACAGCCCCAGCTCGGAGGGGACTCCGCAACTATCTACCCCAAGAAGATGCTTTTCGGCATCCTCTCAAAGTTCCTGCCTGAGAAAGAGCTAATTGCAATGAAATTATTTGATGATAAGGAAGCAAAGCTTTACCTAAAGCAGCTCAGGGAAGGATTCAATGTTCTGCTCACGACAAGCGCGGGCAGGGTTCTTGACGCGGCAGCTGCCCTTTTAGGATTGTGCGACCATAGGACTTATGACGGAAGGCCTGCAATGATCCTTGAGAGCTTTGCAGACGGCGCAGAGCCGTTTGATATTAAGCTAATCCTTGAAAAAAAGGATGGCAGGCTGATATTGATGACAACGCCAATGTTCAAATTCTTAATTGATAATCTTGGCAAAGACAAGACTAGACTGGCTGCCACGGCTCAGACTTATGTTGCAAATGGAATGCTTGAGATTGCCAAGTCCGTGATGAAAAAAAGGAAAAAGCCAATTGTTTTCTCTGGCGGTGTTGCCTATAACTCAATGATATCAGGCATCATGATTAAAGAGGGAGTTCTTGTTAACAAAAACATACCTTCTGGCGACGGAGGAATATGCTTTGGCCAGGCTTACCTTGCGAGACTTTCAGGATAGATGACGCCCGGCTTATTTTCAGCCGGTAAGCACTAATTTTCCGTGCAATACTCCCTGCGATGATAAGATCTCGTCAGCAAGCCCGGTTATGTTTTTGACTTTTCCCTCGAGAACGAGCACTTCCATGCACTTGCTCTCATTCATGTGAACGTGCAGTGTGCTGCGGATTAATCCGGGATGATGATGCTGGATATGGGTTAAGTTGTGCTGCACATTGTGTTCGTGATGGTCATAAACCAGAGTCAATGTTCCCATCATCGCGCTTTCAGGATTTTCTCTTTTCTCATCAACCAATGATTTCCTTATAAGGTCGCGTATTGCATCAGACCTGTTCTTGTAGCCTTTCTTTGTGCTCGCAGCATCAAATTCTTTTAACTGTTTTTTGTCAAAAGCAATACCCTTTCTTATAATGTTCTCCATGCGTCCACCTCTTTTTTCGATTTTCTTTCAACCTTTCTTTCAATATTGTGACACAAGCAGAGTATAAAAGTGTTACGATTTATAAAAATCGTAGCAAAGTTTATATACTGTTGGTGCGCTTAGCATCATGACAGCAAATTTGTGAAGATTAAAAAAGAGGGTGAGGCAAAATGGCATGTTTTTTAGCACCAGCATCTGTTGCCATAATAACGACAGTTTTTAGAAAGAAATTCTCTAAGGCATGGCATATTAATTGGTTGAATACCATGATATGGGGCGGAACAATAGGATTGGCGGTTGAACACATAGCTCATCAGGAAATAGTGCCGTGGTTTCCATTCTTATCAGCGATGAGCAACCATGCTGACACCATGGTCATGCTTAAAGAGATAGCATCAGTGGGCATACCAATGACTTTGGCTTTGGTTTTTGTGTGGGCAGTAATGGTGGTTGTCTACGAAAAAGCCATAACATCTAGCAGATCACCTATAAAAAACGCATTGCAGTAAAATAAGGAAAAGAGGTGTGAAAATGTGGATGATTATAACACTAATTGCGGCTATTGCCACTTCAACTATTTATTTCTTATTTAAAGATTATAGGAGGAAGCTCAAATTAGGCTTGCTGGCCTTGATGATGCTTGGAACTTTTTTAATGGTTCTTGTGGACCATGTTATTGCATTAATCGAAGGCGAGCCATTAATAGAACTGACGACTGATGGTCTGATAAGTAATGGAGCCCTGCTTGGAATCTCTATGGTACTGCCTATCTTCCTGATTTGGGCAATTGCTGTTCTGATTTATTGTAGAAAAGAAAAAAGTCACATTCAGAAAATAAGCAATACTAGCTAAAGCAGTCTAATAGCAACTCCTGAATTTTTTTGGTTGGTGATAACTTATGAACTATGAAAGTCTGATAAAACCGCCGATGAGCCAGACCCTGAAATCAGGCAGGGTAGTTCTTCAGCCAGGCGAAGAAATTGGAGAGCACACGACCAGCAGCAAGGAAGAGCTTATTATCGTTCTGAACGGAGAATTGCTCCTTAGGAAAGGACGTGAAGAAATTGTTTTGAAGAAAGGAAACTCCCATTACATTCCTCCGGAAGTAATTCATAACGTCATTAATAAATCTGGCGCGGAGTCAGAATACATCTATGTAGTATGCCTCTTAAAGGATTAAAATAATGGACTAATAGAAAAATATTGGTCGACATTAATGGCCAACTTGCTATTATCCTTTTATCTCCTTTATTATTACCTTGTCGCCTTGCAGAATCTTTACATTGGTAGATTGGCACTTAGGGCAGATTATGAGCGGAGACGGCTCAATTTTGCTTTTCTTCTTGCAGTCATTGCACAGAATCTTTCCCGGTATCTCAATAATCTCAAGCTTAGCATTCTTTAACAAGCCAATCTCTTTCTTGTGAGCCTCGAAATACATCATTATAGGCTCTTTCTTGTAAGTCGTCAGCATTCCCAGTTCCACAACAATCTTCTTTGGGTTGGTTATGTTCTCGTCTTCACAGGCGTGCAATATCTGATGCACAACCTCGTCAGTTATTCCATGCTCATGCATTATTTGTCACCTCGATTTCTTATTCGGAAAAAGTTGCCGCAGCCCGCAGCTGCACCGCCGACATTTATGTCAAGGTGCTGGCTGCTGTGGGTGGGGTCGCGCCCTCGGGCTGTTGCTAGAGCACTAGCAACTCCAAAAGTTTACTTTTGGCTCCCACTGGCAACTTTTTCAGCATATCCTCGGCACTATCCTGCCTGTTGGCATCGCCAGGATTCTCTTGCCCAGCATTGTCTGGAGGACTACGTGATTATCCTTTGCATCATCAACTATCTCTCCAATAATAGAAGCGTCTGGGTTGAATTCTTTCAATAGCTTAACGACTTTTGAAGCACTGTTTTTGTCAGCAACGCATATCATCCTGCCCTCGCAGGCGAGTTCATAGAGATTAATGCCCAACATCTCAACAACTTTTCTTACTTCCTGCTTTGCAGGGATTTCTTCTTCTGAAACCAGCATCCCTACTTTGTTCTTTGAGCATATTTCGTTAAGTATTGATGCAATCCCTCCTCTGGTCGGGTCCTTAGCTATCTTTATCAGGCGCTTGACAGCATCCATCTCTTTGATTAAAGGCTTGGAATCAGTTATTATCTTTGTTTCATATTCAAATCTTTTTGATAGCAGCGCAACGGCATGCTCGCCAATCCCGCCGGAAATTATTACCTTGTCGCCAGGAATTATTTTTTTCGTCAACAAATCCTTCTCATCAACGATTCCTAATCCTGACGTGTTGATTATTATCTTGTCCAGCTTTCCATTTTCCATGACCTTGGTGTCGCCGGTAACCACAGAAACATCATATTCTTCTGACAGCTTCTTTATAGAAGTGATTATTTTGTCAAGGTCTTCTTTTGAAAACCCTTCTTCAATCACAAATCCGAGGGAAATGCCCAATGGTTTGGCACCCATGACTACTAAATCGTTTATTGTGCCTGAGAATGCAAGATGCCCTATGTCTCCGCCGGGGAAGAATATGGGGTTAACAATGAAAGAGTCGGTTGTGAAAACCAGCTTGCCGGGTTTGCCCTTGCCCTTAACCGCGTCCAAATCCAGGACTGCAGAGTCATTGTCGCATTCCTTCCAGTTTCCTCTCTTGCAGAACCCAAAGCTCTTTATCAATTCCTGCATTTCCTTCCCGCCAGAGCCTTCTGCCAGTGTTATGAAATCCTTTTGCATTTTAATCACGAATTTTTTTTGAGCACCTTCGAAATGCTTGATTGTTTTAATCGAGGATGCTGCCTCCAATAAAACTTGTTTTATTGGATCAGCAAGCTTTGCTTGCTTGCTCCCCGGATGGGGCGTCCCCCGGCAACGCATTTGCTTATTTTTTCTAAGGCATTTCGACCTTAGGGTGCTCTTTTTTTTATATTACAATTATTTTTTATCTCCCGTACTTGTAGCTTATTGAGCAGCTTCCTTCCTCTGAAACCATGCATGCGCCTTTTGGATTTTCTGGAGTGCAGGCTTTCCTGTAGAGCGGGCATTCTGTCGGCTCAATCAGTCCTTTGAGCACTTCTCCGCACCTGCAGGCTGTTTTCTTTGGCTCAGGAACCTTGCTTAATATATTCTTGTATTTAATCTTGGCGTTTAAATCATCTTTTCTTACTTCAAGCCCAGAGTTGGGTATTACTCCGAGCCCTCTCCACTCGCTGTCGCTAATCTTGAAGTGATTGTTAAGCAATTTCTGCGCAATAATATTGCCTTCATAATGCACAGCTTCAGGGTAAGCATTAACAACGCTTTTCTTGTCGTCCTTGATGAGCTCGAGCAATGCCCTTATCCCGCGAAGGATTCTTTCTGCGCTAAAGCCGGTTATGGCTTGGGCTACTTTGATGTCAGCATAAGCTTTTTCTCCTATAATCGTGGATACGTGACCTGGATTGATGAAGCCGTCAATCTTTATTTCTCCTCCTAGCATTGCTTTAATAGCAGGCACTACTAGTTTGTGGACTGAATAAACGCAGATGTTGTTCTCCAGCAGGAAAGTAGTCATTGGTGCTGTTGTTTCAAAGCCTATGCCGAAAAAAACAATGTGAGGATAATCTTTTCTCAGTTTTAATACTTCTTCTGCAGAATAAACCTCGAAGACCTTGCAGCCCTTGGCTCTTGCATCCTCTAATGAGTAATTGCTTCCAGGCACCCTCATCATGTCGCCGTACGTAGCTACAGGCACTCCTTGCATCGCCAATTCTATCATGCAGTCAATGTCTTTTTGCGAGCTCACGCACACAGGGCAGCCAGGACCTGATATCAGCCTGATGTTCTTCGGCAGTATCTCCCTGATGCCATACTTCATTATTATGTTAGTATGCCCGCCGCATATTTCCATCAGTGTGGCTTCTCGCTTGATGCTTCGAGCTATTTTGTTAATATCATTCAGGTGTTGCTTTGTCAGCTCTTCATCATTCATTTTCTTAATCATCCATCCTATAATTTATTTATTCATCATTTATTTATCCATACATCATTTTTCTTCATCATTCACTTGATTGTATTCTCTTAATCTCATTCCTGATTATTTCCAGGTTTTCTTCTGCAGCCTTCTTGTCAAGCTTCTCGATTGCAAAGCCAGTATGAATCAGAACAAAGTCCCCCTTCTTAGGATTATCAACTAATGAAACATTCACTTTTTTGAGGACCCCGCCATAATCCACTTCTGCAGAGTCGCCTTCAATGCTTATTATTCTGGCAGGTATTGCATAGCACATCTTTTCTTCCTGTTATCCTTCCCTTCTGTTAGGCTACTTTTATTATTCTCTCATTATTCTTTTGTAATTCTTTTTTTGTTATTCTTTTGTAATTCTATTTTTATTATTGCTTTTTTTCTTTTGCTAAAAACAATATTTTTTCCAGAACTTTTCTCTTGATTTCAGGAAGCATCTTCTCAAGCCCAGCCACGCTCATGTTAAGCTTTCTCATGTCATTGATGATGATCTCAGAGTCTACTATACAGGATAGCACTTCTGATTCTTCCACCTCTGATATTATTAAAAACATCTCTGACTGTTGTGAATAGTTATTTGCTGTCGAGTTCTGGCTGTACTTTGTTTTGCCAGAGAAAAGAAGTGTTAAAGAGTGCGTGCTGTATCCCATGTATAGCGGGGCATTGAATGTTACCTCAAATGCAGATGACTCGTTTGGCTCGAGGCTTAGTATCATTTCAGGTTGTACGCTATAGCGACTTACAGGAAACCCGATGATGCTTAAGCTCAGATTAGCGATTATTATACTGTTGTTGTTGGTAATGTTTATGATAATCGTTTTATTGCTTCCGCGGAGAATCTCAGTCCTGTTGGTGAAAATAAATGATAATGAATACTCTTTAGGCAGCAGCATTCCGCCTCCGCTACCTCCTCTTCCTCCTCCGCCACCTCCTCCGCCAGAGCTTGGTTGGGTCTCTTCCTCTTCTTCTTCCTCCTCTCCAGTGTCAAGTTCGCTTACAGTCACTGTTTTTGTGATAGTCTTTTGCATGGCTTCACCATCTGATTTGAAGTAGTTCACGGTTATTGTAACATTAAGCTCTCCTGTCGTCGCATTAAGAGGAACAGATGCGCTCAGCCCGTAGCTTTCTGTCTGGAAGCTTGTCTGGTAGGGAGTAATATTTCCGACGTATTTGCTTAAGTTGCTGCTTGTTGTCCAATCCTCTGGCATGGACCAGTTAATGGTGGCATTAACGGCGGTTTCATTCCCGATGTTCTTAATAGTAGTGTTCAGCAATACTGACCTGTCACCCTGAGTCACTGAAGGATCATAAGTTACCTCATAGAATGTGATGAATGGCCCCCCTTCACCTACTGCTATTGAGCCATTAATGGTGGCGTTGTTTGTTTCGCATTCACCTGTCAGGCATTCGATGAATAATGAGAATGCATAAGGTGTCGGGTTTTGTTCCGGGGCGCTTGTAGATATGTTAATGATGGCGTTTTCCTTGCTGTTGATTGTCAGGCTGGTCTGGTTTATCCCTACTGTGGGGATTCCTGAAACTTTGGAGATGCTGAATTGCAGGGCATAGTCACCTGTGTTGTTGATGGTTATGTTGCCGATATTCACTGTGCTTCCTTCTGTTGTGAACACCTCATCAAATTGAGTGGGAGAGGACTCCCAAGTTCGGTCATAATAAACAGAAGTGTTGGTTTCAGCAGATGCATTCGAGTTATTGTATACGTCAATGCTATATATGCGGTATGTCCATACGCCCTCAGATGTTGGCGTGAAGCTTCCATTGTACATTGATGATGCGTTGGCCATGCTTGCGTTGAGCCACTCAGATAAGCTGGTGAGCCTGTACTGCAGGATGCTGCTGGTTATTGCTGAGTAATCTGTTATGTTGGTGCTTACATTAATTGTCACATTAGGGTCAAGATCTCCTGAAATATTAGGGGTCTGCATGGTATTGTTGATTAATGGAGGAGTCGTATCCTGCACTGTGAAGTTAAAATAGGATGTGAAGTTAAAGTTTCCTGCGCTGTCATTGAACAAAAACCTGTAAACATAAGTTCCGACGCCTGATACGCTCCATCGGTACTGATATGTTCCGCTGCCCAAGCTGTCAGTTGATTGGTTGGTGTAATTGGCTTCGATGGTCACTGTGCCGATGGAGCTGGTTGCATCATTCAAATATATGCTTACAAACTGGTAGCTTGTGCTGAGCTCAAAAGGGTCAGAGGTTTCTGTTGGAGTGCTCCAGTTCGGCGGAGTGGTGTCTACTGCAAAACTTGAGACGGTACATTCTGTTACCCCTATGGAATCTATTTCGCATAAGTCAATTGAATTAGTCCCTTCAGATGCATTTATTGTGATATTATATTTGTACCTGTCATGAACAACGAATAGCATGTCCATGCTTGTATTGGAGAGCAATTCTCCTGAAGAATAATTGTTGAGATTAGCTTCCCATTGATAATAGTTGGTGCTGTCTCCAGATGCATTTAGGAACAGCCAGTATTTGGTCCCATTTGTGAATGTGACTGTGGTGTTGAATGTTATGTTAACCCAGTAAAATTCATCCTGGCTTACCATTGATGAGTTGAGGGTGGTATTAAGAAGTATGGTATCTGATGGTGCTCCAGAACTGTCAGTTCTTACCTGAACGTATGTCAAGTATGAGTTCGCGCTGCTTTTTTTCAGCTTGAGCTTGATAAGGTTTACAGTGAGATTTTCAGCAGGCGTGAATGACTGTGAAATATTGGTAAGGTTGTTGGTGGTGTACATTTCAGTGCTTTCGCTCTTGTTATTCTGCGCTGAGACTCCATAGAAGAGATGAGTTGCTTCGCCTGAGTTCAGTGAGAAGTAAACATCCTGGTATGGCGTGTTGTTATCATTCACACGAAAAGCAAGAGCTATGTCAGAATGATTGTATGTTTGTGACAGCACAGGAGAAGTTATGTTTATCCCGTAATTATTGACAATGAAGAAGTGAGTGTAATTATACCCTGTGTTGTTGATGGTGTCATTTGATGTTATGCTGACATTGTACCTTGTGGTATTGGTGAGGCCGCTGATATTGCCCACGTACAAGTCTCCGCTTGAATGATTGAGCTGGATGGATGTTGCCCCGCCTGCCCAGGTGACGTTGACTATGATCTTATCAATCCCTGTTGCATCACTGGCTGTTACATTGATAGGTATCACTACGCCTGCGCTATATTCAAAGCTCTGGCCTGCGCTTGGAGAGATTGCTGTGACGCTTGGTGCTGAAAGGTCTGGCCTTGCCATGACGTAGAAAACTATATCATCAGTATCAGAATCAGAGCTGTCTTGGCCGCAGGTCATGCTGCTGGTCCCAGGATAGGCAATGATAAACCTTAATGCGTGCCCTCCTTCGTTGTCATCCAGCGTATAGTTGTAATAGACATCATAATAATTGTATACCGGGCATGTGCCTGAGTAAATATTCTCCCAGACAGTATCATTCCCATTAGAATAATTGGAGTATGCAATCGCGTAAATGTCGCCTGGATAACAATAGAATTGGCTGTATATGTTAATGGTGTCCCCTCCCTTGAAGTTGGTGCCGTTGAGATCGGTGACGATCATTTTCTCGACCCATTCGTACCAGTCATAATCGCTCTGCCCGATCCCATCTTCGCACTCATCAAGAGTATTATAGCCGGGGGGATATTCCCAGCTGCCCTGGCAGTTAGGGTCGCACGCGCAAATATAGTTAGGTGTTGCGCAGGTGCTTCCTGCATCAGCTGATAATAGCCCAGGGGCTAGCAAAAGCAGAGTGAGCAAGGCCATGCAGATAATCCAAAAATTATTTTTTCTTCTCAAGTTAATCAATGGCTCTCCTCTTTTTTTTGGCTGGGTGTCAGATCTTTGTGCGCTTATGCGCTGCTGAGGGCTTCTAGCAACTTGTTCCTGTCGTGTATCCTGCTGATCTTATCAGCCAGTTCTTTGTTGTGCAGGCCATCCCTCACCCAATCTGCGAACTTGTTATAATCATCACTGACATAATGCTTGAATGATGCATCATCCATGTTCTTGACTTTGTCCTGCAGCTCATTCAATGTCTTGATTTCCTCTCCGGTTTCCAGCTTAAAACTGTAGCTTATCTCTGCTTCTTGCACGCCAGAATCAGCGGCTGGCACGGGCTTCGCGCCTTTGACTTTTTCTTCAAGCCCCGGCTTTGCAGATTTTTTTTCACCATTCTCAGGTTTTCTTGGCGAGACAGCTTGAGGCAGCCGATTGCTTTTTCTTAATTCTATGCATTTTATTACATCTTCCCTTTTCGACATAGCCCCAAGTTGTTCTGCAAGCAGAGCATCCCCAATGATGTTTCTTGTCCAGTCTGCAAAGTCATTCTTTTGCCCGTTAACATGTTTTGCGAAATCACCATCACTCATGTTTACAAGCTCATCATGTAAGCTGTCAAGGTTCATCACAAGAATCCCATTAACGAGCACGAGCATATCTTCAGGCTCTGCATTCTTCTCAAAGAATTTGGCGGGTGGTGTATCGCTGCTCTGCGCCTCTTTTTGCTGTCCTGCTTGCTTAGCTTTTTCTGTTTGCTCTTTTGGCTGAGGTTCGACTTCTGCTTTCTTCTTTATTTCGCTAGGCTCCCCTGATAGTTCTGAGAATGCTTTGATTTCTTTCAGCTTTTTTATTTTATCCGGCTCAAGCTTCGGGAGGGGCTTTTGATTCTTTCGTAAGTCAATCAGGGACAAAATGTCTTTTTTCTCAACTGCTAATGACATATGGTCTGCTAGCTCTGCGTCCCCGACAGCTTCCCTCACCCAGTTAGCGAAATCATTCTTATTTTCTGTGACGTGCTTTGCATAATCATCATCCTTCATGGCAGATATTTCGTCGTAAAGGCTTGCCATATTTATCACCAGCATGCCGTTTACCAATTTGAGTATCTTGTCAGGCTCGACGTCCTTCTTGAAGAAGTTGATGGCTCCTTTATCCTTCTTCTCTTCCCCTTCTCCGCTTGCGGAAGCCTCCTTCTTCATCATTGCTTCGTAGTCTGATCTTGCTTTTTTGGCTCTTGTGATTGCCTCTTGTAATTCTGTTTCTGAAACAAGTTTTTTCTCGAGCTTCTCTGGTTTTTTGCCGAGCTTGTCCCAATGCTTTTGTATTCTTGGCGTCAAGCCATCAAGGTATATCTGCACCATGTTGAAGTTGCCTGTCTTTACCTTGTCAGTGGCCAGCTTAAGCTCCAGTTTTAGGTCGAATACGTCAATGCCTTCTTTTTCAAGCTGCTCGAGCTCGAATTGAAGCTGGTCAATTTTGTCATTATATTCATTGTACTTCTCGATTTCCTCGTCGGTAAGCCTCTGTACGCTGTGAAGCAAAGGCCTGAAAGCGACGAAATAGGGCTTACCAATATTATAGTGTGGGTTTTCCACCATGCCGCTTCCTACTGTTGCCTTGACCAGTGACCTGAGCACGTCTTCCCCGTATTTGACCTTGATTCTCTCGAGGTCGCCTTCATCCCTGGTTCTCATCTGGATTTCTGTGTTAATGTTAGCCTTGATGGTTCCTACGAAGTCGCTAAGTACCTGTGAAATTAGCAGTATGCCGAGGCCCCACTTTCTGAACTCTCTGCATCCTCTCTCTATCTGAAGGAATCCTTCTCCGCTTCCTCCGAATTTCGGGAGCAGCCTGTGAACCTCATCATAAACGAACAATACCTTGAGGGTCCTACTTTCCTGGAAGTTGGCCCTGAAAATTTCACGGATGCTGTTGGCGACGAACATATCCATTTCCCTTGGCTCAAGCTTGTGGCAGGCAAATACCTGTATCTCACCCGGCTTTATGTATTTCCTAATTTCAATTATTTCCCTTGGGTTGGTTATCTGCCTGATGTTGCCGCTGAAAGCCTTGGCATCTGTCGGCTTCATTCCGAATAATGGATAAAGCGCAAGCATGGTTTTGTCTGTGCATTTCCTGAGCATTCCGGTCCATTGCGCTGTCGGGTCAAACACAACAACTGCGATTCCTTTCATCAGCATCTCTTCGACTATTACCTGCGCTGAGACTGATTTTCCGCTGCCTGTGCTGCCTGCGTCGATGCAGTGCGTCATGAAGGCTTCAAGGCTGAAATATGTTTTGTGGTCTGTCTCTGCAATCCTTCCGACAGGTATGCTTCTCGGGCCTGGCTTTGGCAGCTCATTAAGGTCGACTTTCAGGTGGAACTTCTTCTTTGACTCAATATTTCTCTTTATCTGCCAGTATGCCACGAGACCCAGCGCCACCAGAAGCAGGAACAACAACAGATGCCACATTTTGATTGGCCCTATAATGGTTACCAAGTACCAAGGCGTGCTTATCCTGAAAATCGTGCTGGTTCCTGCGCTCAACCCGAGATAGTTGGCAGTTACCCTTAGTATGTAGTCGCCGGGCTTGGCCTTGGCTGTAATCAAGGCATTCTTCAGCAGGGAGAATGATGTTCTTAGGAATACATTGGTTTCATAAGACCATATTGTTTCTTTCCCTTCGATGTCCTGGATGGTGTATAATAATTGTACAGGGTACTGGAGGTCTGTAAGCAGGTTTCTCAGGTCGGTCTTGAACTTGAGGCTGCTGCCAGGATAAACCACGTTCTTGTTGAGCTCTAAGTCAATCAACAAGGCTTGTACTGGCAGCATTTCTTTTGGCAGGATTTCTATGATTATGGGGATGCTTACATTTATGTCCCCTGACATGACAAGGCTGCCATTGTAAATGCCCGGGTCTCCGACGCCAAATATGGTGAGGGTGACTGAATCATCAGAGCGAGATAACAGGATCATTGATTCCTTATCCATTTTTATCAGTGAGCTCACATTGCCTTCAATTGTGAAGTAGATGTTGGCTGCTTTTTCCTTGAAGCTGTAAAGAGTGACTTTCTCCTGGAGGAAATTCCCTAGTCTGAGTTTTCTGTTAATCTCAGAGATGGACACGATGTAGTCTGTTCCTTCTATTTTCTTAGGCCTTTGGACTACAGGCGGCATGTCATACTCTCCTGATTTTGTTTTTGTACCTTCGGCATCAACTCCTGTTGTGGTAGTTGTTCCAGGAGCGTCTTCTCCGGGGCCTATACCTGTGAGTGGCGGGTAAGGAGGCTGTTTGGCAACCATGACAATATTATGCGCTGTGCCATTTTCACGTACCACCGTTACGTTGCTTCTATAGATTTCATAGCCTGTCTTCATGGCATAAACTGTCCAGTTGCCTTCGCGGACTGTTACATTGTAGAAGCCTGTTGTGTTGTCGCTGTAAGTTGCTTCTCCGCCAATCTCAACAATTACGCCGCCAAGAGGGTTTCCGGAAGTATCTGTGACATTCCCATAAACATAGCCTTCCCATGGAGCTGTTCCCTGTCCTTCAGGGCATGTGTCTGTTGGATCTGACCATAAGTAATAATCCTGCCATTCTGTGTTATGAATAGGTAGGAGCATTTGGTAATTGAACCTTTCTCCTGTGAAACCATCAATTGGAGATTCAAGCACTTTTGTGACAATGACCAAATTATCATTGCTGTCTTTTAGTATTCCTGTAACAAATGAAGTAGAGTTCTGGCTGTTCCAGGCATAAGTATGCATGGCAGGTGCAATCACATCTCTGCCTCCAACATCAAAGGTTTCTGTTGATGTGAATGTGTTAGTTGCAGAGAAGAATTCTCCAGTGCTTATGTTAAGATAATCATCTATTTCTGCTGCTGTAGCTGCTACAAGCGAGTCGAAGATGATTTCATCTTCAGGCACCATGCTGGCATATATCTCGTGCTCTGCGTCCTGCGCAAAGCAGGTGAATAATAAGTGCTTTTCATTATCATCTTCTGTTAATGTTACATTGCCTGTGAAATTATAATACCATTCCTGAGTCCACCCAACGCCCCAAGCAGTTCCATAAACACCAGACCAGTGGCTGACGTCGAATGCAAGCTCAAGCTCAATTTCAGTGATTGTGCCGCCATCAGTCTGGAGGTAGGATGCATAGCCTATGAATTGCGATACTATGATTAACCCTTTGATGGCTAGCACTACAAGTATGATTATTAGAATTCCGAATGCAATTTCCTTATTCCTAGTCTTCACAACCATTTTGTTTTTTTAGTATGTAAAAAAATTGCCGCCACCTGCCACAGCACCGCAAAAATTTTTATTAAAAATTTTAAGGTGCTTGGTGGCTTGCTCGGGGGTTGCCCCGCCCGGGGTGAGCAAGGCGATTTTTTTGCTCGTTAGTTTTGTTTTTCTCCTTTCTTTTTTCACCTTTTCATCCATATCTTTTCATTTATATCAAATTCTTTGTGTTATCAATCATGATTTGTATCTTGTTGCCGATTTCAACGAGTGCCGGGTGGAGCAGTTCTTTTTCTGCATCGCTGAACTGGTTGTATGTCTGCTCAATGCTCTTGTACTCTTCCAATGCAGGCATTAGTTGGGCATAGCTGATTAACTGCTGTATGTGATTTATCCTGCTTGTTAGTTCGTTTATTATGCTCTGGCTTTGAACAGATTGGTAATAATCGCTTATCTTGCTGGCTGCCTCTGCTACTTTCTCGTAAACATCATTCTTTGCCATGTTTGGAAGTTCAGCATATGCGCCTTTGGCTTCTGAATATAGTTCACATGCCTTGTTCAGGTCGCCGACTGAAAGGTTTTCATGGATTTCACTAAGCACAACATTGATGTAATGCAGGCTCTTTCTTCCCTGCAGCCTGTAATAAGCGTGCTTGGCGTGTGTGACTCCGTCATATCTCATGCCTGCGAATACCATGCTTCCTAATAATATGATGATGACTGGCAGGAATATTATTCCCTTGATCTTCGGTAGCTTCAGGTTCTTCACTGAGAAGCCGGTTATCTTGCTGTTTTCTTTTATGGTGTTTGGCTCTATAAATACAGCAGTCCTTATGTTCTTAAGCAACTCTGAATCTATGTTTGTGTTGAAATAATAACTTATCTGGGTAATGCTTGAACTATCTCCTTTTAGGTCGAATTTTATTATTGGATCTTGTTTTATTACTTCGAACTTCTGCTGGCTCATAATTTCCTCTGCACTTCCTGCAACGTCTTTTGGTATGAGCTCGATTATGAATGCATCACTGGTAATATTGTATGCTTTTATCTCGCGGATGATAATGCTGGAGTCGCTCTGGGTGCCGTCCCTGTACATAACCCTAGCAGTCTTCACCTTGGTAGAAATCACTATCTCTTGTTGTAGCTCATCAAGGTAGGTGAGCGCATCCTTAAGATTAACCTCTTCTTTTTGCCCTTTTATCTCCAAATATTGCTCGAGCAGTGATTGAAGCTCTTCTTTCTTTATATAATCAACAAATGCGTCGCTTCCAAGGAGTTGGATGCTTACAGGAGTTTTCTGGTATGTTTGATCTGCTGCTGCAACATATTTTTCTCCTTCTTCTTGCTTGTCAGAGTCTGTCAGGTCGCTTCTGAATCTTAGTGAGTCAATGTCCCTAATGGTATTTTTGAAGGTTTGGATGCCTTCATCCACCATGGCTTGGATGCCAAGGGCGTCTGCTGCTTCTTTTTCTTCTTTTGGCAGGTTGCTGAAGCTTTCATATACCTGCTCAAACTCTTTTATCCAGTCATTATAAACTTTGTAATCACTGTTTGTCTCCTCAGCTGTTGTGGCTAATTGGAGGGGCGCCCCAACATTGAACTTCCAAGTGCTGCTCATAGCACTGTTGCCTTCCTTGTCTATGCATTCGACTTTCCACCAGTAGCTCTTGTTTTCTAGCTGTATCACTCCGAAGCGCTGCTCTGAGGAGCTGCTTAGTTCGTCGCTTCCAAGGTAGATGAAGAACCCGTCGTTGTTTTCATTAATATATATGCTGCAGTTCACATTCTTGTCATATTCGACTTTGTAAACCAGTTCTTCTTCAGGCCCTATGACTGGCGAATTATTCTCTGGCAATAATAATGTGATTATGGGCTTGGAAGCTGTTATTGGATTGAGCAGTATGGTTATTGTTTCATCACTAGTTATGTTAAGTTCACTGTTGTATACAGAATAGTTTTCTCTCAAAACCAGGATGTCCCTTCTTCCTTCTTCAAGATAATAGTTGACTTCTCCATTTGCGTCTGTAGTTTCCTGGTCTTCCTCTACTTCTACTGTGGCTCCTGCAATTGGCGAATTGGTTTTTGAATCTTTCACACGAATCGTGATGTAAGCTGTATTCTCAACATATACTGTTACGCTCTTATTCATGGTGTTGTTATATGCATCCTCGACAAATACGGTGTTGGTATAGTTGCCACTTGCGGAGTAGGTAATATTTACTTTGCTTGCATTGGTTCTTGTGCCGTTACTTAATTGCCAAGTGTAATTCAGGTCACCAACTCCGCCAGTAGCCGTTGCTTTGAGCTGAACAGGAACATTTCTTCTTTGGTTAATATTGGTTGCAATGTCGATGTTGATGTTGTTATTCACTTTGTAGCCTATTTCCTGAGTTTGGGTGATGCCTGAATAGTTGAAGAACGCCTCTAAAATGTATTTTCCTGCGTAATTGGTGTATGGCACTAGTTCTATGAGCGGGAATTCAGTTATGTTTTGCGCATTTATTGGTACTTTGCACTCCACAAACCCTGTCTGGTTGGGGCATACTTCCACTCTGACGCTCGTGCCAGCTGGCGCGCTTATGCTCATCTGCCCTGATTGCCCTGTTGCGTATTCAGCGCTGTCTAGGAATACCCTAAAGTCAGGCAATGGCGGCTCTGATAAGACCGTGAAGCTTCTGGTTTCACTCTCCTTGATATTGTTGGCGTAATCAACGCAGGCTACTTTCCAGGTGTAGTTGCCATCGCTTAATTGGTCGATTGTAACTGTGAGAGGCTGACTGTTTGTTGCTAATACGAATTGATTGACTTCACTGTTGGTTATGACTGAGCAGTTCATGATTTCTGCTAGGTTGTCCAATGCTACAAAGCTTAGCTCTACGCTGCTGGTTTCAAACACTATGTTGTTCTGCGGATTGAATAGGACAATTGTCGGCTCCACCCTGTCGTATGTTATGGTCCTTTCTTCACTGGATTCAGAACCGTTGGCAGAGTCGCATGTTATGCTCCATGTGTGCTCTCCTGGCTCAATGCCGCCCAATACAAACTCGTTGAATCCAGGATTGGTGGCGTTGGTTATTGTGTCATTTGTCAGCGCGGTGTCGGAGTCCATTATCAGTTTGCATTCTGTCAATTCTTCTATGCTGATGTAATACTCGAATGTATTTTCTTCCTGGTTGGTGCAAGCATTGTTTTCAGGATTTACAAGGCTAACAGCTGCCGAGGCGCAGTGTATGCTGATGAGCAGTATGAGTGCTATAAGCATCACGAAGAACTTACTCATTTCAATCTTGTTGTTGTCCTTACTCATGTTCCAGCTCCTTTATCATTTCTCTAAGTCTCTTGATGAGCTCTTCCTTGACCATGTTTTCTGTCTTGAAGTCTGCTTTTTTTTCTGGCTTCTCTTCTTTTGCAGGCGCGGTTTCGCTCAGTTTGAGCTTGTACTCCATCACCTTACTCTTGGTTATGCTCCTGACTTCTTCGCTTACATCTAAGAAATGGTTCTCCTTGGCCAGCTCCTTGAGTTTCTGAACCAGGGAGGATGGCATCCTCACACTTACTATTGAAGCTACCATCCCTCACCCCCGTGTCCAGATTTTTTGGCTTTTTCCTCAACGTGCATTTGGCTTTGCACGTATTCTCTGGCGAATTCTCGTACAGCTTCTGAGCGCGACTTGAAGAGTTTCTTTTTGACTAATGCATCTAGCTCTAGAATTAGCTCGTCAGGCAAGCGAACGTTCAATACCTCAGTCTTCTTTTGCAATCTTAAACCCCTGTATGACAAATGTATGTTAAATGTATGCTTTTTGTCAGTTTTCTGTGTGCCTGAGTTCTCTACACGCCACCAACAGTATACGTAAGCGTATAGTATTCTGTATGTATGACAATAGCAAGTATATAAATATTACGATTTTTGGCAGAAAATGAGATTTAAAAGAAATTTTTACAAAAGTTTAAATAGATTTGAAAGCTTCTCCCTCACGGGTGATAAATTATGGCAAAGCTGGAATTCGAAACCTTTTCAAAAAATTTGGTTAGCTGTCTCTTAGATTATGTTAAAAAAAATCAAGACTTGCAAAGGCATGGAGTTCCTTCGTATTCTGTGCTTAAAAAATCTTGCACTACTTTTGATGGATTTGATGGCTTATCAAAGATACAGCAGCGAGATTATGAAACTTTCAGAGCCAACCTTGATGGATTGGTTAAAATTAGCTGTTTAAATGATGGAATTGCCCCTGCTAACCTGAAAAGAGCTGAACAAACAACATACGATAAAATTGTGGATCACTGGTATCATTATGCTCTTAATAAGAATTTAGTGGTTGCTCTAAGAAAAAAACCTCTTTTTATTTGCTAAGACTTCTTTTTTTTATAGAAAACTTTTAAAACACCAACAAATTCAGTGAGATCATGGCAAACGAAAAAGACAAATCCAAGGAAAAAGATATGGAAAAAGAGTATGAGGCATTGAAGAAGAAATATGCCCTTCCTGACTTAAAGGAATTGGACCGGGAGTTTTGCATTGGAAAGCTTGAGGACAAACCTTTCTTTCTTCGCATCATAATCAATAAGATGACTGAAAGGCTTGAGAATGTTTTCAAGACATTAAGCGACATAGTCCAGCCTTCTGAGAGCAGCCTTTCTGCGATGTATGAGGCTGAAGTCTTCTCTGATGATGAGAAAAAAAGCATATTTGACTTGATGAAGAAGATGGCATATTATCACAGAGAACTAGTCATCCAGGATATGGAATATGATGATGCTTCAGCAGCTGATATGATTAACAAATTCTTTGCTGCGTGGAAGGAAATGAAGAAAGAGGTTCTTAAGATTATGGGAAAGCTAAGGGATTCATGGAAGAACGAGATAAAATCAAAGTCAGAAACAGAATATTTTGGATGATGAGGTTAATGCAGGTGATTTTATGCAAATGAATTATGTGATTGCAGGACCTCCAGGCTCTGGCAAGGGAACGCAGGCAGAATTGTTGGCGGCCAAATTCAAGCTGCCGCATATATCCACTGGCGTGATTTTCAGGGAGATACAAACTCAGGACACAGAGCTCGGCAGAAGAGTGAAGAAGCTGCTTGACGAAGGCAAACTTGTTGATAACCCGACTGTTTATGAAGTCGTTCTACAAAAGCTTAACACTCCTGAGCTAAGGAAAGGCTTTGTATTTGACGGATTCCCAAGAAACATTGAGCAGGCAGGTTTCCTTGCAAAATACAAGGAGCTGAGCAAGTGCATATTCATTGATGTTAGCGACGCAGAATGCATAAAAAGGATGTCCTCAAGAAGGGTTTGCTCTGATTGCAAGGCTAATTATAATGTAATATATATCAAGCCGAAAAAGGAAGGAATATGCGACAAGTGCGGAGGCAAGCTGGTGATCAGGGATGACTCAACACCCGAAGCCATCAAGGTCAGGATGCAGGAATACTACAAGAACACCAAGCCCATGATTGATTATTATGAGAAGAAAGGCGTTCTTCTGCGAGTGAACGGTGAGCAGCCAATAAATGACGTTTTTAAGGAGATAATGAATGGGCTAAAGTGATTTTTTAATTCATTATTTCTTATCGGATGCGTTCAAAAAGTCGCCACAGCCTACAGCAAGTGCAACGTCATGAATGTTAATGAATGACTTGCACGTCGGCTGTTTGGACTGGGGTTGCAAGCAAAAATCCTTTTGGGATTTTTGATGTGCCAAAACAAAGTTTTGCCACGCCCTACGGGCTGTCCAAGGCGGCTTTTTGGAAGATTTTAAACACAACATTTTTTATCAATAGATTTATAATCTCTTTTATTTTCCCTGTATTATGACATTTGTAAAATTTGAGAGGCCGAGCTTTTTCGGCAAGAGAAGAGATGAATTCTTCAGGGCTTATGATGCGAAATACGGTCAAGGCAACTGGCGAATATCCTGGGAGTGGGCTGGTGAGACAATTCTTTTTCCACAAATGTGCTTGATTTATGAGGATGGCTATTATCATGACTCTTTTAATAGGGAAGCACTATGGAAAGAACTTGTGAGCGTTGGAAAGAATGTTTATGACCATGACGAGAAAGATATTGAGTCTGGCCTTGATTATTCAGTTCAGAAAGGAATTGCAACTCACCTTCAGGACATAGCAATAAGGCGCGTTGTATTTAGGAGAGGATGGAAGTTTCATGGCGACAAGCTTGTGCAGATTCGAAGCCACGCCGATTATTGGGGAGCACAGCTAAGCCCTGGCAGAGTTCCTTTTCATATGCCTGAGAACATTATTGCTCCTCACTTAGAAGGTTGGTGGGATTATAATTCAATAGAGGATGCTTATCAAAGCGACAAGATACTTGAAGTTAAGAAAGAGGTTCTGGTAAATATCTTAGAAAAACTTGGAAGGTTTCCTAAAGAAAGAATGAAATGGAAATAGAAATCTTCACAGCGGGCTTATCAATCTCAGCTTCTTGACGATGCCAGGTAGGATTTCAAGAACATAATTGATTTCTTCTTCTGTTGTATACCTGCTGATGCTGAGTCTTAGGCTTCCGTTGGCTTCTGCCTTGCTCATTCCAATTGCTTGTAATACGTGGCTTGGCTCTAGGTTGTGCGAGCTGCATGCTGAGCCTGTTGATGATGATACTCCTTTCAGGTCGAGGTAGCCTCCTATGGCTTCTCCTTCAATTCTTGAGAATATGAAATTGATGTTGTTGCATAGCCTTTTGTCACCTCGCGGCCCGTTGAGCTTGCATTCAGGAATATTTTTTTCAATGCCTTCGATTAGTTTGTCTCTTAGCTTTGTCATGTACTTGGCGTGTTTGCTGTTGTCTGCCTGCCTGATTGCCTCTGCGAATCCTACAATGCCAGGGATGTTTTCTGTTCCTGAGCGAAGATTGCGTTCGTGTCCTCCGCCGTGCTGCCAGGCCTTGATATTTGTTCCTTTCCTGATGTACAGCGCGCCAACTCCTTTTGGGCCGTGTATTTTGTGGGCGTTAAGCGTTACAAGGTCAAGGTTTTGCTTCTTCACGTTAAGCTCTGTCTTGGTGTAGCTCTGGCATGCGTCAGTATGAAAATATACTTTGTTTTTTTTGCATATTTCTCCCAATGCTTTCAGGTCTTGTATGGTTCCTATTTCGTTGTTGCCTTGGATTACTGATACAAGAATTGTTTTTGGCGTGATGGCTTTCTCAAGAGTTTCAGGATTCACAAATCCTTCCTTGTCAACTTCAAGATAAGTGATTTCAAAGCCTTGCGTTACAAGCCATTTGCAAGTGTTAAGAATGCAATCATGCTCTATCTTTGTGGTGATGATATGGTTTCCTTTGTCCTTGTTGTTGAAGGCTATTGACTTGATTGCAAAATTATTTGATTCTGTTCCTCCGGATGTAAAAATTATTTCTTCAGCTGCTGCGCCTATTGATTTTGCTATGACTTTTCGCGCCCATTCCATTGCATTCTTGGCTTCTCTTCCCTTGGTGTGAGTTGAGGATGCGTTGCCGTATTTCATGTCGAAGAAAGGCAGCATGGCTTTGATAACTTTAGGATCGATTTTTGTTGTGGCTGCGTTGTCCATATATATTTCTTTCATTGCTTGCACCTCATGTCGCAGTTTTTTTTGACGTGTTTCTCCACTAGCCTTAGCATCGGGAGGACTGTTTCTTTGTTCAATGAGTAAATCCTTTTTTTGCCTTGCTGTTCTACAGCGACTACGCTGCACCTCGCTAGCTTTGCGAGGTTGTGCGATACTTTGCTTTGTTCCTCCCCCATCTTCTCAGAAAGCTCGTTGACGCTCATTGGCGTGTTTTTGAGGAGCATGATTATCCTGAGCTTGGTCTTATTGGCGAAATTCCTGAAAAAATCATCGTATGAATTGCATTTCATATGAATAAGATTTCATTAGTGGTATATAAAGGTTTCGCTTGGAAAGTGAAACTTCAAAAAGCAAAGCTTTTTGTTGGTTGTTATTTTATCATTCAAACTGAGAACAACTCCTTGATTACTTCAGTAGCGTATGAGCCCTTGCCTAGCGAAAAGAATATTTTTACTTTTTTCTTGCCTTTGTTAATCTCGTCATCTTCAAGCTCGCCAATAACTAAATCCTTGACTTGAGTAAATAAATCCCTTTCTCCTCCTGCTCCGCTGAGCTCGGGTATGGCACGGATTACAAAATCATTGTATGTTATGCCTTCTGCTTTTAGTATATCATGAATTATCATTTTTATTTCATTATTATCAGTTTCTGTGCTGAAACCTATTAGTGGTATTTTAAACGCAGAACTGCTGTTTTTTTTAAGCGCCTCAAGTGCCGGCGGGGCTTTTTCTAGTAATATTCTGGCTGTCTCATTCCATAGCTTGCTTTGGTAGGCATGAATGTACATATTCAGTGTCTTCCACGGGATTAATTTGAGCGCGCCTACAAAATCATTCTTGTTGCTTTCAAGATGGGCTATCATCTTTTTCTCACTTTCGCCAATGCTTTCAAGAATCCTGTCAACTGCCTTCTTGAAATCATTCGTGATTATGGCCTTGCCTATTTCTGCATTGTTCCTTGAAAACCTTTGCTCTCCAAAATAATTGACAATCCTGCTAATTTTTTTTGGCTTTTCTGTTATATTTCTTATTATGATTTCAAAAGAATTGCCTTCCAAGTCGCCTAGTGATATTGGATTGTTTGTGCAGCCCAAGAATTCAAGCTCTATGTCTTTGAGCTTTAAATCCTCAACCTTTTCCTTTCTGACGTTTCTTATGCTTATACTTTGCTCGGTAATCGCCTTGCTGTCCTTGCTGCCTGCGTAGCCGATTCTTTTTCTCTCAATTCCAAGAGAGTCTGCTATTTGCTGCACAGCCTTCTCTGTAGTGTAATCCCGCTTTTTAAGCCTGAAAACAGCATATTCTCCTTTATCTGCAAGCTTAAGACTTGATTTTTCCTTTACAACAAAGTCTTCAGGAAGCTCTTTAATTTTGTATTCTTCTTTCATTTAGAAATGGGTTTCTTATTCTTAATTAAAATTTTGTGGTAAAAACCATTATATTAATAAATCGCGCCTAACTTTTGTTAGTTGCGAGTGGGTCAGTAGCCTAGTTTGGATACAACAAAAATCAAAGATTTTTGAGTTTTTGGCAAAGCCAAAAAGGGCAACAGCCTCCTAAGGCTTAAAATACGAGCTGAGAAGAGAGCTGTAGGTCGGGAGTTCGAAAGAGATTTTTGCCTTTGAAAGCAAAGACCCGCGAAAGTCTCCCCTGGCCCGCTTTTCATATTATGAAATTAACTTTATTAACCAGATTATTTCATTATCGCAGGGTTTGAGCAACATGAAGATTAGCAAGAGATGGCTTAGCATTGGAGGCTCAATCGCACTGGCAGTTGCGCTTCTCTTATTTGTCATTCTAAAATATCCGTTCAAGGAAGTATTATCGACCTTTAGCAATATAACCCCCAGGTTATTAATAGCCTACTTGGCAGTTTCATTCACTATCATGTTTCTTTTTGCTGTCCGCTGGAATTACGTAATGAAATCATTAGGCTTAAAGCTCACTCTCTGGGAATCTTTTAGTTTTCGACTGATAGATTACGGCTTGACGTACATTACCCCTTCTGGAAAGGCAGGAGGAGAGCCTATCAGGGCTGCTCTTCTTACCAGGAAGGGCATTAGCTTTAAGGAAGGATTGGCTAATGTGACGACAGATAAGACGATTGAGCTAAGCGTTTCAATAGGATTCTTTGTCATGGGCCTTTTGCTCTTGGCGCTGGGGCACCCGCTTCCTATATTGCTGAGAATATTCCTGGTTGTTCTCTGCACCCTGCTGATTTTCCTGGTCTGGAAATTCTATTCCCGGATTTTGCGCGGCAAGTCAGTATTCAATGCTCTTTTCAGGGTTTTTCGGCTTCATAAGATTAAATCCCTTGCTAAATATGAGCAGTCAATTATTGATTTTGAAAAACCAATAATCAAATTTTATAACGAGAAGAGAAAGGCTTTTTTTATTGCGCTGGGGCTGAGTTTCCTTAGCCTCATGATGTCCTTGGTGGAATTCAAGCTGGTATTGCTAATGCTTGGCATAGATGCTCCTTTAGGAGTGGTTTTCATGGTGCTTTCTGTTGTTGGCATAGCTTTTATGGTGCCGGTTCCAATGGGCCTTGGGAGCCTTGAGGCTTTCCAGGCAGCACTTTTCTCAGTGCTTAAGATAGGCTCAGCATCAGGCATAGGATTAGCTATGATAACCAGGGCCAGGGACATGATATGGGTGATGATTGCTATAATATTATCATTGTACATAGGCTCATTCAAAACAGTGTTCAAGGAGGCATACAACAGTATTTATACCAATCCTATCAACAAGGTGACTATTTTCAGGGATGGCAAGCCAGTCACTGTGAAGATGAAGCTTTTCAGGAAGCTGAATGAAAAGAATTTTGTCACAGCGGATGAGCTGAAAAAACAGAACATACTTTTTAACAGGAGGAAAGGGCCTCTTTAGCTTTGTTAAGCTTTAGTAAGAGACAAAAATGACGTGCGTTTTTGCATCAGAATCAGCAAGGATCTTTTTTCGCAGGGTAAGAGTTCTTTTTTGCGGGTTAAGAAAATACCCGGGAGATGATGTTGAGGTTTGCAATCAAATAATCAGGGAGTGTTATAATAATAAGGATAAGCAAAATTATTTCATGGTGAGCAAAGGGCATTTTTGCGAATTCTATGCCAGGGATTTTGGATGGTGCGCAGAGGCGTTGATAAGCCTAGGCTATCGCGACGAGGTTATTGCCACTCTTGATTACGCCCTCGGGGTTTTTGAGAAGCACGGCAGGTTGGAGCAATCAATCAGCCCGTCAGGGAAGCCTTTTACTTTTCCAGGCAATAAATATTCGCCTGACTCACTTGCTTTCATTGTAAGGAGCCTGAAGCTTGCAAGAGCGAAAGGGCTGGTAAAAAAATACAAGAGTTTTCTTAATCACGAGGTGAAAAGGTATTATGATATTGTTATTGACAAAAAAACAGGGTTTGTTAGGAAAGACCAGGGCTTCAGTTCAATGAAGGATTATTCAATAAGGAAGAGCTCCTGCTATGATAACGTGATGGCTGCAATGCTAGCAGGGGATTTGGCAGGTTTAGGGCTGGATAACCCTTTCAAAAAGCATGATTACGGCAAGTTGCTGGTTAGGAATTTTTGGACTGGAGAATATTTCCTGGACGACCTTTCCGGGAATAGGTTTGTGTGCGGCGATGCCAATGTGCTGCCTTTCTGGTCAGGCGTAATAACTGGCAAGGCTTTGCTGAGAAAAGCCGTTAATAGCATGCGCAAAGAAGGATTGGATAAGCCTTTTCCGTTGAAATACACAAAGAAGAGGTTTAAGGGGCAAAAGATGATTGGCCTTGAATCCATTGCAGGAAATTATGAGCGTGATGCTGTTTGGCCTCACATAGGCTTGATGTACATAAGGGTAGTTGCTGGTGTTGACAAGAAGCTTGCTAAATATTATCTTGGCCAATACTCCAAAATGATAGAGCTGCACAGGAACTTCCTTGAGGTTTACGACAAGAACGGCAAGCCATTCAAGACACTGTTTTATTATGCTGATGAAAGCATGCTCTGGGCTGCGAATTATGTTTATTTGAGAAAAATGCTCGGATGATCCGGGATTGGCGGATTTAGTTAATATCTAGTCATCTTTCTCGGTTTTTAGAATTTTAGACCAGCCATTCATTCTCTTATTCTTGAGCGCCTGGAAGCTGTACTTCATAATGGCTGGCCATCGGGTCTCGTTGCCTAGGATTAAGTCCTTGTTTTTTCTTATGCACTCAAGGAAGTCCTTGGGGCTGCGGGCCCTGCATGCAGTCACTGCATTTCCTACTTCCCTGAGATTATGGGCGTCGCTTCCGCCTGTGAATGCCTTGCGGCTTTTGATTGCCCATTTCAGGGCTTTCTTGTTCATTATTTTTCTCTGGGCTGCGTTGAAGACTTCGACTGCCTCTATTCTTTTGAATAATTCTGCTCTTTTTCTCTTTGAGAAGAACCTGTGTCCTCCCTTGGATACATAGTTGAATGGGTGAGGAACGCTTTTTAGGCAGCTGTATTTGTCAGCTTTATCAATTATTTCTTGCATGCTAAGATTTGACCTGATTGTGCGCAGAACCTGTCCTATTCTGGTTCTCGGAACTTTGTGAATGGTAACTTTGCCTTTTATGTATTTTTCATAATATTCTTTCAAATCGTTTGCAGAGTAGAAATATATTAGTATCTCTTTTTTTTCCATGCTGGTAACTTCTATGCCCGGTATGACTGGAACTTTTTTCTTCTTATAAGCTTCTAGCGCGCCTTCTGCGCGGTTATGGTCTGTTATGGCTACACCGATTTTTAATTGCGCAGCCCTTTTCAGGATGGCATCGATGTTGGTTATGCAGTCATGAGAGTACTTGGTATGCACATGCATGTCAAATGATGAATAATCATCCTCAAACTCCTTAAGTGCCTGATCATGGAATATCACCTTTCTCTGAAAGTTCTTATACTCTGCCATTAGAAACAATCCTCGTATCTTATGCTTTATTTATTGTGCTTGTTAAGCAACGCCATGGCTTTTTTGCCGTCAATCTTTCCTCGGTGCTTTGCCATTAGCATACCCATCAGTGCGTTTATTGGTGCTGCAGGGTTCTCCTTTATAAGTTTTACCACTTCCTGCTCTAGGTCATCATCACTCATGCCCTTGTATTTTGAGTAATCAGGCTTATTGCCATCGCTACTCGCAATCTCTGCTAATATCTCAAATACCGCGCTCGTTGGTATCTCGTTCTTGTTGGCTTTCTGCAACACTTCAAGGTGCTCGAACACATTGATGTCCTTCTTGAACCTTGCCTTAATCTCTTTTGTTGCATTGATTATGGTTTCTGCTATGAACTTCGGCTGGAGCTTTGCGAATTCTTTCACCAGCTTTACAAAGTCTATTTCCTGGCTTATTATTTCCTTTGCCAGCTCTGGGCTTAACTTGAAGTCTGAAGATAATTCCTTGATTCTCTCCTCTATTGTCTTTACAGAAGAAATGCCTTCGGTGTCCGGCTTTATCGGCGGGATATCTGTTTCAGGATACATTCTATCCATTCCAGGCATTGGCCTTAGGAAGCTTGTTGTCAAATCATCCTCTGCTTTTCTTACTTCTGACTCAACCTGCTTGCCTTCTTTTATCAGCTTAAGCTGCCTTTCAATCTCATAATCCATGATTTTTGGAATGCTCTTTAACTCCTGGAATCCCTTAATCTCAATCCTTGCTCCACCTTTGATGCTGAGGTTGATATCCTGCCTTATTGTGCCTATTCCTCGTTTGCATGCTCCTGTGCTCCTGAGTATCATGCCTATTTTTGCAGCCACTTCCTTTGCTTCTTCTGGCGTTGTTATGTGAGGACCTGTTGCTATCTCAATCAATGGGATGCCGAGCCTTGACAAGTTGTAAATATCATATTCTTTTTTTCTCTCAACAATCTGGCAGGCTTCTTCTTCAAGGCAGATGGTGTCTATGCCGATTTTTTTTCCATTAACCTCGAGAGAGCCGTTCATGCCGATGAGCATGGTGCGCTGAAACCCTGAGGTGTTGCTACCGTCAATTACTGTTTTTCTCATAACCTGGATTTCGTCAACTATTCTGCAGTTGAGCATCTTTGCGACTTGCAATGCTGCCTTAAGAGCAGCCTGATTGAGCGGGTGAGGAGGCTCACAGTCTAATTCTACAAGGCAAGTTATATCTTCATAACCTTCGTAAATGTAATACTTTTTCTTTCCAACTTCATACAAAGCTGCTTGGTCAACAGCGCCGCTCTCACCAGCGGATGCGCGCAAATGTCTCTTTAGTCTAAAATCAGGATTATCTTTTCTTATTTCGGCAGGGCAATTACAAAATAATTTTTTCCCGGATAATTGTTGGTGGATTTCTATCCCGCATTTTAGCCCCAGTTCCTCATAATTTAAACTCGTCATACTTGTTCTTAAAAGAAGGTTTTTAATTTAAATGTTACGGAAATGTTTAGGAAGAACCTGCCCTTATTGAACGAGGCGGCATATTTCTCTATAATTACTGTATAGCTTTTTAGGAGTTTTTCCGATGATTTTTTCAATATGATTCATGGCATCTTCAATCTTGATGAGCTCATCTTTCAAACTAAGAGTTTTTAAGCCTTCCCGGACCTTCAGTTGTTTGTCATTTTGAATTCCAATCAGCAATTCTTCAACGCAGCCATCAGAATAATGATACTCTTTGTTGTAGCATACGATTCCCGAATAATTTATTATGACTGGTTTCCAAAGAGCCATGTAGTGCTCTTGCGTCCAACCTTTTGCAAAGAAGATACCAGGAACTATGACTATCGGATGTGCTTGTGCCCTGATTTCATTTCCAAAGCAGATGCCTTCATTAATGTTGGCATCCATAATTCTTTTTTTGGCTGTAGAATCTATTGACGCAAGCTCTTCAATTGATGTTGTTCTGCTCTTTTCAAGTTCTTTATACATCAATAAGCCTGTAGTGATCGGAGAGCTTGCGTAGACTGGGTTGATTCCGAGATGTATTAACTTCTTTAAATCAATGACGCTTCCAAATGCAGATATCGATGATTTGACTTCATCAAGTATGGCGTTCTCGACTTCTTCCTTGATTTTGACTTCAAGCGCCAAAAGCTCTCTTAATCCCATAGGATGTGGGGGGCGAGAATAAGACTTATAAATGTTTCGCTATTGTTGAGTAGTGCTATTCTTCCTGCACGACCTTTTCTTTCTCCTCAACCCGTCTAACCCTGTGAAGAGAGATGAAAACTTCTTTACTTTCTTCTTCCAGGATTAGGAAATTTCCTTCTGTTCGTATAATCTCTGTGTATTTCAGCTCTTTTTCAGAATGTTTTTGAATCCCGGAGTCCACTCATCTGTTATCATGAGGACTGAATCAACGCTCCTGATTATGTAGGGAAATTCCTTTTTTATGCTTTCAATTATATTATAATATTCTTGATAATTGGTTACCACCAGTTCAGGCTCTAGCTGCCAGATGTTTCTGATGTAATAATGGACGTTAGGGAGGTTGGATATGAATTCAAGCAGCTTTGTCTCATCTTCTTTTGTGTAGCGGTCCAACTTAATTATTGCTTTATAGAGTTCCAGGCCGAGCTTGTTCAGGTCAATTCCTATCCTGTATTGTATGATTACTCCTTTCTGCTCCATCCTCTTGAGCTTTCCCCTGACTATTGTGGCTGTTGATTTTACTTTTTCAGCAAGCTCGTTTATTGGTATTCTGCCGTTGTTAACGATTTCACCCAGTACTGCATAATCTAGCTCGTCAAGCTCATTGTTCACTATTTCGCCTGCGAACATGGTTGGCGGTACTATCTGGTTGGTGAAGTACATTTTGCAGTATTGCTTGACATCAATAAGGCTGTCTCCGTATTCTTCAAGTATGATTTTCTGGAAGGTTGATATGAGGTCGTTTTTTAACTTGAAGAATTCGTGATCTGTTTTTGCAAAGAAGCCAAATATTAAATCCCATGAGCCAGAGCACTCGCCCATCCAGTAGACCAAGCCGGAGTTCTTGAGATATTCGAATAATTTCTTTTTTTCCTCAGGAATATTTCTTAGCTTAAGATAAATCTTGTAGAGCTTGTAGCCCATCTTGTGAGGGTTGAATGATGCATTGAAGCTGGTGATTACCCCTTTCTTTACCAATTGGTTGATTCTGTATTCCACGGCTTGCCTTGATTTCATAACCTTCTTTGCAAGAACAGTTGTTGGTATCCTGCAGTCTCTGTCAAGTTCTGTCAGGATTTTCCTGTCTGTCTTATCAAGCTTAATCTTAGATATTTCAACCATAAAGTGAGCATAAGTGATATTTAGTATATAAATTTTATTATTTATGCTTAATTTTTAATAGAAAGTTTGATATATATGAAACCACTAATAAGAGGTAACAAAATAAAGATAGCTTGCAAAAAGAGGCGATTAACATGTCAAAACAAAAACTAGAACAAAAAATTCCAGCAACATTTAAAGACAGAGTGTATGGTGGCTGGGTTAACGGTGTCAAAGGATGGCATATACATGATGCAACACCAGGATTATATACTCTTGACATTGAGCACGTCCCTGATGAAATAGTATTCGCTCACAACGACTTGGCTAACTCAGTAACTATTGCATCAAAATACAGAACTGACTTATGCGTTCACAAATGCCCATTTTGCTTCAACGAAGAAAGCATGGTTTACTCACAGTTCAAAAAAGATTTAGAAGGAAAGCTCACTACTGATAGTGAGGGAGATCCTTCTTTGAACAGAATATTAACTCTTGAAGACACATTGAAAGTTATAGACCAAGCAATCGATATTGCACATAAAGAAGGGCATGACTTCAGGAGCGTAAAATTCCTTGGCCCAGGAGAACTTCTTATGAACCCGGACTTGTTTAGAATAATTGAGGCCTACGCTGAAAGAGGCATCCAGCTAAACATATTTACAAAAGGAGCTTTGCTTGGAAGCGACGAACTGGCAATGAAATATCATGGGATGAGCGCCAAAGAGCTTGTTGACAAGCTTGCAGGCTACAAAAACGTTGGCTTGCTATTTTCATTCCAAACATTCAAGGATGACCTTGCCGATGCCTTGGTGTCAAGTAAATCAAAGGATGGCGAAATAATTGGATTGCAAGGCTACTCTGCAATCAGAGATAAGGCTTTGGAACACGTCTTTGATTCAAAGTTTTATAATGATGGAATGACTGATAGAGTATGCATAATAAACGCTCCAATAGTTCCAGAAAACATAGGTGAGTCATTTGAGATATACAAGTTCTTCGTTGAAAGAGGAACTCCAGTAGTCATGACTCCATCAATGCTGAGCGGAAAAGGATGTGGCCAGGTTAAAAAACAAAACGAACAGATTGGCGAAAAGGAGTGGCAGGATAAGCTGGTTGAGCTTTACGCTCGAATATATGCTTTAAACGTGAAGATGGGAATACAAACTGATGAGCAGATAAGGCGGGAGGGAATAGCATCTTACGTGGGCGCTGAACCTTGTAACCAGGTCGCAACGGGATTGTACATAAGGGCAAACGGCCTTGTCCAGATGTGCCCTGGAAGGTTTGACAAAGAAACCGTCTTTGCTAACGTTCAAGAAGTACCATTAAATGAAATATGGGACCAATCATCAAACAAAGCATTAGGCTTGGCTAACCCGCAAAAGTTAGTTAACAACAGGTGCCCTGCAAAAGACGGATTAGCATTCCCCGCCGACTTCTACGAGCGGGTAATGCAGAGATACACAGAGTTGATTTCGGAAAGGTGATAAAAATGGAAAAAATGAAGCTTCATGGAATTGAAGACATAACTGATGAGAAAACCGCGCCTTTGGTTTTTATCGGGCTGGAATCATCAAGATTATGCCCTCTGAAATGCCTGTACTGTTTTGAATACGCAGGCACTCCTGATGAAAAAGAGCTTTCCTTAGATGAGAGGATAAGCATTCTTAATCAGGCAAGAGCTCTCGGTGCAAAAACAATGGTAGTCACTGGCGCCGGCGAACCGCTAGTCGATCCACTAATGAAAGATGTAATTGAACATGCACATCAAATTGGCTTGGCAAGCTTTATTTACACTTGCGGGTGGAATATTGATCTGGCTTTGGCCAGATTTTTGTATGAACACGATGTAAGTTTGGCGGTTAAATTGGAATCCCTGAACCCGGAAACGCACGATTTTATTACCGGGAGGGTTGGATCTCATAAAAGAGCTTTGCGTTCAATAGCTAACTTGTTGGAGGCTGGTTATTCGACAAATGTTAAGCAGCCTGACGGTAGTGTTTTAACCAGGCTTGAGATAGCAACCCTTGTTCTCAAGCAGAATTATATTGAGATTCCCGCCATTGCAAGATGGGTTGCTGGTAAGGGGATTAAATACGGTGTTGATGAGCTTGGCCTTTTTGGAAAAGCAAGAGATAATGCTTTGCTTATCGATCCAACAAGCGAACAGTACCGAGAGGTTATGGGGAAGGTGACCCAGGAGAGCCTAAGCAAAAAAGGAGAAGCTTGCAAGCTATGGAGATACGGAATCATCATCAATAACATAGGCGAAGCAAAATTCTGTGCTGAGATAGCCGCGGAAACAGCACCCATAGGAAGCATAAGGGAACTAAGTTTGAAGGAGCTATTAAAAATAAAAAATTCAAAATATGCTGCAAGAGCCACGGCATGCGGAAGCTGCATCCTAAAGATAGAGGCACGTGAGCAAGTATATGGAAAAAAGATAGAATGAAATAAGAACATCGCAGTACGCTGAGAAAGGTGAAGTTAGATGGAAGAAAAAGATGAAAAGAAAACTTTGGAAATATTGATAGGAGATGATTTATTCGATAACCCGAGTAGTTTGTATCTTTTTGAGCGCGTGTATGGCCTGAAGCTAAAAGAGGGACTAAGAGAATATGATGTTAGATTAACCTTGGAAACAATGCCTGCCAGAATGATTGCTGAAGCTGCAAAATATGATGTTGTAGTTACTGACCTGGACTACACAGGTGATGGCTCTGGTAAGCAAGGCTATGAAGTAATTGATTCTGTCTGCAAATTAAATCCAAGACCATTACTGATATTATGCACGTCTTGCGATGATCAAAAGGAGATTTCAGAAAGAACTCAAGGAAAAATAGATTATCATGCCGGAACCGGAGTAGACCATAAATTTAATCAGTTAATCGATTTTTTGATAGCGCATTATAAAAAATAAGAATATTTAACATTATCAACTCAGTGATTATTTAAACTATTTTTTTATTTTCTTAATTCAAGAAACTTTCTTTCTCGCTTCTCTCTGATATTTCGCCGCGCAGGTTTTTCTCAAAGAGCTCTTTTATCTTTTCCTTTCCTTCCTTTTCATAGTTTGAAAGCAGCCATGCGAGCTTGATGAAGGCTGTCTCTGGCGTCATGTCTGTGTAATTGCCTATTACTCCTGCTTCGAGCAATTGCTTTCCCGGGGTGTAGACGTTCATGTTTATCCTGCCGTAAATGGTCTGCGGAGCTACTGCAACAGGCATCTTCTTTGCAAGTTCTGCTATGGCTTTTATTATGTGCTCGTTCTCTTCGGTAAATTCATCTACTTTCATGCTTGGAACATGTCCTATTCCCAGAAGTTCTATTATTAAGCCGTCAAAGTCTTTGTACGCAAGTATTTCAGAAGCAAACATGTGTATGTGAGGCTTGACTAGCCCTATCTTAAGTTTTTCATTGAATAATTTGAGGGTTAGTTTTTTCTTTTCTTTTTCCTTTTTATCCTTTTCATGCTTGTCGCTGGCTATGAAGTCTATTTTTTTCTTCTCAACATTAACTCGTGCAATAGGGAGCGCATTTATTGGCCTGAAAGCATCTCTTCTGCTGGTGTGCATCTTCCTTGTCTTGCACGCTGGGAGTATCAAGCAGTTTTCGTCTGCAGTTTTTTCATGCATGCAAATAGCTACTCCTGAGAATTCTGAGTTTGCTATGAACTCTGCTGCTGCTAATAGGTTTTGTGATGCATCAGTGCTTCCTCGGTCGCTGCTTCTCTGGCTGCCTACCAGTATTACAGGTATGCCTATGCTTTCTAGCGCGAATGAAAGTGCTGCTGCTGTGTAGTGCAATGTGTCTGTTCCGTGCGTCAATATAACGCCGTCAACTCCTTTCTTTGCTTCTTCCTCAACTGCTTTTGCCATGATATTGTAATGTGCGAGCCTTATCATTTCTGACTGCATGTTCCTTATCAGTCTGCTGGTTATGTTGGCTGTCTGCTTTAGCTCAGGGAATAATTTGATGATTTCTTCCTCTGTGAATTGGGCTATAACTGCGCCTGTAGAATAATCCACTTTGCTGGCTATGGTCCCGCCGGTGTGCAGTATTGCAATTGTAGGAAGCTTTGAGTTAGGCTTTTCTTTTGCTTCCTTGTCTTTCAGCTCTTTTTCTTCCTTTCCTTCTTCTTTTGTCATACCAAGGCTTTTCTGCTCCTTAATATTCCTCTTTGCAATGCCGATATTGTAGCCGTTGCTCAGCTTTATGATTAAGAAATCCTTTTCTTCCTTGATGAACACTCCCTTAAACTGCTGGGATGCTGTTACTATATCTACTTTTTCTCCTTGTTTGAACATTTTAAAAATAAATTATATTTTTACTTCTTTTTTTTCTTTAATGCTTTTTTCTCAAGAGCTACGGCTTCTTTCTTAATCTTTGCAGCTTGATCCTTTAAGAACTTGACAGCTTTCTTGTCATAACCTTTCTCATGCATTTTCTTTGCTGCATAAATCGCCCCTGCTATGGCTGCCGCTGCTGCTGCTACTCCCACTATTACCTTGGTCTTCTTGCTTGCCATGTTGTTTCACCTCTGAACTATCAGTTTATAATTCTTTCCTGGAGTTAGTATTATATAAATTTTGTTGTTGGGATAGAAAAATAGTTAATAGAAAAATTAATAAAGGAGCGGGCTGAACCAAATCATAAAAAATATTTTCAGTTCGAGGAGAATGAGGTGACTGTTGATGGAAGAGGACTGGAGCGGCGTTGAGTACAACGATGATTTTGACGGCGATGATTCTGATGACGGCGATGATTCTGGAAATGATGATAATTATAATTGAGAATTAAATAACAGATCAACAATCCAGATTATTTTTTTCTGAGTTAAATCCTCTGGAACATTATTGAAATTGTATATTCTCTTGAGAACTGCCTCAAGCTTTTCAGGAAGAACATATTCATAAGGCGTTGTCTCTGATATTAGTTTTGACAAAGGTTTTGAAATGTCCTTGGATGATTGGACTCGCGCGATTCTTTTCCTTGATTTATCCTCGCAATGCCAATTTGGACTCCAAAGGTATTTTTCTATCAAGTCGCATATGTTGCTGTTCTTTTTTATTTCCCATCTGACAACTGCAAAAGCCTTTGCGCCTGTTTTAGGATTTGCTTTGTATTTGGTTGCACTAAAATACGGGTATAGAACGTAGTCTGCGCTATCAAACTCATTAGTCATGATATCACCTAAGACGAGGAAATGAGGCTATTTATTTAAATCTTTTCCTTGGTGACTACTGAAGAATTAGAAAGAATGAAGAGACGGCGAATTGATTGCCAGATTTAACCGTAGTATGAGGGACGCTGATCTTTCATTTCCTTGCCTCTTGCTGCCCTGAACATGTTCTGCAATTCCTCATAGGCTTCTGCGACGTCTTTTGTGGCTGAAGGCTTGACTTTCTCCATGGCTTTCTCAAAGTGCTTGAGCTTTATTGTTTTTGCTTTCATGTCTTCTCGCAACGCAAAAATGGCTGCTTCCCTGCAAACTGCTTCAATGTCTGCGCCGACGTATCCATCTGTTTTCTCAATGAGCTGGCTGACGTCAATCTCCTTGTCAAGAGGCATGCCTTTGGTGTGAACCTTGAAAATCTCTTTTCTGGTCTTAACATCAGGCACAGGCGCGAGTATAATCCTGTCAAATCTTCCTGGTCTGAGGAGTGCTGTGTCCATGATGTCTGGTCTGTTAGTCGCTCCTATAATGACGATGTCGTTTAGTTCTTGCAAGCCATCCATCTCTGTTAACAACTGGTTGACTACTCTTTCTGTTACGTGGCTGTCGTCTCCTCCTCCACCCATGCCTCTTCTTGGCGCTATGGAGTCTATTTCATCGAAGAATATTATTGTCGGGCTGGCTTGCCTTGCTTTCTTGAAGACTTCACGAACTGCTTTTTCGCTCTCACCAACCCATTTGCTAAGCATCTCAGGTCCTTTAACTAGGATGAAGTTCGCTGCTGATTCATTAGCCACTGCTTTTGCCAGCATTGTCTTTCCTGTTCCTGGCGCTCCGTAAAGAAGAACTCCCTTTGGCGGCTTGACTCCCATTCTCTTGAAATCATTCTTGAACTTGAGAGGCCACTCAACAGCTTCAATAAGCTCCTGCTTGACATTATCAAGTCCGCCGATATCTGTCCACTTGACATTAGGAATCTCAATGAGGACTTCACGCAATGCGCTTGGCCTCACAACTTTTAGAGCGTCTTTGAAATCTTCCTGCCCCAGAATCAGCTTATCAAGAATCTCTTGTGGTATTGGCTCTTTTTCCTTGAGTTGAGTGTCACCCAATACTCTTCTGAGAACAGTCATGGCTGCTTCCCTCGCAAGTGATGCTAAATCTGCTCCAACAAATCCGTGTGTGATGCTTGCTATCTTTGTGAGCATATCTTCCTTTAGAATGTTACCTATTTGCGTTTTTTCATTAGATGTAAGGATGGAATTATCTGTTCCAGTCATGCTTTTATGAAAATCTGCTTGCTTAATTTTAATAATCTTATCAAGAATTTTTTTCAGATTGTCCAACTCTGCTTTTTTCCCCTTAACAAGTGATTGTATTTCGTCATCGTTGCCATTTGATTTTGAAGATAATTGCATTAATTCCTGATTAAAGTTGTTAATTTTATGTTCTAAACCTAATCTTGCTTGTTCCAATTCATAATTAGGTTCAATAGGCATGTTTCTGGTGTGTATCTTTAGGATTGTTAACCTGCCAATCTCATTAGGCACTCCAATCTCTATCTCCCTGTCAAACCTTCCTGGTCTCCTGAGTGCAGGGTCTAAAACATTTGGTATGTTGGTCGCTGCTATTACTATGACTTTGCCTCTTGAATTCAGGCCGTCCATGATTGCGAGTAATTGGGCTACTACTCGTCTCTCAACTTCGCCCCTGCTCTCTTCTCTCTTTGGAGCAATTGCGTCTATCTCGTCTATGAATATGATGCTTGGAGCATTCTTTTCTGCTTCTTCGAATTTCTTTCTAAGATTTTCTTCTGATTGGCCGTAATACTTGCTCATTATCTCTGGTCCGTTTATGAGTATGAAGTTTGCATTAGTCTCATTAGCCACTGCTTTTGCTAAAAGAGTTTTTCCTGTTCCTGGGGGTCCGTGCAATAATACTCCTTTTGGCGCGTCAATTCCTAATCTCTCAAATATTTCAGGGTGCTTTAATGGGAGCTCTATCATCTCCCTGACTTTCTTTAATTCTTCATCAAGCCCTCCAATATCCTCATATGTGACATCCAAGGGCTTTTCTTCGCTAACCTCAACAGCTTTTGGATTGAAGACAACGTCTGTGTTTTCTGTGATGAGCACTGCTTGTTTTGGCTCGCAATTAACAACCACAAACTTTAAGTCACCAAGGCCTAAGCCCATGGTAGTTTCATTCATCATGCTGAACATCTCGTCAAAGAAAGGGTGGCCGCTCATGGTGCTTCTTCTCCTCTGGGTCCCACCCAGAGAAACAATATCTCCCTTGACAACTGGCCTTCCAAGAAGTCCTTGCTTGAAAACATCTGGGTTGGCTCTTACCATTAAGCCTTCCCTTGCAGGAGCAATGGTGACGCTCTTGGCTTCCTTAACCTCTGCTTTTCTTATGATTACGAACTCTCCAATGCTTGTCTTGGCATTCCTCCTGATGAGAGGGTCTGTGCGGACTATGTTCAATCCCATGTCGCCTGGCAATGCCCTGTCAGCAATGCCCACAGTCTTCCTCTCACCCTGGATTTCTATGATGCTTCCTGGGCGCACATCTATCTGCTTCAAGAAGTCAGTACCAACCCTGACAATACCCTTATTAACATCTTCCTGGATGGCTTCAGCCACCTTTAACCTTATTTCAGCCTTTGGCATTTTTAGAAGGTTAAAACTAAATGGTTTATATAGTTTTGGGTTGAAAGAAAAAGTCAAAAAGTCGCCGCCACCAGCCACTGCACCGCCGACTGAAAGTCAAGGTGCTTGGTGGCTCTGACGGGGGCTGCCCCATCCGGGGTGTCAGAGGCGACTTTTTATTTTTTAATAATTAGTTCTGTCCTCTACTCTCCATATTCCTGTGGCCGTAATGAGCGCGTTGCCTGAAGCGAAATTGATTCCTGTTCCTGAATTCTCTTCTGCCCTGGTTTTCTCTCTCATCTCTCCCGCTCCTGTCATCCCTGCCATCTCTTCCTCTGAAACCGCCGTGCTGCTGCCTGTTGCCTTGATATCCTCTGCCTTGCCCTCTGAATCCTCTTCCTCTTTCTCCTCTTCCTTGCTGCTTCCATGCGATTTGCACTCTTTCGAACTGCGGGAGTTCTTCCATTTCAATATTGAGCGAGCTGTCGCTTTGCACATTCCTGAAATTATCATGGTCCCTGCTCGCGAGGATGTTGACTGCTTTTCCTTCATGGCCTGCTCTTGCAGTTCTTCCAACGCGGTGTATGTAATCCTTGCTGTTCTTTGGTATGTCATAATTATAGACATGAGAAACTCCTTTAATATCAAGTCCTCGTGCTGCTACGTCTGTGCAGACAAGAACAGTTACTTTTTCATTATTGAACTTATCCATTGCCTTGCTCCTTTTTGCTTGGGAAAAACCGCCATGAATAGCTGTTGCGTCAATACCTAGCTTTCTGAGATTTTTGGTTACAAAGTCAGTGTTGATTCGCGTGTTGCAGAATACCATTATTAATCCTGCCCTTTCATTCTTCAGCAAATGAACTAACAGCGAGAACTTCATGCTGTCAGGAACATCATAATAAATTTGCTTGAGCTTTGAAGGGTCAACGTATGATTCTGCCCTTAAGCTTACTGGCGAATTCATGTACCTCTTTGCAATCTGTATTATCTCTTCGTACATGGTTGCTGAAAACAACAAAGTCTGCCTTTGCCTCGGGCATTGGCGTATTATTTCCATGACATCATCTATGAATCCCATGTCAAGCATCCTGTCAGCTTCGTCAAGCACAAGAATCTTTACGTGATGCAGGTTGATGGTTCCTCTTCCGACATGATCGAGAAGCCTTCCGGGAGTTCCAACAACCACGTCTGCTCTCTGCAACCCTTCAATCTGGGGATTAATGCCGACGCCGCCATAAACAGAGATGATGTTCAATGGCTTGTATTGCGAGAACTTCATCAATGCCTTGGTTATCTGCTCCGCCAGCTCTCTCGTCGGGGTCACTATCAGCGACTGCAACCCTCTTCCTTTTTCGCAGTTCTGTATTATTCCTGCGCCGAAAGCCAGGGTCTTGCCTGAGCCTGTGGCTGACTGGGCTATAACATCCTTGCCTGCGACCACATAAGGTATTGCTTTTCTCTGTATCTCTGTTGGTGCCTCGAATCTTTCATTCTCAACAGCCCTTAGTATGGGCTCTGCTATTCCTAATTTTCTAAATTCTTCTAATTCCATTTTATTTCATTTAAGAAAAAGCAAGCAAACGCATGGTTTGCGGAGCAGAAAAACTTTTTTTGTTTTCTGGCAGTAAAGTAATGTAATTTTGATGTTTTTTAATATTATTTTTGAATTATTAATATTATAGCGCGCACTTAATTTATTACTTTTGCTTTTTCTTATAAGCCTCGTATTTTATTTTTATTTTGTTCTTATTATTTTCTTTTCTTATCTTTTTTTAATGTTTTATTGTATTTTTTCGCGCTTTTACAACTAGTTTTGCCTGATTGTTTATAAGCTTTGTGCAAAATGCAAAATTATCGTATATACCCTCCCTTTTGTAAGTTCCACAGCTTCCTGTATAATCCTTCTTTTGTGATGAGCTGCTTATGTGTTCCTTTCTGTATTATCCTGCCTTTATCCATCACTATTATCATGTCTGCGCTCATGATTGTTGAAAGCCTGTGGGCGATGATGATTGATGTCCTTCCTTTCATGAGGTTGTGCAGTGCCGCCTGTATCTCGTGCTCTGTTTCTGAGTCAAGCGATGATGTTGCCTCGTCAAGCACCAATATTTTCTTGTTTGCGAGTATGGCCCTGGCTATGGATACTCTTTGCTTCTCGCCGCCAGAAAGCTTTACTCCTCTCTCACCTACAATGGTGTTTTCCTTGTTGGGGAAGGTTTCTACTATCCTGTAGAGCTGGGCGAATTTCATTGCCTGGAACACTTCCTTCTTTTTAGCGTTAGGGTTAGAAAAGGCTATATTGTTGTAAATTGTGTCGTCGAAAAGCACGCATTCCTGAGGCACTATGCTTAGTTCTGAGCGCAATGATTCCTGCCTTAGGCTTTTGATGTTCTGGCCGTCGACTAGTATTTCCCCTTTCTCAACATCATATAATCTGTAGAGGAGCTTGACTGCAGTTGACTTGCCTGCTCCTGATGGTCCTACAAGTGCAATTTTCTTGTTCCGGGGGATTTTAAGGCTAAAACTGTCAAGTATAGCCCGCTTCTTATAGCTGAATGAGACATGCTTGAATTCTATGCTTCCTTTTTTTACCTTGAGCTCTTTTGCATTGGTAGCATCCTTTACTTCCTGCTCTATCTTGGCGTACTGGAATAATGACTCAAACTCTGCCATTGCTCTGTAATAATTTCTTATTCCGTGCACAAAGCCCCATAAATTTCCAAAGAGGTTGCCGAATACTGTGTAGATGAATATTAGAGTGCCTGTGCTTATCTCTCCATTGAGGAATCTCATGACAGGGAAGTAGATGATGAAGAAGGTTCCTGCTCCGATGATTATGCTCTGGCCTACATCAAGCGCCCTGTAATAATCCCAGTTCCTTATCAAGGCTTTTCTTGTTCTTTCTGCAATGCCTGCATATTTTTCTTTTATGTTCTTTTCTTTTCCAAAGTACTTGATGGAGTCTATGTTGGTGAATATGTCGCTGATATTGGCTTTCTCAGAATCCTCTGCGTCGTTCAACGCCAGTGTTGAGGCTTGCTGAATGTGGTTTATGATAAGGCTGTAAGCTATGAAAAGAATTACCATGATAATGGCTATTATTGCTGACAATGTGTCAAAGTAGAGCAATGAGCCTCCTATGATTACCAGTTGGAATAATAAGGGGAATACGTTAAAGGCGAACACATCAGTCATCCTTTCAATCGCGCTTCCTCCCCTGATTAGCCTGCTTATTAATGAGCCTGTCTTGTGCGACGTATGAAAGCTGTGTGATAATTGGACTAAGTGCTCAAAGAATTTCCTTTTTAGGTCCATGATTAGGTTGCCTTCAAACCTGTTGAGGATGTGCATATGGAACCATTTGGTGATTGCCTTGATTATTATGTTAAGTATGAATACTCCTGCGATTATCATAAGTATATGAATGTAGGCGCTGGATGTTATTGTCTTATTCAGGAACTCTGTTCCTTTGTCAATTATTACCTTGAATAGGAAGTCATTCACTACTCGCGTTCCTTCAAGAACAAACACCAGGAAGAGGAATACTGCTATGACTAGCTTGTACTTCTTTAAAAGGCTCCAGTATATCTTCATGTTATGCTTGAAGTCTATTTTTTTCTTGTCTTCCTCCTTGCATTCCTGTATTTCTGCCATAACATCCTCGGTTGATATCTCGGTTTATATAGGTTTTGGCGGATTTCCTGAAAGATTTTCGGGTTTGAGGTTTTTAAAAGTCGCCGCCTGGGCCTTAAGGTGAGCGAGGCTGATGTAGAGCGGTAAAGCTCGGCAGGCAGGGACAAATTTTCTAAGATTTTTTTATATCAAAAAATTTGCTGAGCGAGCGGCCAAGGCGACTTTTCGAACAATTCTCTCGTTTTGCGTTAACTTTTTATATTAGACAGTCTTTTCTAACTCTGAAAGTGCCTTTTTTAGACAGAAGATTTGGTTTCTTTTTTCCAGCCAAGCGGTATGAGCTGGATTTTGATGAGGATGAAGACGAAGAGTCTTCAGACCAAGAAGAAGAAAAGGATTGAGCGGATTCCTGGTATTGACGCTGCGCACTTAGAGCTTGTCAAGAATAAGCTGGGGCTGTGGTTTTAAATTCATTCTTCCAGCAAGTGGTTTTGTTATCTCTATTTGGTAGTTAAAAATCGAAAGTATTATAAATGAGGATTTTGTTCACCCTGTTATGATTCATCTGGAAAAACAGAAAGCAATAAAGCAAATAAAGCCAAAAAAGGAAATTCTGGTGACAGAATCTGCGCTGGAAGAGGTTGCCAATACAGAGCCGGGAGAAACAGGCTATTTGTTCTTCTACTCTCCTTTAACATCTAATGAAGCACTCTCACTAACCCTGCTCAAAAGAGATGGGAGAAAATCCTTGGCGCCAGACACAGAACTAGACCAGAAAGTCTTGAGTTATCTCCCTTTTAACCTTGACGTCAGGATTGCGCCATATGCTAATTTAATAAATCATGATGATGAAGGAGATTTTTTTGCTGTCTCAACAGGATTTTATGACGGAAGCTCAGGCTATATCAACACTTTCTTCACAATCAAGGATAAAAGACCCGAATTTTACACCCTTGAAAAAGACCATGGGTTCTTACAACACCCCCAATATTATCTAATAGTCCAGAACAATCACCTTTTATTGCACGGCAGCAGAATTTCTGATATAATGGCAGATATCCAAAAATTAAGGAATTCTGGCAGCGTCAAGCATGATTAATGCAGTAACATCAGAATCCATGCTGTGCGGAACTGCTTTGCGCACAATGCTATCAGATATGTAGTTTAGGTCTGCATCAAATTTCTTCTGCGCCAGCATTCTCAAGTGCATTATGAGATCGGCGAAGTTTTTTGAGTATTTTCTTTGGATACGATAAATATTATTTAATATGTCTTTTTTAAAATTTTCAACATAATGAAAATACAGCTTCTCATTGATCTTGAAGTCATCAACTTTCAGGTTGTTGCATAGTTCAATATAGCGCTCCTCCAGGTCTCTCTTTAAGTTTGCCACATCTTTCTGGTATTCTCTTTCAGCCAGGTCAATGTCTGCTTGCTTAGGGTATTGCTGGAACCTATCCAGCCTTTGCTGTATTGACTCATACCTCTGGATAAGCCTCTTGACCAATGACCCCTCGCCCGCTATCATGACATCGAAAACCAGCTTTCTAGGAATGAGGTCGAGTAGTTTTGCGAATTTTTGCTGAACCTGGCTGAATTGAATATTAGTCATGCGCTTGTACTTGGCTGCTGCTTCAAGAAAGCTTTTGATGAGCGCAATGGTACGCGAATCGTAATCATACTTTTTGCCAAATTCAACGAACCTTTCAAGCTCGGTCCTATTAACTGAAGTAAAATAATAATTTTTGCTGGTGACCAGCTTACCAAGCAGCTGATTATCTCCATGCATTGCAAGGGTGATGAGAATGTTGGTGTCAAGAGTGAAATAATTAAGGCTCAAGGCCCGCTCAACTATCGCCTTGGCCTTTTGATAATTTTCCTCTTCGTGAATAGCCTTGTCAATCCTGTCAAAAAAACCCATGCGATGATTTTGGTTTGATAGGTATATAAACTTTATGTTAATTAAAAAGATGCGTTTAAAATCTCTTAAAAAGCCGCCTACGCGGCACCCCGATGGGGCGGCAAAAACTCGGTTTTTGGCGCACCAAAAATCCTTTTGGGATTTTTGCTTGCAACCCCCACCGCGTCAGCGTCCAACAAAA